>JABZLB010000063.1 GCA_015256945.1 Prevotellaceae bacterium | reverse complement strand
TAAGTGATTCGTTTCCTGAATTGCGGATGCAAAGGTATATAGAATTTTAGATTCATGCAAGCTTTTATGAGAAAAATTTAAAAGAAATGCTATTTTTTTATTACTCTACCAAATTACGAAGCAAAAGATGTTGTTACACCTTAATAAATATATATAGAAAGAGAACGAAGAGATTATAAAAACTTTATAGTCTTTTAGATGAAACAACACTGTCAATACTTTTTGCTTTACTGATTTTGAAAGTATTTTCTTTTTGCTTTCATTCTTTATCATATCACAAAACACTTATTGCTTTCAGATGGTACAATATAATATAAATAGTATCTTATTTGAATAAAAAACACTCATATGATTATCTTTTAACCTGATTTATTTTAGCGTATGAAAAAAGAACAATTACTTCTTTTTTCACTATTTTTTTGTTTATACGTATTTAGTTAATGCACAGATTATTCCCAACATATACACAGGGAACGACATAGAATGGCTGTATACTAATTCAAGGGAATAAAGTAACCATTGTAGGAGAGAATTCTAAAAACACGAATATAACGAGAGAACTTAAAATCCCTGAGGTTATTACTACTGAAGATTACTATTCATATTCTGTTACAGCTATGGGTGATAACGCCTTCAATGTTACAATAAAATTTCTTCAGTTATCTTACCGTCCTACTTAAAAAATAGGGATTATGCCTTTTGAAGGTTGTGATATTATCACAGCTCCATTCCTTTTTCTCCCTCCGATAATTACTATTGGTAGTTGTGCTTTTAAGAACTTTCATTAATTAAAATTTGAACACTTATACATCCCTGCAAGTGTTTAGTACTTTGGCAAACTGCCTTTCTGTAACTCTCCAATAAAGGAGCTCACATTACACGATGATTTAAAATCAGTTGCACTCAATACATTCTATGAATACCATGTGGCTGTAATTTTACTCAAAACTGTTACAAAAATACACAAAATACAACATATCCTGGAGGAACTTTCCGTTTTGTCCAAGTTACTCCAGGACTGTTACAGGCAAACCATCCGTACTTAGTGCGAGTAACTGATGGTGGTACACATACTTTTCCTGAGCTTCAAAACATCACAGTTCCAGTGAGTCCAGATATTAATACCACAGCTATAAATGCAACAAATGATGGTAATTGGAAGTTCGTTGGCACGACCGACCGCATTAAGCACGACCGTGCAACCGCACTTGGAGCCTATAACCTGAACAACAATACATGGTTACCCATCAACGATGGCGATGCTAACGGACATGTTGCAGCCTTCCGTTGTTTCATCATGCCTACCACAGGTACAGTGCCTGCCGCAGCAAAAAGCTTTGCTATTGTGCTTGAAGATGGCGACGCTACGGGCATTAATACTCCTAAAGAGCTTACCGAGAACGAGCTACGCAGTGGTAAACTAACGTTCTATACGATTGATGGTAAGCGTGTTGGCAACAATTACGATACACTAAAAAGCGGTGACATATATATTGTAAAAGGACAAAAGTTCTACAAATTCTAAATTATGGAGATGAAACTTATGAATAACAAGAAACATTATACAGCACCCTTCACCTACGTATCCACTATGGAAATGGAAGGTTTACTCGATATTATCTCCCTGCCACGCGGAACAACGTCAGCTCCTGGTGGTGGCGATGCCAAGCAAAACTTCTTCAACGGCGCTATTGAAGAGGAAGAAACGGCAGGCACCTACGCCAGTTTGTGGGAGAATAATAATTAAAATCATAGAGATTTAAGA
>JABZLB010000020.1 GCA_015256945.1 Prevotellaceae bacterium | reverse complement strand
TAGAATGCCTGCCTGTCACGCAGGAGGTCACGAGTTCGAATCTCGTACGCACCGCAAAAAGCAGCTACCATGTAGCTGTTTTTTGTGTTTTATGTTGTCATTTTATCTGACAACGTGCGATGTTTAAACCGATTTTTATTTGAGAACGGGTAGTGGACTGAGTTTTCTGACTGAATATTTGCCGGTTTCTTTCTTGATAAGGAGTAAAAGTTTGTATGGCCTTTATTCAAAGAAAGAGTCGAGGAAATGGGTAAAATTCTTTGCAACCAACAAGGGCTTTTTGTTGTTTTCAGTTTCGGCTTCCATGATAAATACCTGGCCACATGTGCTTTTTTCAACTGATAAGAGGTATACATTGCCTCCGTTATCATAAGCAAAGGGAATTGCTTTTGTCAGGTTTATTCCGCTTTTCTGATAATCACTGATTAGCTTTTCAATGGTTAGGCGTCCATATTTAATGGGGTAGAAGCCGTTAATTGTAAATATATGGTCTGCCCCTTTGAGGTATTCGTATGGCGGATAGCCTCCGTTGTATTGTAAATAATGCTGTTTAAATGTTTCGGGAAGCTCAATTTCATACTGTTGTTCAAATGCAGTAATCTCTGCTTTGGTCAGTTGCTGTTCTGTTTGTTCAAAGATCATACCCTGTTATTTTATTTGTTTTACATCGTTCTTTTTGTATGTGGCTATTATCAAAATGTACTTAGAGCACATCTTAAAAAGGCTGCCGGCTATTGATGAATATCAATGAGGTGTTGAATTTGCGTCCTTAAATAATCGGGAATATTCTTCTGAAGTGCTTCCTTTAGGATATTCAAGTAGCAGGTTTGTTCTTTTTTGTTTGTTGTACCATTGATAATTCGGTTTAGCATCCAGATGGTATAGAGGGTGGGGTTGCGCTTTATGGAACCGATTAACTCCTGTTCTAATCCCTTTTTATAATAGGTTTCGAGCGTGTGTACCATGTATCCGGGCATACCAAAATCATAGTTGGGATTTGCTTCCAAGATGTCGAGGAGAGGACGAATAAGGCTTGTGTCAGGCTGTATACCTTTATTAATATGGTTTATTTCTTCACAAAGCAGGTTTAATTTGTCAAAATTTGAGTCGTCAACATGATGAATTGACGCTAAGTTTTCTTTTACTTGTTGTATTGTATTCATTGATATAGTATAATGGAATAGGAAAATATGTTATGTTTTTATGATATGTATTTACTATTTAAACGCTGTAATACTATAAATATTTTATCATCTTTGCTGTGGCCAGAGAATGTAGAGATTGCCTCTTTTCTGAATTTTGAACTTTGCATGCTTTCGGTCTGTCTTAAAGACAGAACCATTACAGCCAATGGTTGTGCCACTTGGTTTCTCTATATTATACCACCATCCTGTAATGTATGCAGGCTTACCATGGTTCAAAAACACCATGCGGTCGGCCAAATCAGTATATTCCGTGAGAGGAAAACCTAAATCACGGTTGATGTCTTCAAGGCTGCAGCCCACAGAATAGAAGCGTAGTGAGTCCCACTCAAAGTCGAATGCTTTATCAAAATCAATTGTCGGATTTTTGTCAGTCTGCTGTGCTTCCCAGCATATTGCGACAGCATTGTCGACCTTATTGTGTTCCAATCCGCAGGATATAAGCAGGAATGAGAATATAACTGCAACAAAATTCTTCATCCTTAAAATGGTTTTGGTAATAAAAATATCATTATTTGGTTGATGCGGCTAAATTACAACATTCTATCTTATTCACACTAATCATGCCGTTTTTTCTTATAATTAGCAGGCCTCAGGCATAAGATTGGAAATAAAAAAGGCAGTTTCTATAAGAAACTGCCTTCGTAATGGTTGGTGTGGTACCTCTTGGAGTTGAACCAAGGACACATGGATTTTCAGTCCATTGCTCTACCACCTGAGCTAAGGTACCTTTATTTTCTCTAAGCGTTTGCAAAGGTAGTGAATACGATTGAAAGTAAAGAGAAATGTCTTAATTAAATAAACACATTTAATATCCATTAACAAAACGTCTGCCTTATCCAATAAAATAATTCGGATTTTGGCCTGTTTATTTCTATTTACAACAAGGCCTGCATCCTGAAGATGGCAGGATGCAGGCCTTATGATGAAAATATAGGAAGTGGTGGGCGATGCCTTTTAGAAGGCTTTCCATCCTTGAGCTGTAATGTCAAACTCTTTATTATCACGTGACAAGAGCCTTGTTCCCAGCTCTTTTTTTGTGATATATCCTATCTGTCTGATGCCTTTATGCTCTAAAGCATTCAGTTTTTCATGGTCTCCAATAGGGCAGGTGAAGAGCAATTCATAATCTTCTCCACCATTCATGGCGCATGTTGTAACATTCATATTGAACTCTTCTGCTGTAACGGCGGTTTGATAGTCGATAGGAATCTTCTTTTCGTAGATACGACAACCGCAATGACTCTGACGACATATATGCAGAAGCTCAGACGATAAGCCATCCGAGATGTCCATCATAGCAGTTGGATGGATATTGTTTTCTTTGAGAAGGGCAATAATATCTCCTCTTGCTTCGGGCTTAAGCTGGCGTTGAATAAGATACTCGCGACCGGCAAAGTCGGGCTGAAAGTCAGTAATCTTCATGCCTTCTTCCTGTAAATGCTTTACTAACGCATTGTTACCCTCGGCGTTTGCCTTTTGAATTTTCTTGTTTATAGTATCTATTTGCTGATAGTATACGCTTTTTTCTCGCTCCAATAATTGCAGTCCCATATATGCTGCACCAAGGTCACCGCTGACACATATAAGGTCGGTTTCATGTGCTCCATTTCGATAAACAATATCTTTCGCATCGGCTTCACCGATACACGTAATGCTGATGGCCAGACCTGTAAATGATGAAGTAGTGTCGCCTCCTACAATATCTACGTTCCATTTGTCGCATGCCTTACGCAGTCCGTTGTAGAATTCTTCGAGGTCTTCGACCTTAAAGCGTTTGCTTACTGCAATTGAAACAATCATTTGACGTGGTGTACCGTTCATGGCAAAGACGTCAGAGATATTCTCCATGGCCGCTTTGTAGCCTAATTGCTGTAAGGTTGTGTAGGTTAAATCGAAATGAACACCCTCCATTAGCATGTCAGAGGTTGTGAGAACCTCCTTGTCAGGGTAGTGCATAACGGCGCAGTCATCGCCTACACCATACACGGAAGAAGCGTTTTTTAGCTTAATATCTTTTGTGAGATGGTCAATAAGACCAAACTCTCCCAATTTAGAAATATCCATTTTCTGAAATTATCCTTTATGAACGTCGAATCATTTCGCGCATAATTTCGGTCATTCGAGGCTGAGCTTCGTTCGCAGCCTTCTGCACTTCCTCGTGGCTTACGGCAACAGGAACATCGAAACCGCCAAGGTCTGTAATAATACTCATGCCGAAAACCTTAATGCCACAGTGACGGGCTACGATTACTTCGGGCACCGTACTCATCCCAACGGCATCGGCTCCCAATATGCGATACATGCGGTATTCGGCAGGAGTTTCGAACGCTGGCCCCATATCTCCGAGGTAAATACCATGCTGGACCTTTATATTTTTTTCTTTTGCAATATCCTCTGCTAAGGCTATTAGTTCATGATCATAAGGCTCGTGCATGTCAGGGAAGCGTGGTCCCGTAGGGAAATTACGGCCTCGAAGCGGACTCTCCGGGAAGAAATTGATATGGTCTGTAATAATCATTAAGTCGCCAATTTGGAAATCAGGGTTCATGCCTCCTGACGCATTGCTGACGAAAAGCGTTTTAATTCCCAGCTCAAACATGATGCGTTCGGGGAACGTTACTTCTTTCATGTCATAGCCTTCATAGTAATGAAAGCGACCGTCCATGGCCATAATATCCTTGCCTCCCAATTTACCAAATATAAGCTTTCCGGCGTGCCCTTCTACCGTTGACACTGGAAAATTGGGAATATCTTTATAGGAAAACTCGTATGAATCAGTTATTTCGGAAGCTAATTGTCCCAGTCCGGTTCCCAGAATGATGGCTGTTTCGGGATGCGTTGTCATTCTTTCTTTTAACCATGTTGCTGTTTCTTGAATTCTTTCGTACATAACTTATAATTTTATTATTGAATAATTCTCCTTGATTGAGCATGAATTTCACCTTAATTGGCAATACAAATATTGCATCTCTAACCTCTGTTGTAAGGCCGTTGAGATTGACAAGTCGCGTTGAATCTTTCTCGGTCGTAACGATAATTTTGGGTGAAGGTAATCTTTCAAAAGCATTATTGATACGCTGTTCGTCTTTAGTGTTGAACAGATGGTGGTCTTCAAAGACTAACGATGTGAGTGAACGACACTTATGTTTCATGTCATTCTCCATCTGTTCTGGCGATGCAATGCCTGTCACTAAGAGCACATTGTATTTATTTAGCGATGTAGTTTTGTCTGAGAAAAGGGCTTGTGGTGTACCGTAATCGATGGTTGTAAAGAATAATTGCTGGTAAGGGAAGAGATCCATAGCCTTTGTAAGAATACGGAATTCCATGGGCTTGAGGTCTCTTGGGCATTTGGTAATGATTACAATATCGGCTCGTTGCTTGCCGTTTAGCGGCTCACGCAGTCGGCCTGCTGGCAGAAGACGGTCGTAAATAATAAGTCGATGATAATCAACAAGCAAGATGTTGAGCCCAGGTTTCACGTATCTGTGCTGGAAAGCATCGTCTAAAAGTATCACGCCGACGTTGGAAGTAGCTTTATCGTGTGTAAGACGTGTAATGCCATTACATCTATTTTTGTCCACGGCCACATAAATATCATGAAACTTCTGCTTTATCTGGTATGGTTCATCACCCAAATCACGCATAGTACTATTGTCGTCAGCCAATACATATCCATGGCTTTTTCGTTTATATCCACGCGATAATACACCCACCTTAATATAATCCTGCAATAGCCTGATAAGGTATTCTACGTGTGGAGTCTTGCCTGAACCACCGACAGTAATGTTGCCTACTGATATAACCGGTATGCTGAAGCTCCGCTCTTTTAATATGCCAAGGGCAAACAGTTCGTTACGAAGCGACACAGCTAACCCGTACAACCAACTTAATGGTAGCAGCCAGCGGTTTATCTTAATTAAGTCGCCTTCTGTTCTCATACCTTATTATATTATAGCATGCGGCTTTCGATGTTGCATGAAACAGCGTTCAATTCTGTATCAAACAGTCTGAAATTTTCTACCCAATCATGCGATATGCTTCTCCTTACTTATTTTATCAATCATTTATTTTGTTGTTACGCTATATCCAAAATCCTTGTTAGTTTACCTGAAGCCTGAATGGCATCCGGGCCTGTATGGCATCCATTTGTTGCAAGCTTCGTGTCAACATAAAAGGTTCGTACAGTGTTCCCAGTGCAAGCCGTAGCTGTTCATCAAGGAAATTGTTTCTTGTTGTTCCGCTATTTAATAATTGCTCAACCATGTCCATTGGCTCCGGATATGATTCTGCATACCATGTCTTCACCTTTGCAAGCTGTGCAGCCTTGGCAACGGCACGGTCTAAACCGCCCAATTCGTCAACAAGGTTAATCTTTATAGCGTCCTCTCCTAAGTAAACATGGCCCTGAGCCAGCTCCTCTACACGTTCCATTGACATTTTTCTACCCGCTGCAACCCTGCTCTTAAATAGCATATAACCACGGTTTATGCTTGTCTGTATGAAGCCCATCTGCTCTGTTGTCATAGGAATATCAGCAGAACCGAAAGTAGAATTGCGGTTTGTTTTAACCTCATCATATTTAATTCCGAGTTTCTTTGTCATCAAATCGGTTTTGTTGAATACCATGCCGAAGATACCGATACTACCTGTAATGGTTGTAGGTTCGGCAAAAATATAGTTGGCTGCGCAGCTAAGGTAGTAGGCTCCAGAGGCTGCGGCCCCACCCATAGAGATGACAACAGGTTTCTTTGCTTTTAGTTTCTGAACTGCATGCCACAGTTGTTCAGATGCGTAGGCAGAACCACCGCCCGAGTTTACGCGGATAACCACGGCTTTAATATCGTCATTATCGGCCAGGCTTTCGAGGTCGTCACACATATCTTGTCCTGAAATGTAGTGATTGTTCTGTAATATAGCCTGCTTCGGTGTTTCGTTAACAATGTCGCCATAGGCATAGTAAACGGCAACCTCATCGCCATTTGTATCCTCTTTAATATTTGCCATGTCGGCTACGCTGAGCTGATTGATAACATCGTCTTTGCCTAAACCGAGTTTCTTTTTAATTACGTCTTTTATTTCATCATTGTATAACAGGCCGTCAACCATTTTATATTTTACCATGTTTTCGGCCGGTTCCATTGATATAACACGGTCAGCATAGCTGTTCAGTGTGCTTACATTGATACCGCGGCTCTGGCTTACGGCCTGACAAATTGTATTCCACCATCCGCCGATATAGCGTTCTGTCTGCTGCCTGCTCGGCTCACTCATCTTGTCTTCAGTAAATGGTTCAGTGGCACTTTTGTACTTACCACACTTAAACGGTATAATTTTCACGCCCACTTTAGCCAGTACATCTTTATAGAAGGCTATCTGACCGCCTATACCGTGCCAGTCAATTGCACCTTCATGATTCAGGTAAATCTTATCGGCCGTGGTGGCAATATAGTATGTTCCTTGCGAAAAGTCTTCACCATAGGCAATGATCCATTTTCCTGATTTCTTAAAATCAACTAATGCATCACGCAATTCCTGCATCTGTGCCATGTCAGCACCCAGCGCACCTCCTTGTATGTAAATGCCTTTAATATCGTTGTTTGTTTTTGCCTTTTTGATGGCAGATAGTGTTTCCTGCAACCCTAATGTGCCGTCGTTGTTGTCGGAGAACAGGTTTGCAATTTCGTTTTCATTATTCTGTTCTTCCATTATTCCGTCGAGTTTCAGCACGAGAACCGAGTTGTCTGTTGTAGATTGTGTAGCTTCTGATGAAGCAATCATGCCTACAATACCCATAATTCCGATAACGCCAGCGATTACAGAGAACAACATCAACCCGACAACGGTTGCGCCTACATTTTTAAGAAAATCTTTCATACAAGTTAATTATGTATATTAAAAAAGGTGATTGCTTGCAAATATACAGCAATTTATCCAAATAAAAATAGAAAAAAGCTATTTTGTTATGAAAACACTCATTCTGCCGTAATGATATGACAAAACTGTCATTATACCGACTGACAAAATGGTCATAACAGCCCTTTATGCTGTAATTGGCACGTTTTTCGTTAAAAAGACGGTGTATTTCAATGTAAATTATATAACTAAACACTAATTATAATTACAATTATGAAGATTAAACCATTAGCAGACAGAGTGCTGGTACTTCCTGCACCAGCTGAAGAAAAGGTAGGAGGAATCATTATTCCTGACACAGCTAAAGAGAAACCACAACGTGGTAAGGTTGTCGCTGTTGGCGGAGGTACTAAAGACGAAGCCATGGTGCTTAAGGCAAACGACACTGTTCTTTATGGCAAATATGCCGGAACCGAGCTTGAATGTGATGGCGAGAAGTATCTGATGATGCGTCAAAGTGATGTCCTCGCAGTGGTAGAAGACTAATAAAATGTTTAGCAAACAAGCTAAAAACGAAATAATTAATTTATACAATCGAAGTAATAAATAAAAAATATCATGGCAAAAACAATAAAATTCAATACTGATGCCCGCGACTTGCTGAAGCAGGGTGTTGACCAATTGGCCAATGCAGTAAAAGTAACACTTGGTCCTAAGGGACGGAATGTGGTTATTGAGAAGAAGTTTGGTGCTCCTCAAATTACCAAAGATGGCGTTACTGTTGCCAAGGAAATTGAATTAGAAGATAAGTTTGAGAACACAGGGGCGCAGCTTGTTAAGAGTGTTGCCAGCAAAACAGGGGATGATGCAGGTGACGGAACAACCACTGCAACTATCCTTACACAGGCTATTGTAAACGAAGGTCTGAAGAATGTTACTGCCGGTGCCAACCCTATGGACCTCAAACGCGGTATAGATAAGGCTGTCAGCAAGGTGGTAGAGCATATTAAAGCCAATGCCGAGGTTGTTGGTGACAACTATGACAAGATTGAGCAGGTGGCTACGGTGTCGGCCAATAACGACCCAGAAATTGGCAAGTTGCTGGCCGATGCCATGCGCAAAGTTTCTAAAGACGGCGTAATTACCATTGAAGAGAGCAAAACTCGTGACACATCTATCGGTGTGGTTGAGGGCATGCAGTTCGACCGTGGTTACCTTTCGGGCTACTTTGTAACCGATACAGACAAGATGGAATGCGTGATGGACGATCCGTATATCCTCATTTATGATAAGAAAATATCTAATCTTAAGGAGTTCCTTCCAGTGTTACAGCCTGCAGCTGAAAGCGGTCGTCCGTTGCTTGTTATTGCTGAAGACGTCGACTCTGAGGCACTGACAACACTCGTTGTAAACCGTTTACGTGGCGGATTAAAGATTTGTGCCGTTAAGGCTCCTGGCTTTGGCGACCGTCGTAAGGCAATGCTCGAAGATATTGCAGTGCTTACAGGTGGTGTGGTTATCAGCGAAGAGAAAGGGCTTAAGCTCGAGCAGGCTACACTTGAAATGCTGGGAACAGCTCGCAAGGTAACTGTTTCGAAAGACAATACAACCATTGTTAACGGTGCTGGTGATAAGGAAAACATCCAGGCTCGCGTGGCACAGATTAAGAACGAAATTGAAAACACTACAAGTTCGTACGATAAAGAGAAGCTCCAGGAACGCTTAGCCAAGCTGGCCGGTGGTGTTGCCGTTCTTTATGTAGGTGCTAATTCTGAGGTTGAAATGAAGGAAAAGAAAGACCGTGTTGACGATGCTCTCTGTGCTACACGCGCAGCAATGGAAGAGGGTGTTGTTGTAGGCGGCGGCACTACTTACATCCGTGCTCAGGAAGAACTGGCTGGCCTTAAGGGCGATAACGTGGATGAGCAGACAGGTATCAACATTGTTTACCGCGCAATTGAGGAGCCTCTCCGCCAGATTGTGTACAACGCAGGTGGCGAAGGTGCCGTGGTTGTAAACAAGGTACGTGAAGGTAAGGGCGACTTTGGCTACAATGCCCGTACCGATGAGTACGAAGACCTTCGCGCAAAGGGTGTTATTGACCCAGCCAAGGTTGCACGCGTAGCATTGGAAAACGCTGCTTCTATTGCAGGAATGTTCCTGACAACCGAGTGCCTTATAGTTGACAAGCCTGAGGAGCACCCTGCTCCCATGCCGATGGCACCACAGATGTAAACATTAGCCATATCATAAAAGAAAGAGGATACAGGTGTAATGCCTGTATCCTTTTTTTTATTTGTTGAACTTTCTGCTTCGAATAATATCTGCCATTATGGCGTACCATCCATTGTCTGGCGGCCGTCAGCAGCGCTGACGGCGATCGCAGCACCACGGGTATGACGGCCGTCAGCAACACTTTTGGCGGCCGCCGTACAATGACGAAAAAGGCGTATAACCAATGGCATCAGCATGTAAAACGGGTAGCATTATGTTTTTCTGAGCAAACTATTACACCGATATGTTTGTATTTTGTAGGGCAGAAGAAGCACGAATAAAAAGAAAATGTTATCTTTGCAGTATGAAAATCAAAATTCGTCTGGATTGGAAAAAAATTGCTGTTTTTTTGGCAATATCGGCCGGGCTGGTTTATCTTACCCGTTCGGTACTGATGTCAGCGGGTGTACTGATGCTGCTTTTTGTGGTAGATGCACTGATAGCAAACTATGAATACCGCCAGCAGACGCACCGTATATTTGAAGATTTACGGCGCGAAAAGATGGATGAGGAGAACAAACCAGCCGAAAACAACCGCCGATGAAAGAGCTGACCGAATTATATGTGCGATGGGCAGGACGCCAGCCGGCAAGCGTAAAGAAACTCGAAGGCGCCGGCAGCAATCGCCAGTATTATCGTTTTACCGACGACAAGGGGGCGACGGTGATAGGTGTTATTGGTACCAGCAAGGACGAAGACCATGCCTTTATATATCTTGCCAGACACTTTATGCAGCGTCGTCTGCCCGTTCCGCAGCTGCTTGCAGCCAGTGAAGACGAGATGAGATACCTGCAAAGCGACCTTGGTAATGTTTCGCTTTTCGACGCTATCAAGGGCGGACGCGAAGCCGGAGGACGCTATAACCTGGCCGAGCAGCGCCTGTTGAAGCGCACAATACGTGAGCTTCCGAACATCCAGATAAGGGGAGCGGCAGGGCTCGACTGGAACAACTGTTACCCTCAGCCCGTATTTGATGAGGACAGTGTGCTGTTTGACCTGAACTATTTTAAATATTGTTTCCTCAAGCCTACCGAATTAGACTTTCACGAATTAAAGCTCGAAGCCAGCTTCCGACGCTTTGCAAAGGACCTGACATCAGAGCCAAGCGAGAGCTTTCTTTACCGCGACTTTCAGGCTCGCAATGTAATGCTCGACGCGAAAGGGCAGCCGTTCTTCATCGATTTTCAGGGTGGGCGTAAGGGTCCGTTCTATTATGACCTGGCTTCTTTTCTGTGGCAGGCATCGGCTAAGTACCCGTTTAAGCTGCGTCGTGAGCTGATAGCCGAATACTATAACTCGCTAAAGCGATACATCGAGGTGCCTACGCTGCGCCATTTTGCCGACCGTTTAACGTTGTTTGTGCTGTTTCGTACGCTTCAGGTGCTTGGTACTTATGGCTTTAGAGGCTATTTTGAGCACAAGCAACACTTTATAGACAGCATACCTCCTGCCATGGACAACCTGCGCGACTTGCTGAAATTGCGCGAAACGGTGTTGCCTTACCCCTATCTGCGTGATGTTTTGCAGAGGCTTACTGATATGCCACAGTTTGCCCATCGTGAAGCTCCCATACAGCCACGCAAGGATGGTTTCAAAACCACATCGGCCGATATTTATCCGCTTAACCCGCAGGACGGGCTGCCTACCTTCTCAAAATACGATGGCAAAGGGCCGCTAAAGGTATCCGTTTACAGCTTTTCGTACAAGCGTGGCATACCTGAAGACCCGTCGGGTAACGGCGGAGGGTATGTGTTCGACTGCCGTTCGACGCACAATCCGGGACGTTATGAGCCTTACAAAAAGCTTACAGGGCTGGACGAACCCGTTATACGCTTTCTTGAAGACGACGGCGAAATAGTAGACTTTCTGGAACACGTTTATGCCCTTGCCGACAAGCATGTAGCACGATATATACAGCGCGGGTTTACCCATTTGATGTTTTGCTTTGGCTGTACGGGTGGTCAGCATCGCAGTGTATACAGTGCACAGCACCTCGCTGAGCACATAAGCCAGAAGTTTGGCGTTGAAGTTCATGTTGTTCATCGTGAGCAAAACATAGAACAAGTTATGCCAGCGCGAAACGTTCAGAATGTGTAGCGGTGTGTATTATTATAATAAGGTGTAAATACCGAAAGCAGAAAGATGAAACAAGCCATGATATTTGCAGCGGGTTTGGGAACCCGGCTGAAGCCCCTTACTGATACAATGCCCAAGGCTTTGGTAAGGGTGGGGGGAGAACCGCTGCTGAAACATGTTATATTTGGCTTGCGCGATGCAGGTTTTGAGCGCATTGTGGTGAACGTTCACCACTTTGCTGACCAAATTATTACCTATCTCAGGCATAACCATAATTTTGATATGGATATTCGTATCAGCGATGAAACCAGCAGTTTGCTTGATACGGGGGGAGGTATAAAAAAGGCAGAGGTGCTGTTTGACAGGCGCTTTCCCATCCTTATTCATAATGTAGACATATTAAGCAATGTTGATTTGGCCCGCTTATACTCGCTCGATGAGAAAGTAATATGCCCTGACTGCAGGGTACCTCATCTCATGACGGGGGCACGACTGCTGGTAAGCTGGCGCAAAACCAAACGCTATTTGGTGTTCAATAAGGCGATGCGTCTTGTAGGATGGGTAAATATAGAGACGGGCGAAATAAAGACACCGTTCGATGAGGTACGTGCAGAGCTTGAGACAATATCCTATCCTTATACGATAGGTGAATCGCCAAAGCCCATAACCGAGCATCTTTTTATCTATGCTTTCAGTGGTATTCACGTGTTCTATCCGCGCATGTTTCCGCTGATGGACGGCTGTCCGGAGAAGTTTCCCATACTTGATTTCTATCTCCACAACTGCAAAAGTATTCCTGTTCAGGGCGTAGTAAAGACTGATTTACAGCTGATGGACGTGGGAAAACTCGACTCCCTGCACGATGCTGACGCCTTTTTGCAGAGGCTTAAACAAAATAACTGACGGTTACTCACTTTACAATAACAATACAATGCAACAGAAAATCATCATCCTCGACTTCGGTTCACAGACCACTCAACTTATAGGAAGACGCGTCCGTGAGCTGGATACCTTCTGTGAAATTCTGCCTTACAATAAGTTTCCTGAGAACGATTCCGATGTAATTGGGGTTATTCTTAGCGGCAGTCCTTACTCGGTACACGACAAGGAAGCCTTTAAGGTTGACCTCAAAAAGTTTACGGGCAAATATCCTGTGCTCGGCATTTGCTACGGTGCACAGTTTATCAGCTATGCAGGTGGGGGCAAAGTTGAGCAAACCGGCACGCGCGAGTATGGACGTGCCAATTTACAGACAATTGATACTACAAACCCGTTGTTTAAGGGTTTTGAGGCCAATTCGCAGGTTTGGATGAGCCATGGCGACACCATTACGGCTATTCCCGACTACTTTCATATTATCGGCTCGACGGCTGATGTAAAGTATGCTGCTTTCGCCAGCGACAAAGAGCCGGTATGGTGCGTGCAGTTCCATCCTGAAGTATATCACAGCCTTCAGGGTATGCAATTGTTGAAGAACTTTGTTGTTGACATTTGTGGGAGCAAACAGCAGTGGAGTCCGGCATCGTTTGTTGAGTCTACCGTAGAAGAGTTGCGCCGGCAGGTGGGCAACGACCGTGTAATTCTGGGGCTTTCGGGCGGCGTCGACTCATCGGTTTGCGCCACATTGCTGAACAAGGCCATAGGTAAAAACCTGACGTGTATATTCGTTGACCATGGCATGTTGCGCAAGAACGAGTTTAAGAAGGTGATGGAAGCTTACGAGGGTTTGGGTCTTAACGTGATAGGTGTAGATGCCAGCGAAAAGTTCTTTAACGACTTAAAGGGCGTAACCGACCCCGAAGAGAAGCGCAAAATAATAGGCAGAGACTTCGTAGAAGTGTTTAATGCCGAGGCCCGTAAAATAACCGACGCCAGATGGCTGGCTCAGGGAACCATCTACCCTGACCGTATAGAGAGCCTCAGTATAACCGGAATGACCATCAAGAGCCATCATAACGTAGGCGGCTTGCCAAAGGATATGAAGTTGAAATTGTGCGAACCGCTGCAGTGGCTGTTTAAAGATGAGGTACGCCGTGTGGGCTACGAGCTGCAGATGCCTGAGCATCTGATTAAGCGTCATCCCTTTCCTGGTCCGGGCCTTGCGGTACGCATTCTGGGCGATATTACACGTGAAAAGGTGCGCATTCTGCAAGATGCCGACGATATTTACATCGAAAAGATGCACCAATATAAAATGGATGATGGCAGCAGTTTGTACGATCATGTATGGCAAGCCGGCACGGTGTTGTTGTCAACCATACGTTCAGTGGGCGTAATGGGCGATGAACGTACCTACGAACACCCCGTTGCACTGAGAGCTGTAACCTCTATGGATGCCATGACGGCCGACTGGGCGCGTCTGCCTTACGACTTTATGGCCGATGTTTCGAACGAGATTATTCGTAAGGTAAAGGGCGTAAACCGCGTATGTTACGACATTTCGTCGAAACCGCCATCGACAATTGAGTGGGAGTAAATATAAGTTTGAGCAGGAGTAAACATGAACAAGGTATTTACTCATTTTGGCGGAGACGAGGAAAGCAGGCGCGAAGAGCTGGTACGAACCATTGAACACAGTGTTGAAAAACTGTCGCTTGGCGAGCTCGAAGCCCTTTACTACGACCTCGTTGCTAAAGATTATATACGAAAATAACATCGTTCTGGTTCTATTCTGTTTTTATAGAGCCGGAATAAGACAAAAAAGAACCCATGAGCAACAGAGCATTCACAATAATTTATTGATGCCCTTTGCTGATGGGTTTATGATATGAATGTCATTGCTATGATACCGAATGGTGTATGAATTGACAAGTATATAAAGCAAAAGCAGGGCACGATGTCAGTCCGTCGCCATCATGAGGTATGAGAAAAACCGAAGTTCAAAGCTGGCTTTTTATTTGACTCAATATTAAAATTTTGCAGATTATTTATGCAAAATACTTTGTGATATTAAATATATTGCATAACTTTGCACGCCAGTTAATAGAATGTTGATGAGAGTTTTAAATCAATCTTACAGTATAATGCCATGCTTAACAACCTGCATTTGGGATGTTAACAAATGGTTTTTATCTGTTTTATTGATTTTTATAACAAAATATTTGGTTAATTCAAATAATTTGTTAACACACACACACACACACACACATTCTTATTAGCGTCTAATCACACTTTTTTAAACTTCGCTTACGCGCGCGCGAAGCGTGCCGTATTACCAATAAACAAAGGGCTTCCTTAAGTTCCCTTTGTTCGCTTTTATATATCTTTCTAGTAGGAAGAAAAAGAGATTTTTTTGTTTTCAGGACTGCATTTTTTAATTCAATTTAGTATTGTATGAAAAGACAATTATTATTTATTTGTTTTCTTTTATTCACGATTGTTGGAAAAGCTCAAGTTACATTTATAGTCAATAGTCAGGAAGGTTTTCCCCTCAAATATACTGTAATAGATGCTTTAAATAGATATGTTTCAGTTGAGGCCGCCTCAAAGAATCAAACAATTGTGGATGCAGAAATAACAGTTCCCTCTACGGTTAATAAAAGTGGAGAATCAGAACCTTATTATGTAACAGAAGTTGCCTTTGATGGTTTCCACTTTAATATTGGGTCTTCAACAGTAAAACGAATTACTTTACCAGAAGGAATAAAAAAAATTGGTGGAATGGCATTTGTCCGTATTAAGAAATTAACTGATTTTTATTTCCCATCAACATTGGAAGATATAGGTGAATATGCTTTTGATTTTGGCTGTGATTTTTCAGTTATTGATTTATCTAATACTAAGCTTATTAATCTTAAAGAAGGTACATTTCGGAATAGTGTTTTTGGTTTGTCTGCTCCTGGTGTTAAAATAAAGTTACCACAAACATTGAAGCAAATAGGGATAGGTGTATTTCGGTATCAAAAAGCTATTCAACTTCAAATACCAAGTGAGGTTAATAATATCGACTATAATGCTTTCAGTGATATGAGTGAACTTAAAGAAATAGAGTTTATGAATGGAGTACCTGCCACGCTTACAAACGGTACAATGGCTACTCCATCATCTCCTTTTCTTTCATATCTTAACAATTTACAAACTATTTTTGTGCCAGTAGATTGTTCAAAAAATTATAAAACAGCAGAGTATTGGAAGGATCAACAAGATAAATATAACGAGCGTCTTACAATTGGTTCTACTGGTTTTACCACTTATTATTTGAATAATGAAAACTTTCTTGTTCCTGCCGGCTGCACGGCTTATATTATCACTGGTGTAACGCCAAGTGGAAATCAGGCTTTACCTGATCAGGCAATTGTGAAAGCTTTTGGTGCAGGAAAGATTATTCCTAAGCAAACAGGCTTTGTTTTACAAGGTCCTGCAAACAGTACGGTTACATACCAGGCCCATGTAACAGGTGCAGAAGAAGATGTAACAGGCAATTTATTAGTAGGTACAGCAACAGGCGAGGAGTTTAGCACTACGGGGAAACGCTATTATGTACTGGCAGCCGGCTCACAGGGCATGGGCTTTTATAAACAAGGTGTACGTGAAGGTAAGTCGATTAATCTGCCTGCTCATCGTGCCGGCTTATGTCTGGATGCCTCTATTGCTCGTGCCAAAGGTTTGATAATTGACTTTGATGCTGCCCGTGAAGCTACGGGAATTAGCAGTGTAAATAGTGATGTACAAAAGAAAGAAGATGTGATTTACGACTTACAGGGACGACGTGTAGCGCATCCTTCACACGGCATTTATATCATTAACGGTAAGAAAGTTGTAAAATAAAAATAAGATTACAGATACAATGAAAGAGAAATATATTGCTCCCGAGGTGAAGTTAACTTGCTTGTTAACTGATGATAATATTGCCCAGTTTGTAATAAGTTCACGTTCTGTGGGTGAGAATGAAGGCCTGGCTAAGCAGCATTTATTTGATGATGAAGAGCCGGAATCGTTTGATTATGTTGACAATACAGACTATCAGGTTTGGAATAAAGAATAAATAACTATATAGAAAAAGTTCAGGCTGCGGATAATTCAGAAATAAGAATTGTTCGCAGCCTGTTTGATATATATTACCAATGGCGGAAAAGTTCAAAACCAAACTTGCAGCCCACAGAACGATTATTCTTGCCATTGCTGACAAAGAAGCCAACAGATACTACACGTGACGTAAAGCCATAGCCCAGTTCTAAATAAGGATGTGCGTTGCGAACATCGAGAGCTGAGAAATAAATACGTTCGGTTTCCATATAATGGCCCACTAAAGGAAGCCAGCTAAGCAAGAGCAAGGGGCTTTCGTATGTAAAGTTGGCACGGATATAATAATTGGAGGCATTATAGTTATCACTTCGTAGCAGTTCAAATCCACCGCTCCAATCATCGTTCCAGCCACCTGGAATATTGTTTTCTTTGAAGTTTTCGTAGTTAAGAAAGTAGGCTTTATGATGCCGGTGAATATAGAATCCTGAGCCAATACGCATTTGTAACGACTGTAACGGGTTAAGCCGATGAATATATTCAGCGTTAAATTCCATACGCTCGTATACAGTATTTGAGCGTAGAATATTTTTAAAGCTGCGGTCGTAATTGGCAGAGAAAATGGGTCCGCGCCATCCCCATGGTCGGTATTGTAATTCGAAAGTAGGAGAGAAGGAGATATAGGTAGGCTCCCATTGCAATGCCTTAAAGGCATGTTTATAGATGGCGTCTTTACGCTGATAAAGAAAACCAGCCTGAAAACTGAAGTACTTATTGATGTCGTAATTACAAGTAAGTCGGGCATCGGTTTGACGAAACTCGTTTAACAGGTCGTAATCGATTAGTCCGGTCCACAGCGAATTGGCAAACTGTGATTCAATATCACGACGTACTGACATGTTGCGGATATGGCTGCCATTGCCAATTTCGGCTTTTATATAACCATTATGATATTTGTTGAAATAATAAAATACGGGGATTCGGAAATAAAATTGTTTTTGCTTAAAAGCGTATCCCCCTCTTAATTTCGCAGATAATTCGCTGTTTGAGCTAAGTTGATAATTTGTTTTAAAGGTGAATTTGTAGGTAAATCCCCTTTGATGGTCGTAACCCATATAAAGCGGATTAAAGATGGGGTTGATACGAAGATAGCCATTATTATTCTGGCCGTAGTTGGTTTTTATATGGTTTAAGAGATTGTCACCGATGATGTCCCAGAATATTCGCTTAGCCCAATTGTTGTGAGGAATGGAGTCTTTGGCCTTTTCGATAGAGTCTTGTATCTGTCTTTTTAATTGTTGCTGATATAAATCCTTTAAAGTCGGGCTAAGAGAATCGGGACGCAGAAGAGACATTTGTTTAAAATTGTCCCCGTTATTAATGCTGTCAGAAAGAGGTTTGTTTAAATTATAATAGGCAGTCATGCTTCCTGTAATCAGGTTAGCCATGAAGCGAAACTGGAATTGTGTAGTACCATAATGAGGTAACAACGACATGATTCCTTTTTTCCCCAGTTCTAATTGTGATGAGAAACTTATCATATCGTATTCACCAGAGAAGTTACATTTAATAATACGTCCAGTAATATAGTCGACTTCTGCATCGCCCTTTATTAAACGTGTATTGTATCTTTTGGGTATAAAGCGTATGTGAATGGTGTTACTGTGTGCTACGATAATACGGTATTGATAGAATTTAAAGTTTGCCGGGTGAAAAGGAGAAAGAAGTGTATTATCTATAATGGTTTTCTCATATAATCTTGGTGCCAGGTATTTATTGAGATTGGTAAGAGGTTCTTTTTTCCGGGGTATAGTGGTTGTACGGAGTAATGTTTGAATGGAATAATCGTTATAACCCCGCGATATAATTTTGTTATAGCTCTCAGAAATATATTGTCGTTGCCTGCCGTGAGCGATAACGTAAACGGTGGGAACTAAAGGAAGGAGGAAATTGCGACGCTTTACATCGATAGTTGTTCGGACATACGAATAATACTCGTGCTTTATTTGCTTAGAAGTATCTATGGATATGGCATAATTGTGAATCCGTTGGAGAAGGTGTATCCCTTTTTTCCTGTCGGCCTGAGCATTGCAGACATGGAAAAGACAGATAAGGATAAATATTAATCGGATTTGCATAGGCCTGTTTTTAGAGAAGGAAGAAGTTATGAGAGTTACTCAATCTCACTAAGTTCAAGCCATCTCATGCTTTTTTCGTCAAGCTCATTCTTAAGTATGGGTAAACGTTTACTCTTATCAGTAAGTTCGGCTACTGACAGGTTGCCAGAGCATAACGCTTCTTCGATATTTTTCTGTTCCTCTTCTAAACGGTCAATATCCAGAGAAAGCTGCTGAAGCTCTTGTTTCTCTTTGAAGCTTAAACGCCGTCGTGTATCATGATGGTAATCCTTTTTCCTTTTATTTATAGTTTTACTTTCCAGAAGTTTATTTTCAGCTTTCGATTTTAAACTGTTCCATTCTCTATATTGTGTATAGTTTCCGGGGAAGTCTTTTATTTCACCATTTCCTTTAAAAACGAGCAGGTGGTCTACTACCTTATCCATGAAATAACGATCATGACTCACAATAATAACACAGCCGGGAAAGTCCTGAAGATACTCTTCAAGGACTTGAAGAGTTTGAATATCCAAATCATTTGTAGGCTCGTCCAAGACCAAAAAATTCGGATTCTTCATAAGAACAGTGCACAGATAAAGCTTACGACGCTCTCCACCACTGAGCTTATAAACATATGTATATTGCTGTTCAGGAGAAAATAAAAAATAATTAAGCAATTGTGAAGCTGTTAGTTTTCGTCCATTACCTAAATCGATATAATCTGCAATGTCTGTGATAATATCAATAACTTTATCATCTTCTTTGAACTTTAAACCTTCTTGTGAAAAATAACCAAATCGAACAGTCTCTCCAATATCAAATTGTCCACTATCAGGTTTGACAATATTTAAAAGCATTTTGATAAATGTAGATTTACCTGTTCCATTGTCACCAACAATACCCATTTTCTCAAAGCGGGCAAAATTATAATAGAAGTTATCAAGTATAATTTTGGCAGTTCCGTCATCTTGTTCAAACCTTTTTGAAACGTATTGACACTCGAATATCTTAGAGCCAATGTAAACATTTTTTGTTTTTAAGCGCATTTGACGTTCTTCAATACGCTGGTGAGCCTTGTTCTCTAATTCATAAAAAGCCTCTTCTCTGTATTTTGCCTTATGCCCTCTGGCTTGTGGCATTCTACGCATCCATTCTAATTCTGTACGATATAAGTTGTTGGCACGTTGAACTTCTGCACGCAGGTTATCAATACGCTCTTGTCTTTTCTCTAAATAATAGCTATAATTTCCACGATAAGTATAAATACTTTCATTATCAAGTTCTAAGATTAAATTACAGACATGGTCCAAAAAATATCTGTCGTGGGTGACCATAAGTAATGTGAGGGAAGAACGGGAAAGGAAATTTTCTAACCATTCAATCATTAGTAAATCTAAATGGTTAGTAGGTTCATCTAATATTAGAAAGTCGGGATTATCGATAAGAACATTAGCGAGGGCAACACGTTTTTGTTGTCCGCCACTAAGTTCTCCTATGGGTTGTTGAAGGTTTTCTATGTGTAATTGTGTGAGAATTTGTTTAGCTTTTAATATTCGGTCTGGGTTACCATGATGATTAAAACAAGCATCAATAACTTTTTCTGAAGGATTGAATTTAGGGATTTGTTCCAAATAGCCTATTTTAATATCATTACGATAAATGATTTTACCATTATCATAACCTTCTTTATTGGAAAGAATTTCGAGGAGTGTTGATTTCCCTGTACCATTTTTTGCAATAAGTCCTACCTTCTGACCTTCGCCAACGGAGAAACTAATGTCTTTAAATAGTGTTTCCGAACCAAAGGACTTTGTAAGGTTTTGTACATCTAAAAAGGGAGTCATGATTTAATCTTTTAGTTCATTGATACATTGTTCAATATAATCGAGAATATCATTTCGCCCAGTTTTGTCTTTAGAGCTTGATATAAAATAAGGTGGTAGTGTATCCCAAGTTACAAGGAGCTGCTCCATCCATACCTTGGCATTCTGTTGTGCTTTAACACGTCCGAGCTTATCAGCTTTAGTAAAAATAATTGTAAATGGGATTTGACTTGCACCAAGCCAATCAACAAAGTCACGATCAATCTTCTGCTGTTCGTGCCGAATATCAATGAGTACAAAAAGATTAATAAGTTGTTTTCGTAAAAGAATATATGATCGTATCATTCGATCTAATTTCTCCTGTACTATTTTTGAACGCTTCGCATATCCATATCCTGGAAGGTCAACTAAATACCAATCTGTATTAATAAGAAAATGATTAATGTTAAGAGTTTTGCCGGGAGTGGCAGATATTTTTGCCAAGCCTTTGTGATTACAAATCATATTGATTAAGCTTGACTTTCCAACGTTACTTCGTCCGATAAATGCGAACTCAGGCTTTGTGTCTTCAGGACACTTTCCTACATTTGGAGAAGATATTATATACTTAGCATTCTTGATTTCTAACATGGAAATTCGTTTTCGTGCAAAGATAAATATTTTCTTGTTTATAATATTATTTTTTTCTATCTTTGCATGAAATTAATAATAAGGTATAAGTATTTTATAATGACTAAAAGGTTTACCGAGCATAATGGTCTTGACTTGACCAAGACTAATGAAGAGATATTGTCGTTGTGGAATAAAAATGATATTTTCCATAAGAGTATTGAAGAACGTAGAGGATGTCCCAATTTTATCTTTTTTGAAGGGCCACCTTCTGCAAACGGCCATCCTGGTATTCATCATGTTTTAGCTCGTGCCATAAAGGATACTTTTAACAGGTACAAAACCATGATGGGGTTCCATGTTTTGCGTAAAGCAGGCTGGGATACCCATGGCCTTCCCGTTGAATTGGGAGTTGAAAAAGAGCTTGGTATAACAAAGAAAGATATTGATAATAAAGACTCTAATAAATATATTTCAGTAGAAGATTATAATCATAAGTGTCGTGAGAACGTCATGAAGTTTACACAAGAATGGCGTGAGCTTACAGAGAAGATGGGATATTTTGTGGATTTAGACCATCCGTACGTTACTTATGATAATAAGTATATTGAAACATTATGGTGGCTTTTAAAGCAGCTTTACAATAAAGGATTGCTTTACAAAGGCTATACAATACAACCTTATTCTCCTTCTGACGGTACAGGATTGTCGAGTCATGAATTAGCACAGCCTGGATGTTACCGGGATGTAAAAGATACTACGGTTACGGCACAATTCTTAATAAAAGATCCCAAACCAACTTGGAACAGACATGGTAAACCATATTTTATAGCATGGACTACGACACCTTGGACACTTCCTTCAAATGTTGCACTATGTGTGGGCCCTAAGATAGACTATGTTGCTATTGAATCGTATAATCCTTATAATGGTGAACCGTTAACAGTTATCATAGCAGAAAGTCGTGTTAATGCTTACTTCTCTCCTGAACAGGAAGTTAAGGATGGTAAGTTAGGAGCTTTTAATAAAGAAGAAAAAAAATGTCCTTGGCGAATAGTTGACCATATGAAGGGTAAGGATCTTGAAGGTCTTCATTATGCTCAACTCATGCCATGGATAAAGCCATGTGAAAAGATAGGAGAGTATAGTTCTGCTTTTGTAAATGAATATGCTACAGCGCATCCGGATAAAGTGTTTAACGAACAAAATGGTGTAGATAAGTTCGTTGAAATGAGCGATAATGCATTTCGAGTTATCTTAGGTGATTATGTAACGACCGAGGATGGAACAGGTATCGTTCATATTGCACCTACGTTTGGTGCAGATGATGCAAAGGTTGCTAAAGATGCAGGAATCCCTTCTTTGTATCTTATAAATAAAAAAGGAGAAACTCGTCCAATGGTAGACCTGCAAGGAAAGTATTATACCGTTGATGAATTAGATTCTACATTTATTAAATCTTGTGTTAATATTGAATTATATAATCATCATGCTGGTGATTATGTTAAGAACTCCTATGCTCCTAAATATAATCTTAATGGTATATGGAATAAAGAGCAGTCTGAGAAAGATGATGATTTGAATGTCATTATTTGTTTGGAATTAAAACAGCAAGGTCTTGCTTTTAAGATAGAAAAGCATATACATAATTATCCTCATTCTTGGCGTACTGATAAACCAATTCTATATTATCCACTTGATAGTTGGTTTATTCGTGATACCATGAAAAAAGAGGAGATGGTTGCTCTAAATAAAACTATTAATTGGCATCCAGAATCGACAGGTTCTGGGCGATTTGGCAATTGGCTTGAAAATCTTAATGATTGGAATCTGTCACGTTCACGTTTTTGGGGAACACCATTGCCGATTTGGCGTGATGAAGATAAAAACGAGAAATGCATTGGCTCAATTGAAGAGCTTTACACTGAAATAGAAAAGTCTGTATCTGCAGGCTTTATGAGCTCTAATCCATTAAAGGATAGAAACTTTATAGTAGGTGATTACAGTGTAGATAATTATAATAAGATAGACCTTCATCGTCCTTATATTGATTATATAATTTTGGTAAGTGATACAGGAAAACCAATGTATCGAGAGAGTGATTTAATTGATGTGTGGTTTGATTCTGGTTCCATGCCCTATGCACAATCTCATTATCCATTTGAAGGAGAAATTGATAAAGAAGAACTTAAGTGTACGGGATTATCAGAAATGGAATATAGAAATATGCTTGTTCATAGCTCATATTCTGGTACACCTATTGCCCCTGCATTTTTCCCCGCCGACTTTATTAATGAGGGAGTAGATCAGACTCGTGGATGGTTTTTTACATTACATGCTATTGCAACTATGGTTTTTGATTCTGTTGCTTTTAAAAATGTAATATCATCAGGACTTGTGCTCGATTCAAAGGGTAACAAAATGAGTAAACACGTTGGTAACGTTATTAATCCCTTTGAAATGATAGATAAGTATGGTGCTGACGCTGTACGATTCTATATGCTAACTAATAGTGAACCTTGGGATAACTTAAAGTTTGACGAAAATGGTGTAGACGAGTGTCGTCGTAAATTCTTTGGAACATTATATAATACATATAGTTTCTTTGCTCTTTATGCCAATGTTGACGGTTTTAATCCTAAACAAAGTGCATTGTCATTTAGTACCAATTCTTTGACAGAAATAGATCGTTGGATATTATCAAGTCTTAATTCACTGATTAAACATGTTAAGTCTGAATTAGACAATTATGATCCAACTCGTGCAGGACGTCTCATCGATTCCTTTGTGAATAACGATTTAAGTAATTGGTATGTCAGGCTTAATAGAAAACGTTTCTGGGGCAAAGAGATGAGTAATGATAAACTTGCTGCTTACTCTTCACTTTACACATGTTTACTTACGATTTCAAAACTCCTTGCACCTTTCGCACCTTTCTATGCAGATCAATTATATCATGATTTAGGAGGTGAAAAAGAATCAGTCCATCTTGAAACTTTCCCAGAGATAGACACTTCTCTTATTGATGAAGACCTCGAGAAGCGAATGGATATTGCGCAGAAAATTACATCTATGGTTTTGGCGCTTCGCAGAAAAGTGAATATAAAAGTTCGTCAACCTCTACAACAGATTATGATTCCTGCAATAGATCAAGAGCAGAAAGCGCATATTGAGGCTGTAAAGGATTTGATTCTGAACGAAGTAAATGTTAAAGAACTGAAGTTTGCTGAAGGACAAGGAATCCTTGTAAAAAAAGTAAAGTGTAACTTCCGTGTCATGGGTAAAAAATACGGTAAGCAAATGAAAGCCGTGGCAGCCAAGATGGAGAGTTTAACACAAGAAGAAATTACAGCCTTTGAAAAGCAAGGTACAATCACTTTCCATGTAAATGATGATTTAATATCAGTTGTTATTGATGATGTTGACATCATTTCTGAAGATATTCCAGGTTGGCTTGTAAGTAATGATGGGAATATTACTGTTGCTTTGGAAGTAGAGTTAACTTCTGAATTACGTAAGGAAGGCTTGGCTCGTGAACTTATAAATCGAATTCAGAATATGCGGAAAGATACAGGCTTGGATATTACTGATCGTATTATTGTAACGGTAAGCCCATATGCTGAAATGGACGATGCGGTAAAAGATTTTTCAGATTATATTATGTCTCAAGTTTTAGCTGACAATATTATTATTGCAAATAATAATGGTTCTGAAATAGAGTTTGATAATTTTAATTTGAATATTCAAATTAAAAAAGTGTAATATATTTGTGATGTTTTTTCGTTTCTATTCTAACTTTTAAACAGAATGGAAACGAAAAAATATTTTCTTTTTAAATCTCTGATATAATTTTCCATATGGGACTCAGTAGACATTATTCTGACGAAGAACTTGCAGAGTTTCGGCAAATAATCAATAATAAGCTTTCAATAGCTCGTCAGAGTTATGGCGAGGCAATGCAAGAGTTAAGTAATGCCAATTCAAATACTGATGCTGATACGTCAGCATCTTATAATATTTTAGAGGAAGGTACAGAGATTATTACAAGAGAGAATCTCGTTCAAAAGGTGCAACGTGAATATAAATTTATTAAATCTTTAGAGGCTGCACTTACTCGTATTGAGAATAAAACGTATGGAATAGATCGCATTACAGGTGAACTAATCCCTAAAGAACGTTTACGTATTGTACCTCATGCTACACTTAACGTTTCTACAAAAAAATTGAGAAAGAATATTGATGTGTAAGAAAATTATCGCCAATAAAGGTATTTTAGCTCTGATTTTAATCATAGCTGTTCTGATTATAGACCAAACAATAAAGATAGCAGTTAAAACTTCTATGTCTATTGGAGAATCAATTCGTATAACGAACTGGTTCTATATTTATTTTATTGAGAATAATGGTATGGCCTATGGCGTTACCTTAGTTAATAAGTTATTTCTTAGTGTATTACGTGTCATAGCCGTAACCGTTATAGGTTGGTATATTTGTCAAGTCATTAAAGAGAAAGGAAGATTTTTATATGTTATTCTACTTTCAATGATTTTCGCAGGTGCCGTTGGTAATATATTGGATTCTATGTTCTATGGCCTGATATTCTCTTCTTCCACTCCTTTTAATATTTCAACAATAGTAGACTTTGGAACGGGCTATTCTGGCTTTTTAATGGGGAAGGTTGTTGACATGTTTTACTTCCCAATTATTCATACAACATGGCCTGCATGGTTTCCTTTTGTAGGCGGAAACGAATTTATCTTCTTTTCTCCTATATTTAATTTTGCAGATGCTTCGGTTACGACAGGGATTATTTGCTTGTTCCTGTTCTGTACTAAAGATATGGGTACGATAGGTGATACTTTCAGTAATGCCATTAAACGCTATAAGAATAGATAACTGATATTTTAATTCTGAAGTGTGGTTGAGCATGGAATATAAAAAACTTGTTTTAGGAATTGTTTTCCTACTTATCGGTATATTACAATTTACGGGATGTAAACCATCTACTCCATCCGAATTTATCTCGGCAGGAGACATGGAGAATATATTGTATGACTATCATCTCGCCGATGCCATGGCAGGCCAGGCCAAAGGAAATTACGATGAAAATTTAGTTGCATATCGTTCTTTAGTATTAGAGAAATATGGTGTAAGTAAGGAAAAATTCGACACATCAATGGTATATTATATGCGTCATACCGATGAACTTCAGACAATATATAGCCATATTGCAGAGCGTATGCAGAATGAAGCAAAGAAATACGGATCACCAGAAGGACTTTATGCTGGTTCGTTTTCAGCGTCAGGAGATACTGCTGACATTTGGAGAGCGCAACGTTCCTTTATTTTAATGCCCAATCAACCTTATAATCTTTATTCTTATTCTTTTAAAACAGATTCTACTTTTCATAAAGGTGACAAATTAATATTGAATTTTAATTGCGACTTTATTTTCCAAGATGGTATACGAAGCGGTGTTGCAACAATGGCTGTTGTATTAAAGAATGACAGTGTTATTGCACGAACAGTTCAGTTGTCATCTTCTATGGCACAGCGCATAGAGATTGAAGACAATGACAATATAGGCATGAAAGAGGTTAAGGGCTACTTTATACTGACGAAAGATAATAGTAGTAACAGCTCACTTACAACTCTGCGATTAATGAATATCAGTAATATTTACTTAATGCGATGCCATGTAAGTACTAAGTCTGTAAAGCAGAATGCTGTCGAGAGCAATATACCTGTTAATCAATCACAGCCCGATTCTCAGCGTATGCGACCGCAAGGTATGCCTGGAGATGGCAGTTCGCCTGTTCCGCAATCTTCAAAAATCGATGGCATTAGTTCGAAATAACATTAAAAGACTTACCGCAAGTTATTTCATGCCAACCTTTTTATTCATATAATTTAAATACAATATACAATAGATGAAACGTTATTTTATATTTTCCATCTTCTTGTTGATTGGAGTAAAAGTATTTTCTTGTACCAACTTTATTGTTGGAAAGAAGGCTTCTGCCGATGGTTCTGTTTTCTGTACTTATAATGCTGATGACTATGGTATGTTTATTGGTCTTGCACATTATCCAGCAGAAAAACATACAAAAGGTGAGATGCGCGACATCATTGACTGGGATACCCATAAATATCATGGTAAAATTCCCGAAGCTCCTGAGACTTATAACGTTATAGGTAACATGAATGAGTACCAGGTTACCATTGCCGAAACAACCTATGGAGGTCGTGAAGATATGGTCGACCCGACAGGTTTAATCGATTATGGTTCTCTTATCTATATTGCCTTACAGCGTTCTAAGAATGCTCGCGAAGCAATAAAGGTCATGACAACCCTTGCACAAACGTATGGTTTTTGTTCTGAAGGTGAAACCTTTACGATATGCGATCCCAACGAAGCCTGGATTATGGAGATGCAAGGTAAGGGACCAGGGTCGAAAAGTGTGGTATGGGTTGCCCAGCGTATTCCCGATAATGCAATATGTGCGCATGCTAACCAGAGCCGTATTGGTAAATTTAATATGAACGACAAGCATAATGTCATGTATGCTAAAGATGTCATAAAGTTTGCCCGAGCGAAAGGATGGTTTACCGGTAACGACAAAGATTTTAGCTGGAAACAGGTTTATGCTACTCCGAATTTTGAAGGACGTCGCTTTTGTGACGCTCGTGTCTGGGCCTTTTTTAATCGTTTTAAGAAAGGCTTCGAACGCTATTTGCCCTGGGCTTTAGGTAAGGATAAAGATGCAGAAGACATGCCTTTATGGGTCATTCCTGATAAAAAACTGTCCATACAGGATGTACAGCAGGCTATGCGTGACCATTACGAGGGTACACCACTTGCTCTTGACAGTACAAGTATTGGTGGAGGAGTCTGGCAAATGCCTTATCGACCAACACCGTTAATCTTCTCATGTAATGGAAAGAAGTATTTTAACGAACGACCAGTCAGCACACAACAAACAGCCTTTTCGTTTGTTTCTCAGATGAGAGACTGGCTACCCCGTCAAATTGGCGGTATACTGTGGTTTGGAAATGACGATGGAAACATGGTCGCTTATACACCAATTTATTGTGGAAACACGGTACAGCCCGAATGTTACAACACTCCTGGAGCTGATGCGGTAACATTTTCCATGAACAATGCTTATTGGGTTTGTAACTGGGTAAGCAATATGGTTTATCCTCGTTATTCGTTAATGTTCCCAAGTCTTAAGCAAGTCCGCGACTCCTTAGAGCAAAATTACTTTGCCAATCAAAAGGAAATTGAGTCAAAAGCCCTCGAGCTTTATTCGTCTGATCGGGCTGAGGCTTTGAAGTTCCTCAATAATTACAGTAATAAAAAAGCCCAACAGATGCTTTCACGATGGAAAGATCTGGCTTTCTATCTTATTGTAAAATATAATGATATGATTGTTAAACCTGATGCTAACGGACAGTTTCAGCGTACCCCTGAAGGGTTGGGCGCTAATGTTTCACGCCCGGGTTTCCCCGAATCGTTCCGTAAGCGTCTTGTTGAAGAAACGGGAAGTAAATACGAATATCCAACTAATAAATAGCATTCAAGCTTTTATCGTATTGTTATAAAACAAAACAGGGTATATCAATGGTTTGATATACCCTGTTTTTTATTTAGCAGATATTCAACTAAAACTCTTCATCGTCACTAATTTCCTCGGCTTCATAGTTGAGGTCTTCGGGGTTAGTTTCATATGTTGTACGATAACTCTCCTCTGTTAACTTATCATCATCAAAGCTGTCATCGTCATCATCTTGCGGTCTACGTTTTCTACTCTCATCAGAATCGCTGTCGTTTTCATCGTCATCAACAACAATTTCCTCCATTTCATCTTCTGAAAATCCGCCATGAGGAACAAGTGGTTCATTCTCTACATCTTCCTTTTCTTTAACAAATATAGCTTCCGTCCATGTTCCTTTAGGAATTTCAAGAACCTCATATCCGTCGGCAACCTTCTTCTCATACAGGCCACCGGCTTTGTGTAAACGCTCCTGAGGCAGGGTAGTCGTGGAAATATCAAATCCTGTTTCTATAATATCTTGTATGCTCTGGGAGAGTGATTCCCAGCCACCTCCAAAATTACGCTCCAACACGCTAACCAGTTTTGCAGCAGAAATATGTTTAATATTTTCGTACGAAAGATCAGTAACACGCATGATAGCCTTCTTTTTGATGGCATATTTCTTCCTGTTTTCATCATCAATTTTGATGCTTCCCACCTTAAATCCACGTGCTTCGTATTTAGAGATTACCTCCGGACGGTCAACCATTATTTCTTCAACGTCAAAGGCAGTTTTAATAATGTCAGTGTATCTGCGCATATTATCTTTGAGATCAGCATCTTTTTCTGCTGCTTCCCACATGCGAAACACATCATTTTCCTGAATATCCCAAACATTGCTTTTGGTTAAAGTCTTTAGTGTAATAGCTTTTTTCTCTTTCATGATATATCGTTCTTATGTGCTGCAAAAGTAATTAATAATTCGTAATCAACAAACATTTACATATATTTTATTTACTTATGACAAGTCTATTGTAAAATGCTTCATACTGTTTCGCAACGTGTACATAATTATGGTGTTTCCTAACATAGTCAACACTTTGCTGCCGACGCATTGTTACCTCTTCAGGATGTTGTGCGATATGTTCCAAAGCTGTGTAAACACTGCGGTATGAAGGTTCCACGTTTATAATAGGCCTGAGTTCTTTTTCGTTTATTATTTCATAGCCTTCCTCTTCGCCTCCTCCCATACTTATAATGCCCATACTCATCGCCTGCAACGAGTTCATTGCAGGTGTATAGCTGTATAGCTGGTCAAGAATGATGTCAGCATCTTTCATGGCCTTTACATATTCGTGATAAGGCAGCCCTTCTACTACACGAAGACTTATTTTATCTGGGTATTTTTTGCAAATGTCCCGGGCGGCTTCCCACATAATATCAGTTCCCTTGTAAGCACTCCGCCCCCGGCTTATGCCCAAAAATAATTTAACCACATTATTTTTATCAGATTCTTTTATGGTTACATCAGGATCTGTCACAATAGGATAGGGTATGAATACCGTCTTATCAGGAAACACAGGATGGTAGCAAACCCAGTATTCGTACAGCCCTGCAACAATACCGTCACAGCTGTTTGCTATTATCTTATTGAGCTTCCCCTTGGGCGTATTCAACCAGTCGTTGCGTTCTCTTAGGGCTGGTTCGTCTGTTCGCAGGTGCTTTCCTATATTAAAATCGCTGTATTTCATGGGCAGCCGATGCAGGTTTTCGCTTACCCAGTAATAGTCCATGCCGAAGGCTCCCATCACCACACATTTATTATGCTTGCGCAGAAAATTATAAATAGGTTTAATACGTTCAGCCTTTAGTTCAAGAAACATCGGGTTGATAAGCTGTACAACATCATATCCCCTGAGCCAGGGCAGCAGGCTTATCATCTTTATATATAAACATAAACCTCCCCATTTTCCATCTTTCCGGGCCAAATCAATGTCGCGTTCATAGCCTTTCCATAAGTCGCCATTGCTGGCAACTGTTACCTTATGGCCCAGTTGACGCAAACCTTTGGCCAGCGTTGCGTGCACATTACTATACTCTCCCAGAAGCAGAATTTTCATATCGTCTTAGTAAAACAGGTTATTTAATTAACGCTATTAAAATAGTCCGGCCTATTTTCGTCTCTGTCATCTTACGGAAAAGCGTATATTTACGATTATAGTTTATCGCAGGCAGGGGATAAAGCTGTAAACTTTTCAAAGCCTCTATTGCATTTTCGAGTTGTTTCCGGCTGTGGGTGAGGTGAATGATATTATATAAATAATCGGTTGTAAGCTGACTCACGCGTCTGTTTAATGCCTTTTGTTCTTCCTGATTTAATTGTGCAGCAATATCCCTCAGGTGAATAATTACATTCAACAAGTCCTTTAGCCGCTTTGTAATATGCTCATCTTTCCTGTTGTTCATGATTGAATTGCTGCGGCGTCTGTAAAAATAGGCCTCAGATGTTGTTATATAAACATGATGTGCCCTGAGCATAAGGCGGGGTGTAAATTCTTCATCTTCATGATAAATACCTGGCGTAAAGTGCAAATCTCCTAAAATATCGTGTTTGAAAATATACCCCCATGCAGCCCCTTTCAGGTTGTTTTGCTGCATAAATTCGGTACCCGATACGGGGCCTTCAAAAATAAAGTCGATATGAGCACGATGTCGTGATGTTCCCTTTAGCAGTATCATGTCGGCATCCTTATGGTATCTTACAATATCAAGACATTGTTCATACGGTGCCTGAAGCAGATAATCGTCAGCATCAATCAGCTGAATATACTGTCCTTTGGCCAATGCAAGTCCCATGTTTCTTGCCGAAGACAAACCACCATTCTGCTGTCGCACATATATTATATCATCTCTTTGTCCTGTCATATCGTTTAAAGGCGACAGGTCAGAACCGTCATCTACAACAATTATTTCGCGCTCTTCCCTGCTAAGCGACAATGCCGTAATGCTGTCAATACATTGTATCAGCATTTCAACGGGCAAATTGTAGTAGGCAATAACAAAACTTATAAGAGGTGTCTGATGATTCTGTGGAGCGAGCATAAGCACTTTATTCCTATGAGATGTAATAATTTTAGTTTAAAGGTATTGCGGTAAGGCAGTATGGGGAAGCGGTAATGGGTATGCACTTTATTTCCTTTACGACTGTTCACGAAGAAACAACCCGACTTGTCGTATACATCAAACTGGATATTCAGCACGTGTGCATAGTATGCTGCCATATCGTTATTCCATTTCTGTCGCGTCCCCGTTTTATCCAATTCCTTTTCAATATTATTGATGGTTCTTACATGAGCCAGCAGCATACAGCTCAAATCGGCAGCCGTTGCACGTTGGGTTATCCCGTTCTTATTTTCACAATAGTAGTATAATCCTGCTCCTGTCGTAGCTACCCGACGGCAGTTTTTTAATATCAGGGGCATTGTAAGACAGTCTTCAAAGGTCATGCCCACAGGAAATCGCACATGATTAAACAGTTCCCTTCTGTATATCTTGTTCCACACATACGTGTGACGGTATGCCTTACATTGTAACCAATATTCGGTCATATCGGTATACTCTTTCGTAAAGAATTGCAGTCGGTGGGGATGTTTTGAACCAAAATACTCCAGCACCGCATATTCAATCATGTCGTAATCGGGATGTACGGCAAGTGTCTCCATGAGCATTTTCAGCGTGTCGTCTGCAATAAAGTCGTCGCTGTCTATAAATGTAATATATTCGGCTTTGGCCTTATCAATACCTGCATTGCGCGCCGCGCTTAACCCTTTGTTGCGTTTAAGGTGTATAACTTGTATGCGAGGGTCGTGCTCGGCATACGTATCGCAGATGCTGCTACTGCCATCTGTTGAACCATCATCAACCAATATGGCCTGCCAATCGCGGAAACTCTGCTTCACAATACTGTCCAGGCAGCGTGCAAGCGTGTGCTTAACCTGATATACTGGTATAATAATGCTTAGTCTCATACCTGCAAAGATAACTATTTTGATGTAAAGGTGCTTGTTAGAAACAATAAAAGAATATATATGAGCGTTAAATTTTTGATGAACGAAACAGAAAAGGACAGCTCCTATTTACATATTCTTAAGTATACGGCACTTTTTGGAAGTGTGCAGGGTTTAAGCATTCTTGCAGGCATCGCGCGCAATAAACTTGTAGCCATTATTCTGGGACCTTCAGGAATGGGCTTGCTTTCTCTCTTCAATTCCTCTACAAAACTTATTTCCGATTCAACAAATTTCGGCATATCCATGAGCGCCGTCAAGAATATTTCACTGGCCTATGACGAAGGCAATGAAGTGTTGATGGCGCACCAAATAAAGATAATACGCTCATGGAGCCTGGCTACTGCCGTGCTGGGTATGATGGTTTGTATGCTGCTTAGCCCTCTGTTGAACAAATGGTCGTTTAGCTGGGGCAACCACACACTACACTATATTCTGCTCTCTCCCGTTGTAGCCCTGAGTGCAATTACAGGTGGTGAGGCCGCTATTCTCAAAGGCTTGCGCCGCCTTCGCAGCCTTGCCGTCATTTCGCTGCTCAATGTTGTGCTGGCGCTTGTTATTACAACTCCGGTATATTACATCATGGGCGAAACGGGTATTGTGCCGTCTCTGATTATCATTGCGCTGTTACAATGCGTGCTTACCATTGGCTATTCATGGCGTTTGTGCCCTCCACGAATACAGTTATCGGCAGCAGTATTACGCGAGGGCAGCCCGATGATACGTCTGGGTATAGCTTTTGTAATCGCCGGTATGTTTGGAAGTGGCAGCGATTTCGTCATACGCTCATTCCTTAATCAGTCGGGCGACCTTTCAACCGTAGGCTTGTTTAATGCCGGTTACATGATGACGATGACCTATACAGGTATGGTTTTCTCAGCTATGGAAACCGATTATTTTCCACGATTATCAGGTATACACCAGCTGGGGAAAGGATTAAACCAGGTGGTAAACCATCAAATGGAAGTGTCGCTGCTGCTTGTAGCTCCCATGCTTGTTTTCTTCATCATGGGACTTCCTGTTTTACTGCCCTTGCTTTACAGTGGCAAGTTTCTACCCGTTATGGGCATGATGAAGGCCACTATCATTGCCATGTATTTCCGTGCCTTGTCACTTCCCATGGAGTATATAGCCCTGTCGCGTGGCGATTCGCGCACATATCTTGTGTTGGAACTGGTATATGATGTCATGGCAGCGGTGCTTATTATTGTGTTTTATGATATTTACGGATTAACAGGTACAGGCTATGGACTGATGATTGCCGTGGCTGTCAATTTCTTTATTGTTGTTGTGTACACCTGGTTTAAATATGGTTTTGTGCTCTCAGCGTCTGTTAAATTGTATGCTTTGGTACAAATTCCCGTTGGTATAGCTACTGTTGTATTGGGCTATACGCTGAAGGGACCTGTATATTGGGCCATAGGTATGGCGTTAGGATTGCTTTCTTTGGTGTTGTCACTGCGTATAATCCATTCGAAAACCCATTTATGGAACTCGCTTGTACATAAATTTACCGGTATAGTTAAAAAATAATCTATGACGTCGTCTTCCTGTAAATTCTCGCTTTTAGTGGCTGTTTACAATGCCGGAAAATACCTTTCGGCTTGTCTCGATTCGCTGATAGGGCAAACATTACACGATATTCAGATTATCTGTATTGACGATGCATCTACCGATTGTTCCCTGGACATCCTGCAAAACTATGCTCTTCGTGACAACAGAATTGAAGTAATACACCTCAATAATAATATGGGGCAGGCCCATGCACGTAATGTTGGTTTAGAGAAGGCAAAGGGACGTTATATTGGCTTTGTTGACAGCGACGATTGGTTATCGCCCGATTGCCTGCAGGAGGCGTACAAAACTTTCGACCAAAACCCTGGAACGGGATGTGTATTGCTGCATACGGTTTATGTTTATCCTGACGGAAGCCGCAAGCCTTATCCCATGAAACCGTTTGCCGTATTGCAGGGTGAGGAGGCGTTTGTTCAATCGTTGACCTGGAAAATCCACGGCATCTATCTGGTAAGAGCTGATATTCACCACAGGTTTCCGTATGATGAGTCGGCCCGTGCTTACAGCGACGACAACACCACACGTTTGCATTATCTTGCATCGAAAGAAGTAAGGTGTTGCAATGGCATTTATTATTACCGGCAACATACCGGTAGTGTGAGCCACCAGATAACGTCGCGACGCTTCGATTACCTGACAGCTGCCGACGCTATGAAGCGCAAACTCATACAGTTAAACGCACCGGAGGAGATACTGGACATTTATGAAAATCACCGATGGCTTATAATTGTTGATGTATATCAGTTTTGGTTTAACCATCATCGCGATTTATCTGATAACGAATCGGATAACGGTTTGATGAAGATTAAAGAAGCATGGTGTTCTGTTGAAACCAAAAGGCTGTCGGTACGTTATCGGTTTAAGTTTGGCTATATGCCCTTCAGGCCGTTCTGGCTGCTTTTCAGGTTAGAGGAAAACTTATATTTCACACTTAAAAAATTGGGCATACGCCGTAAGTTTTAGCCTCTTATCATTCTTTCTTTATTGTTATTTGCTGCTCCCTTTACAGGGGACGTCTGTCGTTGTTACGTGCTTATGGTCATCGTTCGACGGCCGTCAGCAGCGCGTATGATGGCCGTCACACCCATTGTTCGACGGTCGTCAGCAGCGCATACGACGGCCGTCGAACAATGAGCGTTACAGCATAAAGAGGGTAGCAATATGCAATGTAAGCAGCAACAAAAGGCCTTTATGCCTGTGTAAGTTGCATGTAATAGCCTAACTTGTACAGTTTAAAGATAAAAAGACTGGGCTTTTTCGACAAAAGATTAGTTTTCCAGGCGTTGCGTCTCCACTGGAATATTTTACGGAAAATAAAGCCCAACGGATTACCCTGTATGCGATTGGCTGTTGCCAAAACAGAAGAATAGCCCTGCAAACTGCTGCGCAGAGCATACAGATTTTCCATGGCCTGCTCGGTCTTTTCCACAAAATTCGCATTGCTTTCATATTCTATATACCCCGTGGGCGCATCGATATGTGTGATGGGAATGCCTGCAAGAGCCAGCTCTCTGCCCAGTAAAACATCTTCGTAACCGTACTTATGGAGGCGGGTATCAAACTGGTGCTGCATAAAAATATCACGCCGAATCATGAAGTTTGAAGCATTAAAGCTCTGGTATGGATGCTTGGCCCTTAAGCTTGCACTGTTGTTACGTTCAGCTTCATGCTCGTAAAGGTAGCGCAAATTGCCGTCAGGGCCCTTGAGAGCCTGATGTCCACCACATATAACCTGAGCGTTTTGGGCGGCACTAATGTATGCTTTAAGGTAGTCGTTACTTACCATAACACGATGGGCATCAACAAAAAGCAGCCACTCTCCACGGGCTTGTTGTGCAAGGAAATTCCTTATTGCGCTGCGCCCTAAGTTTGTATTGCACCTGATATAATGAAAGCCTTCTAACTTATTGAGCTGGCTAAGGCTCTCAACAAGAGCCGTATTGGTAGAGGCATCATCGCCTATCACAATCTCCCATTCGAGGCCGTTGATGGCCTCGGCTTGCGCCATGATTGAGCCTGCAAGTCCGCGACAGTCATCGTTAAAGGTAGGGATTAATATAGAAATCATAATAACTTATCTTTTAAATACTTAGAAGTTATACTGTCTTTGCACTTTATGATCTCTTCAGGAGTGCCTGTACACACAATGTTACCACCACGATTTCCTCCCTCTGGGCCAAGATCGATAATCCAGTCAGCACATTTTATCACATCCAGATTGTGCTCAATGACAAGCACTGTGTGGCCACGTTCAATGAGAGCATGGAATGCTTTAAGCAGCCTGCTGATGTCATGGAAATGAAGTCCTGTTGTAGGCTCGTCAAAAATAAATAGTGTAGGTTCCTGCTTTTCCTGCCCGATGAAGAAGGCTAACTTCACACGCTGGTTTTCTCCACCCGACAAAGTAGACGAGTTCTGGCCGAGCTTGATATAGCCCAGGCCTACATCCTCTAAAGGTTTCAGGCGGTTTACGATAGCCTTTTGGTCGTAACGGCTGAAGAAGTCAACCGCTTCTGAAACGGTCATATCCAATATATCGTTGATATTTTTTCCCTCAAAGCGCACGTCCAATATCTCTTTCTTGAATCGTTTACCGTGACATGCCTCACACTCTAAGGTAAGATCGGCCATAAACTGCATCTCAACTGTAATAAAACCAGCGCCTTTACACTCTTCACATCTGCCGCCATCGGCGTTAAATGAAAAGTATTGCGGAGTGAATCCAAGTTGTTTTGACAGAGGTTGTTCGGCATAAAGCTGGCGAATTGTGTCGTAAGCCTTGAGGTATGTGGCCGGATTGGACCGCGTACTCTTACCGATAGGGTTCTGGTCGACGAACTCGACATGTTTAATATCCGTCCAATTGCCGTCGAGAGAAAGAAATTCTCCCGGTGCGTCAGCAACCTCATCCAAACGGCGTTTAAGCACCGGGAAAAGCGTTCCCTTTACTAAACTCGACTTTCCTGAACCTGAAACACCGGTTACTACCGTCATTACATTGAGTGGGAACTGTGCTGTAATACCCTTTAAATTATTCATACGACAGCCCTTTAACGTTATCGACTTGTTCCAGCTGCGTCGTGAAGAGGGAACGGGTATTTGCTCAGCATGGGTAAGATACCTGATGGTATAACTGCGTGGATAGCGTTGAAGAAGTTCCTCCTTGTCGGAATGCTTCTGGCTTAATTGTTCAGGAACAGCCCCCTGGTATACTACTTCACCTCCGTTTGTGCCTGCATCAGGACCAATATCAATCAGCCAGTTGGCAGCTTTCATTATCTCTTCGTCGTGCTCAACAACAATAACCGTATTGCCCAAAGCCTGAAGTTCGCGCAGAACGTGTATCAATCGGTCGGTGTCGCGGCTGTGCAGGCCGATACTTGGCTCGTCTAAGATATAAAGACTACCCACGAGAGACGAACCCAATGACGTCGTAAGGTTTATACGTTGACTTTCACCTCCTGAAAGCGTATTGCTTTGACGGTTAAGTGTTAAGTATTGTAAGCCAACCTCACAAAGAAAGTTCAGGCGCGTCTTTATTTCAATAAGCAGCAGTTTGCTAATCTCTTTCTCGTGTTCATTAAGTTCCAGATGATCAAACCATTCCTTTAAATTGCCTATGGGTATTTCTACAAGGTCGGTAATACTGCGTCCGTTTATCTTAACCCATGTGGCCTCTTTCTTAAGGCGTGTGCCATGACAGGCAGGACAAATAGTCTTACCACGATACCGGCTTAGCATGACACGGTATTGTATTTTGTACTGATTCTCCTTTACCATCTGAAAGAATGAGTCGATACATACAGCATCTTCTTTAAGCGTTTCATCTTTTTTTCGTTCAGAAGGAAGCCCATGCCACAGTATGTTTTTTTGCTCTTGAGTTAGCTCATAGTACGGTGTGAAGATAGGAAAATTATCATTTTTCGCTCTTCTGCAGAACTCATCCTGCCATGTTTTCATCTTATCGCCGTGCCAACACTGTACGCATCCGTCGTAGACAGAGAGGGTAGAGTTGGGGATTACCAACTTTTCGTCGATGCCAATAACGCTGCCAAATCCCTCGCATACGGGACAAGCTCCCATAGGTGAGTTAAAAGAGAACATATTATCATTGGGTTCTTCGAAAGTAATTCCGTCGGCTTCAAATCGTGAAGAAAAGTCGAACGACAGGTTAGAAGGCAAGAAAACAAGACGGCATGAGCCGTCGCCTTCGTACATTGCCGATTCGGCAGAATCAATTAATCGTGCTATATCGTCTTTCTCTTTGGAGACACGTAAACGGTCAATAACCAAATAGGCAGATATAATATGGCGGGTAATGTCTGACAAAAGCGAAGCATGTTTATCATCGGACGCACTTAACAGATCCTCAATACGAATAATTTCACTACCATACATGACGCGGGTGTAGCCTTCTTGCAGGTACATCTCTAACTGTTTTTCGGCTGTCCGGCCGGTGATAACATGAAAAGGCGACAGAATCATAAACATTGTTCCCTCGCCAAATTCCATTACTTTGTGAAGAATATCTTCCGTAGAATGTTTCCTAACCTCCTGTCCTGATACGGGAGATATGGTGTGTCCTATGCGTGAATACAACATACGGAGATATTCATATATCTCAGTAGATGTGCCAACGGTTGAACGAGGATTACGCGAAATAACTTTTTGTTCGATGGCAATAGCAGGAGGAAGACCTTTGATAAAATCGCATTCGGGCTTACTCATGCGCCCAAGGAACTGGCGTGCATAGCTCGAAAGGCTTTCGACATAACGGCGCTGCCCCTCGGCATACAGTGTATCGAAGGCCAGAGACGACTTACCAGAACCTGAAACACCAGTTATAACAATAAGTTTATTACGGGGTATGTTTACATTTATATTTTTAAGGTTATTGACCTTTGCGCCCTTAACCTCAATAAATTTATCTTCCATTATACTTTAATATAAACGTTTAGAATACAAAATTACAAAATTAAGCGGATTAAACTATATATATTTATTCATTTTGTCATACCATATTAATATAATGAATATTTTTTCGTTAAACCTGAATAAAAAAGTTAGCCGACGTTGTGCCTTTTTGAATAAATGGTTATCTTTGCAAGGTAGAATGACAAAAACAAATGCGGAGAATTTTAATAACTTGTAAGTTATGAATAAGATAAAGACGATAGGTGTGCTGACTTCTGGTGGAGATGCACCTGGAATGAATGCAGCAATCAGGGCAGTTACACGCGCTGCTATTTCCAAAGGCTTTAATGTAAAGGGTATTTACAGAGGTTATGACGGCCTTATTCAGGACGAGATTAAACCTTTTACAACCGAGAATGTATCGGGAATAATAATGCAAGGCGGTACGATACTGAAGACAGCGCGTTCGAAAGAGTTTATAACGAAGGAAGGACAAGACAAGGCTTATCAGAATATAAAGAAAGAAGGTATTGATGCACTCGTTGTAATTGGCGGAAATGGCTCGCTTACCGGTGCCATGAATTTTGCACGCGATTATGACCTTTGCTGCATAGGGTTGCCCGGAACCATAGATAATGACCTCTACGGTACGGACACAACAATAGGATATGACACCACATTGAATACAATTGTAGAATGTGTAGACCGTATTCGTGACACGGCACAGAGCCATCAACGCATCTTTTTTGTTGAGGTAATGGGACGTGATGCTGGTTTCCTTGCACAAAATTCGGCTATTGCAAGTGGTGCAGAAGCAGCCATAATACCTGAGGATTCAACTGACGTTGACCAGTTGGCTAAGTTTATGGAAAGGGGAATCAGAAAGTCGAAAAAGAGCTGTATTGTTATTGTTTCGGAGAGCCCTAAATGCGGTGCCCTTTATTATGCAGACCGTGTAAAGAAAGAATTTCCCCAGTTTGATGTGCGTGTTTCCATACTTGGCTATCTACAAAGAGGGGGACGTCCTTCAGCTCACGACCGCATTCTGGCCAGCAGGACTGGCGTAAGTGCAATAGAAGCCATTATACAAGGTCAGCGAAACATTATGGTTGGTATTAAAAATAATGAAATTACTTATGTACCATTGTCGGAAGCAATACGTTCAGACAAGCCCTTTGACAGGAAATTGATAGAGGTTCTGGACGAACTGAGTATCTGATAATATCGGCATCAGCCCCTACTATAATAATGTAGTCCAATCGTGTTAACTTTGTTAAAAGACTTGTTACGTTTGGAAAAACTACGTAAATTCGCCACACTTAGCGAAAAATTGATAAAAATTAAAACAAAATATTTACTGCATGTCACAGATTAACGGACATATTTCTCAGATTATCGGACCTGTTATTGATGTATTTTTTGATACACAGGGTCAGGAAGCTGAAAAGGTTCTCCCCAAAATTTACGAGGCTTTGAAGGTTAAGCGTGCTGATGAAGATGACCTGATATTAGAGGTAGAGCAGCACATTGGTGAAGATACTGTACGGTGTATTGCAATGGACAGTACCGATGGATTACGGCGTGGAATGGAAGTTATTCCTACTGGGAGTGATATTCGAATGCCTGCTGGTGAGCAGATAAAAGGTCGTATGATGAACGTTATTGGCAAGCCTATTGACGGTATGAAGCCTCTGGATTCGGAAAACGCATATCCTATTCACCGCCCGGCACCAGAGTTTAAGGACCTTTCTACCCATAAGGAAATGCTCCAGACGGGTATTAAAGTAATAGATTTGCTTGAACCTTATATGAAAGGTGGCAAAACAGGATTGTTTGGGGGTGCAGGTGTTGGTAAGACTGTACTTATCATGGAGCTGATCAACAACATCGCTAAAGGTCATGATGGCTATTCTGTTTTTGCCGGTGTAGGAGAACGTACGCGTGAAGGCAACGATTTGATAAGAGATATGCTGGATTCTGGCGTTATCCGCTATGGCGAAAAGTTCAGAAAAGCTATGGAAGAGGGAAGATGGGACTTAAGTCTTGTAGATCCAGAAGAGCTGAAAAAGTCGCAGGCTACCCTTGTATACGGTCAGATGAATGAGCCTCCAGGGGCACGTGCACGCGTGGCATTGTCGGGACTTACCGTTGCCGAGGAGTTTCGTGATCATGGAGGCAAGAATGGTTCTTCGGCTGATATTATGTTCTTTATCGACAACATTTTCCGATTTACACAGGCTGGCTCTGAAGTTTCAGCGTTGTTAGGACGTATGCCGTCGGCCGTAGGTTATCAGCCTACTTTAGCATCGGAGATGGGTGCCATGCAGGAACGAATCACGTCTACGAAGTACGGGTCGATCACTTCTGTGCAGGCAGTATATGTTCCGGCAGACGATTTAACTGACCCTGCGCCGGCAACGACATTCTCTCACCTTGATGCAACAACAGTTTTGGATAGAAAAATAACGGAGTTAGGAATATATCCTGCTGTGGATCCTTTAGGAAGTACATCGCGAATACTTGATCCGCTTATCGTTGGTAAGGAACACTATGAATGTGCGCAGCGTGTAAAAGAGACCCTGCAACATTATAATGAGCTCCAGGATATTATAGCTATCCTTGGTATGGATGAGCTTTCGGACGAAGATAAACTTGTCGTTAACCGTGCACGAAGGGTACAACGTTTCCTGTCGCAGCCTTTTGCGGTTGCCGAACAATTTACTGGAGTGCAAGGCGTTATGGTTAGTATTGAAGATACTATCAAGGGCTTTAATGCCATATTAAACGGTGAAGTAGATGATCTTCCAGAGCAGGCATTCTTAAATGTAGGAACTATTGAAGATGCAATTGCAAAAGGAAAGAAACTGCTTGACGCTGCAAAGTCTTAGAGGTTTAAACAACATAATAAGGAAAATGTTGAAGCTAAGAATTGTTTCTCCAGAAAAAATCGTTTATGATGGCGATGCTGAGAGTGTAAAAGTTCCAGGTACACTTGGAAGCTTTGAAATTTTAAGCGATCATGCTCCTATCATATCTTCACTGACAAAAGGACTGGTAGAATATGTGACGACAAAAGGAAAGCAATGTCTTAATGTCAGGAGTGGCTTTGTTGAGGTCAAAAAGAATCAGGTTAGCCTTTGTATTGAAGTTGTAAACGAGAAGTAACATCGGTATTAAATGGCAAATACGAAGAATATTCGAAAACGTGGAATTTGGACGATAACAGCTTTATCGCTATTAGTTCTTCTAATTCTTAATGTTGTCCAATTGCAATATCATATAGAATATGTTATCATTTCTGCATATATTGCTTTGGGTATTTGGTTTGCCGTAACGCTTATTCTGAATATTAATAATAAACAGAAAAACAATAAATACCCTTGACATGTCGATATTGCCTGTTATATTTGGAGTTTCATTCTATTCTGCCTTAGCTTTCGTATGGGTAAAGGGCGTGAGGTATTTAAAAAAACATGCTCCTCAACATCTTCCGGGGTTCCATATGATTTTGACAGTTATCAGGATGATTTCCATTTTAACGGTGATAGGATTATATCTGATATTTATATCAGAAAGCCAGGAAGAAACAGAGGCTTTTGTAATCATGATGCTTTCAATGTATGCTCTGATGATGACGGTCACATTATTAATAAGACATTAAACAGATGTATAAGTTATACCATATAAGATATTTTAGGCAACTGCTATTGATATTTTCTCTCTTGCTGATTGTTTCATCTATAAAGGCTACCACTACAAAAGAACATGAGCAGGCACCTTTAGATGTGACAAATCTGATTATATCGCATATTAAAGATTCTTATGAGTGGCATGTTACAGATATTGGAGATAAAAGTATTGTTATATACTTACCGGTAATTGTAAAAAGTTCGACTGGTTGGCATTTATTTCTTTCCAACCAATTTAGCGAAGAAACCAACGATAAAGGCTACCGTATAGGGCCCGACCAACTGGCTATTGCTACTACTGGTGAGCACACAGGGAAGATAGTTGAAATAAATAATGGGAAAGAAGTATTGCCCTTTGATATTTCAATAACAAAAACAGTGGCAGTTCTCTTTATTGATGCTACATTACTTTTATTACTTGTTCTGTTACCGGCACGATGGTATCGCAGACATAAATGTAGTGATAATGCACCAGGTGGATTCACAGGACTTGTTGAAATGCTTATCATGTATGTTGAGGATAATGTTGTTAAGCCGGGTGTGGGTGAAGGTTATCAAAAGTTTAGCCCATACTTATTAACTTGTTTTTTCTTCATATTCATTTGTAATTTAATGGGTGTTGTTCCATTCCCACCGGGTGGAGGGAATGTTACTGGCAACATTAGCATTACACTTTTTCTGGCTTTATGCACTTTTGTAATTACACAATTCAGTGGGTCAAAGCATTATTGGAAAGATATTTTCTGGCCTGATGTTCCAATTCTTTTAAAAGCACCAGTTCCACTTATTCCCTTTATTGAGTTTGTTGGCATATTTACAAAGCCATTCGCACTTATGATTCGTCTTTTCGCTAACATGATGGCAGGGCATGCAATAGCTTTGGCATTAACGAGCATTATCTTTTTAGTTGCAGCGGAAGGAATAGGAATTAAGCTCTATGGTATGACTACACTCAGTGTGGTTATGAGTATTTTCATGATGTGTCTTGAACTGTTAGTATGTTTTATTCAGGCTTTCGTATTTACTATGCTCAGCTCTATCTTTATAGGCTTAGCTCGTACAAAGTCGGAATAAAGAAATAAAGTTAGAATAAAAATATAACAAATAAATAACAATTAAAAAATTACAACTATGATGTCATTATTATTAGTAACGAGTGGTCTTGCACAATTAGGCGCTGGTCTTGGCGCAGGTTTAGCTGCTATTGGTGCTGCTATTGGTATTGGTAGGATTGGAGGTAACGCAATGGATGCAATGGCGCGCCAGCCTGAAGTTATGAATAAGCTGTTCATTAACATGATTGTTGTGTCTGCCTTAATCGAGGGTGTTGCCCTTTTCGCAGCAGTTATTGCCTTCATGTGCGTTAGCAAGTAATATTAAATATACGAATTACAAAGAAAGTAATTAAACGCTGCGTATGGATTTATTGATGCCAAGCTTTGGCCTTATGTTTTGGATGGCCATCGTCTTCTTCGTAGTTCTCGGCTTGTTATGGAAGTTTGGTTTTCCAACTATTACGAAAATGGTTGAGGAAAGGAAACAATATATCGACGAGAGCTTGCGTAAGGCGCATGAAGCCAATGAAAAACTGGCCAATATACAAAAAGAAGGGGAATCCATTCTGCAGGAAGCTCGCGAACAGCAAGCCTTAATTTTAAAAGAGGCTACATCGGCTCGCGATGCCATTGTTGCCAAAGCCGAAAGTCAAGCCAAGGAACAAGGCGAAAAGCTTATTAGCGATGCCAAGGTTCAGATTGACGCAGAAAAACAAAATGCCATTCGTGAAATTCGTTCGCAAGTGGCGGAACTTTCTGTGAAGATTGCTGAAAAGATTATCAAAAAGCAATTGTCAACAGATGCCAACCAAATGGAATTGATCGACAGATTGCTTGATGAGTTCTCTGCTGAGGCCAATGTAGATAAACAATAAGTAGCTTATGGATTTAGGTGTAATATCTGTAAGATATGCCCGTGCTCTTCTAAAGTGTGCGACAAAGCAAAAGCAAGAGACAGAGGTATATGTTGAAATGGAATCACTTATGGAAAGTTATATGCACTTTCCATTACTCCGTCAGACATTAGATAACCCGCTGCTTGATAATAAAAACAAAATAAATTTGCTTGAAACTGCATGTGGAGGAGCACCGTCTGACTTGACACGCCGTTTCTTTCAACTTGTATTGAAAGAAGGACGAATAGGTGCCCTGCAATTTATGGCGGCTTCTTACATCACCCTTTATCGCCAGGAGAAGAATATCATTTTCGGTAAAATTACCACAGCCGTTGCTGTTTCTAAAGACACAGAGGACAAATTGCGTAAGCTGATAGAGGATAAAACACATGGTACGGTAGAATTTAATACTGAGGTTGATTCTGAAATATTAGGTGGATTTATCCTTGAATATGATACCTTTAGAATGGATACGAGTGTTAGAACTGAGCTTAAAGAAGTTCTGACAACCTTAAGAAATTAAATAAAGAAATAGTAAAGATGTCAGATAAAATAAAACCAAGCGAAGTGTCAGAAGTATTACTTCGTAAGCTTGAAGGTCTTAATGTTGAGGAGAAATTTGATGAAGTAGGCACCGTTCTGACGGTGGGTGACGGTGTTGCTCGTGTCTACGGACTCCGAAATGTAGAGGCAAGCGAGTTGTTGGAGTTTGAAAATGGTACGATGGCCATTGCAATGAACTTGGAAGAAGACAATGTTGGTTGTATCCTCCTGGGAGAAACGTCAGGCATTAAAGAGGGAGAAAAGGTTAAGCGTACTCATCGAATTGCTTCTATTCTTGTGAATGACAATTTCCTTGGCCGTGTTGTAAATCCATTAGGCGAAGCTATTGATGGCAAAGGAGAGATTGATTTAACCGGTGCTTTCGAAATGCCTTTGGACAGAAAAGCACCTGGTGTAATCTTCCGTCAGCCTGTAAAGGAGCCTTTGCAAACCGGTTTGAAGGCCGTTGATAGTATGATTCCTATTGGTCGTGGCCAACGAGAGCTGATCATTGGTGACCGTCAGACGGGTAAAACGGCCATTGCTGTTGATACCATTATCAACCAAAAAGAGAATTTTGACAATGGTAATCCAGTATATTGTATTTATGTTGCCATTGGCCAAAAAGCCAGTACGGTTGCCACTCTCGTGCAAACGCTGCGCGAACATGGTGCTATGGATTACACCATTGTTGTGAGTGCCACAGCCGCTGACCCTGCTGCCATGCAATATTACGCACCTTTTGCCGGTGCTGCAATTGGCGAATATTTCCGCGACCGAGGCTTAAATGCCCTCGTTGTATATGATGATTTATCGAAGCAGGCAGTTGCATATCGTGAAGTTTCCTTAATTCTTCGCCGACCTTCAGGTCGTGAAGCCTATCCTGGTGACGTGTTTTATCTTCACTCTCGCCTTCTTGAACGTGCTGCCCGAATCAATAATCAGCAGGAAATTGCAGAACAAATGAACGACCTGCCCGAATGTATGAAAGGCCACGTAAAGGGTGGAGGTTCGCTTACGGCATTGCCAATTATCGAAACTCAGGCTGGTGACGTTTCTGCTTATATTCCTACAAACGTTATTTCTATTACTGACGGTCAGATATATCTGGAAACAAACCTCTTCAATCAGGGCTTTCGTCCTGCTATCAATGTAGGTATTTCGGTGAGCCGTGTAGGTGGTTCGGCACAGATAAAGAGTATGAAAAAGGTTGCCGGGACTTTAAAAATGGATATGGCTCAATATCGTGAGCTTGAAGCCTTCTCGAAGTTTTCGAGCGACATGGATGCCGTTACGGCAATGACAATTGACCGCGGACGTAAAAACAACCAATTGCTTATCCAGCCACAATACAGCCCTATGCCCGTAGGAGAACAGGTTGCTATACTTTATTGTGGGGTGCATGGGTTATTACGTGACGTCCCCGTTGACCAGGTTCGCAACTGTCAGGACCAGTTCCTTGAGCAGATGAGAACCCTTCATCATGATGTTATCGACACATTAGCGTCAGGTATTATTTCTGATGATATTACCAAAGTATTGGAGGATACCATGGCTAATGTTGCGGGTCAGTTTAAGAATTAATTACAGCTTATGCCTTCTTTAAAAGAGATTAAGACACGAATAGCCTCTGTTGAAAGCACGCGAAAGATTACGAGTGCCATGAAAATGGTAGCCTCTTCTAAGCTGCATCATGCCCAGGTAGCTATTCAGAATATGCTCCCTTATGAAAATTTGTTAGAGCATATACTTAAGTCTTTCCTTATTTCTACACCCGATGCTGAGAACAGTCTCAGCATTGCGAGGAATAGGGTAAAGCGAGTAGCACTTGTTGTTTATTCATCAAACAGTTCGCTGTGCGGTGGTTTTAACAACAATGTTATTCGTATGATGCTGCAAACTATTGAGGAATACAAGGCCCAGGGCGTTGAAAACATTGTTGTTTACCCCATTGGACGCAAGGTATCAGAGAAGGTTTCTAAGTTAGGTTTTACCTCTGGCGGTGACTTTTCAGAGCTTGCAGAGAAGCCTGATGCTGAAAAATGCAGGGATATAGCAGATGAGCTGACAAGCAAATATGAAAAGCATGAATTTGATAAAGTTGAATTAATTTATCATCATTTCAAAAGTGCCGGCTCACAAGTATTAACCCGTCGTACCTTCCTCCCGATAGATTTGTCGACCGAAAATATCGGAATGTATAA
>JABZLB010000019.1 GCA_015256945.1 Prevotellaceae bacterium | reverse complement strand
ATAATCTTCAGTCCCCATTCCTTAGCCTTCTCCTGTAACTGAGGCATACGTGCCATGCTTCCATCGTCGTTCATGATTTCCATCAGCGCACCGGCAGGGTATAAGCCTGACAATTTGCAAAGGTCTACTGCTGCTTCTGTGTGTCCCGAACGGCGCAGCACACCGTTATCCTGTGCGTAGAGCGGGTTAATATGACCGGGTCGGCCGAAAGTCTGTGGCGTAGCCTTCGGGTCGGCAAGGGCTTTTATTGTTTCCGCGCGGTCGTGAGCTGATACGCCCGTGGTACATCCTTCCAACTTGTCTACGGTAATTGTGAAGGGCGTTCCCAGCATTGAAGTATTGTCTGTAACCTGATGTGGCAAATCCAATTCTTCAGCTCTCGACAGCGTGATGGGGGCACACAGCACTCCTCTTGCATTCTTAAGCATGAAGTTTACTTTATCTGGCGTAATTTTTTCTGCAGCAATGATAAGGTCTCCTTCGTTTTCACGATCTTCGTCGTCTACTACAATTACAAATTCTCCCTTTTTAAAGTCTTGTAATGCGTCTTCTATACTGCTTAATTTAAAGTCTGCCATATCTGTATTTTTTTATTTTAATGTGAATTTTGTCTATCGTTATTCTATTCTTCCTATATTGTCAGCGTCATGCCTGTTGCTAATTAACAAGATGCTTCTGCGTATAGTTTATGATGCTTGTATTGGTTGTTTTAATCACTCGCAAGTCACGAAGCAGCCGCCATCTGAACCTCCACATACGTAGATAGAAAAATATGCCCGCCGGCAGAATGATGGCAGCTAGTATGTTTTCCCATTTTTTATCGAAAGGCCTTGTATGTGCTTTCAGTATTAATATAGGGTATTGATTAATCAAACTCAGTATTTGCCGGTCGCGTGTGTTAGACAAGTCTTTGATGATGACTTCGAGGCGTGTGTTAATTTCTTCAATTTCGTTATCTCGCTGATATTTAAAGAACACCTTAATTATATTAGGGGGTGATACCAGATTGTGCTGTTTTGAGTAGCGTGTAATGTCTTCTGTTATTCTGGTTAGGGCGTCAGCATCATCCTTGTAGTGTGGTTCTTCAATAATAACCTCCTTGGATGAGATATTCCTTTTGTCGCGCAGTCCTAATGCCCGCATCATAAAGTTCTTCCATCCATCAGCATTAAACACTACGGAATCGTTCAAAGCCTTATATGTTATAAACACAGCCACAGGGGTCATCATTCCCATTGCAATAAGTTTGCCAAACCAAACGCTCCACGAACCCTGCCTTGCCATACGGAAGCCAGAGGTGTCAGCAATAAGGTATAGAATGAAAACCAGTACCGATATAATAACAGGCAGCCCTAAACCTCCCTTTCGGATAATCGTGCCAAGGGGCGCACCAATAAAGAAGAACAACATACATTGTAAAGCAAGTGTAAATTTATTGATGGCTTCCATCTGGTGCAGACGTAGTATTTTCTCGGCATCGGTTGTCATCAAAGCTTTAAATTCTAAGTCGCTCTTTTCCTGTTGTACTCTTCCTAACGCTGTCGACAGCACCATTTGCTTGTCTTCAGGTTTCAGCTTCTTAAAAATATCGTCTATGCTTAAGCCTTGTTTTCTGGCACTGTTAACAGCTTTCAGCGAATCGTGACGGCTTATAGCAGGTGTAACGTAGTACATCCGTTGAGCCTCGTTGTAGAATGCACGTCCTATGCTGTCATAGCTATGGTTCAGCGAGTCGATGGCATAGGTAATTTGTGCCAGGCTTTTTCCTGCTGCGTTATTTGAGAGAGAGGCTGCATCGGTAAGGCTGAAGTCGCCGTTAAAATCGAGTATAATCTTTTTATCCGTGAAAGTTTCCCTGCGGTATGGTACAGCAGCACTTCCACCAAACTGCTGTTCTTGCATGTTCTCAAACCACTCACCGCTCCATAATGATAAAATAAGGTGTTTCTTTTCAGCGGTCGATTGAATCATGCCTGAGTCGGCAAGGATGATGGCTGCATCCTCATAGCTGTTAGTCATACGGTATATCATAATACCGTAAAGCCTGCCCGTTTCAATATTTTTCTTCTGAACATATATGTTGCAGTCGGGTATTCCATCGTAGAAAATACCTTCGGGTATTTCTAATTCAGGGCTTTTCTGCTTCATTGATATGACCAATTGTGCCAGCTTCATGTTGGCACGTGGACCGATATTGTTTTGAAACACAAAAGAAGTTATGGTTATCAGCGAAACAATGACAATGAGCGACCTGAACGTTTGCATCAGCGAAATGCCCGCTGCCTTTATGGCTGTAAGCTCCGAACTTTCGCCAAGGTTACCAAATGTAATCAGTGAGCTGAGCAAAATAGCCAGTGGCAGAGCCTGCGGTACGAGCATAATGCTCATGTACCAGAAAAATTGGGCCAACACATCAAGCGTTAAACCCTTACCAATAAGGTCGTCGATATACTTCCAAAGGAATTGCATCATCAGTACAAACTGACAGATGAAGAAAGTTCCGACAAAAAGAAGTCCGAATTGGCGAGCAATAAATATGTCGAGTTTCTTAATACGAAGTGTCATAAACTGTATTGTAGCAACCTCCTTTTCTTATATAGAGCCGAGCTGCTCTGTCTTGCAAAGTTAGCAGAAAATTATAAGAAACTTGTCTTTTTGCCCTTTTTTATCTATCTGTCTCAGAAAAACTCGCTAACTTTGTTGCACGACAAGTAGTTTTTATTATTGCCTCCTTGTTAAAATTACTTTATGCAATTACAGCCACTCCGTGATATAAAACTCGTTGCTTTTGACGCTGACGATACACTCTGGGACTGCCAGGGGCACTTCAATTCTGTCGAAAAGGCTTATTGTGAATTATTGTCATCGTATGGCTCGAATGATGAAATTTCGACCAGTCTTTTTTCTGTTGAAACTGCAAATATGGCGTCACTGGGCTATGGCAGCAAGGCTTTTACGCTGTCAATGATTGAGAATGCCGTTCGGGTTTCGGGCGGACGCCTGAGCAATGAGCAGCTTTTGAAGATTATCGGCTTGGGTAAATCGTTGCTGAATATTCCTGCAACCCCTCTCCCCGGTGTTGTGAAAACATTACAAAACCTGCGTGCCCGGCATTGTTACAGCATGGTAGTGTTTACAAAGGGTGACAATCTTGAGCAGGAAGGAAAACTGATACGGTCGGGTTTGTCGGGCTTTTTCAAAGATGTTATCGTGGTGTCTGACAAGACAAAACGCGAATATACCCACCTCTGTAACATGTATGATACCGATATTAACCATTTGTGTATGGTGGGGAATTCGTTTAAATCGGATATTGCCCCTGTGCTTCAGCTCGGTGGTTATGCAATATATATACCCTATAAGCTGGTGTGGAAACATGAGGAGAGTGATATTTACAGACATTCGCATCTTCGTGAAGCAGACCATATTGAACAAATCATGAATTTACTTTAGGAAAATGGAACAGCGAGTTTTACATGCTTTGGTTAAATGTCCGTTATTTGCAGGTATGACGCCTGTTGAAATAGAGATAGCCATGGCTGGCGTAAGTTATAGTGTTGTCAATTATGTTAGTCACGATATTTATGCGCTGACGGGCATGCCCTGCAAAACGCTCGATATTGTTGTGCGTGGTATTCTGGTATGCCGCATGTCGTCGTTGTCGGGTAAGCAGGTTGAGGTGAGTCGCTTACGCGAGGGTAACATAGTAGCTCCTGCATTTATCTTTGGTAAGGATACCAACATGCCCGTGGGTGTTGAAACTGATACCGATGTTACTGTTTTGCGCATACAGAAGGCCATGTTCCGCAATTTAATCAATACGAATGAGCAGGTCCGCGACAACTTCATCCGCGTACTTTCGAATATTAACGCTTTCCTCACACACCGTATGCGTATATTAAGCCTGTTTACGGTAAAAGAAAAAGTAGCCTATTTGCTTCTTGAGCGGGCAGGAGAACAGGGCTCAAACGTGATTCATTTGGAGCGATCGCGCCAGGAAATAGCCGATTCGTTCGGTATCCAGAAGTTTTCTTTACTTCGCGTTCTTTCCGATTTTGTAAAGGCCGGTGCCATAAGCATCAATGGTCGTGAGGTTACTATCCTTGACCGTACGAAGATGAGGTAAGCACTTATAGTACTTATTAACACAAAGCCTCCTTGTTATGTCACTAACAGGGAGGCTTTGTGTTTTTATCATTTTAGTATCTTTCTACGTTCGTTCCTTCTATTTCGAGGGCGCGCGGGAACACAATTTCGTTCTCAATCCATATATGTTCCATCATGTAATCGCGGAATTCCTTCAGCCTGTTGAGCACATTCTGGTAAGCAGGCTCGGCTCCTTCGGGAGCAGTATAGTTGTTGGTAAGCTCGCGTATGCGTTCATGTCGGCTTAGTTCGTCGTCATGATCAGCCATCATCATGTTGATGGGGGCTTCTATTGTGCCGCAATGGAAAGGCATAATATGCTGATTTTGCTCTGCGGCCTCGTAAAGATTCATGATATATGGAAACAAAACCTGCTCTTCTTTCGTGCAATGAGTGTCGAGGTCCTGAATGCTGTTGCGAAAGTGATCGGTTACTTTGTCCAGCTCATGATGGCGGCTGTCTACATCCAGAAGCAGGTTATATATTTCAGTTCCATACTTGCGTGTGTTGCGATGATGGAATTTTAAAATGTAATCTACAAGTAAATCGAGGTCCCATTTCTCAAACGGGATGTGCTCTGATGGTGTGGGTTTATTCATTTTCGTTCTATTAAATATTAGGTGCAAAGTTAAGTTTTACGGTTGCTAAATGTAGTAACAAATGTGCCTGCGTGGTGTTAAATTTTACTAAAACGGGCTAAATCACAACTGCAATATGAAATAAATATAGCAGATGTAACTTATATTTGTGTATATAAGTAACCATTAATCAGGCCGTATGAAATTGAAATCTCTCTTTCTTTTGCTTCTCCTTTTTCCGCTTTTATCGGCATCTTGCCATGATTATAGCAATCAATTGATCCCCATTTCGCGCGAAGAGTATGAAGCTGCTTTTAAGCAATGTTCTACCTATAACTTTATTCCTGATACTATGGCCGTTGATTCGGCCGTGCGTTACCGTCTTCAACGGTTGCTGGCTGCTACGTATGGGAAGGACAGCGACTGGGTAAGGTATGTGTGGGCAGGCCGTAATGACGGAGGCTGTCAATACGAAATGGTGTTTGCAGGACCCACAGGTGAGCTGCATAATATGGTGGTCGACAGTGCCTTTCACGTTGTCAGAGCCGACTCTTCCTCACGTGGTTCACTTCCCTTGGAATATCATGCCTATTCACGAAAAGGCTTGTATGCCGGCGAGTGGTGGTGTGAAGAGGCAGGCAATCCGCCTCTTGACATCCGTTTTTGGAAGGCTGAAGACGGCCGCTTTAGGTGCTTTGCCGAGCTTCGTGATTCCACGCTTTGCTTTCCTCATGCGTGGAATTTCCATGGTATTGACGACATCAGGCAGCTTATGTTCTGGGGCGACGACAATACGTTATACCTGAAATGCCACCGGCTGATTGTGCCGAAAGACAAGAAAATAACGAATAAGGGCTGGTGGAAACACAGCAAGGAGCCTCTCTATTATAAGGTAAGGGTAGAGGAACAAAATGATTTCAAAGAATGGAATAAGCGTTGAAAAATATTTACTTTTGCCTGTTTCTCCTTGCGTTATTTGCAAACGAATGGTACCTTGCTCTTAAATACGCGAAAAATGAGCACATTTGTAAGTTGTTGATTAGCAGCTGTTTACATAAATTTTAGCTGATTTTGAGGTGCTTTTATACTGTTTTTAGTGTATCTTTTTGCCGTAAAAGTACAATTTTGACATGAAATTCTGTGAGTCCTGACGCTTGGAAAAATGAAATGATTGCCAATTATGTATTCTTGTGTTATTGCATGGGGTACACGATTACGGCACTTTCTGCATACAATTACATCGTAAAGCCGTTGCCTTTACATCGTAATGGTCTGACGATTACATCGTAAAGGGTTGACGATTACATCGTAAAGACAACATAATAGTGCCGAAAAGGTGAAACTCTGGCAAAAAGCCGGTCATGGTATAAGCTTTTTAACTGTACATAATGATGTGTGAATCTTTCCATTTACATGTCGAAAGGGCAAAATATATAGGTTTACATCTGGAAATCATAAAATAAAGAAGCTAAAATATTCAGAATTATTTTTACAAATATCTATTGTGGCATGTTGGAATAATTGTTTGATTTTTCTCGTTTGGCGATGGCAGAACTATTGTATATGATGGGCTTTACATGATTTACTTTGTGTTGCAACCCCATTATTCTTATTTTTTTGTTATCTTTGTAGCCAAATATATTGATAAGCATCTGACATGAATATCACCGATATACTGAACAATACTGACGGGCACCGCAAGTTCTCAATTGAGGTGCTTCCGCCCCTTAAGGGTAACGGTACAGAGGTGCTTTTCCGTAGCATTGACAAGATAAGTGGCTTTAATCCTCAATATATCAATATTACGACACATCATAGCGAGTATGTGTATCACGAACTGGAAAACGGACAATTTGAACGTCAGCGCGTGCGCCGTCGCCCAGGAACTATTGCCATTGCAGCAGCCATACAGCATCGTTACCATGTGCCTGTGGTGCCTCATTTAATATGTAGCGGAGCCACAAGGGAAGATATTGAGTATGAACTTATCGATTTACAATTCCTTGGCATTAATAATGTGTTGCTGTTGCGCGGTGATAAGGCCCGCGACGACCGCATGTTTACACCCTCAAAAGGCGGTTATAGTCATACCACAGAGTTGATTAGTCAGGTAAATCGTTTCAACGAAGGCTTTTTTGTTGACGGCAGTGTGATAAAACATAAGGGTGTACCGTTTCAATATGGTGTTGCAGCCTATCCTGAAAAACATGAGGAAGCACCCAATATAGAGATGGATTTGGCTTACCTTAAGCAAAAGCAGGAACTTGGAGCAGCCTATGCTGTTACACAGCTTTTCTACGATAATGCTAAATATTTCAGCTTTGTTGAGCGTGCCCGAACGATGGGAATTACCATCCCTGTTGTCCCTGGTATTAAGCCTTTTACAAAACTTTCGCAGCTTACGCAAGTGCCAAAAACCTTCCATTGTGATATGCCGCAGGAACTTGCAGCCGAGGCTGTGAAGTGCTCTACCGATGAAGAGGCGCGCGCTTTGGGAATAGCCTGGACAGCACAGCAGTGTAAGGAACTATATGCTGCGGGGGTAAGCGATATACATTTTTATACCATATCGGCCATAGACAGTGTGGCCGAGATACTAAAACAGGTTTTGTAAATGCAGTTTGCCAACGTTATAGGACAGCATGAAGCCCGCGAACGGCTTCTCCAGCTTGTAGATGAGCATCGCGTTCCTCATGCCTTGCTGTTTACAGGACCTGAGGGAAGTGGTAAGTTTGCGCTTGCACTTGCATTTGCTTCTTACCTGCTTGGTGAACGGTATGAGGGGAAGAGCTTGCTCAGCAGCGAGGCTGCGGTAATCAATGCCGAAGCTATGCTGCGTAAATTTGAACATCCCGATCTTCACTTTTCATATCCGGTTATAAAGCCCAGGGGCAGTAGTGCCGATAGAAAAGTGACAAGTGACGACTTTGCTGCTGAATGGCGTCAGCTGCTTAAGGGCGGAGCTTATTTTACAATGAACCGGTGGATGACACTCATGGGAGCAGAAAATCAGCAGTCGGCCATCTTTGAGGCTGAGAGTGACTTGCTGTCACACAAGCTCAACATGAAGTCGAGCATGGGCGGATATAAGGTAAGTGTAATCTGGTTAGCCGAACGAATGAATGTGGAATGCTCGAATAAGTTGCTTAAACTTTTGGAAGAGCCACCGCAAAAAACGGTATTTCTGTTAGTCAGTGAAGCACCCGGGCAACTGCTTGAAACGATAAGGAGTCGTGTTCAGCGTTTTGATGTGCGACGCATAAGCGATGAAGATATAGAGCAAACTCTTGTGGAGAGTCGGGGTATTGAAGCTGTTGATGCACGTCGTATAGCACGGTCGGCGGGAGGTAATTGGCTGAAAGCACTCGAATCGCTGGATGCTGGCAACGAAGACAACCAGTTCTTCGACCTCTTTGTCATACTGATGCGTAAAGCTTATATGCACGATGTGAAGGGATTAAAGCACTGGAGCGAGAATGTTTCGGCTTTCGGACGAGAAAAACAATTGCGTATGCTGACATATTTCCTGCGCATGATACGCGAAAATTTCGTTTATAATTTTCGACAATCAGAGTTGTGTTATATGTCGGGTGAAGAAGAAAAGTTTGCCCAAAACTTTGCACGTTTCATCAATGAACGTAATGTTATTGATATTTCTGAACGCTTACAGCTCGTTATTCGTGATATTGGTCAGAATGCAAATGGCAAAATTCAGTTCTTTAATCTTGCCCTGGAGATGGCTGTCTACCTGAGGCGGTGAACATGATAATGAGAAAAGGATAAAACAAAATATGAAAAATTGTAATTTATGTACGGGCTGTGATCGCGGACTATGTCATGCAGGCGTAGGCCGACAAGATAAGCAACTCAATACCTATGACTGGTTGGCGGATGTGCCTGGCAATGCAGAGTCTACCGATTTAGTGGAGGTTCAATTTAAAAATACGCGCAAGGCATATTATCATAATGTAAACAACCTTGATCTTCAAAAGGGTGACGTGGTAGCCGTTGAGGCTAATCCCGGGCACGATATTGGGGTGGTGACGCTGACAGGACGACTTGTAAATTTGCAGATTAAGAAGGCAAATCTTAAGTCGGCCGATGATATTAAGCGTGTTTATCGGTTGGCAAAGCCCGTTGATATGGAAAAATATCGTGAGGCTAAGAGCCGTGAGCATGGGACAATGATACAGAGCCGGCAGATTGCAAAAGACTTAAACCTGCAGATGAAAATCGGTGACGTTGAGTATCAGGGGGATGGAAACAAGGCCATTTTCTACTATATTGCTGATGAGCGCGTCGATTTTCGCCAGCTAATTAAGGTGCTGGCCGATACGTTCCATGTGCGCATTGAGATGAAACAGATTGGTGCACGTCAGGAAGCAGGACGTATTGGTGGTACGGGACCGTGCGGAAGAGAGCTTTGTTGTGCCACATGGATGAAGAGTTTCTCAAGTGTTTCAACAAATGCTGCGCGCATACAGGACATCTCTTTAAACCCACAGAAGCTGGCAGGCATGTGTGCAAAGCTGAAGTGTTGCCTGAATTATGAAGTTGACGACTATATGGAGGCCAGCCGTCGTTTGCCTCATAAAGACGTAGTATTGGAAACACAGGACGGCGAATACTATCTGTTTAAGAGTGATATATTGGCTGGTATGTGCAGCTATTCAACAGATAAGAATCTGGCTGCCAATATAGAAACAATAACAGCAGCCCGCGCACGTGAGGTCATTGCAATGAATAAGCGGGGCGAAAAGCCTCAGTCGTTGCATCCTGATGGCACTGTAAAGGAAGAGAAGAAACCGGTAGACTTACTTGCTGATACCGATGTAAGCAGGTTTGATAAGGCTCGTAAGAAGAAGAAAACACAACGCAGAGACCGTCGTAGGGACGAAGGAAAGGGAGAAGAAAACCGCCGTCAGAATCGCTCCCTGCGACAGAGCCGGCAGGATAGGAATGTGGAAGGAAAGCAATCTGGTAATAACACACAGGGCCAGACAATACCAGTTGTGCGTAAAGATGATGAAAAATAATGATTGGTAAGCAAAAATGAAGCTAAAATGGCTATGTTGTTTGTGTATAATCCTTGTTTCCTTTGTAGTTTCGTGCACAGGAAACAAGGTTTATGATCATTATAATCACACTCCAGTAACGGGGTGGGAGAAGGTAGATACCCTAAAGTTTAATGTACCTAAACTGGCGAAAGGCGGACGTTATGCTACCGATTTGGGTTTGAGAATAAACAGTCGTTACCCGTTTATCAGCCTTTCGCTTATTGTTGAACAAATGGTTTTTCCTGGCAGATATACACATGTTGATACGCTGAATTGCAGCTTAATGTCGGACAAAGGAAAAATAAAAGGGCAGGGGATAGGAAGTTTTCAATATCACTTTCGTATTTCAGAAATGGCACTTAAGGCCGGTGACTCGCTGCATATATGTGTCAGGCATGATATGAAATGCGAAATTATCCCAGGTGTTTCTGATGTGGGAATAGAGGTTAGCCTGCTGCATTAGGGGCTTATTCCGATATTTTTCTTAAATATTTATGAGGTCGAAGCCTCTGTGTTTTTAGCTTCGGATCAAATTTCTGCCTGCATCAATGCGCAGGAATATGAAGAGAAGTATGGTGAATCCCCATAGTGAAGATCCTCCATAGCTGAAGAAAGGCAACGGGATACCGATAACGGGCGTCAGTCCTAATACCATTCCTACATTAATAAACAGGTGGAAAAGAAATATGCTTACTACGCAATAGCCGTATATTCGTGAAAATTTAAAAGGCTGCCGCTCGGCTAAATGAATGAGCCTGAGTATTAAAGCAAGAAATAACAACAGCACACAGGCTGAACCAACAAACCCTTCTTCTTCGCCTACGGTGCAAAAAATGAAGTCGGTATCTTGCTCAGGGACGAACTTTAACTTAGTTTGAGTTCCATTGAGAAAGCCTTTACCCTGGAGACCTCCCGAGCCAATGGCAATTTCACTTTGATGTACATTATAGCCTGCACCAGTAGGATCTTCGTCTAATCCTAACAGAACGTTGATTCGGACACGCTGATGAGGCTCCATTACATCATTTAGAACGTAGTCGGCACTGTAAAAAAAGATAATAGAACCAATGGAGAAAAGGGCAATCATCAGGTAATTGGAGAACCGCGTTGACAACCCCTGATATACCAGATACCCTATTAATCCCACGCATATCATAAGCTGTACCCAAACAATATCAAAGTGTTTGACGTAGACGGAAAACAGTAATGCCAGCAGCGTTATTCCCATACAGATACCCGTTATACGCAATGCTTTTGCCTTATCATGAATATAAGTGTAAACCATTCCCATGGAAAATAGTTGCACTAACATCAGAACGACAAACTTTCCAACCGATGTAGCATCGTCCCATAGTAGCACTTGTTCATACTTTATGCCCACAACGAAGTAGATAATCATGGCTACTCCTGTGAAAAGTATGCTGCCAGGCATACCCTCTCTGTACAGCATCAGGAAGAAAGCCAGATATACAAGTGCCGAACCTGTTTCGCGCTGTCCTACAATTAAAAGAATAGGAAGGAATATAATAGCCACTGCTGCCATCATGTGTTTGATGTTAGACATCGTAAATCCATACGTGCTCATCAGTTTTGCAACGGCTAAGGCAGTAGCGAATTTGGCAAATTCGGCAGGCTGTAAGCGTAGAGGGCCAAGTACAAGCCACGACCTCGAACCCTTGATTTCATGAGGATTGAAAATAGTTATGAAAAGCAAGAGCATCAGTGCAGCGTATATAACGTAGGCAAAGGTATCGTAAAAGCGGTCGTCGAGCATCAGCAACACAAACCCTAAAGCCAGCGAAGTGCCAATCCAGATAATTTGCATACCTGAACGTGTACTTAAGCTAAATATGTCGGTTTCGCCGTAAGTATAGCTCGCTCCGCACACACTTATCCAGCCAAATATAAGTAAAGCCAGATAGATGCTGATCGTCCACCAGTCGAGATTACGTAATACTCCAGGCTGCTTATCGATTTCTTGCTCCATACGCTATTCTTCTATTCTGCAACTGTTCTGCCTCACGAGTTCTGGCAGGAGAGAGCTTTCCTTTTATATATTGTTCAAATAATACGCCGGCAATAGGCACTGCAAAGTCGGCACCAAAACCGCCATTCTCAACATAAACTGCAATGGCAATCCTGGGATTGTCCATTGGAGCAAATCCCATAAAGACAGAATGGTCCTGTCCCCGGTTCTGTGCGGTACCTGTTTTGCCACATATTGGGAAATCAAAATTTCTGAAATGCTTGCACGTTCCAATTAAAGCTGACGATCGCATACCTGCTACAATGTAGTTGTATGCCCGCCTGCTTGCCATGGTATAATGGCGCCGGTAGTACATCGTATCGATGTTGGCACCCTGAATGTGCTTTACAACATGTGGAATATAATAGTATCCTCTGTTGGCAATGGTTGCACCAAGGTTCGCGATTTGTAACGGTGTAAGGTTTACTTCGCCTTGCCCGATACCGATACTGATAACGGTAAGCCCGTTCCATGAGCCTTTATACGCCTTGTCGTAAAAGCTTGCATTGGGTATCAAACCGCGCTTTTCGCCTGGAAGGTCAACGCCAAGCTTATATCCAAAACCCATGCTAACCATGTAATTACGCCAGGTATCCATGGCAACATCTACGTTTTTGTATTTTCTTCTATTGCTTAACATATAATAAAGACCCCAACAGAAGAAAGCATTACACGAAGTACTGATGGCAGGAACTAAGCTTAAAGGCGACGCGTGACTGTGGCATCCGACGTGCAAACCACGAAAGTAAAAGCCGCGATGACAAGCGAATTGGGTACCCGGTGTAATAATACCTTCTGTGAGGAATGTAAGTCCTTGTGATGTCTTAAAGGTTGAACCCGGAGGATATTGTCCCATAATCGACCGGTTTAATAAAGGCTTCCAGATATTGCGTGACAACACTTTGTGATACTTGCTTCTATTGCTTCCTTCGAGCAAACGGGGGTCGTATGTGGGCGACGACACCATACATAGTATTTGTCCTGTTTGTGGATCTATGGCGACAATAGAGCCAATTTTTCCTTCTAACATCTTTTCGCCAAGAGCCTGTAAACGAATATCTATGCCCAATGTGAGGTTATGTCCGGGTTTGGGCCTGCGATCGTAGCGTCCATTCTGATATTTCCCCTGAATCCTGCCATGGGCATCGCGTAGCAGAATTTGTACACCTTTCTCACCTCGCAGATATTTTTCATAACTCCTTTCAACGCCAAGCTTTCCGATATAGTCGCCAGGCTGGTAATATTCATCCTCATCAATGTCGCTCTGTGAAACCTCAGCCACTTCCCCCAACACGTGTGCAGCATAGGGATACAGGTATTGACGTATTGTCCTTTTCTGCATATAAAAGCCGGGAAAGCGAAACATCTTTTCACGAAACACACTGAAATTCTTGTCGTCTATTTGCGTCATGAACAGCTGTTGCGTAAAGCGGGAGTAACCAGGATTCTTGGAAGGATCCTTTATGTCGTTCATACGTTTGATAAAATAGTCTTTGGTAATACCCAGAGTCTGACAGAAATCGAGCGTATCAAGGTGTCCTTTTTCCTCATTCATCACCACCATGATGTCGTAAGAAGGCTGGTTATACACGAGAAGTTTGCCGTTACGGTCGCGTATTACGCCCCGACTGGGGTATTCAATACGCTTTAAAAAAGCATTCGAATCGGCACTCTTCCGGTAATCGTCACTCATAACCTGAAGCGTGAAAAGCCGTATGATGTATACCGTTACAATGAAAACGGCTACACCTCCAATAACGAATTTCCTGTTTTCAAGATTGAAATTCTTCATTCTTATGAGATAACTAAATGTCTTATACTATTCTATGTGCGCCTTATCCTGTTGTATTATTTCCTTCTTAAGTTATCAATCACAACTATAAGCAGCAATGAAATGATTGTGCTTGCTACAATATTCAGTATCCATTGCAGCCAATTGAAGAAGGTAAATGTTTCCACAGTGAAGAAAATTCCACAATAAATTAAGGTAAGCCACATCGAAAAATAAGTATAGCTAGCCAGTCCCATCGTTCGGATAGAAGGCTGAAAGTCGTCTTCACTGTCGCGTTGCATGAACAGTTCCAGTAAGTAAGGCTGAATTAAACCAACGAAAGTCATGGCCGAAGCCGCCACACCTGGTGTGTTGGAAAAGCCATCAACAGTTAGTCCAAGCATGAAACTCCATAGTAATATGGCCCATTTGGGGTAATTACGACGAAAGCTTATCACAAAATAAATGTAGAGCAGTGGTGTTGCATAGCCAAAAAGATGGATATGATTAAGCACTAATACTTGCGCAAGTATGAGCACAATATAAAGCAACAAGCGTCTAAAAAAATCAACATTCATCTTTTGTTCCTTTACTCTTCAGGTTTAATAATCCTGCATTTACCGTATGCTTTTTGCCACGTTACTGTTTATCTTTCAGCTTCAATGAGTCTTGTGCGGCTCTCAGAACATTTAAACGTTCCATTAATGGTGTATTATCAATTACACAAACATTACGCAGCCTGCTGAAGTCGGTCGATAAAACCACCTGCAATCTGTACGAGACGCCATCGGGTGAGTTATATACATGCTGAATGCGTCCGATGAGAATGCCAGGAGGAAACACCGACGAGTATCCGCTTGTCTCCACATTTTCATACAGCTTAAAATGGGCATGGCGTGGAATATCATCCACATAAGCTGTTTTTGTATCTCCTCCAGTCCAGTTCAAATAACCAAAATATCCGCGGCCGTGAATGGCACAACTGATGCTCGAAGCTGTATTTAATACGGGGATAACGACAGAATAATGGGACGACGTAAGATATACAATGCCAACAACACCATTGCCACAGGCTACCCCCATGTCCTTTCTTACACCATCGTTATATCCTTTATCAATCGTGATAAGATTGTCGTGGCGGTTCAGGGTATTGCTTACAACCTTTGCAGGAATGAGACGATAGTCTTTCAAAAGCGACAATTGTCCGCGCTTTATCCATCCGCTGTCTTGTGTGGTTTCAACAATTTTGTCGGTCAAAGCCCGCACCTGCTGTTCCAGATACAGGTTGCGCTGTGTAAGTTCTTCGTTAGCCTTTGAAAGTGAGAAAAACGATTCTACCTCGGCATTCCATGTTAATATACGCCCGTTTACGGCATTGGCCGTAGAAAACCACACCGATCCCTGGTAGCTGTTATACTGAAATAGCAGCACCAATGAAATCACCTCGAGAGTGAGGAATAGAAACCAATGGTTATGTCGCGCGAGAAATTCGAGAAGATTCCGCATTGTATTATGATAAAGGTACAAGTCCTGCCGTTTCTCAAAACAGGCATGAACTTGCACCTTATATGATTAACGCATCAGGAAAGAAAAGCGGTCAACGTTCTTCAGTGCGATGCCGGCTCCTCTTACTACGCTGTGTAATGGGTCTTCTGCAATATGGAAAGGAATATTGATTTTATCCTGAAGACGCTTGTCAAGTCCGCGTAACAAGGCGCCGCCACCTGTAAGATAAATACCGTTTTTAACAATATCGGCATACAATTCTGGCGGTGTCGCTTCCAGAGCCGATAGTACAGCGTTCTCGATTTTTGCCACAGTCTTGTCAATACAGTGTGCAATTTCCTGATAACATACAGGTACTTCCATTGGCAGTGCGGTAATTCGGTTCGGGCCGTGTACCATATAGTCTTCCGGAGCCTCCTCTCCCAGGTCGGTAAGAGCGGAGCCAACGTGTATCTTTATGCGCTCAGCCATTCTCTCTGAAACCTTTACATTGTGCTGACGACTCATGTATTCCTGTATGTCTGCCGTCAAGTCGTCACCTGCAATACGTATGGAATTGTTGCTCACAATGCCGCCAAGCGAAATCACTGCAATCTCTGTTGAGCCACCACCAATGTCTACAATCATATTCCCTTCGGGGGCTTCAACGTCAATTCCTATACCTATGGCTGCGGCCATCGGCTCAAAAATAAGATAAACGTCGCGGCCATCGGCATGCTCTGCCGAGTCACGGACGGCACGAAGCTCCACTTCTGTCGAGCCGGAAGGGACGCCAATTACCATACGTAACGAGTGAGAGAAGAATCTGCTACCCGAGTGAACCATCTTAATAAGTCCGCGCATCATCTGTTCGCACGCTGTAAAGTCGGCAATTACCCCATCGTGTAGTGGGCGGATAGTGCGAATATTGTCATGCGTTTTCTCATACATCATTTTGGCTTTTTCGCCTACGGCAATCATTTTGCCAGTGTGGCGGTCAAGAGCTACAACCGAAGGCTCGTCAACAACAATCTTATCACCGCTGATGATAATGGTGTTGGCGGTACCCAGGTCCATTGCTATTTCCTGAATAAATGAAAACATTCCCATTTGAAAACTATTTCTTTTATTGTTATATTCTTGTTTACTTTGATTCTGCAAACCAGCTGTGGATGGCAGTATCGTAATGACTACTTACACCGAATGCACGCTCAGCGAATATCCTTCGGTCTTCAATGTCGGTTTCAGCACCCTTTTTGTTCAGAATGTCAAGCAGCACAGGGTATTCTGCTTTGCTCGGCACGATAACCACATCGTTGAAGTTTTTGGCACCGGCACGGATGAGAGAGATGCCGCCAATGTCAATTTTCTCAATAATATCCTGTTCAGAAGCCCCGCTGGCCACAGTCTGTTCGAAAGGATAAAGGTCAACAATGACAAGGTCAATCTCGGGTATCTGATATTCCCTTACATGCTCCTGGTCACTGGTGTTGCTTCTTCTGGCAAGTATTCCACCGAATATTTTCGGATGTAGTGTTTTTACACGGCCTCCCAATATCGATGGGTAAGTAGTGACATCCTCTACCTTCTGACAGTTATATCCTAAGCTTTCGATAAACTGTTGCGTGCCTCCTGTGCTCAGAAACTTTACGCCTTCCTCATTCAGTTTTGCAAGAATATCCTCTAAACCGTCCTTGTGGAACACAGAGATGAGCGCAGTTCTTATTTTTCTTTTTTCAGCCATATTTGTGCGTTAACTTTACCTTATATTGCGCAAAGTTACGTCTTTTTTGATAAACAGGCATATAATTAATGCGGTTTTTGGAAATGCAAAACGTTAAATAGTTACAAGTTGGATGTCCCATTAGCACCTAATCGGCTTGTTTTTGTTACTTTTGCATGGTTACATACTGGCAGATATGAAAAAGTTTTATTTTATTTTCATTTTCCTATGGCTTCTTATACCGGGTCCGGTGAGCGCGCAAAGGCATATTCTTGTTTTCGATCCCGAATTGCGTCAGCCGCTAAAAGGTGCTTCGATAAGCATTGACAGACAACAGACCGATACAACTAATCTTCTTGGAGAAGCTGTTATTCCTGAACGTTTTGATACGCTTGTTATCAGTAAGGCCGGATATATTACGCTTACTATTCCGCAAAAATACGTCGAAGATTCTATTCCTGTTATTAAAAAATTTAATGCAATTGACGAAGTAGTTGTGTATGGTATCACTTCGGATAATCGGGGAAAGTGGGGCATCAGATGGACGAAAGCCGACCGTATTGAGTATGAATTGAACAATCCCATAACAGGCATTCGGTTTAGTCTGGCTTCTCTTTTAAGTTCCAGTGCCCGCAGAGAGAAGAAAAAGTTACGCCATTTACGTAACCTTTTTAACCGGCTCGATGGCAGCAATACGCATCCCATAATCAGTGCTTACCGCAAGGCTTTTGGAGGAATGGGCAATAAGAGCAACGCTCCTTCTGAATCAAGGTAGGCAAAAAACACCACAGTTTTCAATCACTATGACCATACGAGAGCAGCAACGTGCAGGCGAATGGTATGCCGCACGAGGCGACAGCCAGATGATTAACGAGCTTTACCAGTGTGAACAGGCTTGTTATGAGATAAATCAAATACCGCCTTCGCGTCGCGATGAGCGTAACGAACGCATACGTCAGTTATTTGGAAAGGCGGGTTCTGCGCTTAATGTCAATACGCCTTTCCATTGCGACTTTGGCAAAAATATTGAGGTTGGTAATTACTTTTTTGCCAATTTCAATCTTACTATCCTCGATGAGAATCGTGTTATCTTTGGTCATCATGTCTATATCGGGCCTAATTGTTCGTTCTATACCGCTATCCATCCACTCGATGTTGAACGTCGAAATGCCGATATTCAGAAAGCGTTGCCCATACACGTTGGCGATAATGTGTGGATAGGTGGCAATGTTACGGTTTTGCCGGGCGTGAGAATTGGCAGCGGTTCAACCATAGGGGCGGGGTCGGTAGTCACGCACGACATACCCGATGGGGTGTTAGCGGCAGGCAATCCTGCCCGTGTTATCAGGAAAATAGAGGGTGGGGATAAGTAAATGATTATGCTGAAATAATTTTACAAAACCCTCTTCGTGGTTGCGTTATTTTGTCCATCACGACTGCTTGCCTGCGTATGAGCGCAAAATGAGCTTGTTTGTAAATGATTGCTATTCAGTAGTTTATGTTCCTTTTGTACATTTTTATAGAAGAAGAACGCCTGTTTTTGTGTGGAATTACGGCCTGATTGCCGATGTTTTATGCGCAGAGGCAAGTTGTTTTTTGTTGTAAAATTTTCCGACTGCATAATTCTGTCATTCTCTTTACGGCACAATCCTCTTCCCTTTACGACGTAAAGGTCAGACGATTACGTCGTAAAGGCGCGACGATTACGATGTAATCGTCCGACAATTACATCGTAAAGACGCATCAATAGTGCCGTAAAGGCAAAAAAAGTATATATTCTTTGTATGGATTTACTGTTGTGCAGACTTACACAGTGCAAAATAGTATGTCCGGGTTATCATATCTTGTCCGTTTTGCCATAAACGTCAGGAGTATGAGGTTGTTTTGTTCTAAAAGCAGCATTTTTCAAGTGTTAAAAAACGACCAAATAATTTTACAAAATAATTTCTTCTGTATCTGAATTTGCCTGCTGCTTTATATCTGTTATTCCTACGATAGAACTGTGTTGTCTTTATATTCATGATGTTATGTTTGTATTTTGTTTCGTTATAACTTTAATCCTGTTTTAAGCTTACGTTTGTTTTAACTCGTTTTAACTATCTGTCGTCACATTTGTTACTATTTCATCGTTTTTGCCGGTACTACCTTTGCACCCAGTTAAACGTAATTATCAAAAACAGAATTATAATAGGAATGGAAAATCAGATGTTTTGTTTCCAATGTCAGGAAACTGCTAAGGGAACGGGATGTACCGTTCGCGGTGTTTGTGGAAAGTTGCCTGAAACATCACGTTGGCAAGATTTGCTTATCAGTGTTGTTCGCGGCCTGGGTACAATAGGTCATGCGTTGAATGAGGCAGGTGTGTCCTACGATAAACAAAAGGCAGGCGATAGTATTGTCGATGGCCTTTTTGCCTGCATTACAAATGCTAACTTTGATGATGATGCACTTCTTGGCCGGGTTGACAAGGCACTTGCCTTAAAACGTCAGCTACTTGATACGGCCATGGCTGCTAAAGTATCGCTGCCCGATTATCAGGAAGTGAAGTGGGGTGGTGAGAAGGCCGATTATTTGGCTGAAGGAAATCGTGAAGGTATTCTGCGCAATACCAATGCTGACCAGCGCTCTTTAAAGGAACTTACAATCCTCGGACTGAAAGGTATGGCAGCCTATTACGAGCATGCTGCACGCTTAGGGTATCGTCAGGAGGATATTATTAACTTTATAATGAAGGCTCTTGCCGTCATCTCAAATCCTGATGCCGATCAGCAAACGCTACTTGCTACGGTGTTAGAAACCGGCAAATATGGTGTTGACGTAATGGCTCTGCTCGATAAAGCCAATACCGAAAGCTATGGAAACCCCGAACTTACCAAAGTAAACATTGGGGTAGGCAAGCGTCCGGGTATTCTTATTTCGGGTCATGATCTGCACGATATTGAAGACCTGCTTGAGCAAACACAGGGTACAGGGGTTGATGTTTATACACATGGTGAGATGCTTCCCGCCCATTATTACCCACGGTTAAAGAAGTATAGCAACCTCGTTGGCAACTACGGTAATGCCTGGTGGCAGCAAAAGGAGGAGTTTGCAACCTTTAATGGTCCAATCATTTTCACAACGAACTGTATCGTTCCGCCTGCCAAGAACGCCTCGTATAATGATAAAGTGTTTACCACGAACTCGACAGGGTTCCCAGGTTGGAAATATATTCCTACGCAAGCTAACGGTCATAAGGACTTCTCAGAGGTGATTAAGCTGGCACAGACTTGTGAAGCACCTACTGAAATAGAGCATGGAGAGATCGTGGGTGGCTTTGCACATGCACAGGTTTTCGCCCTTGCCGACAAGGTTGTTGAGGCTGTAAAGAGTGGGGCTATTAAGAAATTTGTTGTGATGAGCGGTTGCGACGGTCGTATGAAGAGTCGTAATTATTATACCGATTTTGCAGAAGCGTTGCCCAAAGATACTGTTATTTTAACCAGCGGCTGTGCAAAATATAAGTATAATAAGCTTAATTTGGGTGACATCAACGGCATACCCCGTGTACTTGATGCAGGTCAGTGTAACGACTCTTATTCGTGGGCGGTAGTCGCTTTGAAGTTAAAAGAGATATTCGGAGCCAACGATATTAACGACCTTCCTATCTTCTTCAACATTGCCTGGTACGAACAGAAGGCAGTTATTGTGCTGTTAGCTCTGTTAAGTCTGGGTGTGAAGAATATCCATATCGGCCCAACGCTGCCGGCTTTCGTTTCAGAAGGTGTGCTTAAAGTGTTGATTGACAACTTTGGTTTGGCTGGTATCTCTACGGTAGAAGAAGATGTTAAGAACTTTGTATTGAGCTGATATTTACAGCTTTATATTGTAAGAAGAGCACAATAGGGATAAAACCCCTCCTGTGCTCTTCTTTTTTTATGATGTTTTTTCAATGTTTAGTGTAGGGCTTATCGTGTTGTGGCATCATAGGAGGGTTGGTAATTAAATGTCGGGGAGGCTCTGCTTGCCATGATATTACCCGGGAAATAATACGCGATACGGCTTTACGGTATCCCCTGGGATAGCAGAATGTAAGGACATACCAGCAGTTTTCGCGCAACACTCCACGGCTTAAGCTGACATATTCGCTAAAGTCTTGCATAGCCTGGCTTGTGGTAAAACTGCTGTCTTTGCATGTAATGACACGCTTTGGAAGTACGCGGCATGTCATGATCAGGTTGATACCATTGTTATGATACGAAAAACTAACATGTCCCGTACCGTACCATGCTTCACTGCTTTCTTTGAAAAACGAAGGGTAGGAGAATGTATAGTTGAGGTCATTGTCGGTATAGGTATTGAAGTTTGCAAAATTCATGGCTTCCTGAAATTTCGTGGGTTCAGGCCGTTCATCTTCTTTTCTCATACTTATATTGGCAATAATGGTTAATGTTGCCAGAAGCAGCATCACGGATAAAAGCTTTTTCATGGTTCGGATAACGTTATTTCATAATACCGTTTTCGGTGTCGCGGTTGTTCAATGTTCGCGTAACGGCTCGTGAACGGTGCCCTTTCTGCAGTCGCCATACGAAAGAGAGGGAAAGTTGGTTGCCGCTATCGGTAGAACTGTTGCTATACTGACGGTGAAGAAAACGGTTCACTAACTCGGGATGATATTCTCTTATGCGGTGGCTGAAAGGGTTGAGCCACATCAGCGACAGCGTGCACGGCCCCATACGATAGGAGCAATTGAGCACGCATTGTGCCCCTTGCCGTATAATGGTTTCGCCTTCCATGGCGCGCCATCCATTGTCAGCCGTGAGACTTATAGTCCATCGTCCCAGATAGGCTGTTGCCTGTATGTTATAGTTAAAGGCTGTGTAGCGGTGCTCATAATTGTCGCCATGATTGGCAAAATGGTTGATGTAGCCTGCCAGAAAGCACGAAAGCTTGTCAGGAATAAGCTGATATTGTGCATAGGCCGTGCAGTAAAGCATGTCAATTCCTTTCTGATTTTTTTGCGTATAATAGAAGTGATCGTCGGCCGACCGTGTATAAAGAGCCATATTACAGTTGTGGTCAGCCCAGTACATAACGTTTAAATTGGCGGTAAGGCGCGGCAGCGTCAGGGTGGCATCAAGAGTGTGTTCGGTACGTCGGTTTGGTTTAAGGTCAGGACTTCCTACCGACCACTCTCTGCTTCCCTGTCGGATAGCCGTGTTGCTAATCATGGCTACGCGGCTGACGAAGGGGTTTATCTCAAAGCCATACTTCAAGGTGAGCGGCGCGACAGGCTGGTAGCTGACTGTGATTTTCGGCCGGAAGAGCCAGAAGTTATATCGGTGTTCGTGCTGGCGATAACCGAGAAGGGTCATGCCTGCACCAGCCGAGTAGCTTAGTTTTGACACTTTTCCCAGGGCCTCAACATACAGGTAAGCACTGCCATTATGGATGGGAGTGGTAGAGAGTACGTCGCCCGTATAGCTGTTGTACGTATATTTCAAGAGTCCTTTATACCCGGCCGACAGCGTAAAAGGCTTTAGTTTGGTTTCGTAAATAGCCTCTGAAAGGAGTGACCATACGTTGCCATGTACAGAGAATTCATACGGCCCGCCTTCGTCGTTATAGTGATTCTCGTCTGTGTTGATGTGGGTAACGACGAGGTTTGCAGTAAGCGAGCGTCGGCTTCCCAGACGGCGTGTAAGGTAGAGGTCGAGTGAAGGACTGAACGATAGGGAAGCGTGCTTCTGCAATGACAGATAGGATGAGGTTCCCTCACTGACTAACGTGTGCGTTAAATCAGTGGGCTCGTGACTGAAATCACTCGATAACCGTACCTGGAATACGTTGTCGAGCGAGTCGGTAAGGCTGTATTTTAGTTGTACTTTATTGTCAAATTCGCGCATGCGTGTATCCTGAGATGTTCGCGAAACTATATGGTGTGTACCGTTGTTTAGCAGATAATCAGCCAGCTCTTCCGACTGTCCGCCTCGGGCATCCTGATAGCCAAGGTCGTAGTTTAGTCCCCATTCAGAGTTTCGGTGTGCCAGATTGGTATAAACCGTATTATGTCCGTTGTAGGTGGTAAGGGCGTTGGTGAGGTCGGCTCCCGCGTTGTAGCCCGTTTCGGTACGATGCGTAACGATGTTGATGACGTAGGCGACGTCTTCTCCGTAGCGCAGCCCCGGATGGTCAATAAAGTGGATATGAAGTATGGTTTTGGGGTCAAGACTGATGATGTCTGTTTGTGAGGCAATGGCTCCATTGAGTCGGAGTTGGACAGTACCGAGGTTATTCAGTGCCGTAACCGTATGTTTTATTTCGTCAATCCTGACATGAGGCAGTCCGATACGGGCTAACAAGCCGTAACTGTTTGCCGCGGCCTCCTTGGCTTTTGCCGATGGAAAATAAACGCGGCCGTCGTTTCGGGTTATAATACGCGCCGCTTTCACATGAACTTCCTGTAGGGTGAGGGTAGAGTCGGCGGGGGCTGGTAAGGGTATATCCTTTGTGGGGATAGAATCATTCTGTGCCCAGGTCTCAACAGAACTGATGAAAAGGGTAAAAAATAACAATAGGTTTTTCTTCATGTTACGATTTTTGCCACAAAGATAAATGGCAATAAGAGAATGGAAGAAAAACCTTACTGACATCTCCCTGACATTTAATGGTCAGGAAGATACATGTTTGAGGATCAGCTGTTTATCGCTTCTTCTGAAGCTGATAGCTGCGTCCCCTGTCACAAATAATATGTAATCCGCCCTGCTCCTCAACAATGGGTTTGAGGCGTTTCATCAGAGTGTAGAGTGTTTCGCTGGCATCGGGCTTGTTGGGCCAGAGCTTTTGACAAATGATTTCTTTCGGAAGTTTGAAATCGGAAGCCTGAAAGAAAAGTGTCATCAGCTGCTCCTGCATGGGTGTGAAGTGTATGGGCTGGTGGTGAAGATTGAAGAAAACGCCATCCCCTTCGTGGTACGCTATCGTCCCTAGTACTTTAAAGCCGGTGTGTCGGCGTCTGGCAAGGCTCATCGAAAGGATGAGCCATAATACTGCTGCTGACGCAAAAAGACCCGAAAGCCGTTGGTCAGACAGCGCGAAAACGGTGGCAACAGAGCAGTTTGCATAGCTTTGGAACTCGAGCTGACGCCATTTTATCTTACGGCTTTGCAGGCCATCATGATGCCCTTTCACCGCATAGTAAACGAAAGATGACTGCCGAAGGCTGTCAATCTGAAGGTGACGGCGATACTCGTACAGGGTATCGGGCGTAAGATAACCGTCTGTTTTCGTCTTGAGTGTTTGGGCAAGAGCCTGATTCATATCCCTGATGATATTGCTTTCAGTCGCACGGTAGCTGTGAATACTTGAGGCAATTGTACAAGTGATGAGGATAATAAAAACGAAGACAGAATGGTAAGCTTTCATGATACTTGAATATTTTTGCGCTTCAAATATAGTCGTTTTCCGGCAATTTCAGGTTATAGATATTGCTATTTTTATGTTTTCGGGTGGAAAAACTGACAGAATTATCAATATTTCAGCCAAAGCACGTATATTTGTAATATGAAAAAGGCAATATATTTCTTTTTGATACTGATGTTGACGGCATCGATACAGGTTGGGGCTCAGAGCCTTGACGGCACATGGAAAGGCGTATTATCTGCTGGCCCACAAAAGTTAACACTCATACTACACGTAAATGAAGCGGAACGTTCGGTAAAGCTTGATGTGATGGAACAAGGGGTAAAGGGGCTTCCCCTCACAGTGAATGTGCTGGAAAATGATTCGCTCAACGTAGCCATGACACAGATAGGGCTGCATTATGCCGGGCGTTTACGGAACGGTGTTATTGAAGGAACGTTCAGCCAAAACGGTTTTATAACACAGCTTATATTTAATAAAGGTGAGGTTGTTCTGAAACGACCGCAGGAGCCTAAGCCGCCTTTTCATTATCGAGTAGAGAATGTTCAATTTGAAAATCAATCGGCAAAGGTTACACTTTCAGGCACATTAACTTACCCTGAAGGCTATAAGGAGGGGCAAAAAGTGCCGGTAGTGCTTATGGTTACGGGCAGCGGCCCTCAGAATAGAGATGAGGAACTGATGGGACATAAGCCCTTTTTAGTTCTTGCCGACAGGCTGGCGCGCCATGGAATAGCCTCATTGCGCTATGACGACAGGGGAGTAGGGCAGTCGACGGGCGACTTTTCTTCGGCCACAACAGCGGCTTTGGCCACGGACGCTTTAGCAGGAATTAAATACCTCCGAGGTCTTAAGAAGTTTTCTTGCGTAGGTATTTTAGGGCACAGCGAGGGCGGAAGCATCGCCTATATGCTCGGGGCCGGGGGCAATGCCGACTTTATTGTCAGTCTGGCTGGGCCGGCATGTAAGTTTGATACGCTTATGATGCTACAACTAAATGGGCTGAGTAAGGTGCAGGGTGCAAAAGAAGATGTGGTACACAGTGTAGCAGAAACGCGACAATTATTGCTTTCAAAGGATAATAGTTTGTGGATGAGATTAGCTCTTGATATGAATTTTTCAAAGTTTTTGCCATTAATAAAATGTCCGGTTATGGCTTTGAGCGGTAGTAATGATTTAAATGTTCCTGCCGAATTTAATATGCAGTCACTACAAAACGGCCTGCCACATAACAGCAAAAACGTTATTAAAATATATCCAGGGTTGAATCATCTTTTCCAGCATAGCCCCACAGGCAATCCGTTGGATGATGTAAATATAGACGAAACTATGTCTGAAGAGGTGATGAATGATGTGTGCACGTGGATTAATAAGGTTACAAACAACAATCATTAATTGTAATCTTAATTTTGAATATCATAGAAAAAACCTATGGAAATGCTTACTAATATTCCATAGGTTTTGAAGTATTATTTGTATAATATGTTACAGAAGCATTCAGTTGATAAGTTTATTGATGCTTTCAATCAATTTATCGAGGGGAACGCCCGAGCGTTCACTCATCATTTGTACATTTACTTTCCCCAACATTAACTTGCCTAAAGGCGAATTAAGCATCTTGAATTTAGGGTCAATTTCAGGCAAACGACCTTTAAGTGACGGGTATTGCTTAAGCAAATCCTTTAAGCGAGTTTGAGGCGTAATATCGGTTATGGGTGACGATAATGTATCTTCGTCCTTAGCTTCATGATGGCTAACCGCTTCTTCTGCGGGCTGTTCGCTGGCATTTTCCGTATCATTGTTGCTCCATGTAAGCAATGTTTGTGAGCCTTCTAAAGCACGGATGTGCGTACAATCCTGCATCATCTCGAGCACACCACGAAACTTTCCTTCCTTATCGCGGACAGCAATATAGGTTATATAGATGAAAAGGTTGGGCTTATTAATCCAAAACTCGGCCTTATCCTGTTCTCCACTCCTAAGCTTATCAATTACCTCCCGAACGATATGTGCACTTTTTCGTGGATGACAATTCATTACTTCACGCCCAATCACATTTTTACTGCGTGGAAAAATACGATGGTTTGTATCTGAATAGAAGCGTACAAGCTCGTTCTCATCTACAAAAGAGATGTCGACAGGCAGATGTTGATATATCAGGTTTATTTGCTCCAAGCTCAACTTTCCTGTTGTAACATCTAATAGTTGGTTGTCTCCTTGTGCTGCATAACCGTATTTAGCGAGCAGGGATTGTAGCTCGCTGGCAAAACCATCCTGTACTTTTGGTGATGCTTCTTCTTTGTTTTCGGTGGGCTTATGTTCTACATTGAAGAAGGCAAAACCTATTTCCTGGTCACCACTTTTCATCTCATCGAACTCGTCAGCACTTATCAAGGCCATTGACGTTGGGTAGAGAATAAACTCCTCTTTCTGCATTAAATCGCGTGCATATAGCAAGACACGTTCCTGCTGTTTGATGAAAGCCTCCTCGTTATCTTCCCGTAACAGACGTTCTGCCTCCCTTATTTCGTCACGTACCATGTCGTCGAAAGTCCACATGGTTGTTGTAGGACGGGTGAATCCCTTTTGTTCAAGCACAGGATAAAGCTGGTTTTGCTTGCGCTTATAATGTAATGGATATTGGCTGATTTGGTCGTAAAGTTCAAGCCATTGGTTCTTAATCATGGGATATTGCACCAAGTCTTCCACAGCCAAAAGCAAACGCTTCATCTCCTCGTTCTCCTTAAGGTAGTGCATAATAGGATGGTCGGCAGGCAGGTGGGGCATGGTATTGTCTATCAAATCTCCCAGCATATTAATGATGGCATGTACATCTTCACGAATACATTCGTCGTCGGTCTCCTCCGTCATGGTTTGTTCGATATACGCAACATGATAGGCACTAACCTTTCCTACACGCTCTTTAATTTGCTGATGAGCTTCATCAGCTGAAAGTTCTCCGGCTTTAAATTTATTCTCAATCTCAAAAAAGGCCTTCAACTTTTCCGGATCCATCGGTGGAAGATAATCTTTCATTTTATAGTTCATATCTGTTTTGTTTTAATTCTGTTTGCAAATGTAGATATAAACAAGTGCATGTGCGGTAACAATTGTTATTTCATAATGATAAAAATAATTAAATATGGGCGTTTTTTATGAGTGTAAATCCATGCGGCTATTATTATTTCTTATTTGGCAGTATACAGTAATCGGTTTTTTGTGGGGGTAAAATAAAAGGAGGATAGAACTGTAAATATTCTATCCTCCTTACGTTAAATAATCCTCGTGACGTACTAATCAGCCTTTATTCAATTCTGAAAAACATTAGTTTTCTCCTTTTTAGTTGACACGTCACAAATGTTCTTCTGTTAGCAATGTATCAGAAATTAACGATAGAACTCATGTTAATGGCACCAACGTTTACTACTCCTATCTTTTGATTGTATGGTAAATCTACACCGCCGTATGATGCTGTGCCAATAGCAGTTTTTGAGAAAGTTAAACACATAGGACCTTCTTTGTTTGAAGATGAACTAAAAAATATACCACTTTTACCTAATCCACGGATACGTCGTTGAGAAGCATTGAATGGATCAGTTAGCTGGGGATCACCACCATACATTCGGATAATGCCACTGGCTTGCTCGTAGTATGATCCTAATGCTGGTAAAAAGAAATAATTGGCAGTATTTGTGGGGGTTCCTTGTGCGATGGTGTTATTCGTGCTTCCATGCATCTCAAAACCTCCATTTTGTACAGGATTGGGGAATGTGGTTTTCATGGCAGCTTCAGTTATTCCATTTTCTGCTGCAATAATGCCAGGCTTCTTGATCCACATACCCCCTTTATACAACTTTCCGCGGAATGTCCATACTGCGTTGTCATCCCAATGGGCATCGCCTTTGTCTTTGAACCATACCATTTCCTGAATAGTAGGATTATTCTTTGATGTTGCTTTTGCCTGGTATAAAGTAGTAGTACCTGAATAAATTGATCCTCCACTATAATCTATAGTATAATTATAGTTTACACCTGTGTACGTTTCTTGTGACATTCTGTCGGGGTCAGATGGTGTTACAAAATCAGATAGGTTGTAAGTACCTGTAACATAGTCAATAGGTGTCTTTCCATACCACATGTCTTGTGGGGCGTCCCACTGATAGTATTTAGCTGCTGTGTAATCGGTAAACAGCATGGCTGTTACAGGGTATACGGTGTTAGCGTTATAGCTTTTATTCGGTGTTAGCGTCTTGGTAATGGTTGCAGTTTCGTTTGAAACGGTGTTTTTTACCGTATATTCAACCGTCAGACTGTGTGTTCCAGGCGCAATAACCATGAATGCAGCGTTGGTAGGCTGGCTGGTTTGGCTATTGGTAACATCGAAGTTGTTGGTGTTAAGTGTGATGGTATTGCTGCTTCCCGTACCGCTTAAACCGCTTGTTGACAACGTGTATGTGCCGGCAATGTTATTGTCTGATGTAACCTTTACTTGTGTCATTACCCAGTTGGTTCCTGCAGCATTGGTGGTACGAGGCAGGAAACACAGATAAGATGAATGGTGGGTAAGGTCAAATTTGTAACCCCCACCAGTTTGACGTGTGGCCTGTGCCGTACCGCAGTCGCCAGCCTGACCAAAGTGACTGGTTGAGTTTGGGGCGTTCTGTGTTTGGCTTGTCGCAATATTTACTGTGTTATAACTTGTGCCATTGGCTCCTGTATAATAAACATCGTATGTAGATGCCGTATAGTTTCCCGAATAGAATATGAAACCAGCCCGTGCCTGTTTTGCCGTTATGGCTGTGGTTGCACTGTTGTTATCGTTCAGGAATATTTTGTCGTTGGGTTCCCAATAAAATGTAAGCGTATGATTATCACGATCGTAATCGGCTGATGTACGTGATCCACTCATATCACGCTTTACGGCGACATTGGTTCCTGCGAAAACTATACCTTCGCCTGAATTACTATTACCAGAATCGAGCGAATTGTCGTTTGAGCAGGCACTAAAGCCTATGACAGACATTGCTGCCAGAAAAAAATACTTTGTTTTCATTGTTTTTCTTTTCAATATTTAAGTTGAGACCATGCTGGCCTCATTCTTTATACTTTTGTTTGTAACTTACTTAACGTTAATCGCCATCGTCGGGCGCTACCCATCCTGAGCCTGCACCACCGCCGTTGTCGTCATGGCCACCATTCCACTCTTCGGGTGGCTCTTCTTCCTTTCCTGCCTTATGACCACCGTTAAAACTTGTTTGTAAAAGCGCGTTTTCCCATTTAAAGGAGCTGGTTGTCATCCATGGGGCAATGTAAAATTCCTTTTTTCCCATTTGAAGATAATTTTGTAACTATTATGTTGATGTGAATAAAAGCTTCCTGTTAATGTTTGTCCTGTTAATTTAGGTACACAAAAAAGCGAGCAAAGAAAACCAGCTTGAGGTTCTTTGCTTACGGAAAACGGTAAGGGCCATCCCTTGCCTTTGTATACAATAATAAATAAAGGTAAACGCTTACCAGCGTACTACCTGTGGGGGGGGTAATAAATTATTTGGATTTACCAAATAAATAGTGTTAAAATTTTGCAACATTTGTACTGTTTTATTGCACAGTCGATTACGGGGAACTATCTGTTTGTTTTAACCTCGTATTTGTATTTGCTCTGTAACAGGAAGCGTAATTTGTATATTAAACTCTCAAAGCCACTTAATTAATGGCCGTAATGATGTCTGCAAAGGTAGCTATAATTCTATAAATAGCAAGTATTTATGCATATTTTTAGTTGAAATATGAGCATGATGGCTATTTAAGAGGTGAATAATTATTGTATAATGTCATTTTGTCTTTGGTGTGCGACAACGTGTCGTAGAAAATAATACAGGCATAAAGATTGTATAAAGCGCAATGTAAACAACAAGCAAATAATAAATTATTAAAAATATAACGATTATGTATACACGTAACAATTGGCTTCCAGAAGTTTTTAACGACTTTCTTAGTAACAATGATATGAATCGTACAAGCGCCACAGCGCCTGCTATCAATGTTCTGGAGAGTGAGCATTCGTATACAGTAGAGCTTGCCGCTCCGGGCTTAACAAAGGATGACTTTGATGTTAACATTAATGCAGATGGCGATTTAACCGTGCGTATGGAGAAACATTCAAAGGACGAAGAGATGCAGGGTCGCTATCTTCGCCGTGAGTTTGCCTATTCTAAATACGAGCAAACACTTATCCTGCCTGATGATGTAGACAAGGAGAAAATTGCTGCACGCGTGGCTGATGGCATTCTTACGGTTGAACTTCCTAAGAAAGATATTAACAACAATAAGATAACACGGTCTATCGAAATTGGTTAACCGCTTTGTCCTCATTGGTATATTGGGAGGAACTTTGCTTCCTGTTATTCCATGCAAATGAGGAAAAATGAAAGAGAGGATTATGTTATAACTGCATGAAAAAGGCAGATATATAATTGTGTAATTGTTAGTTTTAAGCCTTGAATATGTAAGTATTCAGGGCTTTTTTTGTACCTTTGCCGAAATTCTAAAGCATTTTCAGGTGACAGTTATGGCATATCTTATACTTTTTACTTTTGCTCCGGCATCAGTTTGGTTACAAATTGTATTACTTATTATAAGTATAGGTATTGTTCTTTGGGGAGCCGACCGGCTTACAACTGGTGCAGCAGGCATTGCTCAAAAGCTTGGAATGCCACAGATTGTCATCGGATTGACTATTGTAGCAGCAGGTACTTCAATGCCTGAATTCTTTGTAAGTTTGTTATCTGCCATCAATGGGACGCCCGATTTAGCCGTTGGAAATGTAGTTGGTAGCAATATTTTCAATACACTTCTCATAGTAGGATGTACAGCAATGGTGGCTCCTATTGCTATCTTACGTATTACAGTAAGGCGTGATATACCTTTTGCTGTGCTGGCTTCGGTGGCATTAACAGTAATGTGCATGGACAGTAATATCAGCAGAATTGATGCTATTATATTGCTATTGCTGTTTGCAGGCTTTATGTGGATGACGCTTCGTGGAGCACGTAGCGAAGGTAAAGACCCGGCTGAAGCTTCTTCAGAAAAACCTGTTGGTGCAGTAAGAGCAGTTCTGCTGATTGTTATTGGGCTGGCATGTTTAGTGGCTGGGTCGGACATTTTTGTTGATAATGCTTCGGCGATAGCCCACTCGTTAAATGTGAGCGACGCGATAATAGGTCTGACTATTGTAGCAGGAGGAACATCGTTACCTGAGTTGGCAACGAGTGTGGTGTCGGCCCGTAAGGGCGACAGTGGAATAGCCATTGGTAACGTGTTGGGTTCAAATGTGTTTAATATTTTGGCTATTCTTGGTTTTACAGGTATTATCCATCCTATGTCCATACAGGGGATAACCATGGTAGACCTGTGGATGATGATACTTTCAATGGTACTGTTGTGGCTGTTCTCGTTTACAAAGTATCGCGTTCAGCGATGGGAGGGGGTCTTTCTGGCAGCTGTTTACGTGGCATACATGTGCTGGCTTCTGGTCAACGTGTAGGATAATAAATAAGAAAAGGGGTACTTGATAAACCCTCTATAACAAAACAAGACAATGATACAAAAGAAACAGAATGTCAGTATGCTGTTTATGTTTTTCAGTATACTGTTTTGCGTTTGCCTCATTTTGGCAAATCTGCTCGAAACAAAGCAAATAGCCTTTGGTCCTATAAGCCTTACGGGCGGGCTGATTGTTTTTCCTATTTTGTATATTATCAACGATTGTGTGTGCGAAGTATGGGGCTTTCGTAAGGCCCGACTGTTGATTTGGGGTGGCTTTGCCATGAATTTTTTCTTTGTTGCAGTGGCTGCTCTATGCGACTGGATTCCAGGAGCACCCTATTGGCACAACGAAATGGGTTTTCATGCCATATTTGGTCTGGCTCCTCGTATTACAGCAGCGTCATTTATTGCTTTTCTTGTGGGGAGCTTTGTTAATGCTTATGTAATGAGCAAAATGAAGATACGCGATGGCGGTCGTCACTTTTCAGCCCGTGCAATATTGAGCACGGTAGCTGGCGAAAGCTGCGATTCGTTGATATTTTTCCCTTTAGCACTTAGTGGAGTTGTGCCGTCAAATGAACTTCCTGTGCTCATACTAAGTCAGATATTTTTAAAGACAGCTTATGAGTTTGTTGCTTTGCCATTGACTATTCGTGTCGTAAAGTATGTAAAGCAATATGAGGAAACCGATGCCTATGACGATGGAATTAATTACAGTGTGTGGAAAATTTTCAGCGTAAATCATGACTAAATAATAGCTACCGCTGTCAGTTTCAATATTAAATATCAATTAAATGATGAGTGATAACAGAACCGAAGAGGGCCTGAAGGCATTGGGAACAGCTACCCGTTATAAAATGGATTATGCACCTGAAGTGCTTGAAACCTTTGTCAATAAGCACCAAGGTAACGATTATTGGGTGCGTTTTAACTGTCCTGAATTTACATCTTTATGCCCCATTACAGGACAACCTGATTTTGCAGAAATAAGAATTAGTTATGTTCCTGACGTGAAAATGGTAGAAAGCAAGAGCTTGAAATTGTATCTTTTCAGCTTCCGCAACCATGGTGACTTTCATGAAGATTGCGTCAATATTATTATGAAAGACCTTATTCGTCTCATGGATCCCAAATATATTGAGGTTACAGGACTGTTCACACCACGCGGAGGTATCAGTATTTTCCCTTATGCCAATTACGGTCGTAAGGGTACACGTTTTGAAAAACTGGCCGAAGAGCGCTTTGCAAAGCACGAATAATGATAAACCCAATAATGCTAAAGTACAGGTTAAGTACTTTACCGTTATTGGGTTTGTAAAGTTTTGATATTGTAGGAATACCTGAAAGGTAACTATTTATTTTCGGTAGTTTCTTCCAAAGCTTTCTTCGATCTCATAGCAGCTATGGCTCGGGCCTTCTTGTTTACATCGTTAATATCCTTCTTTTTATAATAACTTCTTGAACCATCACGGTCACTTAATACGAGCGAATCGTCACCAAGATAATCAATGTTACAAGTATCGTTCCTAAGATGACTTATGGATAATACACCATCTTTTGACCAATTGGGTATACCGCTTACCATAACAAACTTGCCATTCCATATCCTCCAACCCACAAAATAACCTAAAGGCGGATATACAACGGGGCTTTCATCAGTAAGAGAACTGGCTTCGGTAACATAGCCTATACTTGAAGCCTCCCATTCACGTTTCAGCCAGAAGCCATATTCACGGGGTATAAAGAAGGTCTCCTTTAACGAATCGGACATATTTGCTAACATTCTGGCTTGGGTGCGATTGCTCATTTGGCTTGCATTACGTATCTTAGGCATAACAATATAGCACCAAATACCTTGTAGTTGGTCAATGTCTACTACCAGGTCGGCAACCTTATGATTCTTCCTGTTCAGAACAATTCCAATTTTATCACCTATTTTTAATTTTCCCAGTACGTGCCCCTTTCGATGTGCTTCCAGTATATTATAGGTAACAGGGTCACTGCCATCTTCAGGAAGAAAAACGACAACCGAGTCAGAACACCCTTCACAGGCTAATCCATACAAAGTACTGTCGCCAGTCATTGTAATGTGAGACGATACTTGTTGGGTTGGAATTTTATCCTTGTTTTTATTTCCGCATGCAATAAAAAGCATGCTAAAGAAAATAATTATAAATACTGTTTTACCTTTCATCTTGCCGTATTATGTGCTGCAAAGATAGTTATAAATCACAAAAAAAGGAGGGGGCACTCGGTAATTTGATAATTTTTGTCTAATTTTGCAAGCCTGATGTATATATATTTATCAGGTTTTAAGTGCCTGTTAAGGGTATATAATAAATTAGAGAACAAAAGAAAAACGAATAGAAATAATGAAGAAGAAAATCCAGTTCAGTCTTGTTTATCGTGACATGTGGCAGAGCTCAGGCAAGTTCCAGCCTCGTAAGGATCAGCTTGCACGTATAGCTCCAGTATTTGTTAAAATGGGATGTTTCTCGCGTGTAGAAACTAACGGAGGTGCTTTTGAGCAGGTACAGCTCCTCGCTGGAGAGAATCCCAACGAAGCTGTAAGGGCTTTTACGGCTCCTTTGCATAAGGCAGGCATTAAGACACACATGCTTGACCGTGGTTTGAACGCCCTTCGTATGTATCCTGTACCCGATGATGTGCGTGCCATGATGTACCGGGTTAAGCACGCTCAGGGCACCGACATCACACGTATATTTGATGGTTTAAACGACATTAGGAATATAGCTCCGGCCATTAAGTGGGCGAAGGAAGGTGGAATGACGCCTCAGGGCACATTGTGTATTACAACCTCACCTATCCATACACTTGATTACTACGAAAAATTAGCTGATGAAGAAATTGCTGCCGGTGCAGAAGAAATATGTTTGAAGGACATGGCCGGTATAGGTCAGCCTGCTTTCCTCGGTCAGCTTACGAAGCGTATCAAAACCAAGCATCCTGATATTATTATTGAATATCATGGCCATTCTGGACCGGGGCTTTCCATGGCATCGATTCTTGAGGTTTGTGAGAACGGAGCAGATGTAATAGATACAGCTATCGAACCCTTGTCATGGGGTAAGGTTCATCCCGATATTATTTCGGTTCAAAGCATGTTGAAGCATGCCGGATTTGAAGTACCTGAGGTGAATATGGACGCTTACATGGAAGCTCGTGCCATGACTCAGGAGTTCATTGACGAGTGGTTGGGCTACTTTATCAACCCGGCCAACAAACTGATGTCATCTTTATTGCTTACCTGTGGCCTGCCAGGCGGTATGATGGGTTCTATGATGGCTGATCTTGGAGGTATGAGAACTACTATCAATAACTTGCGTAAGAAGAAAGGTGAACCGGAGCTTTCAATGGACGATTTGTTGATAAAGCTCTTCGATGAGGTTGCATACGTGTGGCCACGTGTAGGTTATCCACCACTTGTTACGCCATTCTCACAGTATACCAAGAACATAGCCTTAATGAATTTGCTTACTATGGAGCAGGGTAAAGGCCGCTTCGTGATGATGGACGACAATATGTGGGGTATGATTTTGGGTAAGAGTGGTCGTGTTCCAGGCCCAATAGCTCCTGAACTTATTGAGCTTGCCGAGAAACAAGGACGTGAGTTTACTGATGTCGATCCGCATACACAATTGAAGCCTGCATTGGACGATTTCCGCAAGGAAATGGATGAAAATGGCTGGGATTACGGTCAGGACGAAGAAGAATTATTTGAGCTTGCCATGCACCCTGAACAGTATCGTAACTACCGTAGCGGTCAGGCGAAGAAGAATTTCCTGGCTGATTTGCAGAAGGCTAAGGATGCAAAGCTTGGCGCTAAGGTTTCAGTGGAAGAGGCTACTGCCTTTAAACATGCTCAGGCCGATGCTATTGTTGCTCCTGTTAAGGGGCAGATATTCTGGGAATTCCAGGGTGACGGCGAAACGGCACCGGCTGTTGAGCCTTACATTGGTAAAGAATACAAAGAAGGAGATGCCTTCTGTTGGATTCAGTCGCCATGGGGAGAGTTCGTAGAAGTAAAGGCCGACCTGGGTGGAAAACTCGTTGAAATTAACGCCCGTCAGGGAGGAAAGGTCCAGAAAGGCAGTGTTATCGCTTATATCCAAAGAGATAAACAGAATTAATTGCTGTTGATAATATTATAAAATAACGGCTCGTTCTTGCCGCATGATGTGCGGTATGGGACGGGCCGTACTTTTTGATATGAAAGAAACGATAACGTCTCTTAGTGTGCTTCGCAATCAACTCGTAGACAGAATACATACTGAAGAAGTTCGCCGTATTGTTGATAGTATGGCATATGACGATGGTGACGTTATCGTGAAAGCGTTATATCATCTGCTCTCAGATACTGATCAGCGCATAGCTTACAATGCAGCATGGGTGCTTAGTTGTTCAGATGGCAAGGTGATAAAGTTTCTTATTCGTTATCAAAATCAGCTTATCGACTTGCTAATAGGCACAAAGGACAAGAGTTTTGCACGCATATTGTTTTCTATTTTGCGCCGACAGACATTCGGAAAAAGTAATCTGCGTACAGATTTTCTTGATTTTTGTTTGAACCAGATAGTAAATACCAATCAAGCCATAGCTATTAGAGCTCATGCCATTTATGTATCATATAGTTTGTGTAAGGCTTATCCTGAACTGCTTAATGAGTTGTTTATGACGCTTCAGATGCTGGAAAGTGAAACGCTTTCTGCAGGATTACTCCATGCTCGAAATGCTATTATGACAGCAATAAGAAAGAAATAGAAATTAAAAATATATGGATTATCAAGCCATTATAGACCAATATTATCCCGAAGATACGGCTCTTCGACATATTTTGATGATACACAGCCGCTCTGTTATGGAGCGTGCACTGAACATTTGCGACCGTCATCGCGAACTCAATATTGACCGTAGTTTTGTTGTTGAGGCTGCCATGCTTCACGATATAGGTATTTTTCGCTGCCATGCCCCAGGCATTTTATGTTATGGTTCTGAGCCATACATCTGTCATGGACGTATTGGAGCGGAACTGCTTCGGCAAGCAGGATTCCCTCGTCATGCAAGGGTTTGCGAACGGCATACGGGAGCAGGCCTTACGAAAGAAGAAATAATTCAACAGAATTTGCCTCTGCCACACGAAGATTTTCTACCTGAAACCTTGGAGGAAAAGCTGATTTGCTATGCTGACAAGTTTTATAGCAAGTCGAATATCTGTCACGAAAAGACAATAGAACAGGCCGAACGCAGCCTGTCTAAGTTTGGCAAATCTGGTGTAGAGCGCTTTCGTAGCTGGGCCAGTATGTTTGAGTAAGTACGTTAAAATTACGTAATCACCTATATATTCTTTATATATTCTGTAATTTTGCAGATTAATGAGGACAAAGTCTTTCGTCATATTACTTATTTGTGCTGTGGTTTTTGCCTGGGCAGATAGTCGTACGCCACAGCAAAAAAGGCGGCACAGGGATGCCGTAAAGGATTCTGTTATACGTAAAGACTCAGCTAATCATTTTCCTTTTAAAGATGAATCGGCCGCTGTTGATACCACAACGATGGATAGTTTGCAACGTGCAATTTATCGTCATAACAAGGTGGTTGACGATTCTATTCGCCTCGATTCTCTTAACCGTTCGAAGAAAAATGGCATTGATGCGCCCGTTAATTATGAGGCTCAAGACTCAATGGTGTATGATGCTCTGACAAAAACGGCCCATCTTTACGGTACTTCCGAAGTGAAATATGAGAATATGGATTTGAAGAGTGACCGAATAAAGATGAGCCTCGACAGCAGTCTGGTTCATGCAACAGGCACTCCTGACTCTGCATCAAAAGGAGGAATCAAAGGGCGTCCCGTCTTTACGATGGGTAGTGATACCTATGATACCGATACCATAGCATTTAATTTCAAAAGCAAGAAAGGCATTGTACACAATGCTTATACCAAGCAGCAGGATGGCTTTCTGACGAGCGGAATATCGAAACGCGAAGAAAACGGGGATGTTTACCTGGCTCACGGCCGATATACCACGTGTGATAAGGAACATCCCGACTTTTATATTTCTCTCTCCCGGGCCAAGGTTCGTCCCGGGAAGGATGTTGTTTTCGGCCCGGCTTACCTTGTCGTGGCCGATGTTCCCGTGCCTCTTGCTATTCCCTATGGCTTCTTTCCGTTTACCAAAAGTTATTCAAGCGGCTTCATTATGCCCTCTTATGGCGATGAAAGTGCGCGCGGATTCTATCTCCGTGACGGCGGATATTATTTTGCCATAAACGATAAATGGGACTTAAAACTGCTGGGAGAGATATACACTAAGGGTTCATGGGGACTCTCGGCAGCCAGCAATTATCGCAAGCGTTACCGATACAGCGGTTCTTTCTACTTCAGTTATCAGGATACAAAAACGGGTGATAAGGGAATGCCTGACTTCTCAGAACAGCAGAGTTTCAAGCTACAATGGAGCCATCGGCAGGATGCAAAGGCCAACCCTTTTAGCTCATTGTCGGCAAGTGTTAACTTTGCGACGTCGAGTTATGAGCAAAATAACCTGACAAGTATGTACAATCCTATTACCCGTTCACAAACAACGCGTACCTCTTCCGTAAGTTGGAGCACGTCGTTTTCGAGCATAGGCTTGTCGCTTAGTTCCACAGCGAACCTGAATCAGAATATGCAAGATTCGACCATTGCGCTGTCATTGCCCGACCTTAACATCAGTTTGAGCCGCTTTTATCCTTTCCGTCGTAAGAAGGCGGTGGGCAAAGAGCGATGGTATGAGAAAATAGCCGTAAGTTATACTGGTCAGTTGAGCAATTCGATAACGACAAAGGAAGATCGTCTTTTCCATTCGAACCTGATACGCGACTGGCGTAACGGCATGCAGCATAGCATACCGGTCACGGCCAGTTTCACGCTTCTTAACTACATAAATGTCAGCCCTTCGTTCAACTTTACCGACCGTATGTACACCAATAAAATCATGCGGTCGTGGGATGTAGCTCATCAACGCGAGGTGGGCGATACCATTTATGGTTTCAATAACGTTTACAACTGGAATGTTTCACTATCTGCCAATACCAAGATTTATGGTATGTGGATTCCTAATCGTAAGCTGTTTGGCGATAAAATACAGGCTGTCCGCCATGTGCTTACACCGTCGGTAACTTTTAGTTACGCCCCCGACTTCAGCTCACGCCGCTACGGTTATTACGACTCATACCTGAAAACAGATGCCAATGGCAACGTATCATATGTAGAATATTCGCCTTATCAGTCGTCATTATACGGAGCACCGGGTCGCGGTCGTACGGGTAATATAGCGTTTGTGCTGGGTAATAATCTTGAGATGAAGGTGAAAAGCGATGACGATTCTACGGGTTATAAAAAGATAAGTTTGATTGACAGGCTCGACCTTTCCATGTCATACAACATGGCTGCAAAGGTTCATCCGCTGAGCGATTTGGGCGTAAACCTTAGTCTTAAGTGGTGGAAGAACTACACTTTTAATCTGAATGCCGTGTTCGCTTCGTATGCATACGACCTCGATGCCAATGGAATGCCTTATGTGGGTAACCGTACACTGTGGGGTATGGGCAAGTTCGGACGTTTCCAGGGCATGTCACAGAACATTAATTACACGCTTACTCCTGAAAAGTTGAAAAAGCTTTTTGGTGGTGGAAGTGATGATAAAGACAGTAAAAAGCAGAAGGACGACGAAGGTATTGATACGAATATAGAAAGCAATGTCGACGACGACATGATAGAAGGCCAGCGTGGAGCACGGAAGAAAAGCGGCGGAGGCAAGGCCGAAACCGATGAGGATGGTTACATGAAGTATTCGATGCCGTGGTCGCTTACTTTCGGTTATGGTATTACAATGCGTGAGAATACCGATGTAAAGAAGTTCAATTACCGCACGATGCGCTACCCATACATGTTCTCGCAAACGCTGAATGTAACGGGCAATGTGCGCATAAGTGACGGCTGGAACATCAGTTTCTCGTCGGGTTACGACTTTGATGCCCGCAAGCTTTCGATGACAACGGCTTCGCTGCAGCGCGATTTACACTGTTTTAACATGAGCTGTTCGGTGGTTCTTGCACCGTATACCAGTTATAATTTCACTTTCAGGGCCAATGCTTCAACGCTTACTGATGCCTTGAAATATGATAAGCGCAGCGGTTATTCCAATGCTGTACAGTGGTATTAAAACCATCTGCCTCCAACCATTCAAACTATAAACAGATACAGATACAACGACGCCCCGAATCAATATCATTGGTTCAGGGCGTCGTCGTTTATATTATTTCCTGGCTTTTATCTGTAAAAACAGTATATGTTATGATTACCAGCAGTCTATGCTGCACAGCTTTCATCAGAGCTCTTCGCTACGGGCTTAAAGCTCAAACGTAAGAAAAGCAGAAATGACAGGTTGAGAAGCATACTAATATATGGCACAACCTGCAGAAGAATATGATTGAAGAACAAACCGATTTCTCCCAGAAGTATTCCGGCTATGAAGCTGACGATATAAACAATACCTGCTGCCCGCAGCCACACCCTGCCCCTGTATGTAAGGAAAACAGATAATACCAGCAAGGCAATATTTGTAAAAAGCCTGAATACGGTGGTCACGGTAATGAGGGAGAACGATATGCGGTTGTAAACAAAAGGTGATATACCCATAGAGATGAGCGTAATAAGATTTATCAAAGAGCTTATTACGATAGCACCAATAGCCGCCATACATGCCCATTGTGCCCACGAATTGCGTTGCCTTAATTGTATACGAACGGCATTATAAAGCAAGGCTGTAAAAGCCAGATAGACGATTGACAGGAATGCTATAAAAAAATTGTTGGTAAGTAATGGGGCAAACAGCATCACAAGAACGTTGCCTCCGTGTTCGTTTAAAAATGGCAAGAATGCCTGAAAATAGAATGAAAGCACAACTGTGCCCCAGAAAGCAAAGTTTACGATCTTCATTTCTTTCCTGTCAGTTTCAAAGAAACGAATGGGAAAATAATTTGTATCCATTGTTTTTTATGTGATGAAGGTTCACTTGCAAAGGTAGTGTTTTTTGACCAGTACATGGTTTGTGTTTGCCTGAAATATTGATAAAATGGGTATATTTGCAATAAAAATGATCTATGGGTAAGAAGAAATCAATAGAAAAGTTTTTCGATAAACTTTGTGATAAAGGCTCATCATTGCTTATCATTGCGTTTGGGGCCTTTGGTATGTGGGCTGCGGTTTGCCACCAGAAAAGCTTTTCGCTTGACAATTTGGTTATATTTTGTTTCTCAGCTTATATCGTACTGATAGGGCAAGCCACACTGTTACGCTGGCGAAAGCGTCCGTGGCTTATAGCCTTAATGGGCTTGCTGATAGCGCCGTTATTGTGGTTTACAGCTATGCGACTGCCGTTAGTTTCAGCCCGTTTCCCCTTTTTTATTGGCCTGATTAGCTGGATAGCCTTATTTATTGATGTGCCGTGGTGCATGCTTTTGCTGCTGTGGTCGGTACGGAGAGCCCTGCATTTGTTCAGAGATATGAAATATAACGAGCGTTATCTTTACACCGGGAAAGGCGATGAGCTTTGTTGGCGCGACATCACAGAGCTGACTTTGATGGACAGTATGCCTTTTATTATCATACGGTTGCGTAATACACCGGCTTATATAGAAGGTATAAACAATCCGCTTCGCCGTATGATGATGCGTATCGTATATAAGGTTACAGGAGCCTGTTTTGTGATAAATACTACCCGATATGATGGAACGCCAAAGCAATTATTGGCTAAACTTAACGATCTTTGGGAGAAACATCGAAGGTATAACGATTTTAATGTTGTTGTATGACGGCCGTCAGCAGCACGGCTGACGATCGTCATACATATAGTGTGGCGGCCGTCAACAATGTTGCTGACGGCCGCCGTATAATGACCTTTATTGCATGGAAAGCCATACAATAAGGTTATAAGTTAGTACAATTACGTGCTAAACAATGGTAGTTAAGGCTGCCAGCGAATGGTTTTCGCCTACTAACCACACGATGTCACCGGCACAAAAAACATGAGAGGGATTCACCATGGTAAGATGACGCTGTCCTTCTTCTATACCTACCACCATACAATTATACTGTTCGCGTATTCTGCTGTTTTGTAAATTCTTACCTATCAGCGGACTTCGCGAGGAGATAACAAACTTCTGCAACTTCATTTCACGATCTTCAATGCGCTCGTCTTCAGGAATAGTTTCGCCGTTGAGTGCACGCCCGAATTGCTGAAGTTGCTCATCGTTACCAATAACCTGCAGTCGGTCGCCGGGGAAAATAATGCAGTCGCCGCCCGGAATGTTCAAACGTTGATAGCCACGAAGAATGCTGCTTACGTGCACACCGAAGCGGTTTCTGAACTCAATTTGCCCCAGACTTTGTCCTGCCCAGGTTGAATTTTCAGGCACAACGAAATCGGAAATGTGAATATCGCGGTCGAGAAGGTGACCTTCGAACATGGGCTTTCTTTTGCCTGTAACCTCGGCTTCAATCTCCCTACTGTTCAAATTCTTAATGAAAAGTCGTTCGAGACGGATGGAACGGCTCTTCAATCCGCGCGAAAGTACCATCAGAACAATGGCTGTAAGTGCCAGTGTAATAACGATGGCGTTGGCAAAGCGTGCCAGATAGTTGCAGATATAGAACAGGAAAGCCGCGGCAATAGCTACGCGCACGAGGATAGTAAATATAAGCGGCAGGCGGTTCATACGGCTTTCAATCCACAGGGTTCTGAATTCGTCGCTATGGTTATTCTTCATGATAAGTGCACGCATAAAGGGTGCAATAAACATCAGTGTGAGCACACCGCATGTGCCATTGGCCCACCAGTGGGGCAGAAGATGTCGGATAAAAGGCAGGAAAAAGGTGAGCATAACAGCCGTTATGGCCGTAATGAGGATGGAATATATAAGCGTGTTGAGCGCCATCTTTTTGAGCAGGCGCTGCCACAAGCCTTTTTCGGCAGCCGAAGCCTGATGTTCTGTACCCATGTGGTTGAGCCGGCGTAGCCAACGTTTGGGCAAATGCTGTTCGAGAAAAGTGTAGCAAGGTGCAGCCGCACGAATCATATAGGGCGTGAGAAAGGTTGTAATAACACTCACTGCAACCACAACAGGGTATAGAAATTCGCTGATAACGCCTAATGACAACCCCAAAGAAGCAATGATAAAAGCAAATTCTCCTATCTGTGCCATAGAGAAACCACAGCGCATTGCTGTTTTCAGAGGCTGGCCGCTAAGCATGAATCCGAGGGTGCCAAAAATGGCCTGACCTGCCAATATGGCTATAACGAGTACGCCGATAGGCAGGGCATAAGCTACAAGAATTTTAGGATCGACGAGCATGCCCACCGAAACGAAGAATATTGCACCGAATAAATTCTTGACGGGTTCGACAAGACGTATAATCTTATCAGCCTCAATGGTTTCGGCTAATATGCTGCCCATAACGAAAGCACCGAAAGCAGAGCTGAACCCTACGCTCGATGAAATCCAGGCCATAGCGCAGCAAAGGCCAAGGGCTACGATGATCATGGTTTCGCTGCTCATTAGTTTGCGCGTGTGACGCAGGAAGGTAGGTATGGCAAAAAGCCCCACAACGAACCATAATACAAGGAAAAAGCCTATCTTAATTACCGAGCCGAGCATCTGCCCGCCATCGGGATTGTTCCCCGATGCAATAGCCGAGAGCATTACCATCATGACTATTGCCAGGATGTCTTCGAGGATAAGCACGCTCATGACAAGCCCTGCAAAGCGTTGTTGTCGCAGTCCCATATCGTCGAAAGCCTTGTAAATAATGGTGGTTGACGACATGGCCATCATACCTCCAAGAAATATACAATCCATTTTACTCCAGGAAAAGGCATGACCTGTGAGCATGCCGAGCATCATCATAGAGAATACAATGATGATGGCAGAGATGAAAGGGGAGACGCCCATCTTCAGAATCTTTTTGATGGAAAAGTCTAATCCTAACGAGAAAAGCAGGAACATAACGCCAATATCTGCCCAGGTGTGGATGTTCTCCTTGTCGATTACTGACATGGTAAGGGGCATGTGCGGCGACACTATGAAGCCGGCCACGATATATCCCAGCACTAAGGGTTGGCGTAATTTCTTAAAAATAAGGGTAACTATACTGGCAACAATCAGAATTAAGGCCAGATCTTTGACAAGTTCGGGAAGCGATGCCAATGGTGTTTAAAAGTAAAAGGGTAAAAAAGTAAAGAGGTAAACAATGCGAAGTGAACCTATTGAAGAAAATAAAAGGTAAAAAGACGGACGATGACAGAGCGGTTACGTGGGATGATGAAACCCTCATTTAGTCGTCAGTCCTTTTACCTTTCGGTGGGAATTAATCGTTGAAAGTGCCTGTTATTTCGCAAATTCGGGTGATAACCTGTACGGCTTTCTCCATCACCTGAACGCTGACAAACTCGTATGGGCCGTGGAAGTTGACGCCTCCTGCGAATATATTGGGGCAGGGCAGACCGCGGAACGAGAGCTGTGCGCCGTCGGTTCCACCGCGAATAGGCTCAACTTTCGGCGTGACTCCGGTTTCCTGCATGGCCTTCAGCACAATATCGATGACGTACATATTAGGGTCGATTTTCTCCTTCATGTTGTAATACTGATCCTTCAGCTCAATGGTAACGGTGCCTTCGCCATATTTTTCGTTCATTTTGCGGGCAATATTCTCCATAAAGTATTTGCGATCTTCGAATTTCTTACGGTCGTGATCACGAATAATATAGCTTAATTTGGCTTCCTCACAGTGGCTGTTGATACTTGTCAGGTGATAGAAACCCTGATAGCCTTCGGTAGTTTCGGGAATCTCTGTTTCAGGAATGTAGCTGTTAAATTCGCATGCAAGTCGGGAGGCATTAATCATTTTCCCTTTGGCATAGCCTGTGTGGACACTTACTCCCTTAATGGTAACCTTAGCGCCTGCAGCGTTAAAGTTCTCATATTCAAGGTCGCCGATGTCACCTCCGTCCATAGTGTAAGCCCAATCACATCCAAATTTCTCTACGTTGAAATGGTGAGCACCACACCCTATTTCCTCATCGGGGTTGAAGGCAACGCGAATATCGCCGTGCTTTATTTCGTCGTGGTCGCGCAAATAGCACATGGCTTGTACAATTTCAGCAATGCCGGCCTTATCGTCGGCACCCAAAAGGGTGGTGCCGTCTGTAACAATGATGTCTTCTCCCTTGTGGGCAAGCAGCTCAGGAAACTTTGCAGGGCTGGAGATTATACCTGGCGAAAGCTCGATGTCGCCGCCATTATAGTTATGAATAACACGTGCTTTGATGTTTGCTCCACTGGCATCAAGGGCTGTATCATAATGAGAAATAAAGCCGATAGTAGGAGTTTTCTTTTTTGTATTCGATGGTAACGTGGCATAAATATAGCCCTTGTCGTCCATCTCTACATCTTTTAGCCCCTCGGCTTCAAGTTCTTCTTTCAGGTATTTTGCAAAAATAAGTTGTTTGGAAGTACTCGGTACGGTTTCTGAATCCTCGGCCGACTGAGTATCGAATTTGGTGTAATTAATAAATCTTTCAGTAATATCCATAAGATGAAAAAATAAAAATCCGTATGCAGTTATTCATTATTTGCCGGCAGAAATCTTTATATTCCCATAAAGAAATATATGGCCGGCGTATTAATGGGTTGCATGTTGTCAACTAAAAATGTATATATGCAAATGTAGTTATTTGCTTTGATATATTACCAATTTGTGAAAACAAATTCTTTTTTTTATTAATTTTTAGGCGTAATGAACATTTAGCCGGCTATAAAGAAAGTTGTACGAAATAATCATTACGCCAGTTTTTTATTATTGATTATGGAATGTAATATGATGTTTTAAGATAGTCAAGAAGTGACTAAAACGAATAAACATTTTAGTTGTTGGGTGTTGCAGGCTTATATATAACTGGTAATTAGAAGTTAAATTCACGGGTTTCCCATTCGTCAGCCGACTGTAAGTTAATATGGAAAGTTTCATTAGCCGACTCATCGAAAAGGCTTCCCGTATATCGTGTTATCATATTCTTGCGTATTGGAACATGAAGAGAAAGCTTGCGATGGATTTCATTGTTGGCATTAAACGTTTCAACAAGCATGTTAAGAGAGTCATTCTCACTTCTGGGAAAAGTATAAATCTCAAGTGTCTTCGTTTTATTGATGTCGGTTGCAGATAATCCGAATATTTTATATTGAGAGCCAGCATTGACACCTACTCCCTTTACGGCATCGAAAGTAGAGCCTCCTCCTGTGTAGACACAATAAATTTGTGAAAATCCTGATGGGACAACATCGGTAGTTACTAACTGAAATTTAGCGACAGCACGTTTGAGGGAGACGTCGATTTCGCCTGTGTTTTGTATGTCAATATCCTTAAACTCGTAGAATGTGTCGGTGACATCTTTCCCGAAGACTATGTGCTCAGGATCGGTTGTTGCAGGATTTTTATCTGCATTATGCGCAAGAACTAATAGTTTATATTTCCCTGGGTCGATGTGTAACTTTACTATTCCGAAATCCTCTGTGCCAGCATTCTGATTGGCATATTTCACCCTTTTGCCATCTTTATATAACGCAAAACAGAGATGATGACATGTTTCGGCAACATTCGTTGTACGTGTAGCAGCGTGGAAAGCTTTTTTTGCTGAGGCCATATCGCCAAAAGGCACTAATTCAATATGGGCTACTTTGACGGTAAGTGTTACTTTCTTATTGGTTCCCGGCCTTGTTTCTGTTTCATCTTCTTGTCCAATAGCTACCTTCTGACAGGAACTGAGAACGAAGGTCATTGTAATGCACAGAGATAAAATAATTTTAATAGACTGTTTCATTGGCTTTTAAGTTTTGATGTTTTTGCAAATATAGTTTATTTTTATATACTTATCTGCTTTTCTCGTATAAAAATGATAGATTTACATCGAAAATGTATATTTTAACTTAATTATATGAGATTTATAGACTGTTACAGTCTGTAATGGGTAGAAATTCTGAGGGAATGATCGAAAAGAAAGTGTATTTTGGTAACGGAAAATTTGTGATAAAATAGGAGAGGGTGGGTTAGAAGACGTTTTTTGTACAGACTTCATAGCCGTCTTTGGGATAGATACCGAGCGTATTGATAGGATAGATTTCCTTATTCGCACAGGCTTCGTACCTTGTGTTTTCTCAAATTTTCTGCAATAAAGTGGGGTAGATGTCTTTTTTACACATGCTTCACGAGCTTCTCTTTATGCAATGCAACAGAAAAGGGTAGGTTAGGAAATATTGTTGATACAGGGCAGTAGCTTTGGCTATACAGCAGTTAAATAGAGAATGGCTGGTTAGAAAAATGTTGTTGATACTGGGGGATGGTTTCGGCAAAGAGGTTGATGAAGAAGAGCAGGGTAGGTTAGGAAATATTGTTGATACAGGATTATTGCTATAACTTTCTTTTTTCTATTAACAATAAAATAGTTTAGATAATGTATAGTTAATTGTATAAAGCTAATTTTATTATATCATAACACGGATTACTTTATACGCTCTCCGTTTATATTACACTCTCTACAGTTTACTTCACACTCTCGTGTTGGAATCTTGATACCATTGAAATTGTGCTGTCATAGTTTACCTCATACTCTCGGATTGGAATCTTGATACCATTGAAATTGTGCTGTCATCGTTTACTTCATACTCTCGGGTTGGGACCTCGATACCATTGAAATTGTGCTGTCATCGTTTACTTTATACTCTCAGGTTAGGACCTTGATACCATTGAAATTGTGCTTTCATCGTTTACTTCATACTCTCGGGTTAGGACCTTGATACATTTAAAATTGTACTACTATGGTTTATGCTTTATACGTGTTAAGGAATATTTTCTTCAATCTGTTAAATAAATCTTAGTAGATAGAAAAATGCTATTTCCTTTCATTTTTATCTGCTTTTTTCCTCTTTCCCTTTATCCCATCCTCCATTTCCAACAGTCTTCTCTCTCTTTTCCCTTATCCTATCCTCTCTTTTCCTTTGTCCTTTTCCCTTGTTTTCCTTATATTATCTTTTATTTTCAACGTCTTATCCTTCTTTTCCCTTATCCTATCCTCATTTTCATTTATCCTTTTTCCTTGTTTTCCCATATATTGTCTTTTATTTCCCTTTCCCTTTTTCTTTTTTTATAAAGAAAACTATCAATTTCTTTCTCTAAAATGGTATACCTTTATATTTGGAGTGTTTTTTATTTCCATTTACATTTACAACCTTTGATAATATTAAAATATAAGATTTCAAAAAAAGTAGATATTTTATTTGGAGTTTTCAATAAATTGTAATACTTTTGCACTCGCTTTTAAGAATTAAAAGCCGGCCCATATAATATTGGAGAGATGGTAGAGTGGTCGATTACAACGGTCTTGAAAACCGTCGTGCTG
>JABZLB010000018.1 GCA_015256945.1 Prevotellaceae bacterium | reverse complement strand
GAGCTTGATGATTTGCTTGAGAGTCTGAATCTGTCGTTTGGAACTGATATTTCAAAGTATAAACTGGATAAAGAATAATAATCCAATGGGGAGTCTTTATAGGCTCTCTATTCTCTTGTTCAAAAAAGAAAAATGAGACATAATAAGAAATTCAACCATCTCGGTCGTACTGCATCTCATCGCGCAAGCCTGTTAGCAAATATGGCTTCGAGCCTGATTATGCACAAAAGAATCACTACGACCCTTGCAAAGGCAAAAGCTCTTAAGAAATACGTAGAGCCTCTGATTACACGTTCTAAGAATGATACAACAACGTCACGTCGTGTGGTATTCCGTTATTTGCAAGATAAATATGCTGTAAAGGAACTCTTTGGAGCAGTTGCTGCAAAGGTAGCTGACCGTCCAGGTGGTTACACACGTGTTATTAAACTTGGTACACGTCAGGGTGACGCTGCATCTATTGCTTTTATAGAGCTTGTTGATTTTGACGAGAATATGGCAAAAGCACCTAAGGCTGAAAAGAAGACTCGTCGTAGTCGTTCAAAGAAGTCTTCTGCAGCCTCAGAGGCTGAAGCTGAAAAGTCTAATGAGGCTTCAGTAGCTGGAGTAAAAGAGAAAGACGAAGCAAAGGCTGAATAATTAAGTTATAACTCTATACGTAAAAGCTTGGTAAGAAAATCTTACCAAGCTTCTTTTGTGTGCATAAGTTGGATTGATGTGATGTGGTAATAATGTCTCTTTGATGCATATAGAGGATGTAAATGTTGTAATAGTAAAAAGGATTGGTATTACAGCTGATTCTTTTCAAATATATGTTTGTATTTAAAGGTCGGTCCCGCCTCTGCCAGGCTCGCCCCCCCAGTTGTAGTTATCATCTTTATTTATAGTGTTTCTTTGCTCTGGTTGTGTTGTATTTTCACTGTTTCTCCATAAAGAATTTATTTAATAAACTATTTTTTCGGCGTAACGGACATTGGCAGACTGGAAACATCCTGTGTTTTGGTAACAGACATTTGGGCAGACTGCTAATTCCGTCTGCCTTTTCATATTCAGGAATCCATCTTTAAACCTTTATGGGGATTCTTCATTCCATTATAATCGTGCTGTCCCCTTTTAAGCTGCGGTTGGATTCTTCCGGCAGATTTGCGTATTGGATCCTTCCCCAATGTCTTGATGCACTTCTTTGGTCGTGCCGCCTCTTCCCTGTAGCCGTCCCTGCCCAGGTTTGCCACGTCCTCCTTCGAATCGGGTGCTGATTTCTTCCGTATGCCCATCATCTTTTTCCCCGCATAGCCGTCAAAACCGTTTTTCTCTTATTTGTAAAATAATATTGCTATTTCAGAGCGTTTAGCTACATTAAAAGCAGGTCGTATCCGTTATTAGGGTTGCAGATACAGGATGGGTAGATGTAAAGATTTCAGCCACCGAACCAACCTGCGACGTATGGTTCTTTCTGAACATTTGTGAAGAATGAGAACGATCAGAAATAGTTCGATTACGGGTCAGGCAGTCATTCCATAAACATACATTGTCTATACGCCGGCCATTTTAAAATTGCCTGTCGCAATCTCTGCAAAAGTACATTTGAATGTTACTTCGATGACCATTCCTTTTACCATCTACAATATTATTTTAAATGTGTCGTTTTATTTATATCTATTTCATGATCACAAATTCAAGACTAAATTTTATGCCTGCAAATCTATATGAAAGATATGTCCGGCTTGTTGATATGCCTCGCCACTACAAGCAATTTGTCTTATGAGGGAATTGACGGGAAATGACAGTACAGTGAATTGAGTCATGGGAAGGCGACGAACTCCGTTTCTCACATTCCATACTCATCGTAAGGTCATTATGGTTAGGCGTCTGGTTATCTTCATACATTATCATTGTATGAATCACAAAAGGAGGTGCTTTGTAATGGTTTATAAATTAATTTCTTTCAGTAAATGAAAAACGAGAGATCTATACGTGATTTAATTAGGGAACAAGAAACCAATCATCGTAGTTTTTTGGTTCCTTATTATCAAAGAGGATATCGCTGGCAGCGAGTAAATGTCTCTGATTTGCTTAATGACTTTTGTGAGTTTATATATAGTGATGAGAAAGTCTATTCTTTACAACCTCTAGTTGTCTTTGACGCAAAAGATAATTCTTATCATGTTGTTGATGGTCAACAGCGTTTGACAACAATATCAATACTTTTGGGATATTTAGGGCTTAAACAGATCTCCATCAGTTATGAATCAAGAAAAGGACAGCAAAAGAATGCTTATGTTAATGATTGTAAAAATATAGACCAGTATCATGTTAACCAGGCTTACCTTACAATAAAAGAATGGTTTGAAACACATGATGATGAAAAAAATAATTTTATTCAATTGTTAAATGAAGATTTGAATAAACAAGTCAAATTTATTTGGTATTGCACTAAAGACAATGAGGTCGCAACTTTTATCAGACTCAATAAAAACAAGATATCATTGACCAATGCAGAACTAATTAAAGCACTATTGTTGAAGAGTGGAAACTTCTCGGGAGATAGCATGCTGAAGCAGAAAAGTATGGCAGTAGAATGGAGTAGGATAGAGAATACGCTTAATGATGATACTTTCTGGGGCTTTGTCAGGCCTGTTGCAGATAATAGAGAAACAAGAATAGATTTTATTTTCGAAATTATAAAAGATGAAAATCTATTATCCTATAGGCCAAAGGAAGAGATGGGCAATGACCATTATGCTACATTCAGATTCTTTTACCAATTCTTCAAAGACAGCAAAGCCTCAGCCGTTGATGAAACTTGGGATAAAGTAAATGAAATCTATAATATTTTAGTACACTGGTATAATGAAATAGAATTTTATCATTATATTGGCTTTCTCGTTATTAATGATCCAAATTGTATCAAGGAGTTAATAAATAAATGGGTGGAGCCTAAAACGACTATTGTTAGCTTCAAGAAATCTCTTAAAGAGAAGATAAATGGAGTTATAGAGAAATATAAAAATCTCTCTAAACAATACACAAGAAATGATATAAAAGACTGTAAGCCAATATTATTGTTGTTCAATATTCAACGCATAATTATTCTCAATAGAAATTTAAATAAAGATTCCGAAATGCAACTATTTAATAAATTCCCCTTTTATCTTTATAAACTTGAACGTTGGAATGTTGAACATATTGCATCAAATACAGAAAACGACCTATCTTCAGTAAAAACAGAAAAAGAGTGGCTTAAAACGTTTTTACTTGATGCATCAATCTCAGAAAAAGACAAGATAAAAATAAAGAATTTTATTAAAGAGGAAAATCCAGAGAAGGTAATATTTGATGACATTTATAAAGAACTTATATGTCAATATGGGAAATCCATTACTAAAGAAGAACGACTGAACAACGAGGAAAGGAATCAAATATGGAATTTCTGCTTACTGGACGAACATACAAACAAAAGTTATGGTAATTCTATATTTCCTGTGAAAAGGAGAATTATTATAGGAAAGGAAATGGGTAAGAAATATCAACTTGATGATAATCTGAACGTAATAACTAAATCTAATGTTGTTGCCTTTGTCCCTGGTTGTACAAAAGATGTATTTGTCAAAGCTTATACCGCGAGAGACACATCTAACAGAGAATGGTTAAAAACAGATGCGGAAGCTTACAAGCAAGAGATGTATGATTGTTTGAAGGATGAATTTGATGTTTTATTTTAATAACAACTACTAAATATGAATAAAACAACATTTTGGAATTTAATAGGATCCACGAATATCAAGAAGATATGTATTCCAACCATACAACGCGATTTTGCATTAGGACGGCATGGCCGAGCTTTTAACCGATATAGTTTTCTAAACGCGTTAAAAGCTGCGATATGTGGAGAGGAAGAACTTTCTTTAGATTTTGTATATGGAGTAGATAATGGTACCATGTTCGTACCTTTGGACGGACAGCAGCGGCTAACAACTTTGTGGCTGTTACATTGGTTTATTGCCTATAAAGCAGAAATTATTAAAGAACAGGGGATTAAAGATATACTTAAGAAGTTTTCTTATGAAACTCGTATTTCCTCAACTGATTTTTGTAAGTCTTTATGTAACTTGTCACCCAATAAAGCTAATGAATCTCTGCGAAAATGGATAACCCAACAAACTTGGTTCTATCATCAGTATAAACAAGATCCTACTATCATGGGGATGCTCAATGTGATTGCGGGAACAGACGAAAAGGATAAGAGGCTAAATGATATCAAAGATGGATTGGTAGAAATTTTCAAAGATGAAGAATGTGACTATAAATTCATGTGGGAAAAGTTAACTACATCACAGTGTATACAATTTAATAAATTAGATATAAGTCTTGATGATGGTGACGAATTATATGTTAAGATGAATGCTCGCGGCAAACAGCTAACGGATTTCGAAAATTTTAAGACGGAACTAGTTCAACATGTTATTGATTGCAAGATCCTTAATGATGAAGAGGCATTGAATTTGGCAGCCAAGTTGGATGTTCAATGGACAGATATTTTCTGGGAAAACAGATGGGAGGATAAAAACACAAAAGATATTTCTATTGATGGTATATATTTTGCTTTCATCAGACGCTTTGTTAGATTAGAGTGTATTAATAAACAAGGGGAAAACTCAGAACTTCTGAAAAAGTTTAATCGTACATTCACAAGTTTCGAACCATATAAGGAGATTTTGGATAAGCAATCTATTCATGACTTCATCAAAATAATGGATAATCTTTGGAGACATAAGTTAGAAACAACGTCATCCTGGGGGGAAGACTTTGACTTTATTCCCAAGTATCGGAAAACAGATATACCTAAATTAGAAAAAACTCAAACACTGTTGTTTTATGGGTATTGTCGTTATCTGCTCTGTGCAGAATATGATGAAGAAACATTTACGGAATGGAGTCGTGTGCTATGGAATATTTGCGAGAATAGGGTAGAACCCGGTTTAAGGTCTACTATGTCAGAGATTGATATTTTAGCTCCTCACTCTCATAATATCCTTTCCTATCTATCTCAGGAGGAAGTCATTAGATGTGAATATAATAAGGAACAGTTATTAGAAGAACAATGTAAAGCTCGTCATATCACTATTTATCCCATGATTAGAGAAATAGAAAGCAATACAGTCTTTAGGGGAGTAATACGCTTTTTGTATACAGGAGAAGACGGTAGTGAGGATTGGGCTTCTTTTGAAACCAAAGTACAAAATGTTAAAGAGCTAATCCCAAAAGATATAAGAGAGCGTCATACTATAAAACAATTTATACCATATATAGCCAAGCAGTCTTTAGCCGTTATTCTCTATCATTGGATATCAAATAAAGACAAGGATCTTCGTAAGATCCTACTTGATAAAGATGCAATACCATATCTTCATAATTTTCTATTGAAAAATGAAAAGAAAAAATCAATATCCGTATTACATCAGGACATTATGGATATATGTGAAGAGGCATTTGATGGTAGAGGCTATCTTCAGACGAAGTGGACATGTGAATGTAAATATATTTGGACAAACTATAGTAGAGCATCTGGAAATTATAGATGGATGTCCTATATAGTTGGAAATAGATGTTATATGACTGTATCTAAGTTTCTCGAAGAGTCTGACAACTTTGAAATATATAAAAAACAACAAAAAAGGAGAATTGGTAATCATATTCAAGGCCTGTATCTCAATTTCAAATATCGGGATCATTATTTTACCTTATATGGAAACAATACTATATGTTTAATGACAGATATGTGGGAAGAGAAAGATAGTGTTAACGGGAAAGAGTTATATATTCCTGTCAAAAATAATATAACAGAGGAACTATTAATTGAAGAAATTGAAAAGGTGCTCCACATATATAGAAATAATGTTGTAAGTTAATAGTTTCTGGATTTTCCTCTTGGATAATAAATAATTAAAGGGATAAGCTATGAATCAAGTAAAACAAAGCGTTAACTTAAATGAATCGGGTGCTAAAACGGTATGGGCTTCTTATCACTGTATCGGAGAAAGGGCAACACAGATATTAAACAGTATAGAGCAACCTTATCCGAATATATCTGATTTGGATACTAAAGACTTGCAGGAATGTTTATCTCTTTTTATTTTTACAGACAATGCGAACAATTATGTGTCAGAAATAGACGATTGTATTATGCAATATAAAGATGTATTTATTAAAAATATCTTTGTTTTTGATTTACATCCCAACGACCGGTCTCAAGAATTTAAAGCACGGTGGGGATTTTATAATATCTTTATTTCTTCATATTTCACTTTAGAAAATAATATTCAGTATTATCTCTTGTTTGTAAACCATTTCATAGAAACTGTAGGACTTATTTGTATGGGCTACAAGGAGTGGAAGTACTTTACTGGCCAGGCTACATTTATTACGGCTGGCACAACGAGTACGTACAAACATGCTATTGGTTCCATACCTGTTAATAACAATATCAAAAGAATGATGCTTGGATTAGTGCTGCAAGACTTGACGATGGAGAGTGTTAAAGAGAATCTGAATGAATTAAGATCTTTCTTTGACCAACTTCCAGATGATGTTGATGGGATATGGCAAATGAGTCCTCATGTTGGAAATCCACATATTGAGTATATTGTTGGGCTTGGATCTGTCCCTACACTGAGTAATTTAAATTTATAATATGATTAAATGACACTCCTCCAAATATCAGACACTCACAATCTACATCAGCAGTTGTCAGACTTGCCTATAGCTGATGTTCTGGTACATTGTGGTGATTTCACAGATATGGGTACAGAAGCAGAAGTGCTCAATTTTCTGAATTGGTTTATAGATCTTCCTTTTAGTCAGAAGATTTTTGTTACAGGTAATCACGATCTTTGTCTATGGGATGCAGAAAAAATAGAAGATTTACCTGACAATGTGCATTTCTTACAAGATAATGGCTGTGAGGTTGATGGGGTAAAATTCTTTGGTGTAGCATACAATCATCCTGTAAGTCTTATACCTCATGATGTAGACGTTCTTATTACACACGAGCCCCCTTTCATGATATTAGACAGATCAAACGAGATACATTGGGGTAACTTGGCTCTAAAGAATAGAGTGCTGGAGATAAATCCCCAATATCACCTTTTCGGTCACGCTCATGAAGCTTATGGCGTAGAACAACGAGGAAAAACTATTTTTGCAAACGGGTCTGTTCTTGACGATCATTACAGATTGTGTAATGCTCCGTTATTGCATGATATTACCTGCATTAACTCACGGTTGCTTTAAATAGCATATATAGGGAAATCCCTATATAAAAGTAGGAGAAAGTGAAGTTTTATCATTAGCTGTTTCAGTAACTTTGCTGCAGTTAATAGAAAATATATGATGAAAAAATCGATAATTCTGGTTGCATCAGCTTTGGTTGTTTTCTCAGGCTGTGATAGTTATACGGGTTCTGGCGCATATATGGGAGCTTCTCTTGGTTCTATTCTTGGTTCTGCTATCGGTGGAATAACAGGCGGACCACAAGGTTCCGACCTTGGAACTATCGTTGGAATGGCTGGAGGGGCCATCATTGGAGCGAAAATGGGATCAGATGCCGATCAATGTCGTGCTGATGATATTGATCAATATCGTCGTGAACGTGTGAATCGTAATGGGTCACGTTCGCGTATTGAGCGTGTACCTCGGACCTATGGTGATGGTAGACGTGGTTCTGAAAGTGTGTCATCACAGATATATGGTGATAATATGAGATCTGTTTTGCCCGGTGATACGCTTGCCACTCCTGCTGATTCGGTTTATGGAAGCGGTTTTAATACAACGAATAGTGGCGACGATAGGTTATACAATTTCGATGGAGTTGATTACACTGGCAATTACAGTGCACAGCAGCCTACCACAACGATGCCTATGCAATCGGGTGTAGAAAAGTTGGTTTCAGCTATGAAATATAATGCCGATATTGAAATTCGCAATGCTCGTTTCATTGATGAGGGGCAAGATGGAAAGCTGCATCGTGGTGAACTTTGTAAGATTATATTTGAAGTTATAAACCATGGCACAAAACCGTTAGCCGATGTTGTTCCTACGGTTGTTGAAACTACGGGTAACCGACATATTTATATCTCTCCCAATATGCACGTTGAAAGAATCATGCCAGGGAAAGGAATACGTTACACAGCACTCATCAAGGCTGACAATCGGCTCAAAAAAGGAACGGCCCGTTTTTGTGTAAGTGCTGTTCAGGGTGGCGTTTACATCTCAAAGGTCAATGAGTTTCTGATTCCTTGCGAACGGTAGTAGCCTTCTTTTTCAGTTTTATGGCATTGCGTTTTGTCACCTTTCCGGCAGGACGTAATGCCTCTTTCATTTCAGTTTGATGCCATTCGGTAATAAAATTATTACCAATTTGATTGATATCAAACTCAAAATCAGGCAATCCTGTCTCGGGTTCTTCTTCTCGGTAGGGAATGCCACGTACAACCTTCTGCACCTCAACCATAGCTACTCCCTGTGACAACATGCCCAGGGCTTTAGCTGCAGCGTAGCTTAAATCTATAATACGACCTCGTCCGAAAGGGCCACGATCGGTAACTCTTACGTTTACCGTCAGTCCGTTCCGCAGGTTTGTTACCTTTAAAATAGTGCCGAAAGGGTAGGTACGATGGGCACAAGTCAGGCTGTCATGGTGTAGTCTTTCACCGCTTGCAGTGCGTGCTCCCGTAGCTTTCTTTGAATAAAAAGAAGCTTTACCCCTGAGGGTTTGTGACCCTGCAGGGATAAAGCCTACAATAAATATGATAATAATTAAGATGTATTTCAATGTAACGTTTTTATGTTATACAATGCCTTGCGCCATCATGGCGTTGGCTACTTTCATAAATCCTGCAACGTTGGCTCCCTTTACATAGTCGATATATCCATCTTTCTGAGTGCCATACTTCGTGCATTGTCCGTGTATCGAGTGCATAATATAGTGCAATTTTTCGTCAACTTCGTCCGAACTCCAGTGCAGACGCATCGAGTTCTGTGTCATTTCCAGTCCCGACGTAGCAACACCTCCCGCATTAACGGCTTTTCCCGGTGCGAAGAGCTGACGGGCATTTACAAATTTTTCAACTGCTTCAGCTGTGCATCCCATATTACTTACCTCAGCTATGCACAGTGGCTTGTGCGACAGAATAAGTTCGGCATCGTCACCGTTCAGCTCGTTCTGTGTAGCACAGGTCAGGTAAATATCGGCTTTTTGTTCCCAGGGCTTCCTGCCAGGAATAAACTTCGAGCCTTTAAACTCGTCTGCATACGGTGCACAAATGTCCTCTCCGCTGGCGCGAAGTTCAAGCATATATTCGTTTTTCTCCCCGCTGATACCTTCAGGATCGTAGATGTAGCCATCCGGACCGCTTATCGTTATCACCTTGGCACCAAGCTGTGTAGCTTTCTTTACGGCACCCCATGCCACGTTCCCAAAACCTGATACAACAACGGTCTTGCCTTTAATATCTATGTCTCGCGTCTGCAACATTTGATTAACGAAGTACAATGCACCAAATCCCGTTGCTTCAGGACGAAGTATTGAACCGCCATATTCCATACCCTTACCCGTTAGTACTCCCTGAAACTGTTGGGTAAGCTTTTTGTATTGGCCGAAGAGAAAACCTATTTCGCGCCCTCCTACGCCAATATCTCCTGCGGGAACATCCTCATCTGGGCCTATGTAATGGTACAGCTCCTGCATGAACGACTGGCAGAAACGCATCACTTCGGCATCGGAACGACCGCGAATTGAAAAGTCTGATCCTCCCTTTGCACCGCCCATTGGTAGTGTGGTAAGAGCATTTTTGAATGTCTGTTCAAAGCCCAGGAACTTCATAATGCTAAGATTTACTGATGGATGGAACCTTAAACCTCCTTTGTATGGGCCAATGGCACTGTTGAATTGAACGCGGTATCCGGTGTTGACATGTACGTCACCATCGTCGTCTGTCCACGGAACACGGAACATAATTACGCGTTCTGGCTCAGTGAGCCGTTCAATAATCTTTGCCTTTTCAAATTCAGGATGCTGGTTATACACATCTTGAATAGAAATCAATACTTCCTTAACAGCCTGCAAAAATTCAGGTTCGTTTGCGTGTTTCCACATTAAACCGTTTAAAACTTGTTCCACTTCCATAGCAGTAATTGTTTATAAGTCAAAAGATTTTCGGGGCATGTATTCATGTCTGCCCTGTTTCATATTGTTAATATATACTCGCAAATATAGGCTTTTATTCTATATGTACCAAATTAAACGAGGTTATTTTTGGACTTTTTGTGTCATTTTGTATTGTAATGAAGTTGTAAACGGTAGTTTGAAATTGCTTGTTGAAGTGTCTTTTTGTGAATAACAGAGTTGTTTTTCTTTTTAAAAAAGAAGAGAAAACATATATAAATATGGTTAGGTTTATTGCTGAATGCTTATTGCAGAAAGTCAGAAAAGTGCGGATAGATACATCTGAACCACTGAACAAGGCAAATGAAAAAATAGTTGTTGTCTGATGCCAATCCGATGTATCAAAAGTTTAATGTAGCTTAGAATATCTGTGCAGAAGGGCTGATTTTGCCAATTCTTTCTTGTCTCATAAAGCGTTATTACACTAAGATTTGCCAGCTGATCGGTAATCGTATCAGGCAAATATAATGCTAATTCGTACATAGTGATGGCTTGTATATGCAGTTGAAAATAAGCCTTTCCATGTTTATAAAGGGCAGTTTCTAAAATATTTAATTACTAAGGCATATTTACGGTTTATCAAACTTTTAGCTACTTAATAGTCTTTTTTATATAATTATGGCTGTATTTATATGAACTGCTTTTATTGGACTACTTAAAATACTAATTAAGGCTTTAATTGTTAAATGTTTGTATTAAAATTCATTTTTTTACTTTGTTTTTACTATCTTTTATGTGTTTCTTCTTAACTTTGCACATGTGAAAGTTTTATCAGTTACAGATCAAGGTCATAGAATGAAGAGAGAAATATATATTTTCTCTTATTTCTTTGATTTATATTTGGTAGTTCCAAATATTTTGTTAACACACACACACACACACACACAGGCGCACCGTCGCTAATAACACTTTAATTTCTTTTTACGTACGCGCGCGCGAAGTGTGCTACAATGTCAATAGGCAAAGGGCTTTAGGGAGTTCCTTTTGCCAGTTTTTTTTGTGCCACTATGCTTTATATATGAATTAAGAATAAGAGAAAATTATTTAATTAAAACGTAATAAAAATGATGAAGAAGAATCATGTAAGAAAGTATCTTGCACCTTCATGTTCAGTAGTACCTTTACAAGTAGAATATTTATTGGTTGAAGCCAGTGGGCAGCATAAAGGTATAGGACAAGGTGGAAGTTATAATAGTGCAAAAACAGGTCTTGTTCTTGAGGACAGTACTGATAAAGCGTTCGATACGGGTAGTTTTCAATAGATGTTAAGAAAAAATAATTAGGAAACAATGAAACAATTATTTTTAAAGCCTCTTGCTTTTTGTTTATTTCTTTTGTTTTTTACGGGATGTACAAGTGACGTAGTTGTAGAAAACAACAGGTCACAAAGTGATAATACACATATTGCAACATTCTCTGGAGGTGCTGTATCAACACGGACTTCCATTACGCACATACCTGGTAATGGAGGAATTGCTTTCTGGAGTACAGGTGATAAAATATGGGTAAAAGATAAGAGTAATATTTTTCAGCAAAGTTCGGAGGGAACCTTTAATGATAGTAAAACAGAAGGAAGATTCTCTATTAGAACGGGTTTATTTGATGACGGATGTCAGGTAAATTATACTGGCAATAGTGCAAGTGGAGAGCAGGTGACTATTGCTTCTTCACAAACACAGAATGTAGTAAATGATTTCAGTCATGCCGGTGAATCTGGTGATTGCGGAGTAGCAATAGCCCACGGTAATGGTGATAGTTTTAACTTTAAGTTAGAACATAAGGCGGCTTACCTCTGCTTCATGCCATACTGTACTAACACTTATCTTGGGCCTAATATTTATTTAACCAAAATTACCGTTATCGCAGATAAGCCCATTGCTGGCCAATACGATTTCACTGATGGTACTCTTGTCAATAAAACTCCCTCCACTGCTACAGCTTCTAAAACTATTACGCTAACAACGAATAATTTTGCCATGAATACTACGATAGCTAACGTGACATTGAATGGTGCATATATGGTAATAGCTCCAGGTAAATATAATCTAACTATAAGTTATACAATAAAAGATCCTATAACTAACGTTGAGGGGGATATAACCAAGACATTTAATGATGTAGACTGTACCCCAGGCGTTTTTCAGGACTTTAGTGCGAATTTAACGCCCACAGATTATAGCGGGAAGCAATATTATATGTGGAATGCCAAACAAAATTATTGGGCTGGTCACGAGTGGGATAGTGCTGATCCCTGGCAGCCTACGCTTGCTAATAGCGAAAATGCCAGTAAGGCACCAACTGCATCTGATGGTTTACGATGGTATAATAATGGTGTAAATAAGGGTAGCTATCTTGAGCCTGATAATGAATCATTTAAAAATGTTCCTAATAGAAATGAGATATATCATTATATTGGGGAACAGGTCCCTGATAATCCTTCTAATCCTTGGGGTGCATTACATGCGGATGGTATTTTATGGGATCCAAACACGTTATGGTCAACTATGGGGCATCTTTATAAAAGTGGAGCATGGCTGAAGAGGCGAGCTTACATTTCTGATTTTAGTTCCACAGACTTTTCAGGAAGCGATCAAAGGACAGGACTGATGGGGTTACCGACGTTGAAAATATTAGAGGGACATCCTACTGATGTGTCAAAATATTTTTTCTTACCATCCTTAGGTTATTATGAGGGCGGAAAATTAAGGAATATTGGAATTTCAGGTAGTTATTGGTGTTCTAATCCAACAGATATTCATCATTGTTATGTGTTTACGATAGGTCCTTTTATTACTGAACATGTCGTGGATTTTATGGGTTCGGACCCTGCTGATATGGGTTATGTTGCAATGAAATTTGAATAATATATTATAGCTCTCTAATGTAGTTTAACGTAATTGTGGCTGTGTATCTATTGTTATTTGTACATTGATACACAGCTTTTTGTATGATATAGTTTATATCTTATAAGAAAGCCCTACCTTTGTGGCAGCTATTTGTTTTAAGAATTGTCAGGGATATTATAAAGATGTGATATGAAACACCTTCTTAGGCGAACCTTTTTAGTGGCTGTTGGCATAGCCGTTGCGTGGGGATTGCTGCGCTATGTGTGGATAGAATTTAATTTTTTACCGCAGGTTCAGAATACGGTTATCGACTTTGGTATCCCGATGGTGCTTGGCATCTTAGGCACTTTTTTAATTCGCCACGACATCAGTTCACTTAAAGATAAGTACGAAAACTTTGCATGGATTGTATCTATGCTTATGTTTTTCATGATTTTTATCAATGTTAATCGTTTCGTCCAGCACCGTACGGCGCGTGTTATATCACTTACCGAACTAACCTCATCAAATATCAGCCAAACCGATCATGCCGACTATGTAGAAGTAAAACACCTCAATGCAGATACCTCGTTGGTGGGACGAAATTTCGATTACAGCGTATTGTCTAAGCCACGTGGCGGCTCTGATATTACCTTTTATCTTTATCAGCTTTGCCCATTACGTAGTATCAGTGGTGCTTTTGTAGGCTGTTGTAGTTCACAACGCTACACTTATTCCATGTCTTTTGAGCGTGAAATTGATGAGCGAAAGGTGCAATTCATATCTCGCTACCACGATCATATCAAACAGATAGCAGCTGATGCCACGTTTCTGAAAGTTGTCAAGCCGTCCGATCATTTACAGAATTACCAGTCGGTTGTTAACGATTTCTTTCCTTATTATAATGGCAGGCCTGTTACAAAGAGTCGTATTTTCGAAATTTCCTCACGTAAAGAGATTAGCGATGGTAGCCAAAACCTCCTGGTTATGCTGGCAGCTCTTGCCGTGGGACTTACTATTCTTGCCATCGTTGCTGCCGTTGGAGGAGTCAGCGAATGGGAGTATGAAGATTCTGTAAAGGAGTCGAACCGTTATATTCAGATGATAAAGCACTTCCTTTCCTATCCCGAAAACTGGTTTATTGTGTTGCCACCTCTTGTTATGGTGGTCATATTTGTTGCTATGTTGGTTTGTGGTTACAGTCCTGAAGCGTCTAACAGTGTGCTTCTTTACAATTGGGGTGGGGCTACTGCACCCTCTGTTTTTGGCGAGGGAGAATGGTGGAGGTTGCTGGTGAGTGTCTTTTTACATACCGGCTTGTTCCATATTATAGGCAATGTGGTTACCTACTGTCTGGTAGTTTCTTTTATGCTGTCGTTCCTTCGCCCCTGTAATATATTCTTCACATTTCTGCTAAGTGGTGTCTTTTCCGTCTGTGTGGGCTTGCACTTCTCGGGTGGAGGTGTTGTCGGCGCGTCAGGCGGAGTGTTTGGTTTAATGGGAGCTACCATTGCTTTATGTCTGTTACCGCAGCAACGCCGTAAGTCAGCAAACAAAGTTATCCTTGTGATTACGTCGGTTTTAATGTTTATAAACTTGTTTCTTAGTCTTGCCGGAGGCATCAGTTTCAGCGGTCATATCAGCGGCTTGCTGTGTGGAGCCGTTGTGGGATGGCTGTTATACCTTTACGAACATCGCGAAAAAATGTATTAACGGCTTAACCATTGGCTGTTAAGTCCATAAAAGCCATGTTAAGTTTGTACCGTTGTCATATTTCCTATATATTTGCAAACAGAAATATTGAAACGGTAAAGCAGGTATGGACAGCAAGATACCCGGTGAGTGGAACAAGTTTATCTTGAAGGATGTCACCTTTGTTAACCTCATGACAAGGCGCATCTTCAACGTTCTTATTGTAGCCAACCCCTACGATGCCTTTATGCTTGAGGACGACGGCAGGGTTGAAGAGAAAATCTATAACGAGTATATGGGGCTTGGTTTACGCTATCCGCCCACCTTCACACAGGTTTCGACAATTGCCGAAGCCGAAAAAATCCTTGCTACTACCAAGGTCGATCTGGTCATCTGTATGCCGGGTAATGCCGATAACGACGCTTTTACCGTGGCACGTGCCATTAAGGGAGAGTTTCCCGATATTCCATGCGTTGTGCTCACTCCTTTCTCACATGGTATCACACGGCGTATAGAAAACGAAGACCTTAGCATGTTCGACTATGTCTTTTGTTGGCTTGGGAACACCAATCTTATTATGTCTATCATTAAGTTAATGGAAGATAAGATGAATCTCGAGCACGATGTCGCAGCAGCTGGTGTACAGATGATACTGCTCGTTGAAGACTCAATCCGCTTTTACAGCAGCATTCTTCCCAACCTTTATAATTATATTCTCCAGCAAAGTCTGAACTTTGCTACCGAGGCTTTGAACCGCCATGCAGCCACATTACGTATGCGGGGCCGGCCCAAGGTGGTGTTGGCTCGCACCTATGACGAGGCTATGGAAGCATGGGAAAAATATAAGGACAACTGCCTTGGCGTGATAAGTGACGTTCGTTTCCCGCTGCATCCCTCGCATTTGTCGCAGGTTGTCGGTGCGGGTGCATCGGGCGTACCCAAGGATCCTGAAGCAGGGTTCAAACTGTTACAGGCTATTCGCCGCGACGACGAGTTTGTTCCGCTTATCATGGAAAGCGCCGAGGCTGCCAATCGTGAGCGTGCACAGCGGCAGAATTACCATTTTGTCGATAAAAATTCAAAAATGCTCAGCGTAGAGTTACGCCATTTAATGGAGGAGCATATGGGCTTCGGCGACTTTATTTTCCGCGATCCGCAGTCGCATCAGGAGATTCTTCGCGTCCGTACGCTGAAGGAATTGCAGGATAATATTTTTAAAATTCCGCGCGATTCCATGCTTTATCATATCTCGCGTAACCACATGAGCCGCTGGCTTTGCGCCCGTGCCATCTTCCCTGTAAGCAATTTTCTCAAGCATGTTACGTGGCACAGGCTGCAGGATGTCGATGCTCATCGTCAAATTATTTTTGACGCAATTGTACAGTATCGCCGAATGAAGAACATTGGTGTAGTGGCTGTTTTCGACCGCGGTAAGTTTGACAGGTATGCCCATTTCGCCCGTATCGGCGACGGTTCGCTGGGTGGAAAGGGGCGCGGCCTTGCCTTTCTCGACCATGTTATCAAAATACATCCCGAGCTTAACCAGCTTACGGGCATGACGGTTCAGATACCCAAAACACTTGTTCTCTGCACCGATGTCTTCGATCGCTTTATGGAACACAATAACCTTTACGAAGTAGCGCTCAGCGATGCACCCGATGAGGTTATCCTTCAACACTTTCTTAAAGCCCAGCTTCCTGACAGTTATATCGAAGATTTCTTCACTTTCTTTGAGGCTACACATAGTCCTATCGCTGTCCGTTCAAGCTCTTTGCTCGAAGATAGCCATTATCAGCCCTTTGCAGGCATATATACAACCTACATGATTCCGCAGTTAGACGACAAGCAGGAAATGCTGAAGATGCTGGCTGCAGCCATCAAAAGCGTATACGCTTCGGTGTATTATCATGATTCGAAGGCTTATATGACGGCAACGTCCAATGTAATCGACCAGGAGAAAATGGCTGTTATCCTGCAGGAGGTTGTCGGGAATAACTATGACGGACGCTTTTATCCGAATATATCGGGCGTGCTGCGCTCACTTAATTTTTATCCTGTCGGCAAGGAAAAAGCCGAAGAAGGTATTGCTTCCCTGGCCCTGGGGTTGGGCAAATATATCGTAGAGGGCGGGCAAACCTTACGCGTATCGCCTTACCATCCCGACCAGGTGTTGCAAACATCTGAGCTTAAAACGGCCCTCCGTGATACGCAAACCAGCTTCTATGCCCTCGATATGAACCATGTTGGAACCGATTTTCAGGTCGATGATGGCTTTAATATCCTGCACCTTAAGGTAAGAGATGCAGTGAAAGACGGCTCTCTGAACTTCATTGCTTCGACCTACAATGCCGACGATGAGGTTATACGCGACGGCCTTTATGAGGGCGGACGTAAGCTCATTACGTTCAATGCTTTGCTTCGTCAGGGCGTTATTCCGTTGCCCCAGGTGCTGCAAATGTCAATGAAATACGGCTCAGAGGCTATGCGCAGGCCCGTAGAGATTGAGTTTGCATGCAATATCAATGCTGACCGTACGGCCGATTTCTATCTGCTCCAAATTCGTCCTATTGTCGATTCCAAGCAGGAACTGGCTGACGATATTTCGTCAGTTCCCGACGACAGCTGCCTTATCCGCAGCCATAACAGTCTGGGTCATGGCACGTCCGAAGAAATAACCGACGTGGTTTACGTCAAGTATGACGATGCTTTCAATGCTGCCGACAATATATTGGTGGCGCAGGATATTAGCCGTATCAATCGTAAGTTTGTAGAAGAAGGTCGTAACTACGTGCTCATTGGCCCGGGACGATGGGGTTCCAGCGACCTATGGCTTGGAGTTCCAGTAAAGTGGCCCGATATTTCTGCGGCGCGACTTATTGTAGAAGTAGCACTGAAGAACTACCGTGTAGACCCCAGTCAGGGTACTCATTTCTTTCAAAACATGACCTCTTTCGGCGTAGGCTACTTCACAATTGACACCAATCGCCCCGGCTCAGGGGGCATTTTGCACAAAGATAAGCTCGATGCCATGCCTGCTTTAGATGAAACAGCGCGGGTAAGGCATGTGCGCTTTGCCCGTCCCTTGCGCATTATGATGGACGGCATGAAGCAGGACGGCATCGTAATGACAACTGAATGATATTAAAGAATAATCGTAATGATATGAGATTAAATTTGTTAGGTATACCGTTGAGACTCGTTCTTCTCTCGGCTCTCTTTGCTTTTTGCGCATGCTCAAGTCAGAAAACATTGACTGCCAGTGTTCCTGTATCAGCTGAAAATACAGCTGAAAACACATCCGAATGGCTGTCAACCAACCGTGTGCTTATTGTTTTCTACGAGGGAGGATTAGGCCGAAGACACCTGATGAAGCAGGTAAAAAAGTTAAATTGCAGCATTATTTACGACTATCATAACTTTAATGCCGTAGCCTTAAAAGTGCCCGAGGAGGCCAGTATCGACGAAGTTATTGCCAGGTTACGCCAAACAAAGGGTGTGTTACAGGTGAGCCGTGACCACGTGTATAAACTCGATGCCCGATAATTTTTGAATAACAATGACAACTCTGCAAAATAAAATCGGCTTTTATCAGTCGAAAGCCGATGCAGTTGGTGTGCATATAAGCGTGCTGAAAGCCCGCAGCCGTAAGTATATGGCAGGCAATATAGCCTCGTTTATGGCTGCCATCGCATGCCTTGTACTGCTTACCGTTACCGCTGCCGTGTGGTGGCAAGTGATCGAAACCGTGCTTGCCATCTTGTTTTTTTTATTGTATCTTTTTGTTCGTATGCGCGATGTGCGCAACGATGAGGCCATACGTCACGAGGAAGACCGCCGTCAGGTATATCTCAACGAGCTGATGGCAACAACTGGTCGCTATGCGCAGTTTGATGATGGAAAGCGTTATGCCGACCCCCATCATGCCTATACGTTCGACCTCGACATCTTTGGTCCCGACAGTTTGTATCAGCGCCTGTGCCGAACAGCAACCACAGGCGGTAGCGATGCCATTGCCATGCGCCTCTCAAGCCTCGACGGACGTCCCCCGTTACGCACATACGATGAGGCTTATCGCAGGCATATTGAAGAGCTGGCCCGTGATGAGGCTTTCCGAACCGAGTTTATTTCGTATGGCGTACGCGAAAAAATAGATACCCGTGCCATCAGCAATGGTTTGAAACAACTGTTGTCGTCGCCTCTGCCGCGTGCCGTTGCCCATCCTGCCGTGCTGGCTTTGGTATGGCTCAATCTGGTATGCTTTTATGCAGTTATAATCATGGCCGTAATGGGAAAAGTTAGTGCACAGCTGCCCGTTTTGTGGGGAATACTTCAGTTCTCGGTTGTTTTTGCATGCCTTAACCGTACAATGGCAATGCTCTCTGCGAAGGTTACGCGCCTGCATCACCAGCTTGCACGCCTGTCAGAGCTGGCCAAACTCATAGCCCCTGCCGAAGCAGGGGTCTTCGGCGAACTTAAAAAGTTTCTCGATGGATTGGATAAACGCGGTAACATTATGGGGCTTCTTATTGTTAACGGCTTAGGACTTTACGACTTTTTCCTGTTGCGACGCTTTGCCCGATGGCGCTCTACGATGAATCTCGACAGCTGGACAGCACGCATTATACGTACCGATGAAGACGTAACCGTGGCTACGTTGCTGTATAACAATCCGCATACATGCTGGCCTGTGTGGGTTAAAGGTTCGCAAATTACGTTTGAAGCCCGTGATATTTACCATCCCTTCCTTGGCGAAAAAGCCGTCCGTAACAATTTCTCCATTGCCAATCGTAACTTCTATATCGTCACAGGTGCCAACATGGCAGGCAAGAGTACGTTCCTGCGTGCGGTGGGCGTCAACTATATTTTGGCCGCAGCAGGCATGCCTGTTTTTGCTGAAGAACTGAAAATTTCAGCGTTCCGCCTGTTCAGCAGTATGCGAACCTCCGACGATTTAGCCCATGGTATCAGCTACTTTAATGCCGAATTGCTGCGCCTTCAGCAGCTGATTAAGTATTGTAAGCCTGCTGCAAGCGATGGCTCTGCACAACAAGGTACGCTGCTTATCCTCGATGAGATACTGAAAGGCACCAATTCTTTAGACAAGCTTAACGGCTCACGTATGTTCCTGAAGGCCATAACGGGATACCCGGTCAGCGGTATTATTGCCACGCACGACCTTGAACTGTCGAAGATGGCCGGCGAGGATGACCGCTTCCACAACTGTTGTTTCGAAATTGAGTTGGGCAGGAAAGTCACCTATTCATATAAAATAACAGATGGTGTAGCAGCCAATCAAAATGCTACATACCTGTTAAGGAGCATCCTTAACGACGTATAGTTTCACCCTTTTGAGCGTAAGGGTGGTACAACGGCTTTGTTTTTCTCGTTGTTCGGCGGCCGTCAGCAGCGTGTGCGACGGCCGTCATACGCATTGTTTGACGATCGCCGCACACGCTGCTGACGGCCGCCGAACGATGAACGTTACTGCTGAAAGCACGAAACCCTGTTGCCGAAAGGTGTTGTCATTAGCACGGTAACATATGGCTGTTAGGGCGAAATAACCCACAAAAACAATATTTTTGATATTCTGGCGTTTATATAACGAATAAGCAAGAGTGATAACCAATTTTTATCATGATGAAAAAATATTTAGCAGAGATGGTCGGCACTATGGTGCTGGTCCTGATAGGTTGTGGAGCTGCTGTGTCGTTAGGCTGTAACCCTGTTGCCGATCAGGCATCGGTTGTAGGTACGGCTCTGGCCTTCGGTTTGTCGGTAGTAGCAATGGCTTACACCATTGGCGGCATATCGGGCTGCCATATTAACCCCGCCATTACGCTGGGCGTTTTTCTCAGTGGCCGCATGAACGCAAGAGATTGTGGTATGTATATGTTGTTCCAGATTATTGGCGGCATCATGGGTGCAGCCGTGTTGTATGCCGTCACTACGTCGGCAGGACTTATTGGAACAGGCGCCAACGACCTGCAAGTAGTAAACGGAGCCTGTGTAACCATTGCACCTTTAGGAGGCTTTTTGGCCGAAACGTTCTTTACCTGCGTGTTTGTTCTGGTTGTGTTAGGTGCAACATCAAAGACAAACGGTGCAACCAATAACTTTGCCGGACTGGCTATCGGCCTGTCGTTGGTGATGGTTCATTTGGCTTGTATTCGTTATACAGGTACGTCGGTTAACCCGGCACGCTCAATAGGTCCTGCCCTTTTCCAGGGTGGAACAGCCTTGTCTCATCTGTGGATATTTATAGCAGGACCACTCGCCGGCGGCGCTCTTGCTGCTGGAATATGGAAATTGATAGAACCCTCTAAAAAATAAACATACCGTGATATGAACATATCCCTCCCCATATCAGGGAAGGGATATTCTTTTACATTACCATGAAACAAGCGTCAATTACTAACCGCCAGTATCTCTTTCCTTTTATTCTTGTTACCTCCCTCTTCTTTCTCTGGGGGTTTGCACGTGCTATTCTTGACGTGTTGAACAAGCATTTTCAGAATGCTCTCGACATCAGTATCACGCAATCGTCGCTTATTCAGGTTACCACATACCTTGGATATTTCCTCATGGCCATCCCCGCCGGTTGGTTTATCAACCGCAGAGGCTACCGTCAGGGGGTTGTTTTCGGGCTTTCTCTTTTCGGCGTGGGCGCGCTTTTATTTATTCCTGGTGCCGAGGCTGAAACGTTTTATGCCTATCTTGCTGCACTTTTTATCATTGGTTGCGGACTGGTTTTCCTTGAAACGGCGGCCAATCCGTATGTTACTGAGCTTGGTAACCCTGTTACGGCAACCAGCCGTTTAAACATGTCACAATCGTTTAACGGGTTGGGTTCGCTCGCAGCCACCTTCCTTGTAGGCCAGTTTTTGTTCAACGGTACGGCGGTAGGAGGCGACATTGTTATACCTTATACCATCCTCGGTATTGTGGTATTGGCGATAGCTGTTGTGTTTTCGAGGGTCAACTTACCCGAAATAAGGCACGAGGAAACGGCAGAAGACAAGGAAAAGAGCAGTCGTATTACAAAACTTTTCCGCCATCATCCCCAGTTCGTATTTGGCTTGTTCGCACTGCTGGCCTACGAAATAGCCGAAATATCCATCAACAGTTATTTTATTAATTTTGTGACGGGCAAGGGCTGGATGAGCGATAACACGGCGTCAATAGTGCTTACCGTGGCGCTGGCTTTCTTTATGTTCGGACGCTTTGGTGGCAGCTGGATAATGCGTCGCGTAAAGGCCGAGCACATGTTGCTGACATGCTCGGCAGGTAGTGTAACCTGTATAGGTTTGGTATTGCTTAATTTAGGCTATGTGTCGATGGTGGCATTAATTCTGAACTATGCTTTCGAAGCCATCATGTTTCCTACTATTTTCTCACTCTCTTTGCGTGGTTTGGGCAACCTTACCAAAAGTGCTTCATCGCTCTTGATGATGACACCGATAGGCGGCTGCGGCTTTTTGCTGATGGGAGTAATAGCCGATTCGACCCGGATGATGAGCTTGCCGTTTATTATTCCTTTCCTCGGCTACTTTATTATATTGATATTTGCCTCGGAGCTTTCGCGTTCGCGTCACAGCATTTCAGGCGGGCATTGATTTCTCTTATTTTATCATTTCGGGCACCACTGTGTACAAACGGTGGTGCTCAGTGTTGTTAAAAAGCTGTTATATTCCTTTTATACATGTTTCATAAAGTTGTTTTCACTTGTTTTTTATGGCTTTCTTTCGTGACGGTTCAGGCGCGACATCTCAGCGGTCGTGTTGTAGACGCCTCAACGGGAGAGGATTTAATAGGTGCCACGGTAGAGTTATTGTCGGCCGTTGACAGTTCTGTTATTCGCTCAACAGTAACTACGGAACGGCAGTATTATGGCGAAAGCATATTTTGTTATACCCTTGACGTTGAAAATAATACCCGCTATCTGGTGCGCATATCGATGGTAGGGTATAAAACTTTGTACGTTCCTGTTGAGGTAAAAATGGCTGAACGCATGAACGAACAATGGGTAGAAGATGCCCGTTTAAAAGTAGACACGCATGTCTTAGACGAGGTTGTAGTAAAGGCTACAAAGATAAAAATGGTGATGCGTGGCGATACGATGGTGTATAATGCTGATGCTTTCAACCTGAGTGAAGGCTCAATGCTCGACGCTTTGGTCAGGCAGCTACCGGGTGTTACGCTCGATGGTGGTGTCATTAAGGTGAACGGACGGGCCGTCAGCACGCTTTTGGTTGATGGAAGAGACTTTTTTAACGGCGACGCAAAGAAAGCATTGGAAAACCTGCCTGCCTATACCGTAAACAAGGTACGTGTGTATGATAAGCAGGGAAAGAACAGCAGGCTGATGGAACGCGACATGGGCGACAAGGCTCTGGTGGTTGACGTGGCCTTGAAAAAGCAATACCACCGGGGCTTTATAGGTAATATGGACGTGGCTGCAGGCAGTAAAAGACGGTATGGCGCACGACTGTTTGCTATGCACTACGGCGAAAAGTCGCGACTTACACTGACGGGAAACATGAACAATGTGAGCGACGGACAGACCCCTGGTGAGGATGGGGCGTTGAGTGAACTGCCTGATGCCGGCGGCGGAAGGCAGTCGACGCGACGTCTTGGCATCAGCTATTATTATAATGGTAAGGACGAAGACAGCTATTTTTCGTCAGATAATAATATAGGTTTTACTGATAACGATCAACAATCGCGCATCAATTCACAGACGTTTCTGACCGGAGGCGATTATTTCCACCTCAGTAACAGCAGTAACCGGTCGCGTATAACCGATATGTCGGCATCGCTTTCGGCAGGCTTTCATCCTCACAGGCAGATTATAGACTTGTCTACAAGTGTTTCGCATACATCGGGCAGGGGATGGGACAGCATGCTTTCGGGCCAGTTTAATAAGAAGCCCTGGAGCATCTCTATGCTCGACAGTTTGTATCTTCCCGGCGCAAGCACGCGACTTTTGCATGCCACGGTAAACCGTCAGCGCGACGAAATGATGGGCCGTAGCAACAGTACAAATTACAGTTTTACGTTTGCCAACCGCATTGCTTTCGGCAAGGAGACGGCACAAAATATGGCTTCGGTGACGGGAAGTGTAAGCTACGGACGGAGTAATGCCGACCGTTTCGGACGGAATCAGGTAGATTATCTGGGTGCCATGGCTACGCAGGACCATCGCGCCCAGTATGTATCGTCGCCGGCAAACAATTATACGCTTATGCTGAATATGGAATACAGCCGTTTGCTTAATCGCGATTCGGATGAGGTAAATACCATCTATATTCAGCCCTTTGTGCGCCTGAACCAGAGCTACAACGCTTCAGGAAATGACATTTATCGTTTAGACCGTCTGGCCGATTATACAGAAACGGCCTATCCGCTGGGCGTATTGCCGTCTACACGCAACGCTTTGCTGCATGTGATTGATGCAACAAACAGCTACCAGAACCGCAGTCATGTAACGTCTTCGTTTACGGGTTTGACGTTCAATTATACACATGGCGACGGTACCAGCAGGCCACAGTTCTCGGCTCAACTGTATGCTCCCGTGCAGTTTAAGCGCGAATCGCTGAGCTACAACCGCATGAGGCACTACCACAGTAAGCGTAATTCGGTATTCTTTGAACCCACATTGACGTTTACTTACCAAAATACCGATTCGACAGGAACACGTTATGCCAGCATCAATTACGGCACAAGCCAGAGCCAGCCCGACCTTTCAACGATGCTTGCCATACATGATGACAGCAACCCTTTGGTGCTGACGTTGGGGAATCCCAATCTGAAGAAGTCGCGCGACCATCATATTGACCTCATGTTATCGTCGTTTTCAATGGCCCGTCAGCTGTCAGCTAACGCGGGTGCCAGCTATCATACCATGCACAATGCCATTGCAACATCGGTATTATATGACAAGAATACAGGACGGACAACGACACAACAGGTGAACGTAAACGGCAATTGGGGAGCGTCGCTCAACGGTGGAATGGCTATGCCTTTGGACAAAAGTCAGCACCTTTCTTTTCAGGAGGAATTGCGATGCGACTATAATAGAAGCGTTGATCTGATGACGGTGAGCGGTATGGCTGCCGTACAAAGCAAGGTAAACAACTGGAATGTACTGAACACGCTGAAACTGACATGGCAGGCTGGCGACCGCATACGCCTGAATTGTACCTCAAACGTAGCCTACCAGCGCGCTACGGGTAACCGCGACGATTTTACAACCGTTAGCGCATGGCGATATAATTTTGGCGTAAATGGCAACATAACACTTCCATGGAACTTCGAAGTCACAACCGATTTTACAAATTACAACCGGCGCGGATACAATGATTCGCAAATGAACAGCAGCGAGTTGATATGGAACTTACGACTGACAAAGAAGCTCCTGAAAGACAATCTTACCCTCTCGCTCGACGGTTTTGACCTGCTGGGACAGCTTAACAACACTACCTTTACGCTCGATGCGCAGGGACGTACTGAAACATGGACCAGCTCAATACCCCGTTACCTGATGTTGCATGTGGCATATAAGTTTCATAAATAGCCAATTGTAATGTAGATTTTGCAAAACCAGATCCTATACATTTTTATATAGAAGAATTAAGTTTTTTAAGACTTCTACAACAATAAAAAGCATACTTTACGACGTAAAGAGGGATAAAAATGCTAATTTTGCGATGGTTTTAGATAAACTATATTGTAATTTTTTAAATACATAATTAAAAATGGCAGTAAATTATAAGGAGTTAGGTCTCGTTAATACTCGCGAGATGTTTAAGCGTGCCATCACTGGTGGTTATGCTATTCCAGCATTTAACTTCAACAACTTGGAGCAGCTTCAGGCTATTATTACAGCTTGTGCAGAGCTGCGCTCGCCTGTAATTCTTCAGGTTTCAAAGGGTGCCCGCAACTATGCTAACCCTACACTTCTGCGTTATATGGCAGAAGGTGCCGTAGCTTTCGCTAAAGAGCAGGGTTGTCATCATCCTGAAATTGCCCTCCATCTTGACCATGGAGATACCTTTGAGCTTGTAAAGGACTGTGTAGACATGGGCTTCTCTTCAGTAATGATTGACGGTTCGTCAAAGCCTTACGAAGAAAACATTGAACTTACACGCAAGTGTGTAGAGTATGCTCACAAGTACGACGTTACCGTTGAGGCTGAGCTGGGTGTGCTTGCAGGTGTTGAAGATGAAGTTGCTTCAGAAGAATCACACTATACCAAGCCTGAAGAAGTAATCGACTTCTCACAGCGTTCAGGTTGTGACAGTCTGGCAATCTCTATCGGTACTTCTCACGGTGCTTACAAATTTAAGCCCGAACAGTGTACTCGTGACCCGAAAACGGGTCGTCTTGTGCCTCCTCCATTGGCATTTGATGTGCTTGCAGAAATCGAGAAAAAACTGCCAGGATTCCCAATCGTGCTTCATGGCTCTTCTTCTGTACCTCAGAAGTATGTTGACATTATCAACAAGTTTGGTGGTAACCTGCCTGATGCTGTTGGTATTCCTGAGGAGCAGCTGCGCCAGGCTTCGAAGAGCGCTGTTTGCAAAATCAACATCGACTCTGACTCGCGTCTGGCTTACACCGCTGGTGTTCGCGAAACATTGTTCGAGCATCCCGACTATTTCGACCCACGTCAATATGGTAAGGTTGCACGCGCTTTCATGACAGACATGTACAAAGAGAAGATAACCGACGTGCTTGGCTCTGACCACAAGCTGGCTAATTGCGACTAATCATAGGTTGTACCCGTCGGAATGCCAAAAGGCTTATGACAATATACTGGTACAACAAATAAATATAGAAAATCCCCGTCCGATACAATCGGACGGGGATTTTGCTTTGATATGCGGTTAGTACTTAAAAAATGTGCTCTAAAAATTGCTCCATAGTACCGTTCTTTGCGGCAGGCAGGCTGTCGGCCATGCGCAGATGGTGCTCGCTTTCAGGAATATGAATGGTATCGTTGAAGCCGAGAATATAGTTTATGGCCATGCGGTAGATGCACTCGGTAGGGGCTAAACCGTAAACCTGATGCCTGAAAATATGTCGGATACGTGCTTCTTTGTCGGGGAAAGCCTTACATAAACCATCACTATTATAAAGGCGTTTTACAATTTCTGTAATATATTGTCCCGACTTCATATAAAGGTCGGCAAAGGTCTTTTGCGGGTTATCGAAGCACCCGGGATTCTCTTTTTCCAACAGGTCGGCCATTTCCCTTACAACCCATTTTGGGGTAAACACCAGGTTAGTCTTCTGTGGAGGGATATAATCGAAAATGTCTTCTTCGGCCGAAGCCTCAAAATAGTTGGCCAGACGCTTGCGCAACGACATAAACCCGCGCACGGCATCGTTGAATACTACCTCGTCAAAGAAGTGGCCTGGGCTGTATTCTCTTTCTCCCGTTTCGTCATTAATAAGTTCTCCACCATCTCTTAACAGGTGGAACTGCTGCTTTGTAATGCTTGTAACCTCAACGAAAACCTCGTCGGGTACGTTCATATCGAAGTTCTGTAACGTTGTATTCCCATCACCGTAGCCCATTAAGAACGAAGGAATAGTGCGGGAGAAACCCCGAAGATGGTCGCGAATGGCGTCGTTTGTCTGCTCTTTCTTATTGTCAATACGTTGTTGTTCGTGGGCATTGGCAATAATTTCAGCCCCCTTGTTAAGCAGGTCTTTTGTCTTTTCCTGAATAGTTTTTGTAAGCGTATCATCAATAGCTTTCTTTTCTTCTTCAGCCTTTTGTATAAGTTCCTGTTGTTGTTGTGAGGTCTTGCCTTTGCAGTTGTTCTTGCAGTTAATATCAATATCGTTCTTGTCCTTAGTTACCTGGCGACACGATTCGCCCAACTGTTCGATAACCATACCCTTAATTTGTATGGCTGCTGCACCTTGTTTACGCTTGGTGAGCCTGTCTACGTGGCTCTTGTCTGCCATTTGCTCTGACTGGGAAAGGAGTACGGTTGTAAGCTGACTGCTTATTTGGTCGATGATTTGTTCTTCTGTCGTCTTTCCCTGACGTTCATTCTTCTTACTGTATTGTTGAATACTTTCAGCAACATACTGATCTAAAGCCTCTTTGGGTTCACCATAAATTTTATCGCCAAACAATGTGTTTTTCAGTTGGGAAACCTGTTCAGGATCAGGCTGTACGTAGCCCTCATCGTCAATTTCATGCGAAATGCTGTCTACCTCATCAGCATTAACTTCACTGTTTTTCGGTGCAGAAACAGGAGATAACTGATTGATAATTTTAATAATGCCAGGAGAACAGCTGTAAATACCCGCAATATTGGCAAAGAGGAAATTGCTCATAAAGCCGCTGCGCACAACTTCTTTTGACCGGTTCTCTCTTGGAATACGCATCACTTGTTCAGCATCGAGCTGTATCATTTCTCCGTTTTCATCTTCACCTATCACAGGGAAAAAGTTAAGAAGCTCACGAATATGCTTTTTCCTTATATCGCTGTCGCCATTGCCTGAAGCCGTATTGGAAAAAAGCCCATTGGCCATTTCTTCGTAGTTGGTAAGCGTTCTTATCGGGTCGAAGTCGAAAATGTAGGCATTTTTCTTGCGGTGATATTTACCGCTGGAATCTATATACAGGTATGGTGTTTGTGCGCGGAAGGCAGCCTGCATGTATAAAGCCGGACTCTTCATATTGCTTAATATCATTACTGCCGTCCATTCAGGTATAGTAACGCCAGTGGTAAGCTGGCCTACCGAAAGCGTAATGGTTCCGTCAGGATGCTCATTTATGGCTTTACGTACGCGGTTATACGAGTTGTCGTCTTCAATAATTTCATCATCATCAGTCTTGCCATCACCCGCAGCAACAACAATTTCGAAGTTGCTAAACTCTGGATGCCGCTTAGTATCCCTGAGTTTTCGGGCAAGCGCTCTGGCAGAATCTACCCGGTTAAGCAGCCAGAAGGTATACCATTCCTCATCTTTTAAACAGCTTAATTCCGTATTGTTTGTCAGTATATAATTACATAACAATCGTAAAAGCCTTCTTTAAAAGGTTTGCCAATAGGCAAACAAAAAGGAGCTACTTAACAGTAACTCCTTTTCTTTATTGTTGTGGACCAGATAGGGCTTGAACCTATGACCTCCAGATTATGAGTCTGTTGCTCTAACCAACTGAGCTACAAGTCCAGGCTTATACGAAGTGAATATAAACACACAACGTAATAAGTTAACGTGTGCAAAGATACGACATTTCATATAAAGTGCCAAATTTTTTTGCAAAAAATGCAGGAATTAAGTGGCAGCTGTCCGAGTTAAACGGAGCTGTTATGCCTGTTTACAACCGACTTTTTAGATGTAAGCTGGTATCAAAAGAGTGCCAGGTAGTTGATGGTATGATATTTATTTTTCAATATCATGGAGTTTCAAATGTGCGAATCCCAGTTTGTTTTATTTGGGTACTTGTGGTGTTATCTGTCGGATTTCCTTTATACTACCTGTCATGGGATCGAGCAGGAGGGCAGTTGACTGTTTCTTTCCGAATAAATCACCACTGAGTGATTCTACGGTACCGAACTGTGCAGCATTCATTTCAAAAGTCGCAACAATGTCCGTATTATGTTGCAGGGTCAGCTTTATACGGCTGGGTTTGCTTATGCGCAGGCCAATGTCAGCCTTATCCTCCTTTTGACCAGCTGGTACAGGGGCGGGAGCAGGAGCCGTGTGCAGGTTTGTAACAGTAATATAGTAAGGTTCCCCACCAAGGTCGTCATAATCAACTAATCCGCGTCGTGTTGAAAAACGAAAGAGAACGCTGTTACCTTCTTTCATAGGCATGTAGTTGACAGTTGTCCATGTGGTATCTTTGGTTACCACGCCTTCAAATAACTGTCGTAGTGCGGTTTCCTGACGATTAAGGTTTGCCAGCATTAACTTCAGCTGAGTCCCATCTTTGGGCATAAAGTCGGCTTCGCCTTTACTCAGCTGATTACGACTGTCACGTATGTCGTATATTTCCTTCGCTGTCAGCTCTGCCATTTTAGTAGTGCTGGTAGCATTAAGTATATCTTCGGTCATGAAATCGGCAGGGTTAGGTGTATCAGGTTTTTGTGCCGGGACAAACTGTCGAATGGTAGCTTTTATGGGTGCAGCATCAGTATTAATTGCCAGAAGCTGACCATCAGGACTACATGTAACCTGGTTGATACTATGCTTCTTATCAACTATTAATTTAAAATGGCGCGAAGTGTCAGGACGTGCTGTGACATCAATATCGATTCCAATTATCCGATAGGTTGTTGATGGTTCAAGCTCTACATTCTGCTTCAGGTATCTCATGGAATACAGGCAAAAACGTCCTGGCGTATATTGTGTTTTTTCAACTTTGATGGTAAACTGTGCACCATTCATGGGTAGACAATAAGGTGTTCCTTCAATACTTTGGGCACGAACCGTTGTAATTGACAATAGGATGGCGAGCAGGGAGGTCAGAATTTGTGATTTCATTATATTCATAGTACGATGTTTCGTGTGGTTGAAATAATTGGTCTGCCTATTCGACAGCTGCGTTATAATTAATCTTCCAGGCGTTTAAAGGCCTGTGGTATAAACCTGATTATATCGCTTGCCATTAAACTTTCCTTTCCTGTTTCTTTTACAGCGAGATCACCAGCCATCCCATGGAGGTACATTCCAAGCATACATGCTTCAGTCTGTTTATAACCACGGGCAAGCAATGCTGTAATCATTCCTGTAAGTACGTCACCACTTCCAGCCGTTGCCATGCCGCTATTGCCTGTTGGGTTAAACACGATGTGTCCGTTAGGCAGACACAAAGCCGAATAGTGGCCTTTCAACAGGATGTATCCTGACAGGTGTTCGGCTAAGTCGCGAGCTCGCATCAGTCTGTCGTAACTGCTATTACTAACCGAGCCTGCCAGCCTGTCAAATTCAGCGGGGTGGGGTGTAAGTATTATGCCTTTGGGCAACTGTTGCATCCATGCCTGGTGATTGGCCAATATGTTAAGTGCATCGGCATCAACGACAATGGGGCAGGTTGTGCGTTTTAGCTGACTAATCAGTGCTATTGCAGAGCTTTCATTTTTTCCTAATCCAGGGCCGATGCCAAGCGAATCAAAGTCATTGCAGTCGACACTTTCTGAGAAAAGCGTTTCATCATGGTCAATTTGTAATATTGCCTCAGGTATTGCTATCTGCATGATGTTATAGTTTCGCCGTGGTGTATGAACAGTAACCTTTCCGGCTCCAGTTCGTAAACATGCCTTTGTAGCTAAAACAGCTGCTCCCGCCATACCATAACTTCCTGCTATAATAAGCGCGTGCCCCATGTTACCTTTATGTACAAAGTCGTTACGGAAACGCAGAATAGGGCGAAGTTCTGTTTCTTCAACAATATGATATGGAGCTTCTGTTTTATTGATGTACTCGTGACTTAGACGTATGTCGAGCACTTTTAGCTTGCCAATATACCCTTGCATGTCGGGCATAAGCATAACAAGTTTTTTCTGTTGTAGAGTGAGTGTAAGATCGGCTTGTATAATATTTGTCCGGATATTGTAAGTATTATCTTCACACATCAGTCCTGAGGGAATATCAATACTTACAACTTTAGCCGGGCTTTGATTAATATACTTAATTAACGATGCAAATCCACCCATAAGCGGCTTATCCAATCCTGTCCCAAAAAGCCCGTCAACCACAAGAGTTCCAGGTTTTAGCTCGGGCGGGTCAAAGTCAAGAACTATCTCCGTAAAGTTTACTTGTTTGGTATCTGTAAGCCGTTTCTTATTGATTTCACAATTGGGCGACAGTTTATTATGTATATTAAAGAGATATGTATTAACGCTGAATCCTTCGGCAGCCAGCAGTCGGGCCACGGCCAGAGCGTCGCCACCATTATTGCCCGGGCCAGCAAACACAACGACGGGTGTATGTTCTGTCCATTCGTTCATGATGGCGGTTGTTATGGCTTTGGCCGCCCTTTCCATAAGATCAATAGATTTTATGGGTTCATGTTCGATGGTATATTTGTCCAGCTCTTGAATTTGAGCAGATGTAAATAGCTTCATAACAGTGCAAAGATAGTAAAAGAAATTGGAGAAAACCGATGTAGAAATTGTTTTTTATGCAGGATATATATATTTATAATCGCCGTATCATTTAGTTTCGATCCTTTTTATTACTTTTGCATCATACTTACAAATAGAGGTTTATGAGTATTGTAAAGGTAAAGGATAAAACGTTTAAAACGTTTATTCCAGAAAAAGAAATTCTGCAACGTGTAAAGGAAGTTGCCGACAAAATTAATAAGGATATGGCCGGTAAGAACCCCTTGTTCCTTGCAGTGTTGAACGGTTCTTTCGTGTTTGCTTCCGATTTAATGCGTTATATCACAATTCCTTGTGAAATATCGTTTGTGAAACTGGCTTCCTATCAGGGCACGGTATCGACGGGAAAGATAAAGGAAGTTATCGGAATAAATGAGGAATTGGAAGGACGTACAGTTATCATTCTGGAAGATATTGTTGATACAGGGTTTACAATGAAGCGAATGTTGGAGACTTTAGGGACGCGAGGACCAGAATCGTTGCATATATGTACGCTTCTTCTTAAGCCAGGTAAGCTTCAGGTACCACTGAATATTGAATATGCTGCCATGGAAATTCCCAACGATTTTATTGTGGGATATGGACTTGATTATGATCAGCAAGGACGCAATTTACGAGATATTTACACATTAGTTGAATAAATGAAGAATATAGTTATTTTCGGTGCCCCGGGCTCAGGTAAGGGTACACAGAGTGAAAAAATGATTGAAAAGTATGGTTTCGAACACATTTCCACAGGTGATGTACTTCGTGACCAGATAAAGAAGGGAACCGAACTTGGTAAGACTGCCAAAAAATATATTGATAACGGACAGCTTATTCCCGATGAGCTGATGGTTGATATTTTGGCCAGCGTTTATGATAGTTTCGGTAAAAATCATAAGGGAGTTATCTTCGATGGCTTTCCACGTACCATCCCCCAGGCTGAAGCTCTGAAGAAAATGTTGTCAGAACGTGGCCATAAAGTAGCTGCTATGGTTGAACTTGATGTGCCTGAAGCTGAACTGATGAAGCGTCTTGTAAAGCGCGGTCAGGAGAGTGGACGTTCAGATGATAATGAAGAGACAATTAAGAAGCGTCTCACGGTATATCACAATCAGACAGCACCTCTTATCGATTGGTATAAGAAAGAAACCATTCACCATCATATTGACGGCCTTGGTGAACTGGAACGTATTTTCGCTGACATCAGCGAAGTTATCGATAATCTTTAATTTTGCTAAACCATGGGCATTGAAAGCTGTGCCCATGGTTTATTGTTTTATGTTTATAACAACAGCTAATGGAGTCGAATTTTGTAGATTATGTCAGAATAGTATGTCGCTCGGGTAAGGGTGGCAGAGGCTCTATGCACCTAAAACACATCAAATATCAGCCTAATGGAGGACCTGATGGTGGCGACGGTGGGCATGGAGGAAGTGTTATTTTACGAGGAAACCATAACTTCTGGACATTGCTTCATCTGAGGTATCAGAAACACGTTTATGCCGAGCACGGCGGTAATGGTGGACGGGATAAATGTCATGGAACAGATGGTAAGGACTCGTATATCGACGTTCCTTGCGGTACCGTTGTATACGATGCTGATACTGGTAAGTATATTTGCGATGTAACCTATGACGGCCAGGAAGTAGTGTTGTTGAAAGGAGGACGTGGAGGCTTGGGGAATTTTCAGTTCAGAACAGCTACTCGACAGGCTCCACGATTTGCTCAACCTGGCGAACCGGCACAAGAGTTAACGGTAATTCTAGAGCTTAAACTGCTGGCCGATGTGGGCTTGGTGGGCTTTCCCAATGCAGGTAAGTCAACATTGCTGTCGGCTTTATCGAGTGCAAAGCCTAAAATAGCGAACTATCCTTTTACTACTCTTGAGCCATCGTTGGGTATTGTGAGTTATAGAGACAGCAAGTCGTTTGTGATGGCTGATATTCCGGGTATTATAGAAGGAGCGAGTGAAGGGCGCGGACTGGGACTGAGATTCCTGCGACATATCGAGCGCAACTCTCTTTTGTTGTTTATGGTACCTGCTGAAGCTGACAATATTAAGCACGACTATGAAGTTCTGCTCAACGAGTTGAAAGAGTTTAATCCCGAGATGCTTGACAAGCACAGAGTGCTGGCGGTAACCAAGAGCGACCTGATAGATGCCGAATTAGAAAATATGTTACGTGAAGAACTGCCTACCGACCTGCCAGTAGTTTTCATATCTGCTGTTACAGGATATGGTCTTGATGAGTTGAAAGACGTGTTATGGCGTGAGCTGAATAGCGAAAGTAATAAGCTTCAAAATATTACATCTGAAGATACACTTGTGCATCGTGACAAAAATGTGAGAAGGATAAAAGACGAGCTGCATGAAGAAGGAGTTGAGGAAATTCAAATAATTGATGACGACGCTATCAGTGAAGTAGACGATATAGACGACCTTGACGAGTTCGAAGTGTTTGAACCGGAGGAGAAAAATTGAATGGAGCCCAAACTTACATATTTTGATATAGCACCATCTGTAACAGTATTCTCAACAACACGTCACGGAGGGGTAAGTAAGGGATTGTATGGGGAACTGAATATTAATCCGTATTGTGGTGATGATGACAACGCCATATGTCAAAACAGGTGTGCTTTGGCTCACACCTTAGGGGTTGAAGAACGTCATCTTATCATACCTCATCAAATTCATGGTACATCTATAAAGATTGTAGATGATGATTTCCTGGCATCTTCTTTGGAGAAACAATGTATCTCTATTGATGGCTTTGATGCTGTCATGACCAACTGTAAAGGCATATCAACAGGTGTGTCAACAGCCGATTGTATACCCATTATCCTATATGATGAGATTCATCACGCTGCAGCAGCAGTTCATGCCGGATGGCGCGGAACGTTGCAACGTATTGTTGGAAAGGTTGTTGAGGCCATGAAAGAACATTATGGAACACACTCTGAACTGCTGAAAGCATTGATCGGACCAGGTATTTCATTAAAGAATTTTGAGATTGGAAATGAGGTGTTCGATGCTTTTAAGCAAGCAGGTTTTGACATGGACAGGATTGCTGACCGATATAAAAAATGGCATATTAACCTGCCTGAATGTAACCATTTACAGCTATTAGAAGCTGGTGTACAGGCTGATAACATTGTTGATTCGGCAATATGCACCTATGATAACGCTGCCGACTATTTTTCGGCACGGCGTTTGGGAATTAGTTCGGGACGAATATATACAGGTATTGTCATGCGTTAAAACTGCGAATAATAACCTTTGGGCTGTGGTCTTGCGAAGGTTTGCTGCCCACCTTAGAATCTATATATGAATTGTAAATTACAACATGTTTTCTTATTTCTGCTTTTATATATTTTGCCTTTGACGGTGAAAGCGCAGAAAAATAACTTATCTGCTGCCGAACAGCAGCAGGTTAGTATTGCTACTCCCGACCTTTTTGAGCGTAGTAATGTGTTTAATATCAACTTAAAAAATCTTTCATCAAAAGAGTATTCTTTTCCTCTGCCTGTGGGGATAGCCACAATAAAGAATAATCTTTCGCTGGAGATTACTTCTGCCAAGGGTGATATTGTATTGGCTATGTTCGACGGACTTGTACGTCTTTCACGCAAAATACCCCAATATGGTAATGTTGTTGTGCTTCGTCATGATAACGGATTGGAAACGGTTTACGCCTTTAATGAACAGAACCATGTTAAAGTGGGGCAGCGTGTACGTGCCGGACAGAAAATTGCTACGATTGGAGGCCAGGATGGTCGTATATTTTGTTTGTTTTCTATTATGGTTAATGGAGGAGGCTTCAATCCGTTGTTAGTTGTCGATGCACGTAGTCACAAGTTGTTGAAACATACACTACAATGTCGTAAGGAAGGTAAATTTGTTGATGTAAGTATATTACAACCAGAGCGGAAGACGGTAGCAAGCCTCGATCCGGATGAAGTAAAGGGTGATCCCTTCGAAGCTGGTACAACCTTTAAACTTGACTTAGAAAAAATTGAAAAAGAGCATTGGGCCTACCCATTACCGGGTAGTCATGTTATCAGTCCGTATGGTGGAAAGCGTGGTCATCCCGGTGTTGATATTAAAACATGTCCTAATGATAATATTGTAGCAGCCTTCGACGGCGTGGTTACACGCTCCGGACCTTACTTCGGATATGGTAATTGTATCGTCATTAAGCATGCCTATGGTTTTGAAACATTGTACAGTCATCAGAGCAAGAACCTGGTAAAGGTAGGTCAAAAGGTAAAAGCCGGACAAATAATAGGTTTGACAGGACGGACTGGTAGAGCCACAACCGAGCATTTACATTTCGAAACTTCGTTTAGAGGTCGCAGGTTTAATCCTTCCGTTATTTTTGATCATGTAAGTAAACGGCTCAGGGCGAAAGTGCTCGTATTGGGAAAGAACGGGAGCATCAACTAATATTATATATACAAAAATCAGGTACATGGGCACTCTTCGTGTGCTGTTTGTACCTGATTTTTGTTTTTATGGTATATGTAATTTATTTTTTTCGTTGCGATTTACGGTTGGCGCGCTGTTCACGATATTTCGCTTTTTGTCGTGCAGAACCGCTACCATGTGCTCCGGTTATATACTTTTTCTTTTTTGCTTTTGTTTTAACTTTATCGCCATCATCTTTCGGAGCACCTGACGACCCTTTAAAATTTATGCCGTTTACCAGTATATTTTCGAAATCGTCCATAGGAGAGGAGAATTAAAAGATTTAAAAATTAAAGAATTAAAGGGCAGGCAAGAAAAGCTTAGCTTTGCATTTCCACCCCTACCTCATTATATTATGGCGGATTCAGTTTTGTGTTTTAATCCCCACCTTATTATATTATAGCGAGCTTCAAACCGCTTCCCTGCCTCTGCCTTATTATATTATAGCAGGCCGTTTTTTACTTTTTTACCTTTTTATTTTTTTACCTTTCAATGGTGAAACAGGCGTACATGCGTAAACGCCATGGCGATACCATATTTGTCGCATGTCTCGATAACATTGTCATCGCGTATTGAACCACCTGCCTGAGCAATATATTCAATGCCACTTTTATGTGCGCGCTCAATATTATCACCAAATGGGAAGAAAGCATCCGAGCCTAAAGATACCCCACTGTTACGTGCAATCCATTCCTTTTGCTCACTTCGTGTAAAGGGTTCTGGTTTTTTAGTGAAAAAGTTTTCCCATGTACCGTCGCGCAGAACATCTTCATATTCTTCAGAAAGATAAACATTAATACAGTTATCTCTGTCGGCGCGACGTATACCTGGCTTAAATGGAAGTGATAGAACTTTGGGGCTTTGGCGCATCCACCACTCATCAGCCTTGCTGCCTGCCAGACGTGTACAGTGTATTCTGCTTTGCTGACCGGCCCCAATTCCTATTGCCTGGCCGTCTTTTACGTAGCATACAGAGTTACTTTGTGTGTATTTAAGTGTGATTAGTGCTATCTTTAAATCACGTAAGGCTTCGGGTGTGAATGTTTTGTTTTTCGTTGGAATATCTTCGAATAACGATTTGTCGGCAAGGTCAATATTATTGCGTCCTTGTTCGAAGGTGATGCCGAAAACCTGCTTGTGCTCTATGGGGGCAGGAACGTAGTTGGGGTCAATCTGAATAACACAATACGTGCCTTTACGCTTATCTTTCAGTATTTTCAGAGCTTCAGGTGTATATCCTGGTGCGATAACGCCGTCACTAACTTCACGTTTAATAAGTTTTGCTGTTGCTTCATCGCAAATATCGCTTAATGCACAGAAGTCGCCGTACGAGCACATGCGGTCAGCTCCACGTGCACGAGCATAGGCACACGCCAGCGGAGTAAGCTCAAAGTCAACATCATCAACAAAGTAAATCTTCTTCAATGTATCGTTAAGGGGTAATCCTACCGCAGCCCCGGCCGGGCTTACATGCTTAAAACTTGCAGCAGCAGGAAGCCCTGTTGCCGCCTTTAGCTCTTTAACAAGTTGCCAGCTGTTCAGTGCATCAAGGAAATTAATGTAGCCTGCACGGCCGTTTATTACTTCAACGGGAAGCTCGCCTTCTTCAATGTAAATACGAGCTGGTTTTTGATTAGGGTTGCATCCGTACTTTAATGCGTATTCTTTCATTGTGAGGTAATTTAGAAATGGTAGCACAAAGTTACGTAAAAAGAATAAGTAAATGGTAGACGACTCTGTTTTTTTGTGTTCTTTAGGATGCTCATTACAGATAAATGCGTACCTTTGTCATAGAGAAACAACAGGTAAAAAGTTTGTAATGAATCGGGATATGAAACTTCTGACAGCAGAAGTTGAAAACAAAATGGCTCATCCTCATCAGCCCGCAGGCTATGTGGGGCAGTGGTTCTCTGCTTTTTTCAGACATAGGACAGAATATAAAAAAATCTCGTTATCACGTGTGTGGAGTCTGATAACGAAAAAAAACGGTTTGTCTGTTGAGGCGAAGAACCGTATTGCTTTGCTTGCAGGTTTTCAGAGCTGGGACGATTTTATGGGTGCTTTCAAGGGTGATGCTGATGCTCAAATTAATTATGAAGATGAAAGTACCGGGCCATTATTAAAAAAGAATATTAAAAAGAAATGAGCTCCTCTTTTACAGGCTGCCACCTTTGTAATGATGTGTTTTACCCGTTTTTTTAGCTTTTAAAAGCCCGGAAAATAGATTACGCCCAAAAGTAAATGCTTTTACATCGTAATGGTAAACCGTTTACGCCGTAAAGTAAGTACTATTATGGCACAATTTGTTTTAATAACAATGTAATTGTTTGTTATTCAGTATCTTGTGTTATTATGTAAAGCACTCACCATTACGCCGTAATTGTTTTGTCTTTACATCGTAAAGCCATGACGTTTTCGCTGTAATCGCATCCCAATTACGATGTAATCGTCAGACGTTTACATCGTAATCATACGACCTTTACATCGTAATCTATTCGCGATAGTGCCGTAAAGGGAAAATCCCCCTGTTTTTGATGGTTTAAGAGCATGTTTCATTCAAAGAAAAATACCATTATTATATAGCACAAAAAAGGCTCAATCCCCATATAAGGATTGAGCCTTTTTTATTTTTTTTGTCGCAGGCAGATATTACTCTGCAGTAGCAATGACACGTTTTTCACGAATGCGGGCTGCCTTACCTGTAAGCTTACGCAGATAGTAAAGCTTTGCACGACGTACCTTACCACGCTTGTTCACTTCGATGCTATCGATAGCGGGCGATTCAATTGGGAAAATACGCTCCACACCTGTTGTACCTGACATTTTGCGAACTGTGAAACGTTTCTTGTTACCGTGGCCATTAATTTTAATAACTACACCGCGATAAAGCTGTACACGCTCCTTGTTACCCTCGACGATTTTGTAAGCGACAGTGATAGTATCACCCGGTTTGAATGCGGGGAACTGCTTGCCGGTTGCAAATGCTTCTTCAGCAACTTTAATTAAATCCATTTGTTTAAATAATTAAAAATTGTTTGTCGTTCCAACATAACTTGGCTTGAAGACTCGTCCTTCAACCAGCGGTTAGGCCGAAAAGCGTTGCAAAGTTAGCTAATTTCGGCGTAATGGGGAAAGAGTATGTATATATTCTGTTTTTTTTAACACTTCATTTTGCCTTTCTCTCATTTTAAATTAACTTTGTATATCGGAAATATATAAATATCATGATATGCAAAAGAAAACATCTGTTATTTTTGTAGCTTTGTCGTTGGCGGTTCTGGGTAGTTGCCGGCAGCAATATCAGCTTACTGACGTACAGCGTACACGGGTACTCGTTGACAGCCGGTTTGATCGCCATCCTGACGCTGGTGCACAAGCTTTTATAAAGCCTTACCAGCACGAAGTTGATTCGATGATGGAGCCTGTTGTTGGAAGTGTTGACCATTTTATGGCAGCACACAGGCCTGAGAGCGACTTGTCAGACCTGCTGGCCGACATTTTAGTTTGGGGTGGAGAGGCTTTTCACGAGAAACCCGACTTTGGAGTTTATAACATGGGTGGCATAAGGGCTGCTTTTGCCAAGGGCAAAGTGACTTATGGTGATGTGTTGAATGTAGCCCCTTTCGAAAATCATATTTGTTTTCTGACGCTTACAGGCGAGAAAGTTCTTCAGCTTTTTCGTGAGATGGCAAGCGTTGGCGGCGAGGGAGTAAGTAAAAGTGTGAGGTTGGTTATTTCCAGAGATGGCAAGCTGTGTTCAGCTATGATAGATGGAAAACCTGTTGACCCCGCAGCTCGTTACCGTGTAGCTACGCTCGATTATCTGGCCCAGGGTAACGACAAATTGGAAGCTTTTAAGGCCAAGACCAATGTTGTTTCGCCACAGGAGCAGGATTATAGTGTGCGATATATTATAGTAAATTATTTTAAGAGCAAAGCTGCAAAGGGTGAATCAGTAAATGCTCAGGTAGAAGGAAGAATTAAATATGAAAACTAAATTAATGATTTTTCTGGCCCTTTGGGCTTTCTCTGTTTTGGGCTATGCACAAAAAACGCTTACCATTCTGCATACCAACGATACTCACAGTTGCATTATGCCGCTGAGCATCAATTTGGCAGATACGCTTCAGGCGGGCAGGGGAGGATTCCTTCGTCGTATAGCCATGTTGAAAGAAGAACGGAAACATGACCCCGATTTGCTGTTGTTTGATAGTGGTGACTTTTCACAGGGGTCGCCTTACTACACACTTTTTAAAGGTGATGTAGAATCGGGATTGATGAATATGATGCACTACGATGCAGGTACCATCGGTAACCACGAGTTTGATTATGGTCTTGCTAATATGGCGCGGGTGTTTAAGCAGTTGAATTATCCCATTGTGTGCGCGAATTATGATTTTACAGGTACTGAACTGGCAAAGATAGTGAAACCTTATGTAATTATTAAACGTAAGGGATTAAGAATAGGCGTGTTTGGTCTGGCACCCGAATTGGACGGTCTTGTTGATCATAAGAATTACCTTACTACACGTTATCTCAATCCTGTTACAACGGCACAGAAAATGGCTGATGTGTTACGCGAAAAAAAATGTGACCTTGTAATTTGTATCTCTCACCTGGGATGGCAGGAACATGGCATGGGCGATCAGGAGGTAATACGCGGTACCCGTGGTATTGATTTGGTTTTAGGAGGACACAGTCATACTTATTTCCAAACGCTTCGCTATGTAAAAAACATTGATGGAAAGCCGATACCTGTTGATCAAAATGGCAAAAGTGGTATCTATGTAGGCAAGATGGAGCTTAAGTTTGCTGAAAGAAAATAATGGTGTGAAAACTTATTCGAAATAGAAAGTAAGTACTATCATTTTCGAGTGGGCTTTATTAACGGACGTGGCGTAAGGCAAAAGAGTTTTGTCTTTAAGATGTGAAGGATGGTTGCGATCGAAGCTGTTTGTTAATCCGTACATAAATTTAAGTTCTGGACGGAGCTTGAAGAACGGGAGGTAAAAGTCGCAACCAATACCAGCTTCGAGAAATAAGTCGTAATGTTTCAGCTGGATATAATCGTTGCTATTACCGCTAAGGTTGATAGCCGGGGTGAGTCCCGTCATGACGTACGGCCGATGATTATTAAAACGTTTGGCAGCAAAAATAAGGTCGATGGGGCTGGAGATGTACACAGTCTTCATGGTTTGTTTACGTGAAAGCAGGGAATCTGGAGCCGAAGAGTCCATATTATGGAAAGAAATATGGCGAGTGCCGAAATATAGGGTAGGGGCAATACGGAACTGGAACGATTCGCTTAGCCTTAGTTCTCCCAATACACCTACATTAAATCCCTCGTCCCAACGATCCTGATCGGCAGTAATGGTATAGGTATGCTGGGTACCGTCAGGTGCAGTTATAACATTTGGCCCGACATTATTAAATTCCAGGTCCTGGAGATGAGTACCAACAAGAATACCGAAATGAAAAGGTCGGAGATCGGTATATGGCCTGTTTTCAACAGTTCTGTCCTGTGCATACAGTGAGGTTATGGAGAGAAAAAGATGGAAATATATAAGTATGAATCTTTTCATGTGAGGATAACGTCCGTACCTTATTTTTATTGCTTTACTCATTATTTATCATGATAATGAGGTTAATTTGTTTAAAAACTCTTCATCATTTGTAGGTATTACGGCTATTTTTTCTACCTTTGCAGTAGAATTACATATTAATAATTAAAACAAAAACATTATGGCTTACGTAATTAGTGACGAATGCGTTGCATGTGGAACATGTATTGATGAGTGTCCTGTTAGCGCAATTTCAGAAGGTGATAAGTATTCTATCAATCCTGATGAATGTACAGAGTGTGGTACTTGCGCATCAGTTTGCCCGAGCGAGGCAATTAGTCTTCCTGAATAAGGAAAACAATAAGTCCTCATAGGAGAAATATAAAGTGTCCGGTTATGCAACAGCATAACTGGACATTGTTGTTTTTATATCTTTGAACCTTTAGTTTTAGTACAGACCTGGTATGCTTTTACAAAATAAAAGAGTATGCAGGAATAGTGTACTTGTTCATAAAACAGTTGCCTGTTTGACAGTTTTTCTATAATCTGTGTAAATGAGGTTATATAAATAATCGTTGTTTTTATTTTGGCACCAACAATAAAATTGCTAACTTTGCAGCGTTTTTCGTAGATAGAGGTGTAATGATCAGGATGATGTTTCAAAAAGAATATGAAAGTATAAGGGTTTTATTATACTTTTTTATGCTAAATTATTTTGGAGTGTCAGATAATTTGCTAACACACACATTCATTTCTAAATAGCCAGAAAGATAATGTTATGATGGTATCATGCACGCGCGTGCATGATACCATCATGTATGCAAGAGGATATTGTTCTTTCCTCTTGCTTTTTTATTTATTTAAAAATTACTGTTTTTTAATTCAATATTTATTTTTTAATCAATTAGGCAAATGAAAAAAGTAAAGAACTATTTGAAGCCGGTTTGTTCTGTTGAAGCATTACAGACAGAACATTTATTAGGCGTTGTTAGTGGACAACACCAGCCCATAGGGCAAGGAGGCTCAGCAGGTGATGCCAAGCCTGCTTTTATCTTTGAAGAAGAGGAAGAGGATGATGACGACAAAGAATCCGTAAATAATGAGGGCGAAATTAATTTTAAACCTTGGAAATATTAAGGAGGAGATATGATGAAAACGAACAGATTTGGAATAATATTATCAGCCCTGGCTCTTGTAATTACGGGTTGTAGCGGAAACGATGATGCACAGGGTGACCTTTCACAGAAGAACAATAGCAACCCGAATGCAATAATCTTCACAAGTGATAATTCTACAGACGGAGCTTCCCTTTCAAAGCAGGGCGTTCCATTGACAAGAACATCCATAGTACATACCAATGGAGCTGGTGCTACTGCTTTCTGGAGTACTGGTGATAAGATTTGGGTAGAAGATAATGCCGGCGTATTTCATCAGAGTAATGCTGGTACATTAAATGCAAACAAATCGCGAGGTACATTTGAACTAACTACGGGTACTTATAATAATGGATGTCAGGTAAACTATGTAGGTAACAGTTCGGATGCAAATAAAGTAACAATTGCCTCAGCACAAACACAAATATTGCCAAACGATTTCTCACATGCAGGTGAATCAGGTGATTGTGGTGTGGCTACGGCATCAGGTAGCGGGCAGGCTTTTAGCTTTAGTCTGGCGCATAAGGCTGCTTACTTATGTATTTATCCTCGTTGTGAAAATGTTGATTTAGGAAAAAATATTTATTTAAAGAAAATAACAATAGAATCAAATAATACAATTGCAGGAACTTACGATTTCTCCTCTGCAGGTTTGGCAGCAAGCCCGAGCAGCAATGCAAGTAATTCTATTGTTTTGACAACAGGTACAGGCAATGGGGTGAAGTTAAACAATACGTTGACGGAACAGTCAAACTCTTTTTATGTTGTAATAGCTCCCGGTACTCATCAGTTAACGATGAAATACACGCTCTTTGATCCTGCAACGAATGTAAGTGGTGAGATGGAGAAAACGGTTAATATAGCTGCTTCTGTAAATTCAATGACTGATATTACAGCCAATCTGACGCCAACAAACTATAATAATGAATATTATACTTGGGATGCAGCGGTTGGCCAGCATTATTGGAAAGGTTATGAATGGAATAATGCTAATGCACTTTTGCGTCAACAACCAACTGTAAGTGGAACTGCAAATGCAGCATATGCTCCTTCAAATAGTCCAGAAAGTGTATCTAATCCCCGTGGCTATCGTGATGATACAGGACATGCCCGTCCATACCCTGATGCAAATAGAAGTGCAAAGGATGATCCAAATATAAACGAATGCTTATGGTATTGTTTGAATGGTGATCCACATTGGGATGGAGAAACTTTGTGGTCGACTATGGGACATTTATATGCAGGTGGTATGTGGTTCTTAAAGAAAAACAAAATTGTTGGTTTCTCATCAACAATAGCACCTGACGGTCAAGACTATCGTTACCATTACGAACGAAAAGAAAATACCAATATTCCTCAGACGAAACCATCCAATACTGCTGATTATTTCTATCTTCCTGCATTTGGCTTCTATGAATCAGGACTTCTGTATTATGTTGGGCAGAATGCTAATTATTGGAGTCGTTCTGCATATCTCATCCAAGATAACAGAGCCTATGATTTAGGATTCAAGCATGATGTTGTAGCTGTTAATTTCAATGAAAGCTATAAAGGCTTTAGCCTATTTAAAGGAGAATAGGTTATGATAATTAAGGCTATTGTAGCCTAAGCGAAACAGTGCATCCAATGTATTAACATATTTGGATGCACTGTTTTTTTAAGGCATATATATGTTTGTAAGTTGACTTACTTATTTATTCTTTTTTAGGTGTCTAAATAAATAGTGTCGTATACCATAGCTTTAAAAGAAACTTGGAAACTTTTTGCTTATATTGGCTTTATCCTGAATCTTTATACTCTTATGTTGGGGATGTATGGTATTTGATAAGCTGACGAACTCTATATGTTTGTCATGCACAAATGACAAGTCGATTATATAGTCATTTTATTATATTTAGAAAATCTATCGAAATACTTCTTTCTATTAGTCTTATTTGGTCTGTTATTATCCCTTTTAAGTTTATTTTAAGTTGTGGGTTGTATTCCTTTAACAGATTAGTAAGATTTGCGCTGTTTGGTATGTCTGGCCCCTATATATTTTTAATACATAAAAAAATACTTGTGATGTATTAGTTGGATTGTAATAGAAACAATGTTATAATATATAGTTATTTGCTTTATTTGACAGATTTGTTTGGATAAAAAAAGTCCGTAGAATACTTCTACGGACTTTCATATATTCTAAAGAAATAAATCTTTGATTAGAGCTTTTGAACTTGTTTTGCTGCCTCGTTGTCAGGATCTATTTGTAAGAGTTTATTGGCATATACTTTTGCTGCAGCTTTATCTTTCTTTACGTTGAATTGGTATACCATGAGGTAGAAGTAAGCTTGTTTCAGCATCTGTGTTTCGCTTGCAGCCTTTTCTGCCTTGCTTTCCAGGGAAGAAGCCAGCTCATCATAGAAAGGAAGTGCAAGTCCTTTCTTACTGTCTGGGTCGAGGTTTGCATTAACTTGGGCACGCATGTAGTTGCCATAGTTCTTATAATTAGGGAACTCTTCAATCATTTTAGCAAAAACGTTATCTGCTTTTTTGAAAGCATCTGTTGCTCCCGTATTATCACCAGCTTTTAGCTTACTTGCTGCAATATCTGCATATAGAGTGCCAAGGTTGTCATAATCATCCATTGTCTTCTTCTCCTTGGCATCGATTGATTTGGTAAGGTATGCAACAGCATTGTCATAATCACCCTTCTTTAAATACAAGTCTGAGAGGTTCTTATTGATAATTCCAGTTTGAACCTTGTTTCCCTTATTCATGTCTAAAGCCTGATTGAATGCTGCAATGGCATCGTCATAGCGGCCTGCACCTTGTAGGGCTGTGCCATAGTAGGTATAGTCTTCTGCAATAAAATGTGCTGAATCGCTCTTGTTAAACAGGCGGTCAGCATATTCAAGTGCTTGTGGATAATCTTTTTTGTCGGTATAGTTGTAGAAAACAATACGATTCCATCCTGCACGACGAGGGTCACGTTGTAGTGCAGCCTTAGCTATTTCTATACTCTTATCTCGTTTACCCAAAAGCCAATCAGACATAGCGTATTTGGTTAAGTCTTCATCTTCCATTTTGCTAATATCTTGAATCTTATCAAAATATTCAATGGCTTTTGGATAGTTTTGTGCAAAATAGTAGATTCGTCCAGCAAGTGCATCAACAGGATAATCAGGACGCTGTTTGCGAAGTTCTTCAAGATTCTGAACTGCATCTTCAGGACTGCGGCCACGTAGAATCATCGCATACTTGTAATATCCTTCTGGATCCTTAGGATCGAAATACTTTGCTTGCTCGTAATTTTCAGCTGCTACGCCGCCATCATCCTTGCTAACAGCAATATCACCTTTTAGAATATAAGCTTTCGCGAGCTTGCGATCGCGTGCAAGAGCATAGTCTGCAAATTGAGTAGCATGCTCAAGATCCTTTGCATTATAAAAGGCTTTGGCAATAGCTAACAGTGCCTGTGCATCTTTTTTGTTGTCTTTATAAAGCTGGTTGACCTGCTTTTCAAAGTCTGCCCCTTTATTATTAATAACTTGTGAAACACGTTCAATTATGCCTTTCTCATCCTGCTGAGCCATCGTGGTCGAAACAGAACCAAACAGCAGTGTGCCTGCTAAAATGTATTTAATTGCTTTCATAATCTTCTTTTAAAAGTTCAACATCAATTTTTCTTTGGAATTATTTGAAAGACGATTGCCATTAAAGAAAGTTTCTTCTATTGGCTGACATTAACATCTCTTACATTTATATCACCAAGGACGGGTAAAAGTCCAGCCTTCATGACAATACGCTGGCCTTTCGGACCTTGTATAAAATGTGCGAATCCCCATGGTAATCCTTGACGAGGGTCGTTGAGTAAAGCGTAAATGGTGCGTATAAGTGGGTACTCACCGTTATAAATGTAATATTGATAAGGCTTCCGACTGCTTGAGGCTGTTGCAGGGTGAATACGACTTACACTCATTACCCTGATGTTCTTATTAAAGGTTAAGTTGGTTGAATCACGCTTATCATTCAACCAATTATTGCCTATTATACCAATAGCATCAGGATTTTTTTCTACATATTTAATTACTTCAGAGGTCTTATTAACTGCAACAACATTCTTATTGATGATAGGTTTACCTCCAAGTGTAGAATCTTCAATATAATGTACCGTGCTTGATTTAGGATTATCAAAGACAACAGTAATCTCTCCTTTATTCTCTCCTTTGTTCAGTTGCTTCCATTTTATGGTTTTGCCCATCATGATATTTTGAATATCTTTAATAGAAATAAGAGTGTCCTTGTTATCCCTATTAACGATAAAAGCAAGAGCATCATATGCAATGTCTATTGCAACTGGACGATAATTCTTTGCCTTTAGGCTTTGAATTTCGTTTGTTTTAAAATTGCGTGCTGTAAATGCAAGCCAAGTCTTACCCTCTAACAGTTTGTTGATAGCATCAGACTCACTTGTATAAATTGGTTTTAATTTAGCTTGCGGATAGTCATATTGGAAGACAGCACACTCTTCTTCTATAACAGGACTAAAACTTTCATCAGAGACGAAGCTTATCGTCCCTGATGAATATGTATCTGTCCTGCCGTCTTTTCCCTTCTTGTTATTACTACAAGAAGAGAAAAGGGCTAAGACAATTTGTAATCCTACGATAATGTAAGATGTTGTTCTTTTCATATAAGAATTACTGTAACTTAAATGATACAGGAACATTATACTTCACACGCACTGCCGATCCGTTCTGTTTACCAGGAATCCAATGAGGCATACTCTTTACAACGCGTGTTGCTTCACGGTCAAGTGATGGGTCTACTGAACGTACAACACGTACATCTGTAATAGAGCCATCTTTCTCAACAACGAAAGATACAACAACACGTCCTTGCACTCCATTCTCCTGAGCTACGACAGGATATTTGATATTGCTATTAAGATACTGCATCAATGCACTCTGTCCGCCAGGGAATGATGGCATTACCTCTACAACATCAAAGACCTTATTCTCGACTTCAGGAGCTGGTTCAGGCTTTACTGGCTCATCGGCTACACGTTGTGTAACCTTAAGAACTTCGCCATTATCAGAGTTACCCTTAACATCAAGAGCACCGATAGCAGTGTTGTTATTCATAATTTCAGCCTGTGTCTTCATCTCCTCTTCCGGTTTCACTAAGTTATCTTTTTTGATAACAGGAGCAGTGAACTTGATGGAAGACTTGACTTCTTTTACTACCTCTTTCTTCTCTTCTACTTGAACTTTACGCTCAACTTTAGCATCCTTTTTGGTGGGCTGGTTAAGAACAGAGATTTCATTGATCGTCTCGTTTTTGGCATGTGCAAGCTGATATTCATCATATC
>JABZLB010000049.1 GCA_015256945.1 Prevotellaceae bacterium | reverse complement strand
AAAATATTGTAACTTTGCATGCAACGCAAAGAAATAACATATTCATTATATGCAGATTATCGACAAATATTTTCCCCAGCTTTCTCAAAAGCAGAGAGAACAATTTCAAAATCTCGATGCCTTATACAGGGAATGGAACGATAAAATAAACGTAATTTCACGCAAAGATATTGACAATTTATACGAACATCACATGCTGCATTCAATGGCAATAGCACGTGTTATCCGCTTCAAACCACAAACGTCTATCCTCGATTTTGGCACAGGCGGCGGCTTTCCAGGTATTCCTTTGGCCATTCTTTTCCCAGAATGTAAGTTCCGTCTCATCGACGGGACGGGCAAAAAAGTAAACGTTGCACGTGAAATTATAAAGGCAATAGGGCTTGAAAACGTTGAAACCGCACACGAACGAGGTGAGGATGAGAAAGGAAAATTTGACTTTATCGTATCGCGTGCCGTCATGCCTCTGCCCGATTTGGTAAATATTGTGCGCAAAAATATTTCGAAAAATCAGCATAATTCAATCGCCAACGGCATTATTACGCTTAAGGGAGGAGACCTCACGGCAGAGTTAAAGCCCTACCACAAGATAATAGAGGTTACACCCATATCACAGTTTTTCGATGAAGAATGGTTTAAAGGTAAACAGGTTATCTACCTGCCCATGTAACCATTAGGTAATTTTTGGCTCAAAAAACAATTATTATAATGTTACGACGATGCTTAAAATAAAACGCTTTGTCTGCAATCCTATCCGGGAAAACACCTATATTGTAAGCGACTCCACTGGAGAAGCTGCTATCATTGACTGTGGCGCCTGCTTCCCTGAAGAGTATGAAGCCATTAGGGAATATATTGAATTAAACCAGCTTAAGCCCGTAGCGTTGCTGGGAACTCACGGTCATCTCGACCACCATCTGGGCGATTCGTTCGTCTTTGACATCTGGAAGCTTAAGCCACAAGTGCACGAAGGCGACAAGGAACTGATGCAGTCGTTGCCCGAACAGGCTCAAAACCTCTTGCAATTATCGCTTACTGCCAGCAACTTTGTGCCCGTAGGCAAATATCTTAGGGATGGTGACGACATCAAATTTGGCAACCATTCATTTACAATTATTGAAGCACCCGGCCACTCAAAGGGCAGTGTTATCTTTTATTGTGAGAGCGAAGGCCTCTGCTTTTCTGGCGATACGCTTTTCAAAGGCAGCATAGGACGTACCGATTTACCCGGTGGTTCAATGTTCGAAATGATACAAAGCCTGCGTCATCTTTGTCAGTTGCCCGACTCAACCAAGGTTTATCCGGGGCACGGTGAGGCGACAACGATAGGCGATGAGGTTGCAACCAATCCCTATTTAGACCGGTAACCCTCTTAAAAAAGCAAGTTAACTCGTTTTAAAAAGCGAATCGTTTCTTTTTAAAACAGGAAGCAAGCCTCTTATAAAACATCGTAAACTTTCTATCTTCCAGCAAATGCCCATCAGGAAAAACCCAACAGAGAAGATTATTCTTGGCATAGATCCCGGCACAAATGTAATGGGATATGGCGTAATTGTTGTCACGGGCAACAAGGCTTCCATGCGTGCCATGGGGATAATTGACCTGCGAAAGATGGGTGATCCCTATTTAAAGCTCGGACGGATATTTGAGCGTGTCACTGGAATTATTGATGAATACCTGCCCGACGAAATGGCCATCGAGGCACCTTTCTTTGGCAAAAACATCCAATCGATGCTGAAATTGGGTCGTGCGCAGGGCGTAGCCATTGCGGCTGCCATACATCATGACATTCCCATTCACGAGTATGCCCCCCTGAAAATCAAAATGGCCATCACCGGACAAGGCTCTGCTTCCAAGGCCCAGGTGGCGGGAATGTTGCAGCGTTTGCTCCATATTGCAGAACAGGACATGCCTAAATTCATGGACGCTACGGACGCATTGGGAGCCGCTTACTGCCATTTCCTGCAACTTTCAGCGCCTGTAACCGATGCCAGACACTATGGATCGTGGAAGGATTTTGTCAATAAGAACAGCGAACGGGTAAAGAAACAAACTGCAAAATTGTAGTTCCACTCCCCCTTTTCTCTCGAAACCAAAAATATTTAATCATGATAATGAACAAAAAAATAACTGCTATCATAGTATGTTTACTGGCTATGATGGGCACTTCAACCATGTCAGCACGTAATAAAACCGTCGAATTGCGAATACTTCAAACCAGTGATGTGCACGGCTCTTTCTTCCCATACGATGCCATTAACCGCAAACCGAAGGCAGGTTCGCTGGCCAGAGTAAGCAGCTACGTTTCGCGCTTGCGTGGTAAATATGGCAGTAACCTGCTGCTTTTTGACAATGGAGACATCCTTCAGGGCCAGCCAATTAGTTACTTTTCCAACTTTATCGATACCACAGATACCAATATTGCTGCACAGGTTGTTAACTATTTGAAGTATGATGCCGTCACCATCGGCAACCATGATGTGGAGCCAGGTCACAAGGTTTACGACAAATGGCGTCGCGAAGTGGCTTGTCCCGTGCTGGGAGCAAATGTGATTGACGAAGCAACGGGGCTGCCATACCTTAAGCCTTATACTATTTTCGTCCGGCAAGGCATACGTATTGCCGTGCTCGGTATGCTTACACCCGCCATCCCCAACTGGCTTTCGAAAGATATATGGCGTGGTTTACGCTTCGACGATATGGTGAAAACTGCCCGCTACTGGATGCCTGTTCTAAAGAAAAAAGAGCGTGCCGACGTTGTCATTGGCCTGTTTCACTCGGGTGCTCACGGCGGAATCACCACGCCTGATTATATGGAGGACGCCTCCGAAAACGTTGCACGCGAGGTGCCCGGCTTCAATATTGTACTCTTCGGTCACGACCATACGCGTCACAACGACACCGTTATCAACACGAAAGGACAAAAGGTTCTTTGCCTCGACCCGGCCAATAATGCCATAACCATAAGCGATGCCACCATACAATTAACCCGGGAAAAGGGCAAATGGACGGTGACAAGCATCAACGGCAACCTGCAGGACATTACGCAAGAACCCGTTGATGAGGCTTACATGACCCACTTTAAGCCCTACATAAACAAGGTGGATGCCTTTACAAATGAAAAGATTGGCGAATTCAAACACGACATAACTTCGCGCGATTGCTATTTCGGCAGCTCGGCTTTCAACGACCTTATACTGAACCTGGAGCTGAAAATGACGGGGGCCGACATCGCCTTCAACGCGCCGTTACAGTTTAATGCCACCATCAAGGCAGGGCCAATATACATGAGCGACATGTTTAACCTCTACAAATATGAAAATCAACTCTACGTCATGCGCCTTACGGGCGAAGAGGTTCGCAAACATCTCGAAATGAGTTATGACCTATGGCTGAACACCATGACATCGCCTAACGATCATCTTTTGTTGCTCGACAAGCGCACGTATGGCGATGCTCAACGCATGGGTTTTAAGAATTTCTCATTTAATTTCGATTCAGCGGCTGGCATTGACTATACTGTTGACGTTACAAAACCAGCAGGACAGAAGGTTACTATTTTAAAAATGAGCAACGGTCAACCCTTTAATCCAACGGCTTGGTATAAAGTAGCGGTAAACAGTTATCGCGGAAACGGTGGTGGCGAACTGCTTACACGCGGTGCAGGAATACCGAAAGATAGTTTAGAAAGTCGCATTATTTGGCACTCTGAACGCGACCAACGTTACTACCTTGCAGAGGAAATTCGCAAGGCTGGCATCATGGACCCTCAACCCAACAACAACTGGAAGATTATTCCTGAAGAGTGGACACGTCCTGCTGCCGAAAGAGACTACAAGCTACTCTTTGGCGAAGCTTCTCAATAAACATTTATAAATCAACCCGTTGCGCTGCAAAAAGCATAACTAAAACAACAGTAACGCCTATGAAAGCCATTGTATACAGCCTACTTATTTTGCTATTATTTGTAGCTTTCTCGTGCCACAAGCGCAACGGGAACACCCACTTGCCACACGCAAAAACACCTGCTTGCGTTCCGTTTATTGACAACCGAACCATCAAGTACAACATTATGCTGGTGGCTTGTGATACATGTGCGCCTATCCATGATATAGGATACCGTGTTATAATAAGCCTTTCGGCAAAAGAAGACAGTATAATTAAGCACATCAGTAAAGGGCAGTGGCTTAGCATGCTCAACGACAAGAAAACCGATTTTGCGGCTAATCTGCTGCTCTATCGCCTCTACGAGCGAGAAGCCATTGTGCTTTTACATTACAATAATGCACCTGAATGGCGGCAGGCTATGAAAGAAAATGACCTGCATTACTGGCAACAGACGCTGAAATAAAACCATGGTAAACAATTGATTACCACAAAATGAAAACTTATTACTTTATATTCAGCAAAACCGACTTGCTGTTACAGCGCACACCCGACGGCGGCCACACCATACCCTGCTGCAACAACGTGCCCGTAAAAATACATCCATGGACACACATCATGAATGTAACGCCCGAGGAAGACGGTACAGAGGTGAAGACCTTTAAAATTGATTCTCCCGACCATTTGCAGATAACCGATGAAGTTCTGTTACAGGCAGGATACGACTTTACGGGGCTTCGCGAATCGTTTTATCACCTTACCGAACCGCTTTATCTGAAAGCAGGCAAGTGTCAGGAGCTGCTATACTGGGACCATAACACACAGTTTTGCGGTGTATGCGGGTCGCCGATGCGCATGCAAACCGATATATCGAAGGTATGTACAGCCTGTGGCAAGGAAGTGTGGCCGCAATTGTCAACAGCCGTTATCGTGCTTATTTATAAAGGTGATGAGGTTTTACTTGTTCACGCACGCAACTTTAAAAGCAACTTCTACGGCCTTGTGGCAGGCTTTGTTGAGACAGGAGAGACGCTCGAAGGAGCGGTAAGGCGTGAAGTGATGGAAGAAACAGGCCTTACAATCAAGAACCTGCGGTATATCGATTCGCAGCCATGGCCCTACCCCTGCGGTTTGATGGCCGGATATATGGCCGAATACGAGTCGGGCGATATTCGCTTGCAACGTTCAGAATTGTCAAGGGGCGCATGGTTCAGATACGACAATATGCCACGCATACCGCAAAAACTGTCGATTGCCCGCAGGCTAATTGACCAGTGGTTAGCCCGATATGGTGTCGAGTTGACGCAAGACTGATACCCTCTTTATGCAACAACGTTCACGGTATGGCGGCCGTCAGCAATGCTGTTGACGGCCGCCATACACGTTGTTTGACGAACGCCGTACGCGTTGCCGACGGCCGCCACACCATGATAAATACGCCAAAAAGATAATTGCTTAACGCTGATAACGAACCAGCATTATTGCCCATACGTATCATAAAAAGGGGCTAACGTAGTAACCTTACGTTAGCCCCTTAATTGTATTATACTTGTTTTAAAGCTTATTCAAGTCGACCATGTCACCATGTTTAACATGGCGTTCCATCACTAAATGAAGCAATTTCAGCTTGCGTTTCGGTTCAATCAGCCTCCTTATAAATATGTTGGGTATAGCCACACCGAGGGCAATGAACAATATTACCAGGCTGGCTTTAATGGCATAATTAAATGCAACCGTAAGTTCACCAACAACACCCGTCATCTCTATAAAGCCAAAGAGCGCACGATACATCAATACACCCGGAATCATTGGGATGACCGACGGGATAGCTATCACCTGATGGGGAATGTGATGCCAGTGGGCCGACTTCGTTGCTATGAGGCTAACCAGGGCCGATCCCACAAACGAGCCGATGATAATACCCTGATCAAGCCCTATGTTATGGTTGCTGGGACCAAGGTTTACAAAGTTACGAGTGCACACGGCTATGATGCCGGTTACGGCCAATACAGGCAGTATGCGTCGGGGCGTATTGTATATGGTTGAGAAGCCCATGGCCGAAATGGCAGCAGCTATGGCATAATCGATATATGAATTATGCGGTGTCATATCGAGATCTTTGACGAAATTATCAATATGGCATATCTGAATGGCCAGCACAATACCAAACGACATGGCCAGAACCATCATTAAAGTGGTGATGGCTCGCGTAAGTCCTACCTGCACATAATCGCTTATCATATCGCTTACAAAATTGATAAGCGGAACACCCGGCACAATAAACAGCGTGCATGCCATCAACGGATGGTAAGGCGTTGCAGAGTGCATAAACTCGGGAACCATCGCAGAAAGGGTTGAATCAAGCGATATAAGCGACATCAGCCAGGCCAGAATGGTAGCTGCAAACGCACTGATAGCTATGCCTACATAGCCATTCCAGTGGAGCTGTGCGAACCACATCTTTAACCTGAAGCCTATAATTGCAGCAAAAGAAGCATAGAAAAACGAAGGCCAGTCGCAACCAAACTGCACACAAAAGCCTCCGCAGGCAAGTCCTGCTGCTACGGCAATAGTCCACGGTGTGTAGTTTTTCTTTACGTGATTTAAGGCTTCAAGTTCAGCCTCATAACGGTCAAGGCTCCAGTCTTCCTTAATAGCCGTCCACAGCATATTGCTTACTTTCGACACGATAGTAAACTCAATGTTATGACGTCTGCAACGCCGATACTTCGAGAACGAGTGACAATTATCACTCAAATTCACCATAACGATGTTATAATTCAGAAAGATATGCACATTGTCGGCAGGCAGTCCGAGGAAAGCTTCACAACGTTCCATATTGCGCATAATACGCGAACAGTCGGCATTACTCTCCATAAGGATGGTACCTGTACGAACTAAAAGGTCGAGCTTTCGCATGAGAACCACTTCCGAAGTAGTGCATGCTTCAGCTTCAGCTTCACGTTCAACAATAGCCTCCTCGGCGTGAAGTTTTTCTTCTAACGGCTTTTTTGATTGCATTTCGCTATAAACGCTTGTTTCCATTTATGGCAGGAATAACATGATTAATATTTGAATACTGATAATTCTAAGAAACATGGCAAACGGATATACGGTTGCATAGCCCGCAGCTGGCGTGTCGCTTGTTGTAAGCATATTTGAGTAAGCCAGGGCGGGAGGGTTGGTATTTCCACCCGATAATACGCCCATCAGCGTATAATAATTAAGGTGAAGGCAATAGCGCCCGATGATACCGCCAAGCAATATGGGTATCATCGTAATGAGTAAACCATACCCTATCCAGCTCAATCCTTGCTCAGTGGCCAGCGTTGCAAAGAAATCCTTGCCGGCTCCAAGCCCTACACAGGCGAGGAAAATGGTGATTCCCATTTCGCGCAACATCATATTGGCACTGATGGTATTGTATGTAACCATGTGGTAACGGGGGCCAAAATAACCCACTAATATAGCAACTATGAAAGGACCACCCGCTAATCCAAGTTTAATAGGCTGAGGAATACCCGGGATTAAAAGCGGAATGTTTGCCACGATACATCCTAAGGCAATACCTAAAAAGATAGGTATGAGGTTGGGATAATTGAGGCGTTTAAGCTGGTTTCCAAGCAGTTTGTCGGCCTTGCTCAATGCAAGCTCGGTACCAACAACGGTTAAACGGTCGCCTAATTGAAGGCGAAGATGAGGATGTGCCACCAAATCGACACCGTTTCTATTGACGCGGGTAACCGTCGCACCGAAGTTATTGCTGATATTCAAGTGTTCTAACGTAACACCATTAAGTTCAGGTTTGGTTACCAATATGCGGCGCGAAATCATCTCTTTTTCGCATTCGCTCCAGTCGATATTGCTATCATGCCCTATCAATGCAGTTATGGCATCAACATCTTTAGGCGCAGCTACCACCAGAATACGGTCACCAAGGTGTAGCTTAGTACGCCCGTTGACAACCGTTTCGTGGCTAACGCCGTCGGCTCGCAAGATACGAGAGATAACGAAATGGCGGCCAACAATGCTCTTAACCTGCTTAACCGTAACGTTATTAATACGTTCATTGGCCACTTCAAGGTTGATACTGCGTACCGTTAATTGTTCCAATTGACCCAGTCCACGTTCGGCTTCGGCTTCCTCTTCAGCGGGATTGATACGGAAAATATATCTTAAGACAATGAAAGACAATATCATTCCTACGACACCCATAGGGTAAGCCATGGCATATCCCAGCGCAATGTCGGGAGCTTCAACCCCTTTCATACCAAAGAAAGCCTGCTGGGCAGCACCGAGACTCGGAGTATTGGTTACGGCCCCTGAAAGTATTCCTGCCAGAGCTGTGACGGGAACCCCCGAAGTAAAGTGAATAACAAGTGTAACAACAATGCTGAAAGCTATCGTTATAAGGATAAGCATGTTAAGCGATAAGCCGCCTTTCTTAAACGAAGAAAAGAAGCCAGGGCCAACCTGTAAGCCGATAGAATAGACAAACAACACCAGTCCGAACTCACGTAGAAAGTGAAGAAGGTTTTCGTCAAGGTTTAAATTGAAATAACCAAAGATAATACCGATGATAAGAACCCATGTTAAATCGAGTGAAACCCCCTTTATTTTTATCTTCCCTAAAATAAGTCCGAAAGATATAACCAACGCTAAAATAAGCAGGGAATGGGAAACACCTCCGCCCCAAAAGTCAGGAGAGCCGAAGCAAAGACTTCTCAATAGTTCCATTATTACAAAATAATTTATTGTATTGTTCGGCGTGCAAAGGTACGCATAATTATATATATATGTTATCATAAAAGCAGAATAATTCGCATTTATTACTTATCATGCCGATAAAATACGGCATATCGAAAAAATATATACATCTGTTTGTCCCATTAATAAAATTGTCGTACTTTTGCGCCTCCGATGGGAAGTCCATCACAAAACGCGAAAACTATAAAACTTTTTAAAACTAATGGATTGGATAAAAAATCTATTTGAGGTACAGGATACGGTGGCACACATTGTCCTCCTCTACGGTTTGGTAATTGCCGTAGGCGTATTATTAGGTAAAATTAAGTTTGGAGGTATATCCCTTGGTGTAACATTCGTTCTGTTTGCAGGCATTGTAGCCGGGCACTTTCACTTTACAGGGCCGACGCCTATCTTAAATTTTGTTCAGGATTTCGGTCTTATTCTCTTCGTCTTTTGCATTGGCTTGCAGGTAGGTCCCGGCTTTTTCGAGAGCTTTAAAAAGGGCGGTGTAGCATTGAACGGACTGGCATCGGCAACCATTCTGCTCAATGTCCTTGTAATGTTTGCCTGCTATTACCTGTTCTTTGATACGTCCAATCACGCTAATTTACCTATGATGATTGGTACAATGTATGGTGCTGTAACCAACACGCCAGGCTTAGGTGCTGCCAATGAGGCTCTTGCTGCAATCTTTAAAGGCAACGAACCCATCATCGCCAACGGCTATGCCTGTGCCTATCCTCTTGGTGTTCTCGGCATTATAGGCGCTACAATACTTGTCCGTGTGCTTACACACACCTCCCTTGAGGCCGAAGAGGCACAGCTTGCAGCCGAGGAAGCCGAAAACCCGCAAGCGAAACCCAAGGCAATGACTTTAAGAGTGAGCAACGATTATATTGCCGGACGCAGCATGCAACAGATTAATGACTTCCTCAATCGCGACATTGTTTGCACCCGTTTACTTCATGACGGACAGATAAGTACACCGTCAAAGGATACCATTCTGCAATCAGGAGACTCAATGTATATTGTGTGCGCCGAAGTGGATGCCGAAGCCGTTAAGGCATTTATTGGCCCTGAAGTTGATGTAGAATGGGACAGCAACACAGAGGAAAAGCCCATGGTTTCGCGCAGAATCATCATTACAAACCCGAAGATGAACGGCAAAACGCTGGGCAAAATGCACTTTAGGAGCGTATATGGAGTAAATGTAACCCGCATAACAAGACAAGGAATGGACCTCTTTGCCAGCCGTAACCACCACTTCCAGGTAGGTGATCGCATCATGGTTGTGGGCAGAGAGGACAACGTTAACCGCATGGCCGAGTTGATGGGTAACTCTGAAAAGCGACTCAATGCGCCGAATATTGCAACCATTTTCATCGGAATTGTAGTAGGAATATTATTTGGAAGCATTCCTTTCTCGATACCACAGATGCCTGTTCCTTTAAAATTAGGACTGGCCGGAGGCCCGTTAATCATCGCCATTCTTATCGGACGCTTCGGACATCGTATGAAGTTAGTAACCTACACTACAACGTCAGCCAACATGATGTTGCGCGAAATGGGGCTGGCCTTATTCCTTGCAAGCGTAGGCGTTAAAGCAGGAGCCGGATTCGTCAACACTGTTATCCAGGGAGACGGCCTGCTGTATGTGGGAACGGGATTCCTTATCACGGTAATACCTATTTTAATAATCGGCCCTATTGCACGATTGAAATTTAAGTTCAATTATTTCACCATTATGGGAATGATAGCAGGTACTTATACCGACCCACCGGCATTAGCCTATGCCAATGCCAGCTGTTCGAAGGAGGCTCCGGCCGTTGGATACTCTACCGTTTATCCGCTAAGTATGTTCCTTCGCATTTTTGTTGCACAAATTTGCGTGCTGTTTTTCTGTACAGCATAAGAACTAAGGCAAGATAACTGCGTAAATATTATCATCAATATATACAATGGCGGCCCATGGAAAATT
>JABZLB010000048.1 GCA_015256945.1 Prevotellaceae bacterium | reverse complement strand
GGTTTGGGAAAGCGCTGTCCTACGGCTACTTCTGCTTTAGAAAGTAACTGCGGACCATCAGCAGTTTCCCAATCTTTAACAATATTCTCTGCAAAAACCAGATACTGTTTTTTCCCAGTAAACGAATAAAGGTAACAGAATGGTTTCAATATGGATGATGCAGCCATGCCTCTATGATTTCCCAAAGAGGCAATAGAAACATTTTTATTTTTCAGTTCTCCCATCAAGTAATCGGCCTCTTTTTCTGCGGCAATAAGAGCTTTCTTATCTTTTGTAAGGCCATAATAGTTCAGAAGGCCGAGCATACAATATTTACGCCCCCAAATATCCCACTCCTTCAAATGGGCTTCAGGTGCATAATTACCAATATAGCCATCAGCTGTTTGCGTAGCTACAAGCTTGTCAACAGCCTCTCGCATCATATTCATAAGAGCACGAGAAGGTTTATACTGATAGGCAATTACCGCTGAGCACATCCATTTTCCCCAAAACTCTCCTTGCCAGAGGTGTGTTTCTGTGCGCTTCAAGAAAGGACTGACCAATCGGTCTACATCCTGCATACATACGCCATTGTCATACACTTTCGATAATTGTACACCCACATATCCTTTTAGAATTTCGCTATTTGCAGGCAATAAAAAATCACTTACCGTTTCTCTCCCACTCTTTGCCTGCGCTGTTAGGCAAAGAGTGAGGGCAACAGCCATAATACTTTGTTTCATAGGTATTTAAATATTATATTTTATAGTAAAGCTTATATAGATAGTATTCTGTTACAAAATATTGAAAACTGCAACATATCCATACTACTTAGGAATTTGACAGAAAGCAGATTGCTGTTACAAAAAGACAGCTGTTATTCACCTCCTGCGAACTGTTTAATACGCTGTTCCTCCGAAAGTTTGCAAATTAATAAAGTTCCATTGTGTTCGGCAACAATATAATCGTCTAATCCCTGCACCACTACCTTCTTTTCATTAGCTGTATGAATAATACAGTTATGGGTTTCAAAAGTTTTCACGTCAGGTCCAATGCAACTATTACCATACATATCACGTTTCGACTGCAGCAGTAAAGCGCTCCAGGTTCCCAGGTCGCTCCATCCAAAATCAGCAGGGCAAACAAATATCTCTTCTGCTTTTTCCATTACAGCATAGTCAATAGAAATATTCTCGCAATCGCCATAATATTTGTCTATATCAGCCTGTTCCTGTGGTGTTCCAAGCACATCTTTCAGCCGTTCAAATATATTATTGATTCGAGGTGCATAAATACGTAAAGCATTTACAATTGTTTCTGCACTCCATACAAATATTCCTGCATTCCAAAAATAGCCCTTTTCGCTAATATAGCGTGTAGCAGTAGGGAGATCAGGCTTCTCACGAAACGAGTCAACACGATATATTTCCTTATGCCTTGGCGCATTACTCGACAGGTCAGCCTTGATATATCCATATCCTGTTTCAGGGCGAACGGCTTTCATCCCCAATGTGACAATGGCATCGGTTTCACTTGTAAAGCCAAGACATTCCCTGATAACTCGCTGAAATTCTATCACATCTGTTACAATATGGTCACTGGGGGTCACCACAATATTGGCACGTTCATCACGCATTTTGATGCGCCAGCTTACATAAGCGATACATGGAGCCGTGTTACGACGGCAAGGTTCGAGCAGAATATTCTCAACAGGAATATCGGGAAGCTGCTCATGAACCAGTGCTGCATAGCGCTTATTGGTTACAATCCACATATTTTCAGGTGGGCAAATACCCTTAAAACGATCACAAGTTTGCTGTATAAGGGTACGCCCTGTTCCCAGTACGTCAATGAATTGCTTAGGGGCTTCAACTGTACTCATAGGCCAAAAGCGGCTCCCTACTCCGCCAGCCATAATTACCAAATGGTTATGTGATGAAATATTCTCCATAATATGCTCCCTTTTTTCTTTATGCCTTTATGCAATATTAAATACTATTTGCGTTATTTATATGTCACCAAAATTAGCTATTTTATATGACACCTCCAATGCTTTACTACAAAAATAACACCTTTGGCACATTTTTAGTTGTGTAATATATAAAATCAACATTTCGTAGAACAAAAGTAACAGGTAACAGCCATGCAACTACTCATCGTCACTTTTACGCTTTTTATATGCCTTGCTTACGTTATAAGGCGTATATATATTGTCATTACTACCAAAGCCGGTGACCCTTGTTGCGGATGCCAGCTGAAACAATCATGCAGAAAACACCGCACGAAAGTTAATGGTGCTCAGGCACAACGGCAAAATATACAGCATCATGGTCGGTCAAATTCTCCATGTAATGGCTGTGACCTTCAGGACAATAGTGACACTGTCCGGCACGACACACCTCTGTCTGACCGTCATAATGAAAGGTAAGTGTACCGCTTATTAAGAATATTATTTCGCAATTTTCCTCGTGAGTATGTAAGCCACTTGACGCTCCTGGCCGTAAAGTCGAATACATTATCTTAACCTTATCATCGAAATAATTGCGAGTATCGAGTGCCCCTTCACCGCCTTTAAACTTCTCTATGTGAATTTCTGCGATTTTTTCAAAATCAATAATCATAATATTTATACTGTATTTAAACTGTTATTAAACTACAACTTCTTGTACTTCACAAAGATAAAAAAGTTTTTAAATATAGTCTATCAATAACCGAGAAATATTTAAGTACTTCATACTTTGGCCGAATTTTAACTTGTGCGCTTGCTGACACAAGTACATAGCAGGAAACCCTGGTATCTCATTATAGAATATTCCTCATTCGTTTATTATGATTTCCATCGCTCATAGAACTTATTTGTTGCCCGCTTTTAAGCTGTTTTGTAATAGGATGACGGCCGCCGTACGCTCGGTTGACGATCGTCACACAATGTGTGCGACGACCGCCACACAACATGTGTGACGGCCGCCATATCTTCAGCATTTGCGGTATATCATGCTACAACTACATGCAAAAACGGCCGACAAATTGTCGGTAAGGAGTTGTATTTAGCCATGAATCGTAATAATTATCGAAAGAGCCCGGTATACAATGTATAATATTCAGATTAAGAACAATACCTCTTCCTTCTCAGTTATGTTTATAGAACTTTCAAATAGAAGAGACAAAGATATTGTTTTTACAAATAATGGTACCGACAGTATAATTGAAAACGTGTTTCAATATCTATAAAAAACACATGAAAAACAAACAGAGTTCAAGACCAATAAATAGTAAAGACAATTACAATAAAGTAGATATTGTCAAACAATATTTGCAGATACGTATTTCAGCAAGTACCATATATATACATTTTTGTGGGAATATGCTAAAAGCTTTGGGCGTCAGCTAATATTCATATTCCTTTTTAAGATCAATTTTCTCTGCAAATATATGAGACCCATTTGCATAAGCTATACAAGCCAATATTCTTGGCTTGTATTGATGTATTTACCCGAAGGGTCGTCATTGACGTCTATTTGCAGAAATCTTCTCTCAATAATTGAACAGGATAATCGTAAATTTTAAATTTCCCTCTACGGAGAAATTCTTATGCTCGAAGTTGTTACGTCTCCACGAATGTTACGTAAACAGACTATTTCCTCTATATGCCTACGCTGCTATACCAAACTTATCTTGCACACTTCTGCCAATTAATGAAGGGAATTGATGGAAATTCTTCTTTGTCTGTTTTCCTGTTTCAGCGTGTTACAATTTCCTTATACATGCGCCCATTGCTATATTTCACAATGTTAATCCCTTTTTGTGGAGTATAAATACGGTGGCCCTCGAGTGTATAACGTGCAATTTCGACTGCATTACTCTGTTCTTCTGACAGGGAGGATATGCCTGTTGGAGCTGCATCGGATATACTGCATTTGGCTGCATTTTCAATTTTCTTTGTGTTCAGATTAATCAGCAGCGCGCAAACTTTCAGCTTCGATTTATCTTGTAACAGTTTATTACGGGAAATATCAAACACCTGTTTGAAACTTTGTTCTTTATCTATTTCAATCGGAGTCTTAATATAGTCTTCAACGGATGGAGTATAAACTCCTTTCGCTGCTATGGCTGTAAAGTTGTTGGGAAGGTTCGTAATTACCGATGGTAAATCTATAAATTTGTCTAGCTCTTCGGAAATACCGCGTAAACTAATCTTTCCAGAGAAGTTGTTGTTTTGCGCCCATGAGGGATTACTCATTCTGTCTTCGGTAAGCACATAGGCCAAAGCGTATGTTGTATTTTTAGGAGAAACACGAAATGTAACATGAGGAGTTATGGTAATTTTTTCTTTATTGCTATCCCATTGGGCTGATACATCAACGTCCATATCGGCACCCATTGCCCGCTCTTCTTCAAACTCGTTTATGGCAGTATAATATGTAAGCAATTTGCTTCTATTCATTTGGAGCGTCGGGTAGCTTCTTATTTCTGAAGCTTTCCAGGCATAGTCAGAACAGACTAAAGGGTCTGATATATGAATGGCAATACCAATGAAATCATCAGTATATTTATTTTCCAGATTCTCCATGAGAGCAATGCCGCGTGGACAGTATTGACACCACATACCTGTATATTCTTCAACGACAACTCTTCTGTGAGGAACTTGCGTAACTGTAACTCTTGGAATGGTGGCATATGGGATAGTAGCTCTGTTAACTTCGCCATTAACTTTCGTAATTTCTACTTGCAATTCTGTTTCCGAAAGCTGGTTATGGGGCGGCACATCTATTTCAACGGTTGCCACATCCATGTGACGGAGTGGCTCTTTCAGGATATATTTTTTCTCCAATAGAACTGTTCCTTGGAAAGATAGCTTATATTCAAAGTTGAGAACTATGCTATTACCATAGTTCATTACGGACAGTTTTCCCTTGCCACTACTGGCGTTGATGGGTACATATACCTTGCTTCCAGCAGAAGGTGCGAGGCTATAATATTCGGCATAAAGACGGTTTGAACAGCAGAATGTAGCAACGACGGCGAGTAACAGAATATATATTCTTTTAATCATATTGAATCGTGTTTTGTTTTTGTGTACGAATTAATAAATCGTATATTTCTTTGTGGAAACTGTACCTTGCTTATCTCTGCACTTAACAATATAAATACCTTTTGAGAGTTTTTTCAGGGTAGTAAGCTGTTTGTAGAGCAATACACCATTAGCGTCGAAAACATCGTAAGTGTTACCAGTATGTATTGCGGAAGAAGTAATGCCTGTACTCTCGGGCGTAAAGTTTATGGTAATCTGTGGTCCATTCTTATCTATCGTTGTGCCATCGTTGGTATCTTCACTGATAATAAGTTGTAGTGTAACCTTGCAATGCCCTTTTGTGAGGAACTCACGCTCGATAGATAGTTCTGTTTTTTCAGCAATGTTCATCTCCTTTTGTTCAAAATGGTAATTGCCTGTTGTTGTTTGAAATGTACAATCTTCAAATGCACATAGCTTCAACTGACCCTCTTCCATTTCAGTAATGGTATATGAGAGTCTTACTTTCTGGGCTTTTCCCGAGATGTTTGAAATGAATAATTTTGCTGGCATAATCTTTTGTCCCGGAAAAAAAAGATCATCTTCAACTTTGCTTACGTTAAGCATAGAATTAGAACTAATCGCTTGTCCTTCGGCGTTAGTAAAAATAACCTTATCCGTGACTGTTTGCGCCTGTGTGCCTATAACAGTAAAAATGAGCAAACTTAAAATACAAAGTAATCGTAATTTCATGTTTTTAATTATTATAATTTGTTTATGGGTTGGTAATTTTTTGTCGAACAGCCTGCAACACGCCGCTGTCGTTATAGAAGAATGCCACTATCCACGCTTTGTCAGGCAATATGCCGTTAGGCAGCGTGTAGGTAGTTTTGTCTTTGCGGGTCTGATTAAACGATAGTGTCAGCTCTTTGCCCCACTCTCCGTTAACTGCTGCTCGTAGCACGTGGTTATGTATGTAATTCTTTTCTAACCTGTTGTTTGGAAAAAGCTGTGGTGCAACGATCTCATCTTCAACCAACCAGAGTTGTAGTCGTCCTTTTTCGTCAGTATTCACAGTTTTCAAAAGGGTCTCTATTTCCATACTATGGTTGTTAGCATTATACTGGCAATTAAGTTCTATACTTACCGTTGTAGTCTGGGCAAATTCATCATAGATTTTACCTGCCCATGCGTTTTTAGCCAATATACCTCCTCTACGGTTGATAATAGCTTTTGGTACATTTGGAACCGCCCAATGGGCATAATAGGTATCCCCTATATCCGTACGCAATCCTACAGAAATAGGTGTTGGTTTAACGGCAAGCGGCCCAGCATGAATCGCAACTGCAATAAGCTTGTCAGCTCCATAGGTAGCTTGTAACTTAGTAATGTCATCAGTGGCTCCAGGACAGTAAATACAACGCTGCCCAGTAAAGTCTTCTATTAGTACATTTCTTTGAATAGCTGCAGCCGGCATTTCTACAAAGCGCTTGTCAGAATCAATAGGGTCGCAGCTTGCCAGAAGCGTAACACCAAGCAAAAGAAGGAAATATATATGTTTCATTCTAATCAGAAATTATAATTATAAGAAAGTGATAGACCTTTGGTTGCAGGAATATATCGACACACGCCTCCCGAACAGTTGAACCCAGCACGCGTTCGTCCATAGCCCATTTGTAATCGATGTGCTCCGTCGCTGTATGTTACATAGCCTTGATAATAGTGTACACGAGTGTTCCCAAGGTTGTAAAGGTCACTCAAAGTAAACATCCAACGTGGAGCCAGCGACAGTTCTGCCAGAGCGAAAGCCCAATCCTTGTCACCATCTTTCGAAAAAAGATACTGTCCTTCAACGCGCAATGTTGTTTTGCGTGCCAGCTTTTGTTTCAGGTCAGCCACCACTATATGTGAGTTTAACATACCTCCATGTCCTTCGATCAGGGTTTGATTGTATCGTTGGTTCATGTACATGAAGTTGAGTTTTGTGTCTTTGCTAAGACGTTTCTCTAACTGCACATCAATATCTTGGTAATATGTCGATGGTCCCCAAGCCCAAAATGAACTTTCGTAGCCATCAGTTCCCATACCACCTGTCACTTTTTTTTGCACAGAATGAACATGTGAAAAGTTTATTTTCACCATTGTTCCATATTTGCCTCCCAGCATAGAGCCTTTAGGAAAAGTGTATGCTCCAGCTGCCTGATAAGCCCACTCGCCGTCAGGGCGCGTAGCATAGGGATAAAGGGCGGGCAAAGTATAGGTGTGTTCTATGGTGAAAGCAGGCATGTGATTGACAAATGAAGAGGTGCTTTCCATTCCTCTTGCACTTCGAAATGCCATGTTTGTGCTACGTTTAGCTTGTAGAAGCAGGCTCATTCCGCGTTTAGAATATGAACCCGAAAGCATTGCAACATAGCCGTTTCGATAAATATAGCCATTATCAGCAGAAGGGTCTTGCGTTTTCATGGCCATTTCAGCCAGTATATTTAACGAGCGATGTTGCATGCGTAAACGAATATCAAACGCATTAACATAACGAGGAAGGCGGAGTCGATGTGTAGGGTCTGTCATGATAATATCTTCTTTCTCATACTTGTTAATGTATGAAAAACCAAGCATTGCATAAGTCTTCCGCTTCTGTAATCCTTTGAACCACTCGTCAATATTTAACTCAACGTCGCCTCCTGTCAGCCAACTATTGTTGTGTTTCCAATATCTACGTTGGCGCCCTGTGATTATTTTCAACGCAACACCGTCTAATGGACGATAAGAAAAATGTGCACCTTGTAACGAATTGTCAATGCCAAGGCTACGCTCTTCATAAGCACGAAGGATAAAGCCTGACCCAAATTGCTCATAAAAACTGCCCAATGTCAATTCCGCATTCTTATAGCGACCTTTTATATAAGCATAAGGAACTCCCCAGCCTTTAAAATCATTCTCAAATCCAGGAAGTGGATATTTCAGATACTCCAGCCTTGCACCAGCTTCAATGTAATGACTTGTGGCTTTTAGATCAAGATAAGTATTTGTCAGAATATAACCGTCACGCGTGTTTGCTCCTATCGTTGGGTCTTTTTCTGGTATAAGAATATCGCTCTGAAGTGCACCAGAGAGGTGTACTTTATCCGAGGTCTCTTGTGCACCAATCCGCGGGTTTGTTATACCGACAAGTAAACCAAGCATTATCCATTTTTTCATACGGCTACTTGCTTGCTATTTCTTTAATCTTTTCGTAAAGCTCTATTTCTGCGCCATCAGTATAGCCATTGTGTTTATAAACAATGTTTCTGCGCCCGTCAAGTAATATCATGTAGGGAATCATTTGAATACCAAATGCACGACATAATTCGCTATTGGGATCAAGTAGCACATCATAGCGCCAGCCGTTTTGGTCAACAAAAGGTTTCACTTTATTCATATTCTGTGCCTGATCTATGGATACAGCAATGAGCCGTACACCAGTCTCTTTCTGCCATTCATCGTAAACTTCGTCAATAGCCTTGAGTTCTCGATTACAAGGTTTACACCAAGTTGCAAAAAAAGCAACCATAAAGGGTTTCCCATTATTAGATAAGGTATCAATCTGCACGGTTTTACCGTTAATATCTTTAAGAGTTATTTTAGGCAATTTTCCTTGTGAATAACTTCCCAAACTAATCAGTAATAAGCAAAGGGATAGAAGTATTTTATTCATATTATTGTTATAGAGCATTTGTTATAATATACAAACAATGAGAAATGGCATCAATGTAAGATAGATGAAACTACTAATACGCCAATATGCCAAATCATTATTTCTTCACTTTCTGTCCGTTAATGATATAAATCCCTTTAGGTAATTGGTCGATAGGGGTAGCTATGCGAATTCCTTGTAGATTATAAACAACAGAAGTTTTAGATGCTTTTTCTATCGTAGAAATATCTGTACTCACAGGTGCTGCAACAGCAAACTGCACACGAGGAGTGATGTTATTCCATACATCTACTCGCTGTCCATCTCTCTCTATTTCTACATGTACCTCGTAAGTATGCCCAGCTTTCAGACGATTAAGTGGGAACTCAACAAGCGTTTTCTTAGGGTATATGTAGTTGAAAGGTTGAAATGATACAAACGATTTTGAACCAAGTTCAATAAATTCTCCATTATCAATGTCCATTGCACGATAACGTAGCGGACCAGAATATGCTTTTCCTCCACGTAATTCTGCAATTACCATCAGTCCTAACTTTTGTGTTTCGTTCATATTAAACACTTGTAGGCTTGTGGCTTTTCCATTGGCAAGGAAATCAATACCATTGATACTGAGCTTGTATGGTGCCGTATTGGGTAGCACATCAACCTCTATTGGTGTATCCGTTGTGATAGGTATCTTTTCAAAAGTTTTATCTCCCTTATCTAGAGAAATGAAGAAATTAACGGTATAACGGCCTGCAAGCATGGCGTTGCTGTTGCCATTTGTAGAATAAGATGTTAAAACAGAAGCGCGCATCGGTGTCGTTTCGAGCCGTTGAGCACACACAAATTCTTGATTAGGAGCGGTATATTTAATACCATTTTCTTTCCCTTCAAACTCTACAACAAGATTTCCACGAATATCTTGCCAGCCATCATTGCATACAACTATACCTATTGTGCCCTGCTCGCCACTCCCTTGATAGAGTGGGGCAAGCACCTCTGGCTTTCGCACTAACGTAAGAGGAACGCGAGTAGCAATGTCTTTTACCTTAATCCTATCGCTTGTTAGTTCTACGGTTTGCGTGTTTGCGTAAGCTATTGCCTGCCAACCAGAATAAGTGGAAGGGCGCTCAACTAACTCGTTAGAAAGTGGTTTGAGCGTGTAAGTTCCATTGGAAAGCCCTGTAAAATCGATGTTATTGAAATTAATTGTAGTCGTTGCGAAGATGCTATTAAGCTCTATTCCTGTTTGAAAGGAGTTGAAAAGTTTCACCCGTTCTCCTTTATCATTGTAAAGGCCTAACGCTATTTTTCCTGTAAAACGGCCGAGATCGCCATTGATAGGGCTATTGCTACCTATTTTTTCTATTGTGGCATTTAATACCGTACCGCGCTCTACGTCTTTTTCTGTTATTGTAAAAGCATGTGCGCTTCTTGTTTCTACTTCTCGCGTGGCTGCAAACTCTTGATGATTTCCATCTTTGGGATGCGCGAAAACAACTTCTATTTCCTCATAAAACTTACCTTCTCTTAATCCAAATCCGCTAACATTAAGATAAATAGTATTGATATCAAAGTATCCATCGTGCTCTCCACCCCAGCCCCAATTAACGTGTACGAATCCACGTCTGTCGTATCCATCTAACACGAAAACATGTGAACCTCCACAGATCAGAACAGGATATCCCTCGGCAAGTTCATTGAGAAGAGCTTCATGAAAAGTTCCCGCAAGCATATAGTCTTTATAAAGGTGACGCACCGAATAACCGAAATTATTGCGCAAAGCCTCCATAGCATAGTGCAGATTAGAGTTGCTTCCTTTATAATAGTAATGCATATGAACGGCCTTCCCAACATCTCGCATCAGCACACCTACGGCATCTCCACCTCTCGTGCTCATGTCTTTTGCTCTATCTCGCATGTCTTTCCACAGATAGTCTACACTTTTTTGCGCTTCCGAACCTTCAGAATTAATGTAGGCAGCTGGGCGCACCTTGGGCCACTTATGATAATACATCAGCTGTGCAGTAGCAGTGGCAACGCATCCAGTAGGCGTATTTACCCCAT
>JABZLB010000047.1 GCA_015256945.1 Prevotellaceae bacterium | reverse complement strand
CAGGGCCGCCGCATGATGCGATGGCCCTGATTCATTATAGAAGAATTATAATTATTCTTGTTTAGTTATCCCATCTGCCAGCAGCTTCCGGGGCTTTGTTATTATGGACATAAGCTGTACCTGCTGCGGCATCATCGTCAAAATCCTCAACACTGCCCATCTTGGCTCCTGCCACGCCGGGACCGGGCGTACTGAAATAAACGGGCTGGCCGCACGTCTCGCCCTGGGGCGCTGCGTTTACACATACAATTGCGGGAACAATATATTTTTGCTTTCTCATGACTGTTTTTCTTTTCTGATTTGAATTTTATGCTACACGAAGCGTGCTTTTCCTATTTTACTACCACCTTGCGGCCGCCGTGGATATAGACACCGGCCGTGGCAGGTTTTGCAGGTAAACGAGTGCCGAGAAGCGTATACCATGCCTCAGGGTCGGCCGTACGGGCATTGTCTGAAGGCAGCACAATGCTCTCAATACCGGTTGTTTCGCCGTCCTCGAATATCAGGCGGAACTGCTTTGCATTGCTTGACCAGGTCTTGGGAAAAGACAGACTGGCGCGGTATTCGGGAATCATCGTATTGTCGCACTCGTAGAATCCGGCTGCATAGGCGGCGTTGCCCGGGTGCCAGTAGAAGTCGTAGTTGCTGCCGCTGCGCGATTTTACAGTCACGCCTCCGCCGGCCTGCAGCAGGTTTGTCGTCAGGCTCACGGCTGACGGTGTATAGGGAAGGTATACCTCATCGATGCTGGCGCTGTTGCCCCTGAACAGGAATCCGCCCATGGCGCGGCTTACACCCTTGTTAAGCTGGGCTGCCGCCGTGCCGAAGCCCTGCAGCGTGCCGGCGTTGTCGGAAGGAAGAGCCGTAAGCGTAAGGTCGCCTACCTTGGCCTGTGTGGGCGAATCGGCGTAGGCGCTGGCGTAATAGAAGTTATAGCCGGCAAGGGCATTGGTATTGTTCTGCACCGTAAGCGACGAAAGCGTCGGCGTAAAGCCGAGGTCATTGTCACTCAGTACCGAGGGATTCTTGCACTCGGCTTCGGTCATGGCATGCGAGAAGTCGTACTGGTTATTGTATACCGTACCGCCGTATGTAAAGCTGTCGTCGGCCTTTGTAATGCTGCCCGAGGCATAAAGTGTGCCTGCGGTGGTCTTCTTAAGGTCTACGGGGGCATACACCATCGTCTTGCCCGTGTTCAGATTCCATTTTTGGGTATATAAAGCGGCCTTGCCCTTCGGCACGACAAAGCGGCCGCCCTTGACGTTGGCAAAGGCAGAGGCTGGGATGTCATTGACCGTGCCCTCGTCGGTTATTGTAACTACTGTGGGGTAAGTTTTAAGGTTAATCCTACTATTCGCATCAGCCTTCAAATTGCCACGGAGGGTAAGGGAGGTGATAGGAGAGTCATAAAACAACTGTGAATTGGCCAACTCTTCCATATTATGAATGTCTACTTTTGTAAGATTAGGACATGGAGTATAAGGCATGAACTGTGTATCAACAAGCTTTTTCAGTTTTGGCGCATTAAATTCTTTCAAGGCTGTACACATGGTACCAAGAGAAAAATCAAATAACTCTTCAACATCAGGTAATGAAATTTTTTCTAAAGTAGTTAGACCATATGTTATAAAGGCATGATCATTCGATATTTTGGTAGCTCCATTGACCGTGATACTTGATACAGAGGCATCTGGTGAAGACAACATTCCGCTAGTCGCAAGTTCACAACCATTAGATAAGTTTACAACTGTTGTTTTACTATGAGAGAGAAACCATTTACAGAATACTCGTTGAAGCTTTGGAGCATTAAATGTTTGTAGCCCCAACTCAGCAAAAACATTCGAGTTATCACCAGCATCGTTACCATCAATAGAAGTTAGCTCTGGGATGTCTAATACTTGTAAGGTTGGTAATTCATATATAACTCCGATACATTTCTTTATGGTTACAAGTTTAGGAAGCCTGATAGAAGATAATGCTGAAAGATTCCTAAATAGATTTTGACAAGCATCTATATTCTTTAATTCTGGAAAATATATAGAGGTGATAACAGGATCATCAAATAATAAAGAGCATCTCTTAAGTAAAACCAATTGAGGAAAATCTATTGAAACGCAATTTGTAAATTGGCTACATAAAGGCAGATCGTATTGTGTAGTATTCCCTACAATACTCTTTATGGACTCTCCCTTAATAGATGTCGGAGCACCTTTAAAAAGTGTACTCGAAAATGATATTGCTGTTACATTATACGTCTTTCCATTATAGGAGACTGTTGTTGGAATAACAATGTCACCCGAAGTTAGCGATGATGCCGTGATGGTAGCATCGTCACCTGAGAATGTGTAGGTATAATCGCCTATTGTAACCTGAGCCATCGTCCTGACTGGCGCAAGCAGAAATGCGGCAAGAAAAAGCAAAGAAAAAAGATGTAACTTTCGTTTCATATCCATTGTTGTTTAAAATTTGTGTGAAACTAATATGTAATAACTTAAATGTAAAAATGTAATAGAAATAATATTTATCCTGACAAAGAGCACAAAACCGCTGTAACACCACTTACAACACAGGCATAACCTGTTAAGGGCAGGAAACAATCATGCCGATTTCCTGCCACAAGGTTCGTCCCCGTGCATAAGCCTTGCACAGACGTCCGTATGTAATTATGTGTTTAAACGCAGTTAAACCACCCCTAAGGCTTCTATGGTTTACTTGTGTGTTAGCAAATTATTTGGAACTGCCAAATAAAAAGCGTTAAAAGATACAGCATTGTCTACATTTGTATACACCGGTGCGGGCAACAAACTGCTGGGATTTAAAAATAACCGTATCATTTTAACTGAATAACCTTTGATTTTATACAACGCTGTAAAATTAAGAAATAATAATTGAATAATTACTATAAAACAACAACTTTATGCACAGAAATATCAAATAAAGGCCTTAACGGCCGCCTCATTGAAGCATAAAAATGCGAAAACAAAGGCAGCATCATTCTTCAACAAGCCATATTATACTGGCTTTCAGCCCTGAAAACCACCCAGCATCTGCTCCATTTCCTTCTGCTTAAGAATAAAAAGAATGTTTTTACCGTCGGGTGTGTAATTGACATTTGAACAAAAAACCAGAAAAGTTAAACAAATATCATATTTTAATTTTATCTTTGCTTCAGTAATAGATTTTGCGCATCTCATATTGTTAAAATATGCAGCAAACACATTAATCATATATTAAACAACGACACATAACTTTCAACATGACCGCTCATCAAATAGCCATTCTTACACTTTCTACCCTACTCTTCGGCATGCTATGGATACGCGACTTCAGAAGAAACCGAAAAGATGCTATGCCCATGCAGGGCGATGATGATTATCAAAGCCATACGGCTTTCCTGTTGCCAAGCAACAAGTGGAAATACATATGGAGTAATTTTCGCAATTTATCGTTGCAAAGTTGGAATAACTATCTGCTGTGCTGGGTGGCCATCAATCTGTATGGCATAGGTGGAATGACCGAAAGTAGTATGATTGCCATCTGCGTGTTGCTGATATTTCACATTAAACAGGTACTAATTTTTGAAAAAGCCTACCGGGATTTTCAAAATACAAAGGTCTCATTTCTGATATTATCGGATGGTGTTTGTTCGGTAGTCCACCCGAGTGACCTGCAGGATGAGGACACCGATTACAACAAATCGTATCAGCTGAAAGACTATATCATTACCTCTTTTATACCCTGGAGCCACGTTACCCACGTGCACATATACACGGATAACGTTGCCGTAGAATCAAAAAAATTCCTGATTCAATTTTTCTATGAGGACAAAAGTACGCTCAATGATATTCTGCGCGCCATAGCTCCACGATTTAAAAAGACTGCGACACAGACGATTTTCCTTAGTTTAGACGAAGCAAAAAAGCAGATGCAAGAGGATGCAGGGCTGGCTGCATACCTGCTACCATACGCACCTGACAGCAAAGAACGTCCTCCGTTTACATCGCAAACAGGTGGACGTCCTAACCTGCCTGCCAACATTGCATGGCCCTGTCACATGGGAAGACCGATGAGTTGTCTGGCACAAATCAGAATAAGTGAGATGCAAGACGGCAGCGAAACGGAGACTCCAGAATCGCCATTAGGAGAAAAAGGCATGCTTTTCTTCTTTGCGGATTTAAAGACACAGAATCGTGATGACCAGGAATCGTACAAGGTTATTTATCTGCCAGATGAACCTGTTGTACCAGAACGCCCCTACCCCGACGACCTTACTGCATCGTTTCGATTCGATAGCATACCCATAGTTCTGGCACCTGATTTAGGCTTCTATGATTATATGAGTTACGGGTATGCTGAGGATGGACAGACGATGACGAAAGCAACGTACGACGCTGTCATCAACCTGTATTTTAATGATCACAATATGGATATAGGACATATGTTTGGCGGGGCACAATGGATAGAGCATTCTCCTATCACACATATTAAAGAATTGCAAACAGACAATAATTATTTTTTGTTACTTCAATTACAAGGGTTTGCAGACGATGAAGAGAATCTGCATCCTCTGCAGATAGGAAGACCTGAATCATTAATGTTCTTTTATATTAAGAATGAGGACTTAGAGAAACGCGACTTCACACATGTATTGGTGGAGTGGCAATGATTTAAAAGTAAAAGGGTAAAAAAGTAAAAAGGTAAAAAGGATGATGGAAAGGTTATATGGTAAAAGAGTAAAAAAGTAAAAAGGATGATGGAAAGGTTATATGGTGAAAGAGTAAAAAAGTAAAAAGGATGATGGAAAGGTTGAAGGGTAAAAGAGTAAAAAGGTAAAGGGGACAGAGAAAAGATAAGAAAACAAAAGAGTAAAAAGCAAAGGTGGTCAGGACGTGGACAGCTCTAAGTTGATAAAACGCCAAGATATATACATGATTGGAAGATGTGTAGTTATGCAAATATGAGACAAGACAGAATATGGAAAAAACTATCGTGATAAGGAATATGCCTCTCAAGGAACTTCGCAAACAACTGAAACGTCTGGCACATAAAGATCTGGCAGGCATGGGATTAGACTTTTCCTTAAATATAATGGAGACTCGCGAGCCTGATCTGAATATTATTCTGCTAAGGCGCGGACATGCCAGCGATGCAGACTTTCTTACCTTATGCGATGCGCTGTTTACTAAGCTGACTGATAAAGATATTGATGCCAAGGCATGGTTTACTCCATCAGACCGTACCCTGCAGGGATTACCACAGCATCAGGATATATTGGTAGAACAAAAAAAGGCAGAAGAATACAGTGACGATGACGGCTATTCAGAATTTTCATATCTTAAGTTGACTGCATCCGATGGCTCTATATTTCAGGAAGACGAAGAAGCTCTTGACAGATTACCCGACGATACTACCGTAGAAGCATGTTTCAAAGCTTCAGCAGGTACACAGCGCGCATACACATCGTTCTCACCTGTAAAAACATTTCCACCATCGCCAGAGAATATTATCGAAATCAGTCAGAAATTAACGCTCGGCCAAAAACTCCACGCGCGCTATATTATGCTGGCTTTTGGAGGTTCGAAAATAGGAAAAGTAATAGGCTTTATAGACTGTCTTGTCGGCGTCCTTGCACCTATTGTTGCTTTCTTTGCGCTTGTTATCGTAGCGGTTCTTGGTGCCTGGGCTTATAATGACACACTGTTACCTTTCCAAATGCCATTATACTGGTATATCTGTATTATCGCAGGGCTGTCACTAGTAGCAGCTATTGTTCGGGGAATAAAGCTATCATATAGAAAAAATAACCGTTTAGCCCCTGGTCTTATATGGAACGAAATTAGCACCACAATCTTTCTATATACTTTATATTTGGGTATTGCCGTTGGATTAACACAGGCTCTTATATTTGGTATCAATGAGCATTTCGGATCTAAAAATGTTGAATATCGTCAAGCAATAGTAAGTGAGGTAGAGGAAGAACGAACAAAATCGGGAGAACCTAATAACAAGGTTGTATTATATTTGCCACAAACAGGTACATACATTCATCTTTTCGTTGGTCAACGAACATACTACAAGCCCGGTATGAAATGTCGTCTTAAAGTGCATCGTGGCCTGTTTGGTATGTATGTCGCAGACGATATTGAGGATTCACACTAAAAAGCATAACAAATAAAGGGCGTAAGGGAAACAGCTTAATATAGCAACTATTTGATTCAGGATACACTTAATGGATAATACATGTTCATCACATACTTATATTGCCATTGACCTTAAAAGTTTCTATGCTTCGGTAGAATGTGTAGAGCGTGGGCTTAATCCGCTAACCACTAACCTTGTAGTAGCTGATGAAAGCCGTACACAAAAAACCATATGTCTTGCCGTTTCACCCTCACTTAAGCAATATGGTATACCTGGAAGACCACGTCTTTTTGAGGTGGTTGGACGTATAAGACAAATAAACTATGAACGAAAACTGGCCGCAAAAGAACAGAAGTTCACAGGAAAATCGACAGATGACCTCGCACTTAAAGCTGATAACAGCCTGGCTGTAGATTATATTACCGCAAGTCCGCGCATGGCATTATACATTAAATATAGCGCGCGCATCTACCAAATATATCTGAAATACTTTGCACCTGAGGACATACATGTCTACTCTATCGATGAAATATTCATTGATATTACCACTTATCTTCCCGCCTATCGCATGACACCACACGAACTTACCATGAAAATTGTAAAGGAGGTACTTTGTGAAACGGGTATCACGGCAACGGCAGGGATAGGCTCAAATTTATATCTTTGTAAAGTGGCTATGGACATTGTGGCCAAGCATATCCCTGCAGATGCAGACGGTGTACGCATAGCTGAACTTAACGAAATGAGCTATCGACAGCAACTTTGGGATCATAAACCACTAACCGACTTCTGGCGAGTGGGACGCGGAATGGCAAAAAAATTGAACGTGTACGGTATAACAACCATGGGACAGATAGCACGGCAATCGATAACAAATGAAGAATTATTGTATCGACTTTTCGGTATCAATGCCGAATTGCTTATTGACCATGCCTGGGGATGGGAGCCTTGCACCATGGAGATGATAAAAAAATATCGGCCACAAGCCTCATCTATCGTCAGCGGACAGGTATTACAAAACCCTTATCGCTTTAAACAGGCTCGAACTGTTGTCCGCGAAATGGCTGACTCGTTGTCTCTAGACCTCTTTGACAAGCGTCTTGTCACAAAGGAAATAGTACTGACAGTGGGATACGATTGCACATCATTGACACAACAAGACATTAGTTACACTGGGCCTATAACCATTGATTATCATGGCAGAGAGGTGCCACGACATGCACACGGAACGAAAAGACTCGAACATTATACTTCGTCTTCACAACTTATTATGCAGACAGTGAGTAATTTATTCGATACAATAGTAGAGCCTCAACTACTTGTTAGACGAATCAGTATTACAGCTGAAGATGTAAAAACAGAACTCGAAGCTGCACAAGAAAACAATAAGCCTATTCTGCTTAGTCTGTTTACCAACTATGATTCACAGCATATTCAACAGCAAAAAGAAGCTAAAGAGCAGACTCGTGAGCGCCGAATGCAAGAAGCTACATTAAGTATTAAGAAACGATATGGGAGAAATGCTTTGCTGCGTGGGCTTGATTTTACAGATGGTGCCACCACACGCGAGCGTAATCAACAAATAGGAGGACACAAGGCTTAAACATGCTTCTTAGGGTTATTCCATAAAAAGGAAGGAGAAAAAACTGTCATTTATGGACTATTCTGACATTATTAATCTATCACACCATACATCAAACCGACATAAACGCATGTCGCTCTATGAACGTGCAGCCCAATTCGCACCCTTTTCTGCACTGACTGGCTTTGATGAAGCTATTGACGAATCAGCTCAAATCAACTATTTAGATTATATTGAACAGCCACATAGGCTTGCCTCTGTTGACCAAATAAAACCTGTTAGTAGTGAGCATAATCTGAATGCCCCATAAGAATCAACGAATCATGGCGCCCATACGTTATAACAATATTCATGGATATATGGAAACGTACAGAAACAGTAAGAACAAAAGAGTAAAATGTATGTTTTATCTTTTATGTGTCATATTAATAATATTTAGCTGTGCTGATAAAAAGAATAGATATGGTGTAAACTTTAACAACCAAAGGAGTATTATAAAGTTACCTCTATTGAATTCCTCTTGGAAATACGCCCCCTCCTATACATCGGATGGGGGGACATGGGTTAATCCGCTAAAAAAAGACGGAGTTCCCTGTTACTTTCAAAAGCGCAATTTAATAAAGAACAATAGGATAATTTGGGAATGTGATATATATTTGGGACGCAAAACTTATATGACAATAGATGGAAGTATACGAGAATCCTTGGATGTTACATACGATTTTGAAGAAAAGAAATGGGAGTACGTCTATCATACTGCTAAAAGAAATTACAATAGCAGTAATAGCCTTTCTCAAATTAAAAATTTATATCATAGTATTGATGTCGTAATATCAAAATGTGAAGCGGACTCTATTCTATCCTCTTGGGATTTATGATTGATTTGGTCATCTTCAACTATATGATTTCTCCATATAAGTGTATCAAAATGGTAATTTAACGTAGCGACGATTTATTGTACATTGCCAAATTAAAGTAAACGATTAAAAGATTAGATGTTAGAAACTAAAAGGCAAAAAACTGTTTCAAAGAGTATTTTTGATAGCATTGGTCAATAAAAATAAATGACGGCATCTTTATTGGACACCTCTATTTACCCATAAAAACGAAATGAAAAAATATATATTAGTAAATATTATCTTATTAGCTATTTTTGTATATGTTTTGTCTTTATACTATCATAGAAAAGCCATTATAAATTGTGAGAGTCCGATAAATAAATTCTCAGTATTAGAAGTTAATTGCAGTAGTGGATACCGAGGAGGTTCGAACATTCTAATAGAATTCAATACAAAGCAATATTATGTAGGTATTACCACAAGACAATGCAAATCATTTAATCCTCGGGAAATCAAATTATATTATGATAAAGCAAAAGATGAGGTGTTTGAACAAAATGAGCTTACGATAAGATATGTAGTATTATATTTTATTCTTTATTTATGTTCATGTGTTTGGTTGTTTGTAATAGTAAAAAATCAGAAATCTTCAAATCGGTAATTGTAAAAATTAAAAAAAAAGTTTGGATAAATGTAACAACAGCTTGTAGAACGGGAGTAAAAGCTTCTTTAGGAAAAATCATTGTCGACCAATTACTAATGAAATATAATTGAAAACAAATAATGAAGTATGGCAAGAAATAGAACAAAAATATTGTGCTTTATCTTTGGAGGAATGTTGTTGCTATTACTCTTCATGATGAGTCCGTTTTATATTGATATGTCGTGGAAAAAAGTCAATATAAATCAAGACCACTGCAACAAAAAGTATGTAACACTTGCAAACTTCCTTAATTTGAATCAGAGTTCACAACTTTCTGTATTCATCATTTTAACAGATAATGATTTAAAGCAACTACCGCATGACATACCACATCATAAAATTCTCTATAGCAATAACGATAATCTTATCAAACAGCTTTTAAATGCTTCTTTTTTTAATACTGGTGGAGATATGACAACAGTTAGTAGCAAGATCGTTATATGTCAAGGTAGAAAAAAAATATTTGAAGCTCAAATTTTGCTGAGTAATGAAAATATCGGATTACAAAGTAGTGAAATAGGTTGGATTGAGGCTGTAAACACAAAAACTCTCATAAAAATAATATCAAGATTCGACATATATAAATACCCTATATTAATAATATAAGGAATAAGATAAAAAATAAAGTAAAATTCAATCAACAAAAGAATTTTTGATAATAAAAGAATGAAATAACAGAGTAAATAACTATATTTGCTGTTGTTTACTTTTGTTTGACAACGTACAGCAAAATAAAGGTCAAACTATTAAATGGTAGTATATTTGAACCAGAAGGCATCAATGTTATGCTGCTTGCTGATTTTTATACTTGAGTTATTCTATTTATGTACAATAAGCAGTTATGGCAGTGTTATTCAATTGGTATACAATGAGGAGGATTTTTTTTCGACTATTTTGATAATATTAATTATAAATGCTTTGTCATCATGTGATTGTTTTTATAAACGAAAAACTTTAAGAATTGCAAATAGTATATCTGCTACGGAATCTCAAGGGCGAGGTGCGCTTGTGTCTGTATACAAAACGGACAAAATGGCAATAGGATTTGATAGTATATGCATTCACATAAAAGGAGCATTTGTAGAGCATCCGTATAATTACAGAGATTACAATAGTAAAACATTAATAGTTGACAGAGATAGCTATCAATTTATAATTATCTTATCAGGTAGTGATAGCTTGCAAAACAAAGGTTATGGAGAAACTTGGGAAATAGATAATATTCCTGCGTTTGAAGCACCGTACACGCTTAATTATTATTTTGAAAGGCAAGTCCCACCCGATACCATTGTGGTTACAATCTATGACATTCGTGAATTACCTAAGAAAAAAGTTATAAAGGAAATATCTTTTTACAAGGCACATGAGAAATAGTTGCAAAAGAGAAATGTGGCGGAGCAATTATTACTGACAACGTACAAAAGGCATACACATATCATAATATTTCTTAAACCTATATTCAATCGTATCAGCTATTTGTTGATCACCAATGGATATATCCCAAATTACTTTTAGAAAGGGCGTCGAAGAATTTGGTTTTACAGAGTGTAGAACAATAGAGATTGCTTTATAACGTCCATTGGTACCTGGAGGTGGAGGTATATCGAAAGG
>JABZLB010000017.1 GCA_015256945.1 Prevotellaceae bacterium | reverse complement strand
GTATAACGATCGCGACCTGTCTTCTAATGAGGCTACGGCAAAAGCACAGGAATATCTGCGTGAAAAGGGTAGGGTAAAACGGCGTGAAACGACAGAGAATGTACCGCTCAACGACGACTTTATCGTTGAACCCGACATGGCTTCTGTGTTATCAACACTTATCCCGCAGTTGCTGAATCTGATGATTTACACAGCCCTTCTCGACAGTAATGCTTCAGAACATGCGGCCCGTATGGTGTCCATGCAGACGGCCACCGACAATGCCAACGAGCTTTTACGTGAGCTTAATCTGCAGTATAACAAGTCGCGACAGTCGGCTATCACCAATGAGCTGCTTGATATAGTAGGTGGTTCGGTTAACAGATAGTTATAAAGTATCCATCAGAATTCCAGAATTACAACTCCCCAATAATATGTTCAGCCATATTGTTGGGGAGTTTTGTTTTGTAATATAAAAAAGAAACCGTAGAAACCAGATTGATTTCTACGGTTCATGAGGTGCGTGGCGGAGTCGAACCGCCTTGAGCGGTTTTGCAGACCGGTACCTAACCGTTCGGACAACGCACCATGTCCTTTTTGCGGTTGCAAAGGTATGTAGTTTAATTGATACTACCAAACTTTTTATATACAATTTTTATGTTCTGTATGTTATTATATTTTAGTGTGTAGACACACTTTGAAATTCATGACGTTACGCACGTCAGCCTATGAACATAATTATGTCTCAGCATATGTACATGCCGACACAGCATAAAACGCAATAAATTAAATTTACTTTATCCCTGGCTTTTAAAGGTGAACTTTTTGATAGCTGTGTATACTATTATGTTGTTATTGTAAATAGAATAGGCAGCATTTTCTGTATCATATTGTTTATTTACATTGTCCGCCACGTTGATTTTCTCATTGTTCGACGGTCGCCGACAGCGTGTATGGCAACCGTCAAACCATGCGTATGACGGCCGTCAGCAACATTGCTGACGGCCGCCGCACAATGATCAATATGATTCAACTATGCTGTATTTATTGTTATTTTCCAGATACTTATTGTTGTATTGCCGCTGGCATTGTTGTTTTTATCTTTTAACGTTATACTTTTTTGTCAGATAAAAAAAATAGCGTAATATTGCATACTGTTATGAAAAAGCTGTTCATTTTTTCTATTTTTGCCCTTTGTTCGCTTACAGCCGGGGCCAGGTCTATGGCTGATATATGGAAGCTGATGCCCGATTCGCTGATGCCTTATGTTGACAGTAAGCATCGTAATGAGATGGTCGACTTCCTGCATATGGGTTTGAAAGGTGATGTCGACAATATGTTTGAATCAAAGAGTACGATGGATACACTTACCTCCGATTTTATACAGGTAAGGGTAAGTGAGGCTTTAATGATACAGATAAAACAACTGCCTGTACAGAACGGTGATTCTATCCTCTGCGTTGTACGCACATGGTTCGGGCCTTCCAAATACAGCAGTATACAGTTATATAATGAGAATTGGCAGCCATTGAAGCAAAATGCACTGGGCACCGAATCGCTATCGGGCATGGTTCCGAAGCTTATTGTGCGCCCTGAAGGTATGGATGAACAGACGTATGAGGAAATAAAATCGTCGTTCGACGTTCTGTTACCCAGTGCCTCCTTGTTTGCTGATAACGATAATTTGCAGTTGTCGGTAGACAATCCTGAGCTTTTCGAAGAGCAAAAAGCCCACTTTAACGAAGTTAAAAGATTAATAATGCTAAAATGGAATGGCAATATGTTTAAATAATTATAAAACAAGAAATTCAGTTTATAAGCTAAAACACTATATATAAATTATTTATTTAAATTTGCTATGTGTTTTTCATGGTATTAGATTATTAAGGTTAAGTTTGGATTGGTTGTCGCGATGACAGCCAATCTTTTTTTTCCATATTTTTTTTTTGCATCATTTAGTTTTTCGGTTTTAAATATCGTTGTTACTCGTAAAAACAGTATCTTTGCAAGTAAATTAAAACGATGTAACCATGAATTTGAAAGTACGCCTTGCCCTGATGAACTTCCTTCAGTTTGGAGTATGGGGAGCATATCTCACCTGTATGGGAATTTATCTGAGCAATATTGGCATGGCTTCGCATATCGGACCCTTTTTTGCCATGCAGGGTATTGTGTCAATTTTTATGCCTGCCCTCATGGGCATTGTTGCTGACCGCTGGATTCCCGCGCAGCGTTTGCTGGGATTCTGTCATCTTCTTGCCGGCATGTTTATGTTTGCAGCTGCATGGTATGGGCATACACAAGGTTCTGCCACACAGTTTTCCATCCTGTTTACACTTTATTCGCTTAGCGTTGCTTTCTACATGCCTACGTTGGCATTAAGCAATTCGGTTGCATACAACGCCCTGTCGTGTGCCGGTTTAGACACGGTTAAAGACTTTCCGCCTATTCGTGTCTTTGGTACCATAGGCTTTATATGTGCCATGTGGCTTGTTGATATTATGGGCTTTAAGGCCAATGAAATACAGTTTGTTACAAGCGGAGCAATTAGTTTGATTCTGTTTTTCTACACTTTCACATTGCCCGAATGCCCTGTTTCTAGAAAAAAAGAACACAAATCGTTTGTTGATGCGCTCGGATTACAGGCCTTTTCTCTTTTCAAACAGAAAAAGATGGCTGTATTTTTCCTGTTCTCCATGCTCCTAGGCGTTAGCCTTCAAATTACGAATGGTTTTGCCACACCGTTTATAGAGAGCTTCGCCAACATCCCTGATTATGCCGAAACATTTGGCGTTAAACATAGCGTTATTCTCTATTCTATCTCACAAATCAGCGAAACGCTCTGTATTCTGCTTATCCCTTTCTTCATGAAAAGGTATGGCATTAAGAACGTTATGCTCATAGCCATGTTTGCATGGGTAGGTCGTTTTGCGTTCCTTGGGGCAGGAAATCCGGGCAGTGGTGTATGGCTTTTTGTTGCCTCGATGGTTATTTATGGAGTGGCTTTCGACTTTTTCAACATCTCAGGCTCCCTGTTTGTTGATCAGTCTACCGACCCAAGCCTGCGCTCTTCAGCGCAAGGACTGTTCATGTTAATGACTAACGGACTGGGGGCAACAATAGGATCGTTTGCCGCTCAGGCCGTTGTCGACCTGCATACCAATGCTGAAGGTGTCGTAGCATGGCAGTCGTGCTGGTATATTTTTGCCGCTTATGCCCTGGGTGTAGGTCTTTCATTTGCTGTTGTTTTCAGACCAAAGCATTTAAATAGTACACATAAGCAGGCATAAGGAAAGTTATGTTGGCTTGTCAGTTCAGCGTATGAAAGAAACAAGATACTTTTATGTTCCCGACGCTTACAGCCAACAGGAACTGCCTGATGAGGAGGCTCTTCATGCCATAAAAGTGCTGCGCCTGTCAGAAGGTGATGAAATGTTTCTTATGGATGGCTGTGGAACGTTTTATCACGCAACGGTAAGCCTTGTTTCAAAAAGGCATTGCATGTATGCAATAGCCGATACTTTGCCACAGGATAAGGCATGGCAGGGGCGTATTCATCTTGCCATTGCCCCTACAAAAATGATGGAACGCATGGAGTGGCTTGCAGAGAAGGCTACTGAAATAGGGTTTGATGAATTATCATTCCTGAATTGCAAGTTCTCCGAACGTCACCAGATAAGGGTTGACCGTATCGATAAAATTGTTGTTGCGGCCACAAAACAGAGCAGAAAGCCGTGGAAACCGCAGGTAAATGACATACAAAACTTTGCCGATTTCATCAGGAAACCCCGTCAGGGATACAAGTATATTGCCCACTGTTACAATGAAATAGAGCGCACTGATTTTCTAAATGAAATACAAGCACTGCCGGCAGACGAGCATGTTACCGTGCTTGTAGGTCCTGAAGGCGACTTTTCTATTGATGAAGTAAGGCTTGCAATGGAAAACGGTTACAAGCCAATAACGCTTGGAAACAGCAGGCTTCGCACCGAAACAGCAGGTCTGATGGGTGTAGCTATGGCTCAAATTACAAAACGTAAATAACAAATTGATAATATGCTAAAAGCCGTCAGTAAATGTTACAAGGCTGTTGCAGTGATGGCATTATTTTCTTTTGCCTTACTGTTCAGCTCATGTTCGGGCGATGATTATATCAATGCCATACCTCAATCAAGCACATTGCTCATGTCGACAAACCCTGCAAAGCTTACAGGTACAGGCAGTCAGCATCTGCTTAAATCGTTGCTTAAGGTTAGTGATATTGATAAAAGCGGAATTGATTTTTCAGCTAACGTTTATTTTTTTGAAGATGCACGCTATAACATTGGCCTTTGTGCTAAAGTAAGCGATGATGATAAGCTTGCTGATATGCTTCAGCAGGCCGGCTGTCGTGTGGAAAAACGACGCGGTTTTCGCTTTGCATTGCTACCGGGAAACTGGATAATTGGGTTTTCTGACGTGTCAGTACTGATGATGGGTCCCGTAGTTCCTGCGGCACAAAATGACATGAAAGTACAGATGGCACAATATCTAAAGCAGGATGAAGATGAGGGTATCAAGGGCACTCCCTTAATGGAACGTCTTCAAACTATTGATGCACCCATGGCACTTGTTTGTCAGGCACAGGCTCTTCCTGAACAGTTTGTAACGCCCTTTACGGTTGGTGCACCTCGCGATGCTGATCCTTCAGATATTATGATTGCGGCATCAATGGAGGTCAAAAACAACAGATTAATCATTAAAGGACAAACGTTTTCTTTCAAAAAACAGATAGAGGCCGCATTACAGAATGCGCAAAAAACTTACCGTCCTATAAAAGGAGACTATGTAAAAAGCATGTCGGCCAACGATGCTATGGGGCTGTTTATGAATGTTGACGGCAAGAATTTCCACAAGCTTATCAGGCAGAATAAGGGAATTTCGGGCATGCTTACGGGTATCAATACGGCTATTGATATGGACAATATTATTAAAAGTATTGACGGTGACATGGCTTTGACCGCCTCAGGCTTTGGTAAAGGCAGCCTTCAGATGACGATGGCAGCCAAACTTGGCAACGCTAACTGGCTGAAAGATGTATCTTATTGGAAACAGAGTGTGCCACAGGGAGGACATATTGGCGACTGGGGTAAGAACTGTTTCTATTATACAGGCAACCAAACTGCATATTATTTTGGAGTAACCGGCGATATGCAATATATGAGTGGAGGCTCACGTGAGGCTGCCTTAAGGAGCATTTGTCCAAGCAAACAACCTCTAAGCTCTGATATTCAGCAGCTTATTACAGGGGAAAAACTGGTCATGCTCATTAACTTTGGTTCTTTACAAGACGAAAAGGCTCAGGCTGTAACAGCCATGTTAAAACCACTGTTTGGTAATCTTAACACCATCATTTATATGATGAAATAAAATAAAGGTTTTCATATTTTTATGGACAGGATACAATTTTGTTCTGTAATTCCTGAGGTTTTCTCACATCAGGAGAATCTTAATTCAGAAATTTGGAATACTGATGTTTCCTTTGAAAAGGGACATTTATATCTTATTGAAGCAGACTCGGGAAAAGGGAAAAGCACCTTTTGCAGCTATATTGTAGGGTATCGTCACGATTATAGTGGACAGGTTCTGTTTGACACTCAGGATACAAAGGCTTTTAAGGTTAAACAATGGGTTAATATCCGTAAAGAGCATATCAGCCATTTGTTCCAGGAATTAAGGCTCTTTCCTGAACTTACAGCCCTGGAGAATGTGCAGATAAAAAACAAATTGACAAATTTTAAAAGTGAAAAGCAAATAGCCGAATGGTTTGAAGCACTGGGAATAGCTGATAAACTGAATGAAAAAATAGGACATATGTCATTCGGACAACAGCAGCGTGTGGCCATGATTCGGGCATTGGTGCAACCCTTCGACTTTATTATTGTTGACGAACCCATATCGCATCTTGATGATACAAATGCTGAAATTATGGGACATATCATGATGAACGAGGCCAAAGCTCAGGGTGCCGGTGTTATTGTTACAAGCATAGGAAAGCATATGAACCTCAATTACGAACGAACCTTTAAGTTATAAAATGGTCTGGAAATTATTAAGACAACATATTAGTATTCCACAATTTATCGGCTTTTTCTTTGCCAACCTTTTTGGAATGCTTATTGTTCTGTTAGGCTTTCAATTTTACAAGGATATAGCTCCTGTATTTACTTCGGAAGATTCATTTATGAAATCCGACTATCTTATTATCAACAAGGAGATTGGAACTGGCAGTACCATATCGGGACGCTCAAATACTTTCACGCAGAATGAGTTTGAAAATATAGCTCAACAGCCTTTTACCAACAAGGTTGGAAAGTTTACTTCAACCGAATATCAGGTTGATGCGCACATGGGTATAGCCGGTACGAACGTATTAAACTCGGAGCTTTTCTTTGAGAGTATTCCGGATGAATTTGTAGATGCCTCCAAAAACGATTGGAAATTTAAGCCCGGTGATCACGTGGTTCCCATTATTCTGCCACGTACTTACATCGCTATGTATAACTTTGGATTTGCACAAAGCCATTCGTTACCGAAGATTAGTGACGGGCTTGTCGGTATGATCGATTTTGAAATCTTTATCCAAGGCAATGGACATAAGGAATCTTTTAAGGGGAAGGTCATCGGTTTTTCAAACAGAATAAGTACTATTCTTGTTCCCCAGTCGTTTATGGACTGGAGCAATAATTATTTTGCGCCTGGAGAAAAAGGCGAGCCAACCCGCCTGATTATTGATGTAAACAACTCGGCCGATGGCAAATTGTCGAAATATATTGACAAGAAAGGCTACGAGGTTGAGGACAATAAGATGCAGGCTGAGAAAACAACCTACTTCCTTCGACTATTGGTTTCGATGGTGATAACCGTGGGATTGGTCATATCTTTGCTCAGCTTCTACATCCTGATGCTAAGTATTTATTTATTGGTACAAAAGAATTCGGCAAAGCTTGAAAACCTTCTGCTTATAGGATACGGACCTGGACATGTAGCCAAACCGTACCAGATACTCACCGTTTGTTTAAATATTGGTGTTCTTTTTATTGCCTGGGGCATCTTGTTCTTTGTGCGAAGGTATTATATGAACATCGTTGAGACCCTGTTTCCAGATATTGATGACAGCAGTATACTGCCGGCAATAGGCTTAGGAATAATCCTTTTCCTGGTAGTTAGCATCTGTAATATGATGGTCGTTAAACATAAAATAGTGTGTATTTGGAAAAGAAAGGAATAGCCTTATGCAAATTAACACACAGAAACAATATAATTATTACGTAGTCAATGAGCCGGCAGAACTTCTCAACTGGCTTATAACCCATCTGCCTGATAGCCGTTCGAAGATTAAGGCAACATTGGCAGGGCAGGGCATTAAGGTCGATGGGAAGATTGTTACACAATTTGATTATCCTCTCAAAAAGGGTACAAAGATTGCCGTTAGCAAAACAAAGCAGAACAATTTATTTAAGAATCACTACGTAAAATTAGTGTACGAAGACCGCCATTTGGTTGTAATCGAGAAGAAACCAGGCATTCTTTCAATGGCTGCAGGGCACAGTTCACTGAACATTAAAACCGTTCTTGATAATTATTTTAAACAAAGCCGGCAGAAGTGTCAGGCACACGTCGTACATCGTCTCGACAGAGAGACCAGTGGTTTAATGATATATGCCAAGGATAAACAAACAGAACTGGCTCTCGAAGCTGACTGGCACAATATTGTTTTTGACCGCCGATATGTTGCAGTTCTTTCGGGAGAGGTTATTGATAACGAAGGAACTATTACCAGTTGGCTTAAGGATAACAAGGCCTATATTACATACAGCAGCCCTGTTGACAATGGCGGCAAGTATGCTATCACACATTTTCGTGTGTTGAAAAGGAGCTACGAGCACAGCCTTGTTGAGTTTAAACTGGAAACCGGACGTAAAAATCAGATTCGCGTTCATGCAGCAGACATGGGACATCCTGTTTGTGGCGACATGAAATATGGAAATGGTGACGACCCAATCGGGCGCTTATGCCTGCATGCTTATATGCTTTGTTTCTACCATCCTGTCAATCATCGTCCCATGGAATTTACGACAGATATTCCACAAACTTTCCGTAAGCTATTCTGATTATTTTATTAACACGTTCTCAAAACGCTATTGATATTTACCAATATGGACAATAACTTTGTATATTATCTATTTGTACTGATTGCTCTTGTTGCAGGAATCATTGTTGTTAAAAAAGTAACAAGCTGCCTAATCAAAACCATTGCCTTGCTGGTTATTATAGGCATGCTGGTACTTTTGTATTGTAAATATATGGCTTAGGTCTTTATTCAGGAGTTGATAAAAGCCTCTAAATTCTTATATTTGCGTTTCATCATGCGACGGTAAATATTATTAAGCCACAACTTATGCGTGACAATAAATATAACACCTGTCGTAAACATGGTGCCCCATGCAATGTATTTGCCGGCAATAATTTCCAATGGTTGTATAATGGCCAATGGTAAGAAGAAGGCAATCGCCTCAGTAAGAATCTGCATATAGCTGTTTTCGATACCTCCTTTACCCACAATCTTTTCGTTTAATGCTATTTTTTGCTTGTTATATACTGCCATTTGCATAATCAGACAGTATTGACTGCCTGCCGTAAACACACCATATGCTATCAGCATTGCGATGTTCCATTTACCCATAAAAACCATGGGGAGCATCAAAACAAAGGGTATCAACAGGAGCATACAGAAAAAATAATACTTTGCTCTAAGCAGTTTCAGGATGTTTTCCTTGTGTATAAACAGCGTTTCTATATAATTAGCCTCATACGACATTGCCTTTATCAGCAGCATTCCACCAAAGATAGCGAAGCAATAAAAACACCAGAAGTTGGTCATAAACTGGCTGTCATATACTGAGGTAAATGCGATAATCATACTGATTAACAACACAAGAACAATAGCAAATAAGAATGTTTTGCGTGGATTTTTGTTGCGCATCAACAGCTTTATTTCCAATTTCAGGTATTCGCCAACCTCATCAAAACGGTTGAAAAGGGAAAATTCGCTTACCCTTTTCAATTTCGTTACTTTCTGTTTACCCAGTTCCTGCCATACACTGGCATACTGGAGCCTGCGATTTATAATTATCAACACGGCCAAAACAGCCAGTATTCCCAAATGGGGTATGATGTTACCGTGTTCAATTCCCGTCGCTACCGGAGCATAAAAACGCAAGAATGCAGTATACCCTCTCAATATCCATGGGAGGAAAATAGCCAGAAATGTACCTATGGGAAGCGTCCACCAGATAATATTATTGTTGAATAAAGTGCGACAAATTAAATAAAACTGACTGCTGCATAATATAATGAGGTAAGCCAGAATAAGGAATGAAACAGAAGTAAGCAAACCATAACTGAAACATACCGACATCAGAACAAAGGGCACAAACATAATAAACCACAGCAGGTTACCCCAGCTAAGAAGCGAGGTTAAGATAAAACTGTCAATACAGACATATCGTGGAACAGGAAGAAGTATGTAAGGTTTGACAAGCTGTGACGGTGTTTGCTGAAACATGAGACGCGCTAAAAAGTCGGCTATAAGAACTAAAGGCATCTGCGCTACCATATATTCCATAGCCGTAAACCTGTGGGAAGCATTGGCATCCAATGCAAAAACAATGGCAAACATTACCAGATAAATCACAACAGTAGAGGACATAATGCCCACCATCCATTTGGCAGCCTTGTTCGATTCAAATATAGGCGACCGCTTTTCTGATAGATTTCTGTGATGCTTTAATATCCGAAAAAGTTGTAGAAAGGTCAGTTTTGTCATCGTTAATGGATATAATGCGGCTTATTATCTTAAGTCAATCACGTCTGCTTTGGGAAAATCTTTGACATTAAAACTAAATTCACTATCAGGCATATCCCTGGCCTTGAAGTTTGAAACCGAAATATTCGTCCACTCATTACCCTGTCGCATCCTGATCAAACTTGGCGTATAGCTGCTTTTATCAATCGTAATATACACCTCCTGTACGCTTCGTTTTGTATTCTCTGCCGTCATATGAACCACATAATTCTTGCCTTTTTTGTTTACACCGAGGTTGTACCCGTTCTTGTACATGGTAATAAACGTGTAGGGGTTCATGCTCATTCGCTTGGCTTCTGTGGGGGTAGATATGTTTACTTCGTTCGTTAATTTCAGATAACTCCATTGTGTTTTACCATCAAACCAGACGATAGCCTTGGGCGTACGCGCATGAAACTTTGTGCCTTTAATGGCTATTGTACCGGCCTTGGAACCAATTTTGGCATTTGATATGCTAAACGAGGCTGAAGCTCCGCCAGCTCTTCCAACCACAGCTGCGGTTTTATCTAATATTTTACGGGCCAGAACCGCATCCTGAGCAGACAGGCAAAGGGTGCTGATTAGCATTAAACTTAACAGAAATAACTTTTTCATATCCTTGAATTTAGATTCATTTTCAATTATTAATCTGGCGATTCATCCGTCAGGCTGCACCGCCATGAATTTGCATTAATGTTACATTCAGGCTGTTTTCGTCCTGAATAAGCACATCGCGTGGCTTGGAACCCTGAGCAGGTCCTACAATACCTGCAGCCTCTAACTGGTCCATTAGTCGGCCGGCACGGTTGTATCCAATCGAGAATCTGCGCTGAATCATACTGGTTGAACCCTGCTGGGATATAACAACAGCGTGGGCAGCCTCATCAAAATATGGGTCGAGGTTCCGGGCATCTGTGGCTATTGCGCCATCCGTTCCACCAGTGTTTTCATCTGGTTCCGGCAGTTCCACAGGGTCAACAGGTCCTGGTTGATTAGCAATATAATCGTTCACCCCTTCAATTTCGGGCGTATCGATAAAGGCACACTGTACACGAACCGGCTCACCTCCCGACAGGAAGAGCATATCGCCACGGCCTACAAGCTGGTCAGCTCCGGTACGATCGAGGATAGTTCGCGAGTCAATCTGTGAAGCTACACGAAATGCCATCCTGCCCGGGAAATTGGCTTTTATGTTACCTGTAATAATTTTCGTCGTAGGTCGCTGGGTTGCAATAATCATGTGTATGCCCACAGCGCGCGCAAGTTGTGCAATACGGGCTATGGGAAGCTCTATTTCTTTACCTGCCGTCATGATTAAGTCGCCAAACTCGTCAATAATAACCACAATGTAAGGCATATATTCATGACCGTCGGTAAGCCTTAATTTGTGATGAATATACTTGTCATTGTATTCATCAATCTTCTTAACCTGTGCGCGCTTTAACAGGTCATAGCGATGGTCCATCAACTTACACAACGAATTTAACGTGCGTACAACCTTCTGAACATCGGTGATAATGGGTTCGTCTTCGTTCTCAGGGAGGGCTGCCATATAGTGTGGAGCAATCTTGTTATAGATGCTGAACTCAACCTTTTTCGGGTCAACGAGTACGAATTTCAGCTCATTAGGATGCTTCTTATAAAGCAAAGAGGTGATGATTGCGTTCAGTCCCACCGACTTTCCCTGACCTGTTGCACCTGCTACAAGCAAGTGAGGCAGCTTGGCTAAGTCAACCATGAACACTTCATTAGTAATGGTTTTACCCAGTGCCATAGGCAAAGCCATCTTCGTCGACTGGAATTTCTTTGTATTCAAAGCGCTTTCCATCGACACAATTTGAGGCTTTTGGTTCGGCACTTCTATACCAATAGTTCCCTTTCCTGGTATAGGAGCAATGATACGAATGCCCAAAGCCGACAAGCTTAAGGCAATATCGGCCTCCAAACCACGTATTCTACTAATTCTCACACCTTCGGCAGGAGTAATTTCATACAATGTGATCGTTGGACCTACCGTGGCATTTATCTTGCTTATTCTTACGCCGAAACTATTCAACACTTCAACGATACGGGCATTATTGGCTTTGATTTCTTCCATATCGATGACGGGTTTCGAATCGTATTTCTTCAGCAAATCGAACGAAGGAAAACGGTATTTCTCGAATGGTGTCCAGGGATTAAACGGGACATTGAGATTGATGTTGCCCGAAGATATATTTGAAGTAGCCGGTTCTTCTGTTTTTTGTGTTTCAACTTTCAGCTTATTTTCATCATCGACAATGGCCACAGGTGCTACAATATCAGGCTGTATACTGGCCGGCTGCTGTTTTTTCCCGGAGATTTGACCTTGTGAAAAATCAGTCAAATCAACGACAGCGGGTTCTTCGTCAGCCTTATCCTCATCCTGTTCATCCCCCTGTGGCGTTACCTCGTCCGCCAAACCGTCGTCAATGTTCTGTGAAATATCGTCACCAATATCTTCTTTACTGGTGCCTTCTGCCTGCTGATCCGTCACCGTAAACTTCACCTTGCCCGTAATATACTTTACCGGATTCAGGGCTTTCCTTATCAGTTCTATGGTTTCTACCCCCAGAAACGTTAAAAAGGCAATGGCCGAAAGCAGCAGAATTGCGGTTAATCCGGGAGGCCCTATCACGTTTTCGATATGTTGAACACAAAATAATCCGTGTTCGCCACCAGGGTTAAAGATGAGGGCACCCATCACAGGTGTGAGAAATTTAGCAAAGGTAATTGACGACCATACCATGATAACGGCTAACCCGAAAAACCATTTCAGCAGATTAACTGAATAGGCTTTCATCAGCTTAAGCGAAACAAGCGTAATGAAAAACGGAACTATGAATGCCGGAACACCAAAATTCTGCGTAATAAGATAATAGGAGAGTAGCGCACCTGCCGAGCCACAATAGTTGGTAAACTCATGGTTTGTGTTAAGTATTTCGCCGGGACGCATATTCTCCAACGTGCTTTGGTCGGCCTGTCCGGTAGTTAAATAGCTCACCATGGCTATTATAAAGTAAACGGCTACCGCCAAAAGAAAAAAGCCTAAGAAGAAGTCTGTGGTATCGCTGTGGTATTTATTTCGGAAACCTACCGCCTCACTGAATGATTTTGTGCTGCGTCCAGTTTTTTTTCTTGCCATATTATCATGTTTATACTTCTGCAAAAGTACGTGATTTCATCGTAAATGCAAAGTAAAATTTATATCTTTTCATATTACGCATTACATTTAAAATAATTTAGTAAAACCATGGTCGAACACTTCCTGAATATTGATAAATATCAATGCAAACAGCCTTCTTATTTTCTTATTGTATGGTAATGAATAGCAGTTTACATCATAACGCTTACTCCATTACTATGCAAAGCCCGATACATTATGTAGGCCACGTTGTTGTACGGCGGCCGCCAGCAACGCGTGCGACGGTCGTCATACACGTTGTTCGGCGGTCGGCGTACACGCAGCTGACGGCCGCCGTACAATGAACTTAAAAGTGTAATGCAAAACGGGTTGTGCCATATAACGGCATACATAACGCCCTTATTGATGTAAAACTATTATTTATTGTTTGTGCGAAGAAAATAAGTTATGCCTCCTCATATATCATAACTTTTTTATACTTTTGCATATAACAATACATTGATAATGTACGATACAATTTATAGTAAGTTCAACAAAAAAGATATAAAAGCCCTTCCGACGGTAACGTTTCCAGGGCGCATTATCACCATTATGACTGAAGGCGAAGCCGAGAGGGCCGTAAACTATCTGCTTGCAGGTGATATTGTAGGCGTTGATACTGAAACAAAGCCTTCGTTTCGCCGTGGCGAACAACACAAAGTAGCCTTGTTACAGGCATCAAACAGAGACACTTGTTTCCTCTTCAGGCTCAATTTGACGGGAATAACACCTGCTATCAAACGGTTCCTTGAAGACCGGACGGTAAAGAAAATAGGCCTTTCGTGGCACGATGATTTACGCGGACTGAAGAGCCGTACGGAATTTACGCCGGGATGGTTCATCGAATTGCAGGATATGGTACCACAAATTGGTATCGAGGACATGAGCTTACAAAAACTATACGCCAACCTTTTTCACCAGAAAATAAGCAAGCGTCAGCGCCTCTCCAACTGGGAATCGCCCATTCTTGACGACAAACAGAAACAGTATGCCTCAATAGATGCCTGGGCCTGTATTAGGATATACGAGAAAATTGAGGAGCTTAGGCAAACAGGTAACTATAAGTTAATTGCAGCTTATGACGATGAAATGCCATCACAACCAGCCGCTGAACAGCAGCCGGCAGCAACACGGAAGTCTGACAAAAAAGGTGAAGATGGCAATATGCAGCAGGGTTAAGATAACCATGAAAAGAACTAATTTATGTACAAAAATATTTATCTCAAACACCGGAAAGACGAGTCACTGAAACGCTTTCACCCGTGGATATTTTCAGGTGCCGTCCATCATATGGACAAAGGCATTGCTGAAGGCGATACCGTAAGGGTAATAACAGCCGAAGGTAATTGCATTGCCGTCGGACATTATCAGATAGGGACCATAACGGTAAGGGTGTTAAGTTTCGAGGATACAACCATCGATGAGGGCTTTTGGAAAGGTCGTATAGAGAAGGCTCTGGCAGTTAGGGAGAGCATTGGCATAGCAAACAGCACAGATAACAATACGTACAGGCTGGTACATGGCGAAGGCGACAGTCTGCCCGGACTGGTTATTGACTGCTACGGTTCGACGGCAGTTATGCAGGCTCATAGCGTAGGCATGCACGTTTGCCGCGGGCAAATATGCAAGGCTCTTGTGGACGTGATGGGCAATCGCATCCAAAACGTTTATTATAAAAGCGAAACTACACTACCGTTTAAAGCCGAATTAGGGCAGGAAAACGGCTTTATTTATGGAAGTACTGACAATAATACAGCTGTCGAAAACGGCCTGGAGTTTCATGTCGACTGGCTTAAAGGGCAGAAAACCGGCTTTTTTGTTGACCAGCGTGAGAACAGATCGCTGCTCGAACACTATGCAAAAGGTAAAAGTGTACTGAATATGTTTTGCTACACAGGCGGCTTTTCGGTATACGCTATGCGCGGTGGGGCAAAGATGGTACACTCAGTTGACAGCAGTGCAAAGGCAATAGAGCTGACCGACCTCAATGTAAACATGAACTTTCCCGGCGATAATCGTCATGAATCGTTTTGCGACGACGCCTTTAAATACCTTGATGAGAACGATAAAAAATATGATTTAATTGTTCTCGATCCGCCAGCTTTTGCCAAACACCGTATGGCATTGCACAATGCCCTAAAGGGTTACACAAGGCTGAATACAAAGGGTATGCAACGCATTAAGCCCGGTGGCATACTGTTTACGTTCAGTTGTTCGCAAGCTGTTAGCAAGGATAACTTCCGCAATGCTGTGTTTACCGCTGCTGCACAAGCGGGCAGAAACGTACGCATTTTACACCAACTTCATCAGCCTGCCGACCATCCTGTCAATATTTATCACCCCGAAGGCGAATACCTTAAGGGGCTGGTGCTATATGTTGAATAAGCCAACGCCGGGGAAACAGCACATTTTTGAATAATCTATGCAGAATATCGTCTGTTGCATCGAAGAGTATATTCGCAAGCATAACTTGATGAACAAACGGGAAACCTATCTGACAGGTCTCTCCGGTGGGGCGGATAGTATAGCACTTACCTGCATTTTACAACAACTTGGCTATCATATTCAGGCGGCCCATTGCAACTTTCAGTTACGCGATTCTGAAAGTAACCGCGATGAAGACTTTTGCAGGCAGTTTGCCGAGAAGCTGAATATTCCTATACATATTATTCGCTTTGATACAGCTAATTATGCCTTATCACATAAAGTTTCAATAGAAATGGCTGCCAGAGACTTGCGCTATCGTTTTTTTGAACAGATGCGTAAGGAAATAAATGCCGGTGGCATTTGTGTGGCACACCATGAGGATGACCAGGTTGAAACGATTTTATTACATCTTGCCAGAGGCACGGGGTTAGACGGTTTATTGGGTATGAAACCCCAAAACGGGTTTATTCTGCGACCTCTGTTGCCTGTATCACGACACGATTTACTGGATTATCTGAAGCAGATAGGGCAGAATTATGTTACCGACAGTTCAAACCTTATAGCTGATGTACAGCGTAACAAGCTAAGATTAAATGTAATTCCTTTGCTCGAAAACATCAACACGTCTTTCAAAAAACACGTGATTCGCATGAGCAGACACCTTGAAGAAGCAGGTCGTGTTATTGATAATACTTTTAAGCGTGACCGGGAAGATTGTCTGCTAAGGCCTGAAACATATGACTGGTACAAGATAAAACAACTTGCCTCGCCTTCACTTTTCTTATGGAAACTGTTGTCGGATAAAGGTTTTAACCGCAATCAGATAACAGAAATGCTGAATTACCACGAAGGCACATCAACATGGTATAGTGCGGACTATGTAATTGTAATCAGCCGGAATGTATTGCAGGTATTAAACCGTACGGAGTGGGAGACAGGCATTAGTCCCATTGATGTATCCGGAGAGGGGCAATATGAGGTTGGCAATAAGCTGTTCAGATTTGAGAAGTATAACGTTACACCTGATTTCAATATACCTAAAATAAAGGAAACCGCATGTGTAAATGGAGAGAAAATAAGCTTTCCTCTTATGATAAGGCGTGTAAAAGCCGGAGACCATTTTACACCATTTGGCATGAAAGGTACCAAGCTGGTTAGTAATTATTTGAAAGATATTAAGTGTAATCCGAAACAAAGACGCGAACAACTTGTTATAACCGATATGGATGGCCATATCATATGGCTGGCAGGTCACAGAATAGACGATCGCTATCGATTAAACATTGATACAGACCATACTGCACTTATCATAAAATATAGTGACACATAGTATTGTTTTTTACAATATTTCTTTCCTCGCTCACAAAAGTTTTTTATATTTGCCTATCATTGAATCTATACTAAATCTTTATGAACATGTTTACAGAATCTGACAAAAAACAAATTAAAGCCCGTGCAATGACTGTTGCACAAGTGGAGCATCAGCTGGAACAAATCGGGCAGGGCTTCCCCTTTCTGCGTATTAAATCGGCTGCGGCTGCTGGTAATGGTATATTGGTTCTTGACGCAAATGCACAAAAGCAGGCTGAAAACGAATGGGAGAAATACAAGCAGGAAGGACACGATATTGTAAAATTTGTGCCGGCTTCGGGTGCAGCAAGCAGAATGTTTAAAGACATGTTTGCATTTCTGAACGCTGATTATGATGCGCCAGAAACCCATTTTGAAAAGGAGTTTTTTGAAGGATTACGTAAGTTTGCCTTTCATCATGCCCTCTGTGAGCAATGTAAAAGAAATTCGGGAAAGGGACTATGCAAGCTTATTCCTGAAGGAAAATATAAAACCATAGTAGAGAATTTGCTCACCTCCAAAGGGTTGAACTATGGCCAGCTGCCTAAAGGCTTACTGCTTTTTCATAACTATGAGGACGGACCACGCACACCCATGGAAGAGCATTTGGTTGAAGCGGCCCTGTATGCAGAAAGTAATGGTTCGGCAAATATACATTTTACGCTGTCACACAATCACTTAGAACTATTCTCAAACAAGGTTCATGAGAAGGTGGATAGCTACGGGAAAAAATTGGGAGTACGCTTGGAAGTTGTTCTTTCTGAACAAAAAACATCTACTGATACCATCGCTGCCAATATGGATAACAGTCCGTTTAGGAACTCTGACGGCACGTTATTGTTCAGGCCTGGCGGGCATGGGGCCTTGATTGAAAACCTGAATGATATTGACGCTGATGTCATATTCATCAAAAATATTGATAATGTTGTGCCAGATCGTTTAAAGCACGACACCGTAAAATGGAAACAAATTATTGCCGGTGTCTTAATTAAGACACAACGTAAAGTATTCGAGTATTTGAAAATTCTTGAGTCGGGGAATTACAAACGTAATGTTCTCGAAGAGATTCTGCACTTTCTTCAGGATAACTTATGCTGCATAAGACAAGATGTACAAAGCTTAGAAGACGGAGAATTAGCCGAATACTTGAAACGCAAACTGAACAGACCTGTCAGGGTTTGTGGTGTGGTGAGGAATGTTGGAGAGCCTGGTGGCGGTCCGTTCTGGGCTTACAATCAGGACGGAACAATAAGTTTGCAAATTTTAGAAGCCTCACAAATAGATAAAAATAATACAGAATACCAGAAGATGTTCGCCGAAAGCACACACTTTAATCCCGTAGATATTGTTTGCTCTACTAAGAATTTTAAAGGTGAAAAGTTTAATTTGTCCGATTATATTGACCATCATACAGGCTTTATAAGCTACAAAAGCAAGAATGGCCACGACCTTAAAGCCCTTGAATTACCCGGATTATGGAATGGCGCAATGAGTGATTGGAATACCATTTTCGTTGAAGTGCCGTTGTCAACATTTAATCCTGTAAAGACCGTTAACGACTTATTGCGCGATGTTCATCAGGCCTGAGCTGTAACTTGGCATCAGTATGCCTCCGGACTTATATAAGATACCGTTTAAAAATATACTCGTATGAATGGTATCTTATATAAGTATTTTGAGGAATCATAAATCATATTTTTCTAAAATATAATCATTTTCCTCAGTACATTATTATCATACAATCATGATTATGATAAATAATATAAAATAAACTACTCTGCTGTCATGAAAAGTCCAATACCGTATTAATCTACGTAATTTTCAAAATTGGATTGTAAATTCATAATATTTTTCTTATCTTTGCTCTATCATATATATCAACTAAAAGCATATTGACAATGAATAAAATAAAAAATAAGGTTCAATTTTCAGAAAAAGTGTATTGTCTTGAAATTGAAGCTCCGTTAATTGCACGTAGTTGTAAACCGGGAAACTTTATTATTATTCGTGTTGATAACCACAGCGAACGTGTACCTTACACCATAGCAAAGAACAATATAGAAACAGGAACGCTTACCTTGGTTGTACAGGAAGTAGGTCGTTCCTCCTCAAAACTATGCCAGTTAAATACAGGCGACAGTGTGCATGACATTGTAGGACCGTTAGGTACACCCTCTGAAATAGAGAACTTTGGTACAGTTATATGTGCCGGTGGCGGCATTGGCATAGCAGCAATACTCCCAATTCTGACAGCTCTTCACAAGGCAGGAAACAGAGTTATTTCCGTTCTTGCAGGACGTACAAAGGAATTAATTATCATGGAAGAGGATGTCAGGGCCAACTCTGACGACGTAATTATTATGACAGACGATGGTAGTTATGGCCAAAAAGGAGTTGTGACGGTTGGAGTTGAGGAGGTAATAAAACGTGAACACGTTGACAGAGTTCTGGCCATTGGACCACCCATGATGATGAAGTTTACTTCTCTTTTGGCACATCAATATCATATTCCCAACTATGTAAGCCTGAATACCATTATGGTTGACGGCACAGGCATGTGCGGTGCATGCCGGTTGACTATTGGAGGTAGAACACGCTTTGTATGTATTGACGGTCCGGAATTTAGCGGAGATGATGTTAATTGGACCGAAATGCTCGAGCGAATGGGTACATTTAAAGAGCAGGAAAACAAAGCTTCGAATCCTGTACAAGGTTCAACAGTGACGGTTTGTGATGATAATCAGGGAGAAATAAACCGGGAACAGCAATCAGTAAAGCCTGGCAAAACCATCAGTAATGAGGAAACCTCAGAGCATAAGGATGCCTCCGACTCGTCAGATTCTCTTTTGCTAAACGATCGTAATGCCCTGTGGAGAAATAATTTACGTAAGTTGCTTAAACCGAAAGAGCGAATTGGTATTGAAAGAGTTAAGATGCCTGAACTTGACGCTGATTATCGGGCTACAAAGCGGTTAGAAGAAGTAAATAAAGGGTTGACTCGGGAAATGGCAATACGAGAGGCGAGCCGTTGCCTTGATTGTGTGAACCCTTCATGTGTAAAAGGCTGCCCTGTAAATATTCAAATCCCTGATTTTATTAAGAATATTGAACGAGGAAACATACTTGATGCCGCGAAAGTACTGAAGCAAACCTCTGCCCTACCTGCTGTTTGTGGCCGTGTCTGTCCGCAAGAAAAGCAATGTGAGAGCCAGTGTATCCATTTGAAAATGAACTCACCGGCTGTTGCTATCGGTTATTTGGAACGCTTTGCTGCAGATTATGAGCGTGAGAGCGGACAAGTTTCGGCGCCTCAGAAAACAAAATCTAATGGTAAGAAAGTAGCTGTTATTGGTTCCGGACCATCAGGATTAAGTTTTGCCGGTGATATGGTAAAACGCGGATTTGACGTATATGTATTTGAAGCATTGCATGAAATTGGAGGCGTTTTAAAATATGGAATACCAGAATTTAGATTGCCCAACCATATTGTAGATGTTGAAATTGATAATCTTCGGCGAGCAGGAGTTAAATTCTTTACAGATACTATTGTGGGTAAAACCATAACCATAGAAGAATTAGAAAAGGATGGTTTCTGCGGATTTTTTGTAGGTTCGGGTGCAGGTTTGCCTAATTTTATGGGTATTGCCGGAGAGAATCTTATTAACGTAATGTCATCGAACGAGTATCTTACCCGTGTTAACTTAATGGATGCTGCGAATCCACATTCAGACACTCCAATTAATATTGGTAAAAAAGTAATTGTTGTTGGTGGCGGAAATACAGCTATGGACTCTGTAAGAACTGCAAGACGACTCGGTGCTGATGTAACATTAGTTTACCGGAGAAGTGAAAAAGAAATGCCTGCCCGACTGGAAGAAGTAAAACATGCCAAAGAAGAAGGTATACGATTCCTAACACTTCACAACCCCAAAGAATACTTAGCAGATGAAAATGGTCATGTAAAGGCTGCTGTATTAGATGTAATGGAATTAGGCGAAGCAGATGAATCAGGACGTCGCAGGCCCGTTTCGACAGGTAAAACTGTTACAATTAACTGCGACCAGGTGATAGTAGCCGTTGGAGTTTCTCCCAACCCACTGGTACCGAAAAGTATTGAAGGCCTGGAGTTAGGGCGAAAAAATACAATTGTCGTAAATGAAAATATGTGCTCATCGCATAATAATATATATGCAGGTGGTGACATTGTGCGCGGAGGTGCAACCGTTATTCTTGCCATGGGAGACGGGAGAAGGGCTGCTGCTAATATGGCAAAGCAACTAGTTGACTAAATAACAGTAGTATGACAAACATGAAATACATAAGATATTTCTTTCTTTTTTTTATGATATTATCATCTACTATATCGTTAGCTAATCGTAAAAAGAAGAATATCATTGCTAAACCCAAGACACAGCCGGCCGTTTCTGTCAATAAATTATACGAATCAATGTTGCAGTCTACTGCCAAAGTAATGTTTATTGACAGTGTGGTTGTTGATAAAGAACAATTTCTTCAGGCTATTCCCCTACCCTCAGACTTAGGTCAAATAAAGTTTCGCCCCAATAGTTCATATTTATTGGAATATCAGAATGAATTAGACGATCGCAAGTTTATCGCCGATGGTGATACTGCTATAACTTTATTAAAGACACAAACTGCAACAGGAAAGTCATGGAGTTTAGCCGAGAAATTGCCTGGTTTAGATAATAAAGAGTATCTGTTACAAAACTATCCGTTCCTGGCATCTGACGGTATAACTCTCTATTTCTCGGCAGATGGCCCGTCATCGATGGGGGGCAGGGATATATTTATGACAAGCTTCGACTCGGATAAAGGTATTTGGTTGCAACCACAAAATTATGGTTTGCCATTTAATTCACCTGCAAATGATTATCTTTTAGTTATTGACGACCTTGATTCATTAGGGTGGTTGGTAACTGATCGTCGTCAGCCCGAAGGTAAAGTATGCGTGTATACCTTTGTACCTACAAGCGTAAGACAGAATTTTGAAGTGGATGGACTAAGTAATGCCATGTTAAAATCGTATGCCGATATTAAGAGCATTAAAGATACCTGGAAGTTTGGAAACCGCCAGACTGCTATGCTGCGCCTTAAAAACATACGTACAAAAATAAGAAAACAACAAAATAAGAATAATATTAATTTTATTATTAACGATAAGCAGATTATAAGATCGATTGACGATTTTAAGTCGGACGAAAGTCGTAAATTGTATAAACAGTTAGTAGAAATCAAACAAATTATAATAGAAGAAGAGCATCAACTGCAAAAGCAGAGAATACAATATGAGTCAGACTCTTCTATGAGGGAAAAACTATATCCAATAATTATAAAGGAAGAGCAATTGATTCAAAAACAAAAATTAGAACAAATTGCAATAGAAAAAAGAATAAGGAATATTGAAAATGAATACAAATAATAAGTCTACGAATAACTATTTCGCCGAGTCTGAATTAATTATAAATGGTGATGGTTCTATTTTTCATCTTCATTTAAAACCTGAACAGTTATCTGATAAAGTAATATTGGTAGGTGATCCTGGACGTGTTAGCATGGTTGCTTCACATTTTGAGACGAAAGAATGCGAAGTAGAAAGTCGAGAATTTCGTACTATAACAGGAACATATAAGGGTAAACGTATCACTTGTGTGTCGACAGGTATCGGCTGCGACAATATAGATATTGTGTTAAATGAACTTGATGCGTTGGCAAATATTGACTTTTCAACTCGTACAGAAAAGCCTGACCATAAATCATTAACACTTGTACGTATCGGGACGTGCGGTGGATTACAACTCAATACCCCCACAGGAACTTATGTAGCCAGTGTAAAAAGTATAGGCTTTGATGGCCTGTTAAATTTCTATGCAGGTCGTGATGAAGCTTCAGATCTTGATTTTGAGCACGAATTTAAGACACAGGTTAAATGGAATGACAAAATAGGTAATCCCTATGTTGCCACAGCAGACTCTGAATTAATTGAGCGTATTGCAGCTGACGATATGGTACGTGGTGTAACGATTGCTTGTGGAGGTTTCTTTGGTCCGCAAGGTCGTAAGCTCAGATTGCCGCTTATGGATCCTGAACTAAATCAGAAAATTGAAGATTTTGAATACAAAAATTTGAAAATTACAAACTTCGAAATGGAGAGTTCGGCCCTTGCTGGATTAAGTACATTGATGGGGCATAAAGCTATGACATGTTGTATGGTTATTGCCAACAGACGCGCTCATAAGGTAAATTCAAATTATAAAAATAATATTGATGGGCTGATAATTCGGGTTCTTGATCGCATTTAACTATCTTTTAATACCATAAATTAATACTACCATTTTATTATGGCAGTTTAATAGCTTTGCCATTTCTTCTATGATTTCATCAGATACTATTTGTGCACTTGCTACTCCTGTGGGAGGAGCTATTGGAATTATTCGACTTTCTGGTTCAAATGCTTTGGAAATTACGGATAAGGTTTTCACAAGAAACAGCTCTACCCTATCTCAGTATTGTTTAAAAGAAGCAAAGCCCAACACCATTCATTATGGCGCTTTGCATGATATGGACGGTCATGATATTGATGATGTGGTTGTTTTGGTTTTTAAATCTCCTCATAGTTATACAGGTGAAGACGCAACTGAAATATGTTGTCATGGTAGCCAATATATCCTCCAGCAGGTCCTGCATACGCTTATTGTAGCAGGAGCACGTCAGGCAGAACCTGGGGAATATACGAAAAGAGCATATTTGAATGGCAAATTGGATCTTAGTCAGGCTGAGGCTGTTGCCGATTTAATTTCTGCATCGAATAGGGCTACTCATCAAATGGCACTAAGCCAATTGAAAGGTCATTTTAGTAGTGAGCTGTCAAAACTTAGAGAACAACTGTTAAAGATGACCTCCCTACTTGAATTAGAGCTTGATTTTAGCGACCATGAGGAACTTGAATTTGCTGATCGCGGAGAATTAAAAGAGCTTGCAATAAAAATAGATGAGCGTATTACAACTCTTACTCGTAGTTTTGAGACTGGGAATGCGTTAAAGCAAGGTATTTCGGTTGCTATCATAGGAAAAACAAATGTAGGCAAATCGACACTTCTTAATCGCTTATTGCATGAAGAAAAGGCAATAGTTAGTAATATTGATGGAACCACACGTGACGTAATAGAAGATACTACTAATATTAAAGGCGTTACATTCCGTTTTATTGATACTGCTGGAATTCGTGAAACTCAGGATACAATAGAGAAACTGGGTATTCAAAAAGCTTTTCAGAAACTCGAAGAAGCTGCAATTGTTTTATGGCTTCTTGATGCCAATCCTACACAACAAGAGCTTGAAGATATAACAAGTCGTTGTCAAGGCAAGACATTGCTTACCGTTATTAATAAAATTGATGAGATTTCTGATAAATTACATACAGATAACCCAACATCAGAAATCGGTGAAAGTGATATAAAACAATATAAATCTTCAATGTCTTCTTCCTTTAATGGTATTAAGACTTTAAATCCAATATTTATTTCTGCTAAATTGGGTTTAGGTATTGAAGAACTTGAGGATTGTATTTACCAGGCAGCAGATATTCCAGAAATAAATGAGAATAGTGTTATAATAACTTCAGCTCGTCACTATAAAGCCCTTTCTCGTGCTCATGAAAGTATTCAGCAGGTTATTATTGGTCTTACCTCTGATATATCTGGCGATCTTCTTGCTGAAGATCTTCGTATTTGTCTTTCAGAACTTGCTGATATAACAGGTGGACAAATCACACCTCAGGAAACGTTACATAATATTTTCTCTCATTTTTGTATTGGCAAATGAGGCTTTTTATATTATATCTATTATTTAAAACAGATTATTCGTAATATTTTACACTATCTTTAGTTGTATAAATTATTTTGTGATAACTGCAATACAACATGCGGTTCTGCCATTAATTACTTCAAAATCTATTTGTGAATAGCCCAGTTTTTTTAAGAAGTTTTTATAGCTTTGTTCATTAAACTGATACAGAAATGTTTTGGTGAAGTGGTTTATAAGCCTAATTAATATTGTGGATATTCCATGTTCTTTCGTTATAATGTATGTTGGAATAATAATTTTTCCACCTTTCTTACATACCCTAATTAACTCGGATATTGCAATGTCTGGTTGATCCAATAAGTGAATTACGTTTGCTGCAACTATCTTATCGAATGATTCATTTGGATATTCAAGATGCAAAATATTGGCCTTTTCAACTCTAATATTCTTTATTTTCTTGCATCTTTTTCTACTTTTTGCAAGCATTCCTTGCGAAAAATCTGTTGCAATAAGACTTCTGCATTTAGTTGCAATGTGAACACTAATCATTCCTGTACCACATGCACATTCCAATACGTTATCATTAGAAGACATCCTTTCAGCAACCTTTTTACACAGCTCTTGGTTAACTTTGCTGTTGTATAGGTTCTCAAAGAAGTCATAGAAATTTGCAATATAATCCCAAAACATAGCTTATAGCTTTTATTTGGAACAAAGTAAACTATATTTTGCTGCAACTTAGTTGCAAAGTTATACAAAAAGAAAAGGATAATGTATTGTGCACTTATGATACTCGAAAATAGTGCATATCTGACATCATTTATATATTCAAACTGACTAATTTAAGATATAAAATAAACTTCTTAAACTAATATTATTGTGTTTTGTTATTATCAATAATGTATACTTTAAGCTTTTTATCAGAATTCCAATAATATTTATGTTGGTAGAAACTAACTTTATATTTTCTTCCTTTATCTATTATATAGTTCTTTTTAAGATAGATATTTCTTTTAATGCTTAAAGATAAATAATTTCGTAGTAAGCTATCCTTTATTAAGTCGGTGTGTGAATAAAACAATATTCCTTCACTTTTATAAATTCCTACTTTTGAAATTATTCCTTTTTTATACTCTTCATATAAATAAGGACTGTAATAATTTCCTTTCCATTTAATAATATCAGTTGAATATTGATAGCCGCAATCTACTTTCTTATAGCTTATTACATGGAAGTTTTTTATTTGCTTTGCATGAGTTTGCTTCGCACAAAGAAAAATAAGAAGGAATAAAATATAATAGTATTTCATTTACTATGGTTTTCTTGTGTGAGATTTCTTATTCATTTAATCATCTCACAAATCTTATCATCTCGAATGATTTTTGGCGCAGCCTTACCAGCAAGCACTAATACTTTTTTAGCATTGCGATAGATATGTAGCTGTCGTGAGCGAACTACTGCAGTTAACTCGTCATCATTTTGCATAGCTTTCCAAATATGGTTATATACTCCTTCTTCATCGAAAAGCTTCTTTTGCAAATGCGAGCACATATTTGTTGTATCTATTTTATCCATTTGTATTAATCAGTATAGTTTAATAATCATGATAGGTTAAATAGCTTTCCTCCCGCCCCCTATTAAATAAATGATGCGTGAATACTTAATAGTCAATATTTATTTTGCTTTTATAAGTGGCTCAATAATGGCAAGAGCTTTTTCATGTTTTGCTACTATTTTCCAATGGCCACCAGCACGTCCACGTTTCAAATTATGTTTTAGATCATTGTATTTTATATGGATTGCTATACTGTTATTTGACGTTGCAATACGTTGTATATACCCTTCATACGTCATATCTTTTGTATGAGTAAGTAGTTTTAGAGCTTCTACTATTGATTTATCAACTCCTTTAGCAAACAGATCATTAAATGTTAACTTAGTATCTTCTACAACATCATGAAGTAATCCACCAATGATTTCTTCTCGATTATTACCTGCCAGTCCAACCGTTATGGGATGTAGAACTACAGGATTGCCGTCAAGGTCTTTTTGCCCATTATGTGCATCTACTGCGATACGCAAAGCATCTTCAACTGTGATCATAAAAATTCTTTTTTGATAGTGTTTAATAATATTTCCTCTTTCTTTTGCATATTAGTACAATACTCATTATACTGCTGCTGCATAAAATTTACCTCTAAACCATAGATATTGAGTATGCCTCCATACCCATTTAACATCTTAGGTTTTGAAAAATTCTCAACTGGTACAATAAAGCCGCCAAATTTTAGTTGCATGATGTACATATAACTGATGATTTGATACAAGTCGGGTCTTTGTAAATTCCAGTCAGTGTATCCTTTGTATTTAGCATCAAGTACGATTCTTTCATTATAAAAATCAGGATAACAATAGCTATTTAATGGATTTTTAAATATGTATTGTTTTCCTTTTCCAAGTTTATTTCTTGGGTGGTGAAAGAATGGATTAAGAAATGTATTTAAATATTCTTCCCAGAGCCAAGCTCCATCAAAAAGAATTCCATAGACTTTATCTTTATTATGTCCATGTTTAAGTTCTTCATGCTGTAATATCTGTAAACAAAGATTTTGAAGACTTTTGTAATCTGCAAAATACGGATGATGCAATGGCCTAATATTTGCATTTATAATATACTGTCGAGCATTTCTATCATATTTAGGCGTAGCTTCTCGAATCATTGTAACGGCCTCTTTAGTAAAATCATCATTTGATAGAATTCCATTTCCCAGCGGATGCTTGTAAATATATTCGATAGTATGTCTTATTAGTTGTGTGATATTGTTGTCACCAACATATTCTCGTGTGGTATATGCTACGGTTCCTTTAAATGGTATATTACTTCGAATATGACGACTCACATCGATTCGCCCTCTAACGTTAGTATCATTATATGTACGAGTTTGATACTCATTATATAATCCATGACGGACAGCATTACAGAGAAATGTTGGAAATAGATAAATAAGAAAATCAAATATGCTTTCTTTTTCTGTTAGATGTTTTAAATCAAATAGGTTTATGGCAAATACCTTTTGTAACATATAATGAAGGAAATAATCTTTTCCATCAGAAGATGCAAAGCGTGATTGAATTTGAATCATAGTATCGTTCCTACCAACAAATCCCATTATATTTCCAGTCTCTATTGTGTTCCCATATATATTAAAAAGTCGTTGGTCATCTAGTTTATCACCATATTCATTAAAGCTTTGAGGGAATATTAATAAGCGTGAATGTGTTTGTTCACACATATCTTTTATCGTTGAGGCTGCCATCCAGCGCAAATCGTCTAAATGGCGTTCTTGTTGTTCGGTAGACAATATAAGCTTTGAATTATCCTTCGTTGAGAGCATCGTTTTCTGTTTCTTTGTTGTTGTATGCTTGATGCAATATTTGCAACTGTTCAGCTGCATTTCTGTTACCTCTCAGATATTCAGTAAGTAAACCGCTTAAGTGATAGTCCCACAGCATGTCAAATGCAATTTCAGGATCCAGTTCTGCATATTTTGCTACCTTGCGAAAATAGGCAGCGCCTATTTGATACGCTTTGCCTAAACCAAGTTCTTTTTTAAGAATAGCTTGATTAAGCTTTGTCATTCGAAGCTTTATTTCATTTTTTAAAGTAGTAAATTCAGTATCGTTCTCTATCATGGATTCAAAGCTTTCTTCAGCAGTTACCTCTTTCCATGCTAAGCGTCTCCGCATGGCGAAGTCCATACTTTCTACAGAACGGTCAATGTCATTCATAGTTCCTATAATATAAACATTTTCGGGAACATAAAATCCTTTTTGGAATACATTACCATCTTCAATCATGTTTTGGTATTGAGTATTAACACGTCCTTTTTCACCTCTATAACCAGGATCTATAGAATAGAATAACTCTCCAAAAATTTTCGATGTTTCACCACGGTTAATTTCGTCAATGATAAAGACATATGGTTTCTGCGTTACCTGCAGTATTTCACTCTTAGTAGCTTTTGCAAATCGCTTCTGCAATATTTGATAGATTACAAATGTATAAGAATCCTGTTGTGTACTGTATTTTCTTTGGAAATAATTTTGTATTTCTTTTTTCTCAATTATCTTAATATTTTTTTCTAATAAAGTAAGAAGTTCTGATTTACGTAATATTACTGATTGAGCTTTTTCGTTATCTGGGGCTTTTATAATAATATGATATTCCTTATTATCAGATATATAAAAACGATTATTTGTTCCTGAAGTGTGAAATTCAATTCCTTTTTCCATGGCTTCATCAATAAAGTCTTCAAGTAGCTCTTGTGCCGATTTTTCCTGTTGTAAAGTTTCCTTTGATTTCATCGAATCAACATAATTTTCAAGTGCTTTGCCGCAGAAGGCCTTAAAAATACCATCTTTACGTTCGAAACCTATATTGCCATTGTCATCATCTTTGGGGCGCATACCTTCCACAAAGTCTGTATAATCATAGGATGGATGGAATTGAACAATCTCCCATTCAGCTCCCATCTCTTTTGCTATTTCTTTAGCTAAATATGTCTTTCCAGTGCCAGGTGCACCTGTAAGTACAAGATTATAATTGGCACGAAGCAAGTCTATGTAATTCTTATATTTGTTTTGGGGTTCCATATTTCTTATTTTATTTACATAATCAATAATGGTAGCTTCTTTACATTGTATAATTGTTGATTGATATTTTCCATATCTATTTTCATTAAATTCTTTTACATCACAGCTAATATATTCAACATTGCATTTTACATTTATATATCCATTGTCATTCTTTACATTATCTTGCTTATTAGTAACAATAGCAATAGCGCTGATTTTTAAACAGAATTTATTATGTTTTTCTCCCTTTGTGAAAGTTGATTTTAGAATTAGTATGTCATCTTTTTTTATTTTATTAGCTAAAGCTATTTGTGTGTTGTCTTCCTTAATATAAGCTTCCCATATTCCTTCTTTAGTAAATCTTTCAAGCTGTGATTTATGTTTATCAAAATTAAAACCAACGAACCAGTAATATGGTTTCCATACAAGGGAATATATAAAATTAAGTTTTCTAGGGAAGCAAACAAGTATTTCCCAAAGGAAATCTTGTGCAAGAAGCAGGCTATTACTTTCATACCCTTTTAAGGATTCTGCAATAATTGCATGCAATTCATTATCATGCTCTGCAATTTGCTGTAATGGTTTTAGTATTTCAAGGAAATGTTCAAAACATTTTCCTGTATTTTGTTTTTTTATACCAAGATATTTACATAATCTAACATAGACATCATACTTATAGAACGTATATTGTTTAGGATTATGACATGTAAGTATAACGGACGCTATTCGTTCATCATTTGCCTTTCCTACTATATTTTTGCCATTTATTTTCTTAGGCAATATATTTGCCATTGCGTTTTTAAAAAACTCTAGCCTTTCATTTAAGGATAAGTCTGTATGTATTAGATTATCAAGAATTTGTACGTATTCGTCTTCATGGTTCGTCAGCATATATTTAATAATATATGCATCGCGACTAACATCTATTAAATTTTCTTTGCTAAGACGTTGAATAATATACTTGGTATCTTTTCCTTTACAGTCATCAATAAGCTTCCATTTGTATATTTCAGGATATTCAAATGAATCAATAGGTAGCTCTTTTCGTAGTTCTTTATATTGCTTTACAAGGTAACGATATAGATAGAGCTGTAGGGCCTCTACTAATTCTTTCCTCAATCGCCATTCATAACTTCCGACATCGTCTTTAGATAATGTTTTACCTTGTCCCATAGGAATGATCCAATAAATAGGTCTACCTTCTGTACCAATTACTTCAAAACGATTTAATTTATCCTTTACTAAATTACCAAATTTTGTAACGTAGAGATTTAAAGCTCTGGCATTTCCTCCTTGCTTTTTACTTACTTGAGTACAAGAACCCTTGTGTTCGGGCATATAATAGAAACGTAGTAAAGTTTCAATATACTCTTTCTGTGTTGCTTTATCTTCTAATATTTCAAGCCATTCTTCCTTACTAATATTTATGTCACACGAAGAAATTCCGTTACTTTGTGTTACGTTGATTGTTTGCATACCGCTTTCTCTGTCTATAATTTTATAGATATTGTTTTAGGTTGTTTTAAATTGTTGTGTGCCGAAAAATTATAATTTTAATATTTTTGCACATGCTCGTTAAAGGGTTAGTAATGATATAACTGCTATTTCCTATATATCTTCAGGCTGCATATTAGAATAATAGATATTAATCAAAGATCTTTTTCCAAACCCATAATACGCTGACGGCACCAAGAACACAGAAGATAAAGTTGGTGAGATAGCCTGTGCCAAACAGCTCTATATTTAATAAATGGCTGATAAATGTGCCAGCATAGCTACCCACAATACCGATAAAAAGGTTCATACAGCACCCTTTTCCTTCGCCGCTCATAATGCAATTAGCGATGTAACCGATGAAAATACCTGTTAAAATTGGCCAAGCCGTGAAATCTGCAATATGTTCAAACATGTACTTATGAATTATTTTATGATTTAATTGAATTGAATGTACGCCATGTATGCGTAATATTCATTGTATATAGCACTCTATGCAAATATAGTTAGTTTTATTGATTATGGAGCGATTATTCCGCAAAAACACTTATCTATTGGTGTAAATTGTATGAAGATTAATTTGAAGTGGAATATATATAAACTGATTTCTTCTGTTCTTGATGGTATTCTTGTTGACAGTATTCGCTCTTCTGCCCTATTTGTCATAACGTTTGCCAGTTTTCACCGTGGTGTTACGATTACGTCGTAATCGAATATCGATTATGACGTAATGCCAAAATAATACTTATATTATATTGGTTTTCATTTGTTTATCGTGAAATAAATAGTTCTGGATTACAGGCTTTTCGCAATGCGATTACGATGTAAAGGCAACGTGTTTACAACGTAATCACGATGCGTTTACGTCGTAATCGTAATACGATTGTGGGCTAATCATAAAATCAATGTGTAAATTGCCCAAACAGAAGTAGAAATATAGCTATGTACAAATAACAAAACCTTTCCGAATCTTATGGGAATCTTAAACGTTGTATTCTGGCTTCTTTCAAGAATAAATAACCAGCTTTTTACAATCATTATTACCAAAATACCTTCGAAAGGTACTGAAAACAAAAAATAAATGAGTAACTTTGTAGTTCGTAATTAAGAACAGAATAGGATTATAATTGATTGGTAATCAAGTATAAATCACAGTGTATTCTGATAAAAACTTCATGATAATTAATTAAAATGATATTAAGACGAGTTGCAAAATCAACCCATATGGGCGACAATAAGCTATTTCATAAACTTTCAAATACTGCTTTTTTACTTACGCTTCTATTGTTTGCTACACAAGTAGTGGCAAAGGTGATAACGCCTTCTGCGGCACTTGACATTGCAAAACGCTACGTTCATGTAGATAAACAGGTACAGCGAAACGTGAAGATGCGTGCAGCAAAGGCGCCCTCCACTTCGCCTTACTATATTTATAATGATGCTCAAGGTAAGGGCTTTGTTATTGTTTCGGGCAATGATGCCATGGGCGAAGTGTTAGGTTATAGCCACAATGGCTCTTTAGATACTACAAGCTTGAACCTCGAAGCACGTTTCTTGTTGCAAAACTATCGACAGGCTTATGAAGAGCTTCAACAAGCCCCTGCTGCCAAAACGCGTGCTTTCGCCCCACGTTCAGTGAGCGATGAGGTAAAGCCTCTTTTAAAATCGCGCTGGGGACAAAGAGAACCTTTTAATAAAAAAACAGGTTATGTAACAGGCTGTGTGGCAACAGCTATGGCCCAGTTGATGTATTTTCATCAGTGGCCTAAGCGTGGGCGTGGGCAGAATAGCTATACTTTATCAACCGATCAGAGCGTACGTTCGGCCGATTTCTCGCAATCTGAGTATAAATGGTCGCAGATGTTACCCGATTATTCATCAGGAGCTTATACCCCTGTGCAAGCTGATGCGGTTGCATTATTGATGAACGATGCAGGTATTTCGGTATATATGCAATATACTCATGCCGCCAGTAGTGCTTCAAATTATTCGGCAGCAAAGGCGCTACGCGATAATTTTGATTATGATGTAGCCACAATAAGCAAGATAGATGAAGGCACTTCACACTTCCTTGAGATTATACAGAGTGAGCTTCGAAAAGGCTTTCCGCTTTATATTTCGGGCTTTACGAAATACAGTACCAGCGGTCACGCATGGGTAGTAGATGGTTTTGATCGCGAGGGTTTGGTGCATATGAACTTTGGTTGGAGCGGTCAGGCTGATGGATATTATTCGCTTTATGCACTCAGTTTGACTACTTCAGGACAAGAGTTTAACGGTCGACCATTGTCTTTTAACAGGCAACTAATGGTTATTGCGGCTCATCCCAACAAAGCAGGTGTTGAACCTATTGATGAACAGTTGCGATCAAGTGCGCCCAATATAGCGTTTGGTATAGATGGTGATATGCATTTTGTGGGTGATGCACCTACAAATATAAACACTGAAAGCCACATCGTGTACAAGAATTTCACCAATCAGAGTGCAAAATCTTTTCGTGGCGACTTTGGCGTTGGTATCTATTCTGCCGAAGGTTCTTTAGTTCGCGCTTGTCCGTCAACGTATCATACTGCGGGTGGATATACGGTATCGCGTTATGCCGATTATAATGGCGAGATGTCTCCAAGTGGTCTTATTGTTGAAGATGTTAACTTTAAGCTTGATTTTACAGGTTTAACCGATGGAACATATACGCTATTGCCTATAGCGGCTGCGCGAGATGAGTCTGGCCAATTTGGAACGTGGACAAAGATAAAGAAGGCTCCGCGCATTGTGATGGAAGTTAAAGACGGTAATATTATTTATCGTGAAATGCCGTCAACAGCGCCTGCTTTCCAACTCTTTGCTACTCCAACATTCGAGAAACCACTTTATGCGGGTGGAACAAATAAGGCTCGTTTGGCTTTGAGAAAACTGAATGGGCTACCCTTTGACGGCAAGGTTAAACTTGAATTTATTGATAGCAACGGAACGGTAGCAGCCAGTTTTACAACCGAGAACGTTGTTGACTTCGAAGAGTTTGCTACAACTAAGATTAAACTTCCGCTTCAGTTACCTTATGATATGGCTTCTGCCGACTATTCATTACGTATAACAATCATTAAAAAAGATACGAATGAAGAGTGTGTTGTGCGCAATTACAATATGGGAGAAGCTACAGTTGTTAAGGTGTTAGAACAAGAAGAAGCGACGGCCGTGCTGGCTAACGTGTTAGGTTTTGTAAGCGATAATTCGGGTGCAAGCATGCCAAGTGAGAATATTGACATGCGTTATAACAATGTATTTAAAATAGGTTGTATTGTCTATAAGAAAGAAAATGTAGATTATAATGGTCCTTCGATACTCCAACTTATTGATACAGAAGATGGCCGTAAGATTACATTAAACACCTTCCCTTCTGTAATTCAACTGAATTCGAGCAATGAATCGGTTCAAATTATTAGTGGGTGGTTGCGTGCAAGCAGTCTGAAAATTATTAATAATCGTCGCTATCAGGTTGCATTAATGGGAAAAATTGATGGCAAAGATGTAAATCTGTGGCCTGAAACAGCCAGTCCTCTCTATGTTTCAATTATTAATGGGCCATACAATACCTATCCAGATGACGTAACGAATGGTATTCATCATACGAGCGAAACAGCATCAATTAGTTTCGTTGACGGACTGTTAGAATTGCGTCAAGCAGGTTTGCAACAGGTTTCAGTTTACAATTTAAGTGGTGTATTGATAGCAAAGAAATGGGTACAGGGGCAGAATTACCTAAGCTTTAGCCTACCTCGTGCAGCTTATATCGTAAAAATCACTACGCATAATGGTAGCTATACAAAAGTAGTAAAATAGTTTTTATATACGCTTAAATAGCTTATTTGCCTGTCGGGTTATAATACATAATGCCCGATAGGCATATTTTTTTGTTCATTTTTAAGCATAATAATGAATGAAAAGCAAGAAAATTGAGGAAAATAACTTTTGATATAATGTACAATATTCTGTTATCATCTTCCATTTTTAAATTTATATTTCAATTTACACATATATTTATTATAATTAATAACAAATTAAAAATAATCTAGCTTATCTCGTTATTAATTATTATATTTGCACCGTATTTTAGTTTAAATTATTTAATTATTATTATTTTGCGTATGAAAAAGATTCTACTTACTACCATCATGCTAATGACAATACTTTGTTCTCATGCCAACAACTATGTGCCAGAAGTATGGGGAAACATCATTGAAATGACAAGTTGGGATGCTATGTCTGAATACTCAAAACCGTATGGTGTTTATTCTTTTCCTGCAAAAGCAGATGGTTTTAAATTTAATTGGTTGTCGAAATCAAAGAAAAGTCTAAACTTCTACCCTACCGGGAATGGAATTATAACCTCTGACGGACTGTACCATTTTGTAGTTTATGACTTTGATGATTATTCATACTCCTACTATACACAATTGTATACCTATAATACTAAGACCTGGGAATTACAGGGTTCTCCCAAAGACGTTAGTAGTTCATTCAGGGCTTTCGACTTGGCCCAGGACCCAACAGATGGTGTTGTTTATGGTTTCTTTATGACTGATAAGGGCTATCAGTTCGGGACAATTGATTACAACACAAATAAACAAACTTTTATTTCAAAACCAGATACTGCATTTTACGGTCTGGCTTGCAGTAATGAAGGACAGCTGTATGCAATTTCTGAAGGAGGAAGTCTTTTCAAAATTACAAAGAATGGAGAACAAATACTTGTAGGTAGCCTTGGATTAAGAGAACAAGGACTTACAGTTCAGGACCGGGTACAAAGTGCAACCATCGATCCTAGAACAAATAAGATGTATTGGTCAGCCTATCTTTGGGATAATAAAGCAAAAGAATATAGAACAGGACTTTACGAAATCAACACATCAACAGGTAAGGCCACACTAATTGTTACGTTCCCAGAGCTTGCACAAGTTGTAGCCCTTTATATTCCTAAACCAGAGGCAGAGGATAATGCTCCGGCAGCAGCCACAAACGTAAAGGCTCTGTTTAACGGGCCTTCATCACACGGTTATATCACTTTTACAGCCCCTTCACAAACCTATACTGGTCAACCTCTTACAGGAACACTTGCTTACAATGTTACAACAGGTAAAGATACTTTATCAAAAGGAACATGTAATGCTGGTGAGCAAGTATCTGTACCCGTTGCTGTTCATATTGAAAAAGGTTGTGAAAAAGAGTTCACTGTCCGTACAACTAATACAGCAGGGATAAGCCCAAAGGCCGATGTGAAAAAATGGATAGGATATGATAAAACTTCGATACCCACTCATGTAAGTTTCAATTATACCGATGGACAAGTTACTATTACCTGGAATGAACCAGACTCTACTATACATAAAGGTTACATGGATGCAACCAACATAAGGTATAACATAGTTCGTTATCCCGACAGTGTGATTGTTGGCAATGTTACCAACACAAATTTCTTCAAAGAAACGCTTAATTCAAGTTCATATAAAAAGTTTTCATATGGTATCGTTGCCGTTAATGGAGGAATATCTTCTGATACAGCTTACAGCAATAAAATAGCCGTTGGCCCAGCCTATGACATTCCTTATAAGGAGGATTTTGTACGGTCAGGCGCATTCGACGAATATACTTCTGTTGATGTAAACGGTGATAAAACCGACAGGGTATTATGGGGGTATCTTGTGGAGAAGTCTGGTTATTGGGGAGAAAACTCCAAAGGTTCACCTGTATATCGTAGCAGTAATAACGATGCTAACGATTGGATTATTACACCAGGACTTAATCTTCAAAAGAACAAGACATACAAACTTATATTTGATACTTATCGCGATGTAAAGCGTTATGAAGAGGTTATGTCGGTAGGATTAGGAGCAAGCATGAATGTTGACGATTATAAGATTATAGCAGACAGTGTCCATCCTGAATATAATATCCCTACTCCTCATTCCGTTACCTTCACTATCAAAAAAGATGGAGTATACCATGTTGGCTTTCATGCAATTAGTCCTAAGAAACAATCAGCTATTTTCCTCAATAATATAGAGATAATAGAAACCATTCCCAATGCTATTGAAACGATCTCAGTAAAAGCTAAAGAGCAAATCAATATTTTTTCATTAACAGGGGAAAGGGTTTACATGGGGACGAAAATCCCTGCTAAACTTAAGAAAGGCGTATACATTATTAACGGTAAAAAAACGGTAATCAAATAATATTAATATAGTAACCTATACTTATTATGGTATAGGTTACTTTGAATTTCCAATAATAACCATCATATAAATATGACAAAAATTAAATATTTATTGGCAATAATCATACCGGCCATTTTCTCTTTCACCTTCTCAGTACAGGCTATGGGCGAAAACCTTAAACCAGAGCGACCTATTCATCAGAAAGCGATATACGATGCAGAACATAACACTGTTACAATAACCGCAGTTACACCCACTACAACTGAATATGATTGGGATACCTATGAGCAACATGATTTGTCTTACATTTCTTACATTTCAATTAAACGACACGATGTGGGCACACCGTGGCCAGATACAGAACTAGCTCGAATTACATCGCCTGCATTAGGAAAAGAGTTCAAATTTATTGATACAAATGTACTGCCTGACAAGAGTTATGAATATGCTTTAACAGTTCATGTTGATGATCTTGTAAGCCAAACAGCATACGAACATATCTACACAGGTAAAACTCCAGCACCTGTTAAGAGCTTTACCGCAACAACAGCAGATGCAAATACCAATGCAATTGACCTTTCAGTTATAGCTCCTGATACAGCAGTAACTGGCGAAGTATTGAACAAACCTCTCACGATTCGTATTCAACTCAAACAGCAATATTTTGATTACGTAGATGTACATGACTTTACAGATGTGGAACCTGGGAAAACATACACATGGAAATATGAAGGACTTGAAATGAATAAATCCTACCATTTCCGTGCAATCGCTATTTCAGGCACTGAAGGGAAGAGCGGATTTGTAGATGCAAGCACATATGTTGGTCTTGACTATCCAGGCGCACCTGAAGATTTTACTTGTGAAAGTGAGGGAGAACAAGTAAAAATTACCTGGCAGAAACCTGCGACTGGTGGCCGCGGTGGCAGCTATGAGCCTGAAATGACATCATATAACTTGTACCGGATTAGTGCTGATGGTACAGAAGAAGTTGCTGCACGTGGAATCAAAGGAAATAGTTATATTGACAAGCCTGCGACAGAAGAAGAAACATGTATTGCTTATCGCATGACAGCTGTAAACATAGCTGGTGAAAGCGTTAAAGATGTAAGACATGCCCCTGTTTTAGTAGGGAAGCCAGCTGTATTACCTTTTAAAGAGTCATTTTCAAATTCTTCACTTGACCATAAGGGCTGGTCCACCGCTACAACACAAAATAACGAATATTATACATATAAGGCATGGATGTTCCCCAACACTGCATCCGCTTATTATTTTCCTACTGATGAAACACTAAATACAGAACCACAGGATAACGATGGTGGTTTGGCAGCATGTCTTTTTTATGGTTATTGCAAGGAGGGACAAACAGAAAGTCTTATTTCTCCACATATAAACGTTATGGGAAAAGATAGTGTTACCTTGAAGTTTCATTACTGGTTTATCCCTGTTGAGGGTATGAAAGACGAATTAAAAGTATTAGTTAAGTATGATGATACAGTATGGACGAGTATTTTCTCTTCATTAAATACAGAGGGAGATAAGGCTGAATGGCGTGAGATTATTCTCCCAATTAAATTACAATCAAACAATCAGAAAATACAAATTCGTTTTGATGGTATATTCCATGGTACAGCTTCGGAGGTTGTTATTGACAATATAACGGTTGAAAATGCTCAAGTTACTAATGGAATTTATAATGCAGTGAATAGCGATAATATACATAATAGTCAGATATTTACAATTTCTGGTACACGTGTTAACGATATGTCTGCTTCTGGAACATACATTATTAAAGAAGGAACAACGACTAAAAAAGTGATTGTGAAGTAAATAATTGGGATTCCAGTTTGTGTACAGGAAACGGCTGTGGCTAACATATTTACAAATCAATATAGTGTAAAATGTTAGTAAAAATTATTTTACGCTATTTAATTAATTGTTATGTTACGATGAAAATATTACTTATTTCTATATTAATACTGTTGACTTTAACTGCATGTAACGGCAATCACAAAAATAAAAAAGATAATTTAGTTTCACTGAATTCGAATAAACCGATTAAATCTTCCCTTGATTCTCTTGATTACGTGCTTTCGAAAGAGGGGTTTAATGAGACGTTTGGAACCAGTAAAACTTATCATCAAATGACACAACAAGAGCAGCAAAAGGCTAAGCTTATTCTTACAGAGTATGTCAATCGTGGTGGAGGCGATACCATTCGCCTTATTAGATTAGATAAACGAGGAAAAGAAACGGGTAAAGAAGAGATAGAAATACGTAAGCCTTTACCACTAAAAAAATATTATAAACAATATATTGCCTATAAAGAAAATGGACATATTATGGTTTTAATCAATTTAGAATCGCAGGAGTTTCCTGTTGACAGAAAAGACATTGGCGAAAGACTACAAAAACACGTATATCATGTTTGTGACGGTGGTATAGCGTTTGGAAATACCCTTATAGATCTAAATATTGGCAAAATCGTTGCTTTTCATCTCAATGGTGAAGCATAAAAGGGGGATAAAAAATACCATATAAAATAGATTTTGATATAATAATGAATGCTCATTTCATCGAATCATATCGATTGAAATGAGCATTTTTATCATGTGTTATAAAGAACTTCAGCATAAGTTACAGACTTAACAATGAAGCTATATAACAAAATGTCTAAAGAGATGAAGCCCTGACCCTGCTCAATGTCTCTGGTGTCATCTGCAAATAGCTTGCAATATATACCAAAGGAGCGCGCAAAACAACCTGCGGTTTCATCTTGCACAAACGTAAATATCTGTTTTGTGCTGTTTCAAATCGGAGCAAATCGGCATGGATTTGTGAAATGATGAGGCTCTCTTCTAATATTTTTCGATAAAGAATTTGAATGTTCACATTATGAAGAGCCACCTGTTCGAGCCGACGTTTAGGTAACATATATACCATTGTTGTTTCAATAGCCTGCACCTGGAGCTTTGTAGGCTGCTCCTTAAACAGACTTTCAATACACATGAAAATTTCGCCATCAGCACCAATATGCTCTGTAAGTTCCTTGTCATTCTTAAAATAAAACTGACGAACAAGGCCCTTATCTATATAATAAATACTCTCGCAAATATCACCTTCCTCAAGTATCATCTCCCCCTTTACAAACTTTTTGGGAACTAAGATGCTCTCCAAAACATCCAGTTCTTCATGTGTCATCGTACTGTACTTGCGTGCAAGTTCTCGCGCAATGTCTCTTGTCGTGTTTTGTAGCTCTTTCATTGTTACTATATAATCAATTAGATTGTTAAGTAAAGATGTTTAATCTAACTTTAAAACTGCAAGGAAAGCTTTCTGAGGCACTTGTACATTGCCAATCTGCTTCATACGCTTCTTTCCTTTTTTCTGCTTTTCAAGCAACTTACGCTTGCGGCTAACGTCGCCTCCATAGCATTTGGCAAGCACATCTTTCCTCACTTGTTTTACCGTTTCGCGGGCGATAATCTTTGCACCTATCGCCGCCTGAATAGCAATATCAAACTGCTGACGCGGTATTAAATCTTTTAATTTCTCACACATTCGGCGGCCCATTGTCACAGCATTTTCCTGATGAATAAGTGACGAAAGTGCATCAACAGGCTCACCATTCAACAGTATATCAAGCTTTGCCAACTTTGACGGACGATAGCTGTCAATATGATAATCGAACGATGCATACCCTTTAGAAATTGATTTCAGCTTATCATAGAAGTCAATTACAATCTCAGCCAACGGCATGTAAAAGTTAAGTTCAATACGATTACCCGATACATATTGCTGATCTATAAGCTCACCACGCTTGTCTAAGCACAGTGTCATAATTGGACCAATAAAGTTTGCCGATGTAATTATTGAAGCTTTAATATACGGTTCTTCAATATGGTCAATCTCTGTCTGATCAGGAAGTCCGCTCGGATTGTGCACTTCAAGTGCCTCTCCCTGCTTGGTATACACCATATACGATACGTTAGGTACCGTGGTTATTACCTCCATATTAAACTCTCTGTCCAATCGTTCTTGCACAATTTCCATGTGCAAAAGTCCCAGAAAGCCACATCTGAAACCAAAGCCCAAGGCTTGTGAACTCTCTGGCGAGAAAGTAAGGCTTGCATCGTTAAGCTGAAGCTTCTCTAAGGACATGCGTAAATTCTCATAGTCGGCAGGGTCAATAGGATATACGCCTGCAAAAACCATGGGTTTTACCTCCTGGAACCCTTCAATAGCTTTGTCGCAAGGATGCTCAATGTGCGTAATCGTATCACCCACTTTTACCTCAGTAGCATTCTTAATACCTGAAATAATGTAGCCCACTTCTCCAGCCAAAAGCTCTTTCCGAGGCTCAAGATCCATCTTTAAAACACCCACTTCATCAGCAGTATATTCCATACCGGTCTGAACAAACTTCACTTTATCGCCCTTACGTATAGTACCATTAACTACCTTACCAAGAACAATAATGCCACGAAATGAATTAAAAATAGAATCAAAAATAAGCATCTGGAGCGGCTTATCCTTATCACCTGCAGGAGCAGGTATACGCTCAACAACCGCCTTTAATATCTCAGGCACTCCCTCTCCAGTCTTTCCACTTGCATGAATAATGTCGTCAGGGTCACAGCCTATCAGGTCAACTATCTCGTCTTCAACCTCTTCTGGCATTGCATTTGGCATGTCAATTTTGTTGATTACAGGAATAATCTCCAAATCATGGTCAATGGCAAGATAGAGGTTTGATATGGTCTGGGCCTGAACTCCCTGTGTTGCATCAACAACAAGAAGCGCACCTTCACATGCTGCTATGCTTCGCGACACCTCATAACTAAAGTCAACATGTCCGGGAGTATCAATTAAATTGAAAATATATTTTTCTCCATTCTGTTCATATTCCATCTGTATGGCATGACTCTTAATGGTAATACCCCGTTCACGTTCAAGGTCCATGTTGTCAAGTATCTGGTTTTCCGTAATCTTAATTGTTTTGGTATACTCCAGCATACGGTCAGCCAAAGTTGACTTACCATGGTCTATATGGGCGATAATACAAAAGTTTCTAATCTTATCCATGCATGTAAATAATATGCTTTTACAAGCAAAGGTAATAAAAAGATAGGATAATTAAAACGTCCACTACATATTTTTAATAACTTTGCATAAAACATAACTCACAATATGATCATGATAAAAAGGAATATATTGCTTCCATTATTAAGTGTATGTTTGTGCGCATGTCATCATGAGACTCTCGACGACAGGGCCGAAAAATACACAAAAGACTATACCGAACGCTTCTGTCCTACTCCCGTTCAGGACATGCAGCGCACTGACAGCCTTACGTATGACCGTTCAACACATACCTTTAATTATTACTTTACCCTCGTCGACAAGGCCGACAATGCCGATATTATAAAGGAAAAACAAAAGGAAATAACCGATGCTTTGCTCAAACAGCTAAAAGAAAACACCTCGGCAAAGGTTTATAAAGATGCAGGATTCAGCTTCCATTACATCTTCAGGTCAGGTAGCAAAGGAAATATTTTACTCGAAAATACTTTTACACAAAAGCAATATAAGAAATAAGTCTTATCATCTGTACAAAAGTATTCTATCAAAAAATAACCATCATCATGATACAATTATCATTTGATGATGGTTATTTTTTATCTTTACAGTATGTCCTTCCTGACAATTTATATCACGAGGAAGGCTGAATATGAAAAAAGATTACTCTTCGTTTGCAACTTCTTCTGAAGGTTTCATGTTGGTGTACACGTTTTGTACATCATCAAATTCTTCTAATTTCTCAACCATTTTATCAATGGTCTCACGTTCCTCGTCGTTTACATCCTTCAGGTCGTTCGGAATATAGGTAAACTCAGCAGAGGTAATTTCAAAGCCGTTTTCTTCAAGATGTTTCTGAATTTCGCCAAAGCTTGTCGGAGCTCCATATATGGTTATCTCACCCTCTTCGTCGTCAACATCAAAGTCTTCTTCTACACCAAAGTCAATCATATCAAGTATAAGGTCGTCCATATCAATGTCGTCCTTCTTCTTAAATGTAAAAACGGCTTTGTGATCAAAGAGGAAACTCAAAGAACCTGTTGTACCTAAGTTACCGCTGAACTTGTTAAAGATTGAGCGTACATCGGCTACGGTACGTGTTGTATTGTCGGTAAGTGTGTCTACCAGCACTGCAACGCCATGAGGTCCATATCCTTCATAGGTAACTTCTTTATAGTCGCTGGTGTCCTTTCCCATCGCGTTCTTTATTGCTCTTGCAATGTTATCCTTGGGCATATTTTCCCTTTTGCAGGTAGCAATAATGGCTCGAAGGCGCGGATTATTTTCAGGTTCGGGACCACCTGCCTTAACAGCGATGGCAATTTCCTTACCTAACTTGGTGAATGTGCGGGCCATGTGACCCCATCTTTTGAGCTTTGTAGCCTTACGATATTCAAATGCTCTTCCCATTGTTTGAAAAGTATATGATTAAATTTGTATTTAAATATGATATAATTATCGCAATTCTGCACCCAATTTCGTAATCAAATTGTGCTGCAGTTTCTGCATAATGGCATCTATCTGCTTATCGTTCAATGTACGCTGTTCGTCTTCAAGGATGAAGTTAACGGCATAACTCTTCTTGCCTTCTGGCAGATTCTTACCTGTATAAACGTCAAATAGCTCAACCTTCTTCAAGAGTTTCTTTTCTGTCTGGCGTGCTATCTGAACAATGTCTGCAAACTCAACATTATTGTTTATCAGCAGAGCGAGGTCACGACTAACTGATGGAAACTTACTCAATTCCTTAAATTCCACCTTGTTCTTTTTTGTGTCCTTCATCAGTTCGTCCCAGTTTATCTCGGCATAATAAACATCTTGTTCTATACCTAAGCGGTGTGTAATCTTCTTTGCAAGCTTACCAAATTCAACCAGTAGCTTGCCACCCCTATTACGTCGCGTCAGGCCATAGGCAAAAATATTATTATCTGTATTGCTCTCTACAATGATACCTGCCGGTATTCCTACCCTTGTGAAGACGTTTTCTACATACGCTTTCAGTTCGTAAAAAGAAGTATCTTCGTCAGCATGTGCCCAACTTCCCTGTACTCGCTTACCTGTTATCCACAAAGCAAGCCTACTTTCCTGCGAATAGGCGCGAACCATCTCGTCGCCATTATCCTTTTCAGGTGTATAACGATAAACGTTACCCAGTTCGAAGAATTTCAAATTGACACGCTTACGGTTGATATTTCGAGCCAGCGATTCAAGGCCACCGAACACCATGGTTTGTCTCATCACGCCCAAATCGGCACTTAATGGGTTCATCACCTTTACCGTATTGTTCCATGGATAAGCATTAAACTCGTTATGATCATAGTATACCGACTTGGTAAGCGAGTTGTTAAGTATCTCGTTAAAGCCGCAACCTACAAGCTGTTCGCAAACTAAACCTTCAATTTTATGTTCACGGTCCTGTTCGTTCTGCACGGTAAGCGACGACTTAAGCTGCGTTGGAATTTCAACGTTATTATAGCCATATATACGTAATATGTCCTCAACCACATCGCACGGACGCTGTACATCTACACGAAAAGCGGGCACATCAAGTTCCAGTCCCTCTGCATCTTCGTGCTTAATCTTCATTTCAAGCGATGTAACAATACTCTTAATGGTATCAGCTCCCAGTTTCTTGCCAATTAAACGGTCGCAATATTCGTATTTCAAATTAACGTCAAAATCGGGTAATGGCTCCGGATACACGTCACGAATCTGCATGCTAACCTTGCCCCCGGCAAGCTGTTGACACAAAATTGCCGCTTGTTTCAGCGCATAAATAGTGCCGTTAGGATCAACACCACGCTCAAAACGGAAGCTCGAATCGGTGCTCAAGCCGTGACGACGGGCACTTTTTCTAATCCATGTAGGGTGGAAATAGGCCGACTCCAACACCACGTTCTTCGTAGTTTCATAGGTTCCTGAGCCCTTCCCGCCAAAGATACCTGCTATACACATAGGCTCTTCGGCATTACAAATGCTTAGGTCGTGCGCACCCAAAACATGCTCTTCGCCATCAAGTGTAACAAATTTTGTTCCCTCAGGCTGTGTGCGAACTACTATCTTATGGCCCTTAACCATATCCGCATCAAAGCAATGCATGGGCTGTCCATAGGCCATCATAATGTAGTTTGTGATGTCAACAATATTATTAATAGGGCGCAGGCCGATGGTATTCAGCTTTTCCTGAAGCCACATAGGGCTTTCCCTTACCTCACAGTTGGTTATGCTTACACAGGCATATCGTTTGCAAGCCTCGTGGTTTTCAATTTCAACATCAATGGGCAAGCTCTCGTTATCAACATGAAAAGCTGAGCAATCAGGACGGTGCAGGCTTGTTTTGTAACCACGTTGCACCAGCCACGCATATAAATCGCGTGCTACACCATAATGGCTCAGAGCGTCGGCACGGTTCGCCGTAATGTCAATGTCGATGACCCAGTCGCTTTCAAGGTGATAATATTCGGCGGCAGGTGTTCCCGGAATAGCTGTATCGGGAAGCACAATAATGCCATCATGTGCAGTGCCTACGCCTATTTCGTCTTCGGCACATATCATACCGTAGCTCTCAACACCACGCAGTTTGCTCTTTTTTATGGTAAACTCGTTATCACCATCATACAGAACGCAGCCTAAATCGGCCACTATCACTTTCTGCCCTGCTGCTACATTGGGAGCGCCGCATACAATTTGCTGAGGCTCACCCTTGCCTAAATCAACTGTTGTTACATGCAAATGGTCGCTGTTCGGGTGCGCTTCGCAAGTAAGAACCTTACCTACAAACAAACCCTTTAAACCGCCTTTTATAGCCTGTACCTCATCAAGAGCCCCTACTTCAAGACCTGTTGACGTAAGCGCATCGGCAGTTTCTTGTGGCGTCAGGTCAAAATCGACATATTCCTTAAGCCATTTATATGAAATCTTCATTATATAATGATTTATATTTTCTAAACCTTAAGCAATTGTGCTATACCCTGCAAAGTTACTAAAAAAAAGCGACTGGCACAAAGATAGTGCTTTATTCTTCATGATGACAAAACTTTTTTCATTCACGACCATGCAGGTATCCCGATAAGCCCCACGATAATACGGCAACAATATACGGGCTATATCAATATTACAAAAACTTTAAAATAAATAACCTATACATCTAATTGTCAAATAGATAACATAACAAACCATCTGTTATTATGGCGTAAGGCATGTGCGTTTACCATGTTATGTTTGTTGTATGGCGGCCGTCAGCAGCACTGTTGACGGCCGTCATACACATGATACGACAACCGCCGTACGCACTGCTGACGACCGTCGGACAACGACCTTAAAACCGTAATTAAAAATACCCCGTATCGTAATGATACGGGGCATACGCCGTATAAGCGGCATGTTTACGGGGTTATCGCAACACGGGAAGCGAAATATGGTATCGCACGGCCACAAACCGAATGGTTACTACAAGCAGAAAACTTGCAATTACCGTGATGGCAATATTTACATGAAGCATAAAAAGCCCCCAGTAAAGCAAGCCTCCTGCAATGCTGGCCATGGCGTAAATCTCTTTTGAAAAGATAACAGGGGGGCGGTTCAAAAGCACATCACGTATAACGCCACCGGCGGCACCTGTTATACAACCCATAATAATGGCTACCCAAAACGGATGTCCGCATTGAAGCGTTTTCTGTATACCGGCAATTGTAAACAGCGCCAGTCCCAGTGTATCAAACACAAACCACGTATTATCAAGCCTCTTCATATATCGTGAAAACAAAATAACAATAGCCTGTGCAAGCAATGTACACAGAATATACATGGGCGACGTCATCCAGAACGGTATCACACCCAGCATGACGTCGCGTAGTGTACCTCCGCCAATAGCAACAGCAAAGCCGCAGACGAAGCCTCCAAACCAGTCGTAATGCTTAAAGGCAGCCTGCCGGATACCAGAGATAGCAAAGGCCAGTGTACCCAGAATCTCAATGATTTGCTGCGCATGATGCACGATAACAGGGTCGGTATACAGCATTATATTACGTTTTGCGGCTGTCCCTCAACAAAGGCTTTTACATTTTCAACGGCAATTTTCATGAGCCGTTGGCGGGCTTCAAGGGTTGCCCATGCAATGTGAGGGGTGATATAAGCATGGGGTTGTGACAGGAGAGGATTGTCGGCAAGGGGCGGTTCTTTCGACATGACGTCAGCACCATAAGCCAGCAAATGGCCCGAAGCAAGGGCATCGGCCACTGCTTTTTCGTCAACAAGCGCTCCTCTGCTTGTATTGATAAGTACAGAGCCTTCGCGCATCATACCCAGGCGTTCTTCGTTAATGAGGTGATAAGTATCGGGCGAAAGCGGACAGTGGAGCGTGAGAATGTCCGAAAAGCCCATCAGCCCTTCGAGTGTTGTCTTTTGTACACCTGCCGGCAACTGGTCTTTACCCTTTGAGGTAAAGGCAAAAACGTCCATGCCCAAACAGTGTGCAACCTGTGCCACACGCATGCCGATGTGTCCCAATCCCACAATACCGAGTGTACGTCCGGCCAGTTCATGCAACGGCGTATCCCAATAACAGAAGTCGGCATTACGACTCCATCGGCCCGCCCTGACCTCAGAAGCATAGTGCGAAACCTGGTTGGTGATATTGAAAATATGGGCAAAAGTCATCTGCACCACACTGTCGGTACTATACGATGGTATGTTGCTTACCACTATTCCACGCCTGTGCGCATATTCAATATCAATATTATTGTAACCTGTTGCCAGCTCACCGATATACTTCAGACGGGGCAATTGGGCAAGCTCCTCTTCCTTCAGCCTGCATTTGTTTGTCAAAACCATATCGGCATCCTGTGCACGTTTAATCAAATCAGCGGCCGAAGTGCGATCATATACGGTAAGTTCGCCAAACTCTTTAAGGGGTTCCCACGACAAATCGTCGGGGTTGGCGGCATACCCGTCCAATACAACAATTTTCATATTCTGTAATATTATGTAATTTAAAATTAGTCGTTGTTCTCGTCTTTATATCTTTCTCCCCAATGGTTCAGCATACACTGGTACAGTTTTTCTTCGGCAGGCGTGTGTTGTGCATGCCATAATCGCACATGCTGAAGCTCATCGGGCATATACTGTTGCGGTGTAAAATTATCCGTATAATCGTGTGGATATTTATAGCCGTCATGATAACCCAGCTGCGACATCAATGCCGTCGGCGCATTGCGCAGATGTAAAGGTACGGGCTGGTTGCCGCTTTTCTTTACCTCTTCAAGCGCAGCATTAATGCCATAATAGGCTGAATTACTTTTGGGACTGGTGGCAAGATATACCGTTGCTTCGGCCAGAGGGATGCGTCCCTCGGGCCATCCTATCTTCATTACAGCGTCAAAAGCTGCATTGGCCAGCAACAAGGCATTGGGATTAGCCAGGCCAATATCTTCGGCAGCACTGATAACCAAGCGCCTTGCAATAAACTGAGGGTCTTCTCCACCCTCAATCATACGCGCCATCCAATAGAGAGCGGCATCAGGATCTGACCCACGGATGCTTTTAATAAAGGCCGAAATAATGTCGTAATGCATCTCACCGTCCTTATCATAGGCCAGCGGGTTTTCCTGTATACGCTCTTCTACCAGCTTGTTGGTGATGATAATATCGTTTCCTTCGCTCGCATCAACAACAAGTTCCAGTATATTAAGCAGCTTGCGCGCGTCACCACCGCTATATCTTAACATGGCAGAAGTTTCTTCCAGACGTATATTTTTCGTTGACAATTCAACATACTTATTAACAGCACGTTGAAGAATTGTTGTTAAAGCATTCTTGTCAAGCGGTTTCAACACATAAACCTGACAACGCGACAACAACGGACGTATCACTTCAAAAGAGGGGTTTTCGGTAGTAGCGCCGATGAGCGTGATGATACCTCGTTCAACAGCTCCCAACAGAGAATCCTGTTGTGATTTTGAAAAACGGTGAATTTCGTCAATAAAGAGAATAGGTGACATGCTATTGAAAAAGCGTCCTTTACGTGCCTTTTCAATCACATCCCTGACATCCTTTACGCCACTTGTAACGGCACTAAGTGTAAAAAACGGAACGTCAAGCATATGGGCAACAATCTCTGCCAGCGTAGTTTTACCCACTCCAGGAGGTCCCCATAAGATGAAAGAGGTGATATGTTTCGACTCAATCATCCTTCTCAGGACGCCTTCCTTACCAACAATCTGCTCCTGCCCTACATAATCGTCGAGCGTTCGCGGGCGCATTCGCTCAGCTAAAGGTTCACTCATATAGCTGCAAAAGTAACAAATCTATATAAAGACTGACGGTAGTGCGATGTTAATTTAATGAAAACACAAACCGTCAGCAATATACCCGTAACAGGTTTATAACGGACGTGCAATACGAATACCCAGTTGTGAAGGATGCTTCAGCATATAGGTTCGCAACAACATAGGCTCTTCAACAACCTTATGATGTATGGAAGAGGCGTTGAGCATGTGCAAACCATCCTTATGCCATACCGCAATACCAATATGACTTGTATCCAAACCTTTCAACGAAGTAATAATGGCAATAATGTCTCCATTGTGTATTGTTTGACGAAGGAGCTTGCTGTCTGTAAGACTTGCTTTGGGTATATAGTAGCATTTTAAGCCATTAATACTTGTTTCCATTGCCCTGATATGGCTGACCCACGACTTGTTTTGCAGTAGCATAGGATACAGTTCTATATGGGTTGTCATGTAATTGGTATTGACTTTTTGAACTGCCGAAAACGGAGGGTTGGGTGCTTGTATATCCTTAACAATACCTTTTTTCTCATTTTGCTGAATCCAGTAGGTAAAATAATGCTGGCGCGAAGGATACGAAACAACACCTTCGTTATACCTTATCATCCTGAGATTGTGGCAAAAGGCAGCAAATGTGAGCTTGTTCTGTTCTAAACAACGCGTTAGTGCCAGCACCGTTTCGACATAAGTAGTACAGTCGAGCTGACGAAGATTAACCACAAGGTGCTCCTGTTTATTCTTTTCAAGTGTCTTGGCTACATAAGGTATACCCCCTAACTGCCGCGCAAAATAAATAACTTTATTACCCATATTCTTCTGCGAAGCTGCCCTTTTAAGTAAGTTTACCACTTTAACCGAATCGGCACGCTGATAATCAGTTGAGAAGTTAGCGGCAGAAATACACTCTGCCGAAACAAAAAACAAAAAACAAAGCAAAAGATTTTTCATCTGACGAAGCCTTTAAAATTGAAATGGTAATGATTGATTTCAGTGTCGTTTACCAAAATTATAACCCACATAGATATTGAGATTACCAAACATGTTATTCATGGAGAACTGTCTTCTATTATAACTATATCCATGAAAAACAGCATTTGAGCCCACATACCAGCGCATATTGTTCCAGACAATACCCAGACGAAGGATACCATCAAGATTGAAATTGCTCAAATCAAAGTCTTTTGAACGCACGTTTCTACTATTGGTTAAATCGCTCTTGCTATGCTTATAGCCCACGGCTCCTTGTAAAGAAACATCGAAAAGCCAGTTATGTGCGAACACCCAATTGTAGGCATAGCCGCCACTTATCGAATAATCAGAATATTCGATATTACCCAAAACCATTGTTGAATCAATGATAGGATGTGAGGGAAATGCTCCTAAACGCTCTTCGACAAGCTCGTTAAGACGTGCCCAGTTTACCTCAATTTTATGTTTTGTATAGCCTATTCCTGCAAGCGCACTGCCACAAGACTTACGTTGTATTGTGCTTTGACTGTAAGCTGCAGGATATGAGAATTTCTTATGATTGAAGATATAGTAAATATTAAAGCCTTTCATGTTATAGGTAAAACCATTGAAAGACATGTTTTTTATGGCGTCAGAGTTATAAGAAGGGCCAAGATCTATCCGGCTAATACGATAATCGTTACCCGATTTACGATAAAAAAGGTCGACCCCAATCTGGCTTGTATAGAAACTTAAATTGAAATCCTGGCGTGAATGGCCATCAAAAAGATGGGTTAAATCAAAGGTATAGCCGAGGAAAACCCATCGCCATCCCACATAAGGACCAAGCTTATAGGAAGGCTTCGGCGAAAAGGAGAACTCTTGTTCATCCTTATTACTCATGTTATAAATTTCAAAAGTATTGGTATTTTGAAGCATTACCGTAAAGTTATAAGTCTGCGGTTCAATATAACTCGTATCAATATAGGAGAAAGACCGCACCATTTTACGCAGCCTCTGAAGAAAACTTTTGCGCGGCTGCACGGCAACAGCCGGTGTTATTGAGTCGGTAGTTGCTATACTATCTGTTTGTGATAACATTATATTTTCAATACCAAACAATAGCAAAAAGCAAAGAAAAAGTTTTTTCATATTGAAGCAAAAAAACATTTTAAACCCATATCATCAACAGATACCTAAAATTTTTCATGCGGATGATTGAAATTTCAATTACATATTACTAAAATTTACCCAGCACTCTGTCCATAACCCAATTGACAGGTGTGGCACTAACGCTCGTGCATATGCATTCTCCTATTCCCTGAAGATGATGAATTACCGAAGTAATAATAGGCAACTGTACATAAGATGGGTTAGGAACGATAATGCTTTGTAAACCTTCACTGGTTACAAGACGAATAGGATCGTAATTAAAAACTGAAAATGATAGTGTTCCTCTATCACCTATTACAATGATTCTGTCTTCCTTAGCGCTTTCATGTCCCACAAAACACCACGAGGCACTACCTGATATTCCGCTGTCAAAAATGAAAGCAGCACTAATCGTATCTTCGGCAGGATACAGATGTTCACGGTTTGTTGGATAACCGTGTGCTCTGATAATAACACCAAACAGGCTTTGTAATAAATCAAGTTGATGAGGTGCCAGATCATAGAAATAACCGCCTCCCGATATGTCTGGTTGCAAGCGCCATGGAAGATTAGCACTTGCATGATAATCAAGTTCGCGGGGAGGAACGGCAAATTGCAACTGCACACTCAGCAGCTTACCTATTGTATTGGTATCAATAATTTCCTTTACCTTCTTAAAATAGGGAAGATAACGACGGTAAT
>JABZLB010000046.1 GCA_015256945.1 Prevotellaceae bacterium | reverse complement strand
CTGCAACAAATGATGACATAAAATTTACTTTAGGAATTTATTGCATGCAAATTTACCAATAAATCCCCATATGAAACAGTACTTTGGCCAAATTCTTATTGCTTTAATGCTATTTAACTCGCAACAACAGCTCTTTTCCCGACAACTGATTAAGTTCAACTCTTATTCCTCACACAAAAAATGATAACAACATCAAAATTAATTCGCTTCGTCCGAAAGGAATTTTATCAGCACAAGTCTGGCCTTTTCTTCTGCGGTTAATCCATCTTCATCATCGTAAATATCAGCTACGTCTATTGCGGTATCAATGTCATCTGTTTTGCTTTCATGGAAATAGTTGAGAATATCTTCAACTTCTTCATGCTCCATAACATCGTTATCATTTAGGTAATAGTCAATATTCACTTTCATGCCACTACATACTATCGACTCAATATCATCCAGGAGTTCATCAAAATCGCAGTTCTGTGCAACAGCAATATCATTTAAAGGAATACGCTTATCAATGAGTTCTATAATTTTTAATTTCTTAATCGACTTATTTGGCAAGCTGATTACGCGCATCATATCTTCACGATCCTTGCCATTCTCATCACAATACTTCTTAATCAGTTCTACAAATGGTTTACCAAACTTATTTGCTTTTCCCAATCCGACACCCTGTATCTGCTGCAATTCTTCTAATGTCTCCGGATAATAAGTAGCCATTTGTGTAAGCGATATGTCCTGAAAAATTACATAGGGCGGCAACTTATGCTTGTCGGCTACGTCTTTACGAAGCGATTTCAACAGTTCATATAGTGTATTATCTAATGCACTGACATTACCTTCTCCTGCATCATCAGTTTCCTGAAACTCCTTATCCGGCACTACAAAGAAAGGCTCAGGTTGCTTTAAATACTCTTTTCCGAGAGCAGTTATTTTCAGCAATCCAAAATTCTCAATATCCTTTTTTATGTAATGTGCAATCATTGCCTGTCTGATAACAGGGTTCCAAATATTCTGATTATCACTATTTATTTTCTCCCCACAGCCAAAGGCGTCCAGCTTATCATGGCCATGACGTACAATATTATCTGTTGCACGCCCCCGTATAAAATCAATAATATATGATTGGTCAAAGGCTTCTTTAACTGCTTTTATTGCTGTCAGCACACAAACTAAGGCATCGGTTGCTTCAATCTTCTTCTCAGGATGACAACAGTTGTCACAGTTAGCACAGTTGTCTTTCAGGTATTCCTCACCAAAATAGTTTAATATCATTTTTCTTCTGCACACAGAAGACTCGGCATAAGCTTTCGTTTCTTGTAAAAGCTGTCTGCCTATTTCCTTTTCGGCATTACCTTTGTTCTCCATAAACTTTTCAAGACGCTTCAGGTCTTTTGGTGAGTAAAATGCAATACATATTCCTTCACCTCCATCACGTCCTGCCCGTCCTGTCTCCTGGTAATATCCTTCTAAACTTTTAGGAATATCATAATGGATAACAAATCTCACATCAGGTTTGTCAATACCCATACCAAAAGCAATGGTAGCAACGATAATATCAATATCCTCTTTCAAAAAATTGTCCTGGGTTTGATTACGCACTTCGGTATCAAGCCCTGCATGATATGGAGCTGCCTTAAAACCATTCAACTGAAGTTTCTTAGACAGCTCTTCAACCTTTTTTCGTGAAAGACAATATATAATCCCACTCTTCCCTTCATGATTTTTCAGGAAACGTATAATCTGGCTGTCGGTATCGTTATCATTAACCTTTTGGCGTATCTCATAATACAGGTTAGGACGATTGAAAGAGCTTTTAAATTCGGTTGCATCTGTAATACCCAAACTCTTTTTAATATCGGTGCGTACCTTATCGGTTGCCGTTGCTGTAAGTGCAATGATTGGTATTCTTTCTAACCCTTTTGCATGAGCGATGCTGTCAATTGTTGGGCGAATATTACGATATTCCGGACGGAAATCATGTCCCCATTCTGAAATACAATGCGCTTCATCAACCGCAAAGAAAGATATTTTAAACGATTGGAAGAAAGGTAGATTGTCTTCTTTATTCAGCGATTCTGGTGCTACGTACAGCAGTTTAGTTTTACCAGTCCTGACATCTTGCTCTACTTGTGTTATTGCCGACTTGTTTAATGACGAATTTAAAAAGTGAGCTAGTCCCTGGTCTTCAGACAAACCATTGACAACATCAACCTGATTCTTCATCAGTGCAATGAGTGGAGAAATCACAACCGCTGTACCATCCATCAGTATCGAAGGCAACTGATAGCACAAACTCTTTCCTCCTCCTGTCGGCATTAATACAAAAGTATCATTTCCTTCCAGCAGATTTCGAATAATTGCCTCCTGGTCTCCTTTGAATTTATCAAAGCCAAAATAGCATTTTAGCTCCTTGGTCAAATCTATTTTCGCCATATATGATTAATAGTCTCAAGCGTTTTATAAGGTTTGTATCAGGCTAATTCAAGTTTCTGTATATGAGCTTTATCTATTTGTTTCTGCGCATAGTCGAGTGTAACCTCAAACTTTTTCACTTGCTTTGAAGGTATATCAAACATGGCGTCCATCATGATGGCCTCAACAATAGAACGCAATCCACGGGCACCCAACTTATAATCGAGTGCCTTATCAACGATAAAGTCGAGAGCTTTTTCTGTAAATGTCAGTTTTACCTTATCCATCTCAAACAGTTTAATATACTGTTTAACGATCGAATTCTTCGGTTCTACCAGAATACGACGCAAGGCAACACGATCAAGCGGTTTAAGATACGTAAGCACTGGCAAGCGTCCAATCAATTCCGGTATGAGACCAAACGATTTCAAATCTTGTGGAACGATATACTTCATTAAGTTGCCTTTATCTATCCTTTGGGTGTTCTGAACCGAATTATACCCCACCACATGTGTATTTAAACGCTGGGCTATCTTCCGTTCTATTCCATCAAAGGCACCTCCACATATAAATAATATATTCTTTGTATTCACATGAATATACTCCTGATCGGGGTGCTTGCGCCCTCCCTGTGGTGGAACATTTACCATTGTACCTTCTAAAAGTTTAAGCATAGCCTGCTGAACTCCTTCACCACTCACGTCACGCGTAATGCTCGGATTGTCTGATTTACGGGCAATTTTATCTATTTCGTCTATAAAAACTATTCCGCGTTCTGCAGCATCAACATTATAATTGGCAACTTGTAACAACCTGCTCAGAATGCTTTCAACGTCTTCTCCCACATAACCAGCCTCGGTAAACACCGTCGCATCAACTATCGTGAAAGGCACATCCAGCAGTCGGGCTATTGTTCTTGCCAAAAGAGTTTTACCAGTTCCTGTCGACCCAACCATAATAATATTGCTTTTTTCTATCTCAACACCATCGTCATCTGCGGGTTGTTGCAAGCGTTTATAGTGGTTATACACGGCTACTGACAAATACCTCTTGGCCTCATCTTGTCCTATTACATAATTATCGAGATACTTTTTTATCTCCTGTGGCTTAGGAACTTCCTTAACTTTGTAGTTTTCTACCTGTTTTTCTGAAGTAGCTGCCGAAGACACAACTCCTGATTCATTTACTATTTTATAGGCTTGCTGAGCGCAATCCTCACATATATACCCGCTCAACCCCGTAATAAGGAGCCTCACCTGGTCTTCGCTCCTTCCACAGAAGCTGCAACATTTCTTTGGCATTTTCTTCATTTTCTACAATCTTACCTTATTAAGTACTTCCTTACTCTTCGACAGCCAAGACCTTTCGCGTAAGCACTTCATCTATCATACCATACTCCTTAGCCTCTTCTGCGGTCATCCAATAGTTACGATCGCTATCCTTCCACACCTTTTCAAACGGCTGATGAGAATGAGTTGATATAATTGTATAAAGCTCTTTCTTAAACTTCTGTATCTCGCGCGCTTCTATTTCAATGTCTGAAGCCTGTCCTTGCACGCCCCCCAGAGGCTGATGTATCATCACACGGCTATGAGGTAAAGCCGACCGGCGCCCCTCTTCGCCTGCCACAAGCAACACAGCTGCCATTGATGCTGCCATACCTGTACATATAGTAGCTACCTTACTGCTGATGAATTGCATGGTGTCATAAATGCCAAGACCCGCTGTAACACTACCTCCAGGCGAATTAATATAAATTGAAATATCCTTTGTATTGTCTACCGAGTCGAGATAAAGCAGCTGTGCCTGAAGCACATTAGCGGTATAATCGTCAACCTCGGTTCCTAAGAAAATGATACGATCCATCATTAAACGTGAAAACACATCCAGCTGTGTAACGTTCAGTTGGCGCTCTTCAAGGATATAAGGATTAAGGTATTGTTGTTGCAGTTTGGTAACATCATCAAGTACCATACCATTTACACCCAAATGACGGGTGGCGAATTTTCTAAAATCGTTATTCATAAAATATGTCTTTCCTTTTTTTAATGAGACAAAAAACAGAGGTTATCGACCTTTCTTTTACCTATCTTTAGTAATACCTTTACGCAAATAAGGCGAAAATAAGGCACTACGTTTATACAAAGATAGTGAAAAAAGTCGATAACCTCTGCGAAGAGATAACTATTTTTTCTTAAAACAAAGTTTTTACTCTGACATCATCTTGTTGAAGTCGTCAAGGGATATACTCTTTTTGTTAAGTTTTACATCCTTCTTAGTAGCCTCTATCAACTTCAAGTCAATAGCGCGATCAACAAACTGCTGTACAGTGTCTTGTTTCTTCAAAAGCTCATCAGCGTAGTTGTTTACATACTCATCAGGAACGTTGTTCATTCCATACTGTGCAAACTGTATACGTGCTGTTTCACGAGCTGCATTGCGTACATCTTCGTCGTTAACCTTTATCTGTGCTTTTTCTGAAAGCTTGTTACGGATAAGACTCCAGGTCAATTCTTTGATGCTTGCTTCATAGTTCTTGTCTATGAACTCCTGATCCTTATCCTTATTATTCTCTTTCATTACACGCTTCAGCAGAGCATCAGGATAGGTCAACTGTCCAACTTTATCCTCTGCATACTTACGTACATCCATCAGGAACTTGTAATCGCTCTCTTTTTCGAGCTGTTTCTTCAAGCCTTCTGCAATCTTTTCACGGAACTCTTTTTCGTCCTTCACCTGGTCTTTGCCAAATGTCTGATCGAAAAGTTCCTGATCAACGGCATGGTTTTTGAAACGCTGTATGCCCGTTATCTGGTAACTGAAGTCGCTTTCATAGTCAGCAACCTTATCTTTTTCAATCTTAAGAAGTGATGCTAATTCGGCATCGCTCTCCTTATATGCCTTGCGAGGATTGAAGGTTATAATGTCACCTACCTTAGCTCCTTTGAAAAGCTTCTTCTGAGCAGCAGCTTTTATGTATTCGGGCATTACCATAGCGCCCTCAACTGTAAGGCCGTTTTCTTTCGTATTACCCTTGTCATCAAGTTCACGAAGGTCGCCCTTTACAACATCTCCATCCGCATACTCTTCAACATCTACGTTTTTACCCAGGCGCGATGCGAACATTTCTACCTGACGATCAATCAGTGCATCGTCAACAGTAATGTCATAATAGTCAACCTTATCTTTGTTGGTGAGTTCAATATCAAACTCAGGAGCTACTGCAATATCAAATATAAAGGTATAAGGACCTTCCTTTTCCAAATCCTGTGGCTGCTGTGCCTCTGATGCAAGAGGCTGTCCAAGCATGTTGATTTTGTTGTCAGTGATGTACTTGTTAATCTGTTCGCCAACAATTTTATTGATGGCATCCATCTTTACAGAAGCACCAAACTGACGCTTAATCATCCCCATGGGCACCTGACCAGGACGGAAACCTGGCACGTTTGCCTTTTTACGATAATCCTTTAACGTTTTATCGACCTCATCCTTATAGTCGTTTTCTTCGACAGTGATAGTCAGACGGCCATTAATTTTGTCGGGGTTTTCGAATGAAACTTTCATCTTTTGTTTTTTATTTTATGTTTTTAATTTAATCTGCGCACAGGGGTAATCTCGCAATTTTCAAATTGCAAAATTACTTAATCCTTATGAATATACCTAATATAGCCATAACAAATTTGTTTTTTTAACCCTCCTGAGCAGCAAGCTCCCTGAGCAAATCTTTGCGTGCTTCTGCGGCAAAAGCCTGGTCGTCAGCATTCGATTGAAACTTGCGGTAAACGAAATTGTCACTCAAATAGTTCTTACGCACAATCTTATTTTCGGACAATTCTTCAGGCAAGCCCTGAAAAAGTATACGCCCTTCAAAAAGCAAGTAGGCACGATCAGTAATGGAAAGCGTTTCCTGCACATTATGGTCGGTTATCAAAATACCAATATTCCGATACTTCAAACGCCATACAATATGCTGAATATCTTCCACAGCAATAGGGTCTACGCCCGCAAAAGGTTCGTCAAGCATAATGAATTTCGGATCGATGGCCAGGCAACGCGCTATCTCGCAGCGTCTGCGCTCACCACCCGAAAGACGATCTCCTTTATTCTTTCTTACTTTCTGCAAGCGAAATTCAGCTATCAGGCTCTCCAATTTATCCAGTTGTTGCTGACGGGTTTGGTCAGTCATCTCGAGCACTGCCATAATATTGTCCTCCACACTAAGCTTACGAAATACACTTGCTTCTTGCGGAAGGTACCCTATTCCTGCACGTGCACGCTTATAAACAGGATAATTGGTTATTTCCTGATCATCAATATACACATGTCCTTCGTTGGGTATAACCAAGCCTGTTGTCATGTAAAACGACGTTGTTTTACCTGCACCGTTAGGTCCGAGCAGGCCTACAATCTCTCCCTGCCTTACGTTAAAGGTTACATCGTCGGCCACCGTGCGCTTGCCATAACGCTTTACCAGTCCGTGCGTATGAAGCTCTTTGTGTTTAAGCCGTTCCTTTATCAGCGCATCAACCTCTTCTGTTGTCATTCCTGAAACATCAGGAATATGCTGCTCAATGCGTGTCGTTTCGTCCATAACAAATTAATTATTACGCAAATTTACGAAATAAACTAATATCCGCAAAACGAAAAGCCATAAACATTCCACGCAAATCGCCACCGTGCGGCGGACGGCACAACGGGGCCGGAAGTGCAGAAATAAGGATACAATCCATCGTCATGCCAATAAACGAAAGGGCTGACCGGCCAACCCTAAACTGCCGAAGACAGAGCAGGTTCCTGATTTTCGCGTTATTTCTATGGGCAATACACAACCAATACAAATCTTTTTCATACATTTGCAGCATAAGGCAAGTTCACATTTCATTTCTACCTCGCCTTTACTTATTTATCCTGACACAAATACGACAAGAAAGCAACAGCTGATATATGGAATACAAAAAGACGCTCCTTCTGCTATTTTTCATGACAAATCAGCTCGCAGCCCATGCACAAATCCGGCTGAGGGGCACCGTAATTGATGAGAAAAGGCAAGGAATAGAGGCGGCTGTGGTTGTGCTGAAAGCGGCTGCAGACAGTGCTTTTGTCAAAACATATACCACCGATTCTGTCGGAAACTTCTCGTTCAATCTTCCTGCCGGAGCCTACTCTCTGCACATAAGTTTCTTAGGTTACAAAAAATATCAACATGAATTTAACCTGATAAAAGACAACGTTTTGACTGACATACAACTTTTTCCTGACACAATAGAAACGGAAGAAGTGCTGATTACGGCGCACAAATCGCGCCCGTTGATAAAACGAATCAATGGAAAACTGCACGTAAACGTGGCACAATCATATCTGGCCGACATCGGAAACGCACTGGATGTATTCAGGCATATACCCGGCATTACGGTAGACAGCCACGGGAAAATAGCCTTATCATCATCCGGAACAGCCGCTATTTACATCAACAACAGGAAGATTTCCTTACAAGATAGCGAATTAAACACTTATCTCCGCACCCTTAACTCCGGCAGAATAGAGCGTATTGAAATTTCCTCCAACCCCAACGCGCAATACGATACCAATGGAACCGGCGGTATAATCAATATTATCACCAAGACTTCTCCGATGTCAGGTTTTTTCATTTCAACCTCACACGGTCTGTCCTATTGGGAGAATTTGAAGACAAATTCAGACTTGTCGGTTTCATATAATACCGAAAAGTGGCAGCTTTCGCTGAATTACAGCCACCAGATTGGACACTACTCCATGCGCTATGGAAACGAAAAAATGCAGGATAACAACAGGAGCATTTCTGAAACTACCGATAAAGACAAGCGCAATTCTTATACCGGAGAAATCGGTTTTGTGTGGACACCGACCGAAAAACATACCTTATCGCTCAACAGTTCTGCCGTTTTACTGGCAGGACCTGGAAACACAAACACGCTGACGCTGCTCTACAAAGGTGCAAATAAGCTGATAAATATTTTACAAGCACAAAACAATTATGTAAAGCAAAGCAACTTACAATACAACAATAATGTAAGTTATCATTACCAACCCTGCAAGAAACATTCATTGTCGGTTATTGCAGACTGGACCCATTTTGACGGCACCGCGCACAACGAACAGCCCAATCGTTACTTCACGGCAACAGGAATGCTTCAGAAAACTGATTATTTCTATTCAGAACCCAAGAAGAATATTGACATCTTTGCTGCATTGACTGATTATCAATATATCCCAAACAAACAAAGCGAACTACTGACAGGTGCCAAGATTTCGTTCATAAAAAGTGACAACAACTTCCTTTTCAACCGCAACGGCTTACTTGATGCCGACCGCTCTAACCAGTTCAGATACAACGAAAACAATGTAGAGGCCTATGCCCAATATACGTATAGTGGGGGGAAATGGTCGGCCAGTAGCGGGCTGCGTATTGAATACATGAAGACAAAAGGGCTGCTTTCACCCTACACAAGCGGCGGGAGAGAGGAAAACAGCGACAGGAAAGTCCGGATTTTTCCCAATTTTTCCATATCGTATACATTGAATGAACATCATAAATTTTCCGTACAATATAGCCAACGGCAAGATAAGCCCAGATACGAAGACCTTAATCCGTTTGAGTATTTGCTCGACGAACTGACTTATTGGAAAGGTAATCCCTTCCTCAAGCCGCAAATAATAGATAAGGTTTCCTTAAGTTATGCCGGAAGAAAACTGTCTGTAAATATTTTTTATAGCAAATTAAGCCATTACTTCAGTGCCATTACCGACGTATACGGAGCAAACCGAACCATCATGACTACTAAAAACTTAGGACAGCAACAGCAAATAGGAGCCGAGGCTTTATATTCAGGAAGACTCGCTTCATGGTGGGAAATTACGGCTAATGCCGGTGCATATTATTTTACAAACAAGCTGAACTACGAGCACTACAAACAGCAATACAAACGTCCGTCATGCATGTTTGCGATGAGCAATAACCTTAATTTGCCCCTCTCTATTATATTAGAGGTGTCAGGAAAGTTCCTTTCGAAGCGGCAAGGGGACAATTATGAGGTGGCCAAATCAACGGGGAGTATTGACGTCAGCGTAAGCCGCACTTGGCTTGACAAGCGTCTTCGGCTGTCGCTTACCATGACAGACGTCTTACATTCCGAGCGATGGGACAGCTATGGAAGCAAGGAAAACCTGTCTCTTTCGTCGTGGGGATATGGCGAAAGCCGCAAATTACTGCTCCGAATCAGCTATCATTGGGGAAAACGAGAAGCCAAATCTTCCAATAAAGTTATCGAAGAAGTAAACAGATTATAACGCCGGACTTTTGCAACATACCATTATTCGCAAAGACAAATGCCCGACAGTTCGCCCCCATTTAATCGGGCCACATGTTCGTAAATTCAAACATCTTATATTTTGCTGCGGGGTAAACAAACACGTTATCATTGATGTCGCCCGACTGATACCCCGTTATCTTAACCGTTGTCCAGAAGAAAGCCACCTTCAGTTTGAGGCTTTTGGGAGCATGTGTAGTGTTATCGAGGATAATACGAGCATGTTTAATACCCTTCGCACCGTCCTTAGCATCGAGGTTTATCACAATACCTTCCGGACTATTGTTCCAGCTATAATCAAACATATTAATGTCAAAGGTAAACCTCGACATGTATTTGTCGCGATTTGGCGATGCTGCATTATGAAGTTCTACGGTACGTTTCTTCAGGTCTACACGGTAAAGGCGAACTCCGTCACTCCACGAACAATAGCGCGGCTCGGCATAATGTACTTTCTTTCCCTTCATCCATATCGTGCCATTTGTCTTATACAGGCCGATAATATTAACGCTGTAACTCATCCTGCAGCCCTGTGCACCGAAGGTTTTCTGATATATTTTATTAAACATTTCGCGAGCCTGATGTGCATTTACAGCCGATACTCCCGGATCTGCCACAACAGTAAGGGACGAAAAAACAAATATAAGGAAAAGTGCAATCTGCAAGAAAATAAATGGTACAGGCCTGTTATGGCTGATACACGGCATTGTGTTCGTTTTTGTGTTCATGCCTGCAAAATTACTGCCTTCGACCGACTTTTTAGCATATTCAGTTGTAAAAGCTATATATTTTATCCCGTTTTTTTCATACTTTTGCCTCACAAAACCATATAAACTGCCTTACACTTAAGGTTAACACAAATGAAAATTAGTATCAAAATCAATCTGACCTGTCTTCTTCTGCTATGGGCAGGCATGGCCATTGCACAAACTTTCAACACACCCAAGTTGGAAAAGCTTACTACCATAGGCCGTACATGGGGTGCCGGAGCACAACAGGACTGGGCCGTATACGGCGACAGCCTCTATCGTTTCTACGATAAATTTGCCTTCATTGACGTTATAGATGTCAGCAATCTCAAAAGAATCAAGAAACAAAACAGTATTTATACGAAGCTCGCTGACGTGGCGGTGCACTGCAATTCTGTCGATTTCAGCAGCATTTTTTACAAGAAAGGCGATGCACTGCCACTGGTATATGTATCACAACGTGGCGATTCGTGCCGCACAAATGTGTATAGAATAACCCAAAATGGCTCACAATATGGTGTGCAATTAATACAGACTATACACTTCAAAGACGCGAATATGACAACCACCAACGTCGATGAAACGGGCAAATTTCTTTGGATTTACAGCAACGGGCCGTATGGACGAAGCTACTCTAAAATAGAAATACCTGCACTTACCTTTAAGAATGTAAACATCAGTGCGGTTAATGGTGTCAGAGAACGTGTCCGTATTACCATCTCTGGTGTAGGGCAAGGTGCTACCATAAAGGGCCATTATATCTACCATTTACATGGTTTTAAGAACCAGGGTACGCTCGCTATCGTTGACCTTAACACAGGAAAGGAAGTACAGAAAATCGATTTAGTGGCCCTTGGATTTAAGGGAGAACCTGAATCGGCTGCTTTCAGGGGCAACGATTTAATCATTGGCGACCATGGAAACTTTTATCGTCTGTACGATGCTACACCCACAAATATTGAGGTTTCGACCATGCCCCGCCATACCTCATCCCATATTGATTATGACATAGCCGGGCAACCGGTTACAAAAAACTATAAGGGAATTGTCATTTCAAATGGTAAAAAACTAATCCGGAAATAAGCATGCTGCACAAAAGCGGCTGCCGTTCTGTTCAAAATAAAAGCCTGTCACTACCCTGTGACAGGCTTTTGTTTTATTAGGTACAGGATTACCGATATACTTTTGCTTCGGTTTGGGTAAGCGACATCCGCCTCCGGCTTATATCATCCTATCAGCATTCAACCCGCTCCACATCAGCATGTTACATCAAGCAGGGCCATAACCTTCAGGGATTATTGCCTGCCATTTGTTGTTCGGCAGCCGTCAACAGCGCTTGTGGCGGCCGTCGAACAATATGTATGACGGCCGTCAGCAACGCTGCTGACGACCGTCGAACGATGACCTTTACAACATAAAACCGGCAGCATACTGACAAAACAAAGCCTGTTTACTGCCAGAAACGGTTCAGCTAACGGGTGCGATACACATCCCTTCCTGTTACTTCTATAATACGGCCCAGTCGTGATACCTGCTTCATATCAAGATTGGCCTTATTGCCTACAATAATCGTTACGCGTGGAGCCTTTTGGATATACTGCCCGTAGAAAGCAGAAACATCGGCCATGCCCATCGTAGGGAGCCACGAAACAAGGTCCTTGTCAGGATCTTCTGTGTAACCATACAGTTGTTCACGTGCTACAAAGCTGCCCATATCGCGAAACGAAGGATAATTGTTATTAACCGAATTGATAATTTGCTGGCGTGTAGCGTCTACATTTGCAGGACGCAAAGGCATATCGGTAAAAATGGAATCGAGCACACCCAACGCCCGCATGGACTTGTCACTCTGTGTACCAAGGCTTGTCACAAAAGCACAAGGCGAATCGGGATTAAGCTTTAAGTCGGTAAGCCATGTACGTCCTTGGGCCGAATATGCGAGGGCACGGAACTCCCTTATGTCCTGAAAGAGAACG
>JABZLB010000045.1 GCA_015256945.1 Prevotellaceae bacterium | reverse complement strand
GGCCGTCGAACGATAACTTTTACATTCTTTTCATCTATTCATTACAACATACCCTGCACACGTTACCGGCTATAAGCGAGGAAAATAAAAGGCATAACCTCATATTCTGACTGAAAATTTGTAATTTTGCAAAACAAAGAAGCAACTTTAGATAAAACGAGAATATGGAAGAGAAAAAGTTTAAACGCACAACCGTCACCGCCGCCCTGCCCTACGCAAACGGAGGTGTTCATATAGGCCATCTGGCAGGCGTATATGTTCCTGCCGACATCTACGTCCGTTATCTTCGTCTGAAAAAGAAAGACGTTATCTTCATAGGTGGCAGCGACGAGCACGGAGTGCCCATTACCATACGTGCCAAAAAAGAAGGTATAACACCGCAGGATGTGTGCGACCGCTATCATAAAATTATCAAAGATTCGTTTAAAGAGTTCGGCATTTCATTCGATATTTACAGCCGTACCACTTCAAAGGTACATAGTAAGCTGGCTTCCGACTTCTTCCTGAAGTTGTATAACGACGGCAAACTCATCGAAAAGGAGAGCGAACAATACTACGATCCCGAAGCCAGACAGTTCCTGGCCGACCGCTATATCATGGGAACGTGTCCGCATTGCGGCAACGAAAACGCCTACGGTGACCAGTGCGAGAAGTGCGGTTCCGACCTAAGTCCGATGGAACTTATCAATCCTCACAGCACCATATCGGGCGCACAGCCCATTGTCAAGAGCACAAAGAACTGGTATTTGCCGCTTAACAACTATCAGGAATGGCTGAAACAGTGGATTCTCGACGACCATAAGGAGTGGCGTCCCAACGTATATGGCCAGTGTAAAAGCTGGCTGGATATGGACCTTCAGCCCCGTGCCATGACGCGTGATCTGGACTGGGGTATTCCTGTTCCGGTTAAAGGAGCCGAAGGAAAGGTGCTATACGTATGGTTTGATGCGCCTATTGGTTACATCTCTAACACCAAAGAGCTGTGCGATGCCGAGCCTGAACGCTGGGGAAGCTGGGAAAAATGGTGGAAGGATAAAGATACACGCCTTGTACATTTCATCGGTAAGGATAACATTGTGTTCCACTGTTTGATATTCCCCACGATGCTAAAGGCTCACGGTGGCTACATTTTGCCAGACAATGTACCGGCTAACGAGTTCCTCAATTTAGAGAACGACAAAATATCAACCAGCCGTAATTGGGCAGTCTGGCTTGACGAATACCTGCGCGATTTTCCCGGCAAGCAGGATGTTCTGCGATATGTTCTTACCGCCAATGCACCTGAAACAAAAGACAATAACTTCACATGGAAAGACTTTCAGGAGCGTAACAACTCGGAGCTTGTGGCCATTTACGGCAACTTCGTAAACCGTGCCCTGCAGCTTACGCAGAAATATTGGGACGGCGTTGTGCCTGAATGTGGGGAGCTTACTGATATTGACCGCCAGACCATAGCCGAATTTGAGGACGTAAAGACAAAAGTTGAGCAGTATCTCGATGCCTTTAAGTTCCGTGAAGCACAAAAGGAAGCTATGAACCTGGCACGCATCGGCAATAAGTATATCACCGAGTGTGAGCCGTGGAAAGTATGGAAAACCGATCCCAAACGCGTGGAAACCATCCTCTATATCTCTTTACAGTTAGTAGCAAATCTGGCTATTGCCTTCGAGCCTTTCCTGCCATTCAGCAGCAAAGACCTGCGCGAGATGATAGGAATGGAGCGTTTCGACTGGGCCGAACTGGGCCGAACCGACCTGCTTAAGCCTGGCCAGAAGCTGACTTCTCCCCATCTTTTGTTCGGCAAAATTGAAGACGAGGAAATACAAAAGCAGCTCGACAAGCTGGCTGCTACCAGGAAAGCCAACGAGGCTGCCGAAGAAGCCAGGGAGTATAAGCCCGAACCCGTTAAGGAAGAAGTGGCTTTTGACACCTTTGAAAAGCTTGATATACGAGTAGGTCACATCAAAGACTGCCAGAAAGTTAAGAAGTCGAACAAGCTGTTACAGTTTACCATTGACGATGGTAGCGGCACCGACCGTACTATTTTATCGGGTATTGCCAAATACTATGAGCCTGAACAGCTTATCGGCAAGGACGTACTTTTCGTGGCAAACTTTGCTCCTCGCAAGATGATGGGCATTGAAAGCCAGGGCATGATTTTAAGTGCCGTTAACCATGATGGCAGTTTAAGTGTAACCACTACGCTTGGCGAGGTTAAGCCTGGCAGCCAGGTGGGATAAACTCTGCGCCCCCCAAGGGGGTGCAGCAGCCCTTACACAACCACACAAAACAACTAAATTGAAAGGCAACAACATGAGAAAAATATTCACGCTGGCCTTATTGCTACTTGTCGGTATTGTGGTAAATGCGCAACTCTACAACCCTGTAAAGTTTACGTCAGAGCTGAAAACCAACGGAACCGCTGATGCAGAAATTATCTTTACCGGCAAAATAGATAAAGGATGGCACGTTTATTCTACAAACTTAGGACAAGAAGGACCTACCGAAGCCACCTTTAACGTAAACCGTTTAGAAGGTGTAAAGCTTGTCGGTAAAATGAAAGCGGTAGGCCATGAAATAGCTGCTTACGACAAAAACTTTGAAATGAACCTGCGCTTTTTCGAAAGTAACGTAAGGTTTATACAAAAAATAAAGTTTACCAAGCCTGCATACAGTATTGACGTTTACCTCAATTACGGGGCATGTAGCGACCAGACTTGCATGCGCCCTATGGACGTAAACCTGAAACAGAGCGGTAAAAGTCCGGCCGTGGATGGCAAGACAGCTGAAGAGAGTCAAGAAAAATCTTCAAAAGAAAGCGCGGTATCGACAGCCTCATCAGGCAACGATACGGCTACTGCAACATCAGCCGGGCAACCACTTTTTAAAGTCGACACTACGGTTCAGGCCACTTTACCGGCAGCCTCACTGTCGCAAACCGACAAGGAAAACCTTTGGAAGCCAGTTGTCAAAGAGCTGAAAACCTTTGGCGGTACGGGCAATATAGCCGATCAATCTTTGCTTTACATCTTCCTGATGGGGGTTGTAGGCGGATTGCTTGCGCTGGTAATGCCGTGCATCTGGCCCATTATTCCGATGACAGTAAGTTTTTTTCTGAAGCGCTCAAAAGACAATAAGCGACGCGGTGTGCGCGATGCTGCAATTTATGGAGCCTCTATTGTTATCATCTTCCTTACATTAGGCATAGGCGTTACGGCACGTTTCGGACCCAGTACGCTCAATGCACTATCAACAAATGCGGTGTTCAACATATTTCTTTTTGCACTGCTGGTAGTGTTTGCACTTAGCTTTTTTGGCTGGTTCGAAATAAAATTGCCCGACAGCTGGGCCAACAAGGTTGATACCAAAGCCAGTAATACCACGGGGTTACTGTCAATTTTCCTTATGGCTTTCACCCTCGTTCTGGTAAGTTTCTCATGTACAGCACCTATTGTTGGCCTGTTATTGGTACAAACAGTAACCTCTGGGGCCCGACTTGCACCCGCTATTGGGATGCTCGGTTTTGCATTGGCGCTGGCCGTTCCTTTCTCGCTTTTTGCCATGTTCCCCTCATTAATGAAGCGAACACCAAAGAGCGGGGCCTGGATGAACCGCATAAAGGTGGTGCTTGGCTTTTTGGAACTGGCATTCGCTATGAAGTTTTTCAGTGTGCCCGACATGGCTTATGGCTGGCACATTATGGGGCGCGAGGTGTTTCTTTCAATATGGATTGTGATATTTGCAGCCCTGGGAGCCTACCTCGTAGGATGGTTAAAGTTTCCGCACGACGCCATCGATGGCGACACACATAAGCCTATGTCGGTTCCCTCTATTATGTTAGGGCTATGCTCTTTCGCCTTTGTTATTTACATGATACCCGGTTTATGGGGTGCCCCCTGCACGGCAGTATCGGCCTTTGCTCCACCAATGAACACACAATCGTTTAACTTAAATACCAAAGTTGTAGAAGCACGGTTTACCGATTACGAAGCAGGTATGGCAGCAGCAAAGGCTGAGGGCAAACCTGTTCTGATTGATTTTACCGGCTTTGGCTGTGTAAACTGCCGTAAAATGGAGGCTGCTGTATGGACCGACCCGTCGGTAGCCCAAAAGCTTGAGAACGATTACATACTGATTTCATTGTATGTAGACGACAAGACAAAGCTGCCACAACCCGTAGAAGTAAAGGATGAGAACGGAGAAATACGCACTTTACGTACCGTGGGTGACCGCTGGAGCTATCTGCAAAGCTATAAATTTGGTGCCAATACACAGCCTTTTTATGTAGCCGTTGACAGCCAGGGTAGTCCACTTAACGGTGCCTACTCGTACGATGAAAATGTAAAAGACTATTTGAATTTCTTAGATAAAGGGCTGGAAAATTATAAGAAGCGCATGAACAATGCCGCAAACTAAGCAGGCATGAGTACTATTTCAGAAGTTTAAAACAGAAGAAAATATGAAAGAAATAAAACAAATACCTATTTGTTTTATGCACGTTAAAGGCTGCCTCATGATGGCAGCCTTTAACATTTTCGATACCACGATATAATATTTCTGTCAATAAACTGCTGGCGTTTGAGCACCGCATCGGCAGGTAAAAAGGGAGCTTCTACTCCATCGTCAACAGTGAGAGGAGCTGTTTCTACCCTTATTTCATCCCAAAGCCCACGCTGAATAAAGCTGCTAAGCGTGGCAGCTCCACCTTCTACAATAAGACTCTGGGTTCCCTTGTTATACAAATAATCCAACACGTCATCAATATGGCTGAACGGCAAAAAGCCGTCGGGAACTTCTTCAGGATGGTGCGTAAGCACCAGACGTTCAGGATTTGTCCCGCTCCACAGGCGTACATCCAAACGAGGACGGTCAATTTGCAGCGTGTTACGACCTATTAAAATAGCATTATATTCAGCACGGAGCTGATGAACCAGCATAAATGTATAAGGTGTAGAGATACGAAGAGGAGCTGTCTGCCCGCTCTTGCTCACAGAACTTAAAAAACCATTAGCCGTTTGTGCCCACTTAAGCAGGATAAACGGGCGCGAAAAGCAGTTGAATGTAAAGAAAAAACGGTTACTCTCCATACACTCTTCTTTGAGCACTCCCACCGTAACATCAATACCAGCCTCACGCATTCGCTGTACGCCACGCCCCTGAACCTGTGCGAACGGGTCAATACAACCGCATACACAACGACGTATATGCTTCCGGATAATGAGGTCACAGCAAGGCGGTGTGCGGCCCCAGTGAGAGCAAGGCTCTAATGAAACATAAAGAGTTGCAGCAGAAAGTAAGTGCTCATCAGCTGCCGAGACCGAGGCAAAAGCATTTACTTCGGCATGCGGTCCACCGTAAGCAGAGGTGTATCCCTCGCCAAGGATACGACCTTCAGCCGACACAATAACGGCACCTACTGAAGGATTGGGACGCGCAGTAAGCCTACCGTTACGGGCAAGCTGCAGACAACGTCGCATAAAATGCTCGTCAAGGGCTTGTTGTGATTGTGTATTGATAATTTGTTTATTTTCATTCATCTGGCCTGTCATGCTGTGGGTTATATGCGCAAATTTACTTTTTATTTGGCAAGTCAACAACTTTCGCACCTTAATTTTGACATAACAATACCATGCCGGCACAAGAAATATACCCGTACACCTTTATAATATAAGGCAGATAGAAACAACAAGACGTCATGATGAATTTTTAAACAAGAAAACCTGCAAACCGAAAAAAACAAGTATCTTTGTCATAATATGAATACACCAGACAGTTATACAACACTATGGAAGCAGCTATGCACACGCTATGATGGCGGTGAGGCCAGGGCTATTGTACGTTTATTGCTCGCAACAAGATTCAATATGACACTAACCGACATTGTTTCGAATGCTGTTGAACATCTGAATGCCGAAGAAAAAGCATGGTTAAAACAAGCAGTAAACCGTATAGAGGCGGGAGAACCCGTACAATATGTTCTGGGTACGACTGAATTTTGTGGCCATCATTTCTACGTTGCACCAGGTGTTCTTATACCCCGTCCCGAAACCGAAATGCTGTGCAATTATATAAAAGATGAATATAATAAGCCTTACTGCGCCCTGCAACCACCTGAACCTTTAAGGATTCTGGATATAGGAACCGGCAGCGGATGTATAGCTGTTACACTGGCTTTGGGCATCGACAACAGCGATGTTATTGCGTGGGATGTATCTGCTGATGCTTTGCTTATAGCACGCAAGAATGCCCATAATTTGGGAGCAAGGGTAAATTTACAATTACAGGATATTCTGTTACCAACCGAAAGTCTCCCCCATACCAACGGCGAGGGGGGATGGTTTGACATAATTGTATCGAACCCACCATACATTACAGAGCGAGAAAAGGCTGACATGCACGTGAACGTACTTCAATATGAACCCAAGATGGCCCTGTTTGTACCCGATGATAACCCGCTGCTTTTCTATCGTTCCATAGCCCGTTATGCACGTCTGACGCTGAAACATAAAGGAGAACTTTATTTTGAGATTAACCCATTATATGCCAACGAACTGCAAAAGATGTTGCAGCAAGAAGGATTCAGCAACGTGGAAATATTTGCAGATCAGTTTAAATGTGAGCGATTTGCAAAAGCTGTTTGGAACGCATAGATAAGTAATGGTACACCTTTATTATATTATAGCAGAAAGATGTTAGGAAAAAGTTCACCCGTTACCGAAGAAGAGGCTCTGAAAAAACTGGCGGCTCTATGCGCCAGGACTGAATATTGCACAGGCGATTTAGACGAGAAAATGCGCCGATGGGGACTTGATGAAGAAGCCCGTATGCGCAATATTGATTATTTAGTAAACCATCAATATGTTGACAATATGAGATATTGCCAGGCCTTTGTAAACGATAAGATAAAATACAATAAGTGGGGACGGAGGAAAATTGAGCAGGCCTTATGGGCAAAGCATATATCAGAAGACATCGCAAAAACCGTGTTAGACCATATTGACAGCAGCATTTACATGGATATTTTAAAGCCTCTTTTAAAAGCCAAATGGCCGACAATACATGCAAAAAACGATTATGAACGCAGTATGAAACTGATTCAGTTTGCCATGGGTCGCGGTTTTGAAACAGAACTGATACGACGCTGTATAGAACAGAATATGATAGCCGGAACAGATGAGAGTTAGCTTTTTACAACGTTTATTAGACCTGACAAATCCACGTGCATGTGCCGTTTGCGGACAAAGACTGGCGGTAGAAGAAACCCTTTTTTGTACAGTTTGTCTCCTGCACTTGCCTTTAACCCACTTCCTTACACAGCCCGATGACAACCCCATGACGCAAATGTTCTGGGGACGCCTGCCCATAGAAAGAGCCTATGCGCTGATGTATTACACAGCTCACGCCACATCATCGTATCCTCTATATAAATTAAAATACATGAATGCACCGGAAACAGGAGTAGAATTAGGACGATACGTGGGCAGACAATTATATAAAGCCAACTTCTTTACAGGTATAGATGCCTTAGTTCCTGTTCCGCTGACGGAGGGACATCAGCGTAAACGCGGATATAATCAAAGCCAGATGATAGCCGAAGGCATTGCCGAAGAATGCAAATTACCAGTTTGGGAGCATGTGATAAGACGCAAAAGTTTCAATTCGAGCCAAACAAACAAAGGGAGATTAGAACGGGCAATAAATGTTGAACAGGCGTTTGAGCTGGCAGATTTTGAAAAAATAAGAGGTGCGCATCTATTAATTGTAGACGACGTTGTGACAACAGGAGCTACCGTTTGTTCGTTAGGGAAAGAACTTAGAAAGGCTGACGGTGTAAAACTTAGCCTGGTTTCAATAGGCTTTGCCAATGAACAGCGATGAGATAACCATTGAAAAGAAAGATATGCAATAGCATTTTTTTGTATTATCATCAATTTACACTAACTTTGTGAACAAATAAAATATCACGTAATATATGGATACACTGAAACATGCCTTTGCAGAAAAACTTCTAAAAATAAAAGCCATTAAACTTCAACCCAACGAGCCTTTTCAATGGGCATCGGGCTGGAACTCGCCAATTTATACCGACAACCGACTGGTTTTAAGCTATCCGGAAGTAAGGGCTTTTGTGAAAACCGAACTCACACACGCTGTACTGGAATACTTTCCAGAGGCTACGGCTGTGGCTGGTGTGGCCACAGGTGCCATTGCTATGGGGATGGCTGTGGCCGATTTATTACAGTTACCTTATGCTTATGTGAGACCCAAGCCGAAAGATCATGGCACAAAAAGTCAGATAGAAGGACGTTTGCCTGAAGGATCTAAAGTGGTGGTGGTTGAAGATCTAATCTCAACAGGAAGCAGTTCGCTAAAAGCAGTTGAAGCCTTACGCTCAGCAGGGTTTGATGTTATTGGCATGGTGGCCAGCTATACATACGGTTTTACTGTTGCTGAAGAAGCATTTAAAGAAGCTGGTTTAAAGCTTATTACCATCGGAGACTATGAGCATACCGTAGAAATCGCAGCACAAACCGGATATATTTCAAAGAATGATATTGAGGTTCTGCGTGAGTGGCGTAAAGACCCTGCAAACTGGAAACAAAACAAATAAGCCGTATGACAAAGATAGAAAGCACAATACGTGAGATAGCCTATCCTCAACAGGCTGTATATAATATGCTTAGTGACCTGAGCAATATACAAAAAGTTCAAGACAAGATTCCCCAGGATCAGGTTAAAGACTTAACTTTTACTTCTGACAGTATTTCCGTTTCTACTCCTATGGGTGCTGTTAAGATGATGATTGTAAATCGTGAAGAACCGAAAGAAATTAAATTTGAGACACAAGAAAGTCCTATTCCTTTCAACTTTTGGATACAGATTCTTCCAGCCAGTGAGACGTCATCAAAAATGAAACTCACTATAAAAGCTGATCTTAACCCTTTTATTGCAGGTATGGTAAAAAAGCCTTTACAAGAAGGTATTGAGAAAATTGCAGATGCACTTCAGCTTATTCAGTACGAATAAATAAAAAATTCGCTCTCATATCATAAAACAATATTGGGTGGACACTCCTTCATTTATGATACATGCTATCCGTATTTTATTTAAAATAACATCTGCTTTCATTGCTGCTGCTTGTGTATTACTGGCATCGTGCACAAGCGATCATTATACATACAGCAGTTTCCATTGTAACCTTTACATCGACAACAGAACTCATCAGGACCCTACTCTTGCCTCGGTAATGAACCCAATGAGTCCGGGTGTTTTCTGTATTATCAGGTATTTACCTAACCGAAACGCCTACTCGTTTACATCAAATCAGGGACAAAATAGCATAAGCAATTTCGATGCAAAAGATACAGAGCGGAAGAATGGTACACGAATAGGTATGAACAACGGACTGATTGTCGGCTATGCCAATCTTTCTGACGATGGCAGCGGATACCATTTCTATGCTTTTGACGTCCAATGTCCCATATGTTTTAATTACAATGCCATACCCATGCGGAGCTTTCCACTAATTCTCAACAGTAACGGTATTGCCACATGCAATAATTGCCGACGTCAGTTTAACCTGAATACCGGAGGAAATTGCATCAATAATACAGGACAAATGACCACATACAGAGCTACGACTGGGGGACCTTTGGGAGTACTCTTCATCAATTAGATGAGATTATTATTAAATTGTGTAAAAATTTTGGCCCTTTAAATATTTACATATACCTTTGCAAACATATTATCGCGGCAATAGCTCAGTTGGTAGAGCGCGACCTTGCCAAGGTCGAGGTCGCGGGTTCGAGCCCCGTTTGCCGCTCTTTTTTAGAGAAACATATTAACGCATCCAAATGAATTTATATTTAAGATTCTTCGACCACGAGATATTAGCTCATAGCGTCGACGAAGCCATTGACTTTTTAGTTTCTATTCCCGATATCCAGATGACACAAGATTTGGAGGCAGACATTAGGGAATATGTAGAAAGTGATGTCTTCTATCCGAAGCGATATAAAGTGCGTCCACGTATTTATTTCATTATAATTAAAACCGAGGCTGCAACGATGCTTGATTTCAAACAGAAAAAAGCATTGCGTAGTGGAAATGATTTCGTTCAACGCAAAGAAAACCCCTCTATTATGCATCTAAACCAAGAAAGAGAAGGATGGTATGAAGGAACATTGAATTTCAAACGAGTTGTTCTGATTCCATCAACCGGCAAGCACGAATATCGAGATACTCTTTTTGTTGCAAACTGCAAGGCTTTATCCGGCGCCGATTGCTATAGTCGAATTGTAGATTATCTGCGAGAAAGAGTCGATAGCCGTAGCCAATTCCCATCAGCAAAGGGAAAAAACTTCAATTTTAGATATCTTGGGATGTGGAGATAATCACATTCAGTGAGTCTTTTTTTGATGTTTGAGCAATGAACAAAGTAATGCTGATTGGGAATGTCGGCAAAGAGCCTGAGATTAGATATTTCGAATCCGACCAATGCGTTGCCTCCTTCAGTTTAGCCACAACAGAACGAGGTTATGTTCTACCGAATGGCACTCAAGTACCCGACCATACCGATTGGCATAATATAGTCCTGTTTAAAGGACTGGCTAAATACACTGAGAAATACATTCATAAAGGTGATAAGTTATATATCGAGGGACGTTTGCGTTATCGTAATTACGACGATAAGAAAGGTATTCGACACGCAGTGACCGAGATATATGCCGACAATTTAGAATGGTTAGCCCAATCCAGACGTACGGAAAACACCACTGCAAATACTGCACAAACAGAAATAACCGGAGAAGAAACCGACGCTAAATTGCCATTCTAAAAATGCAAGAACTACTACTTGACCTTTCATCCTACATTGAATTTCAACAGCCAACGATTGGTGTTATAATATCGGCATTGCTATCGGCCGTATTGTTATTCCTGTCAGGATTCGCAAGCGGGTCGGAGATAGCATTCTTTAGTCTATCGCCTAACGACCTCGACCAACTCGACCCAAGCAAAAGGGTGGCCGACAAAAACATACAGCTTCTCCGTGAAGACAGTGAACGCACCCTTGCAACAATTCTCATAACAAACAATCTTGTCAACGTCACGATAATAATGCTCTCGAACTATGTGCTCACAAACCTAGTTCGATTCAAGGCTGAATGGCTCGAATTTCTCTGTATAACCGTTCTGTTAACATTTCTTTTGCTGCTTTTCGGCGAAATTATGCCTAAAGTTTACAGTCGACAAAATCCGCTCAAATTCTGCCGAGGCGCTGCAAAAAGCATAATATTCCTCAGACGTCTCTTTTGGTATCTCGAAAATATTCTTCTCAAAAGCGGGGCATTTGCCGAGCGAGTGGTTCAAAAAGAAAATCGGCAACTATCTGTCGACGATCTCGAACAGGCCCTCGAACTCACCAATCAAAACGAAATTAAGGATGAACAGAAAATGCTCCGAGGAATAATCAGATTCAGCGACGAAACGGCAAGAGAAATCATGACCTCCAGGCAGGATATAGTGGACCTCGACATAAAAAGCAAATATGAAGATGTGCTTCAATGCATTGTTGAAAACAACTATTCGCGCATCCCAATTTATCAAGACAACCAAGACAACATCCGTGGCATACTCTACATTAAAGACCTTTTGCCTTACCTTTCGAAAACAACCAATTTCAGGTGGCAAAGTCTCATACGTCCACCATATTTCGTACCGGAAACAAAAAAAATCGACGACCTCCTGCGCGAATTTCAAAACAACAGAGTGCACATTGCAGTCGTTGTTGACGAATTTGGAGGGACAAGTGGAATTGTGACCATGGAAGATATACTTGAAGAAATCGTTGGAGAAATAAACGATGAATACGACGAGGAGGAAAAATACTACTCCAAACTAAATTACAACACCTACCTCTTCGAAGGCAAAACACTCCTGAGTGACTTCACAAGAATCATCGGAACGCCCGACGATGAATTTATCGACATTGAAGGTGACGCTGATTCACTCGCCGGACTGATTCTTGAAATAAAAGGCGACTTCCCAAGCATACACGAAAAAATAAACTACCGAAACTACACCTTTGAAATTATCGCCATCGAAGAAAGAAGAATAAGTAAAATAAAAGTCACCATAAATGAGCCGAATCATCATAAAACAGATAACTGATAACGGAACAAAACTCGGAATAATTAAAATCTCGAACGGCCGACAAGCCGAACAACAAGCCGAGAAACAACTCCTCCATGTAATGCTCGGCAAAGACGTTGAGTTAACCCACGGCCCCGACGGCGAACCCATCATTCCCGGCAATAACATAAGCATTTCGCACACTAAAGGGCACCTAGCCATAATTCTCTCTCCGACACATCATGTGGGAATCGACATTGAATATCGCTCTGAACGCATCCGTCGCATCGCCCACCGATTTCTGCGCATAGACGAACCTTTCAAAACAATCAACGACCTCCTTGCAGCATGGTGTGCCAAGGAAGCGCTATTTAAACTACACCATAAAGCCAAATTAACTTATCAAGAAATGAAAATTGTCCCCTCCGAGCGCATTGCTATCGACACACGTCATAAAACCGTGACCCCCTACACCATCAAAACAACCCGAGAATACACACTCCTCTACATGCTTGAGTAACGTTTAAAGGCAGAATAATTTTGTAATTGTCTTGTAGGCGTGCTGCAAATGCAAAACAATTTTGGATTGACTTTGCAGGTATCTTGCAAAAGCAAAACAAAACTGTATGAGAGGTTTGCGACAACGCCGCAAACGAACGACAGAAATCTCATAGCATAATAAAACGTGAGTTCAATGTAAGATAACGAACTTACATCTTAACATCCGTCGTTCATAACGGAGCTTAAGTAGATTCTTAAACGCAACTCACGGTTTTAAGAAAGAAAAGTAAGATAAAAGCCGAGTCTGGGCGGAATATAGGGTAGGGGGGAGAATTAATCTAGAAAACCTTGATGCTTGAGGGCAGAGATGAGTGTAGCAGAAATATGCTCGTTGTCGGCTCGGGTGTAGCGAATGTCGGTGAAAACTTGTGCTAGAGTTTCCTTGTTGTTTATCTCGACAAACTGGCGGTTGGCGGGTAAGGATTCCTTTTCGGCATAGAACCGGTCGATGAGCTCGGGAGTGTAATCGCAATAGGTTTCGGAGTGGATGATACTTTCAATCGGCAAACGTTCAGACTGGTCGGGAGATTCGGCAGGCCAGCCGAGGGTTATTGTTCCTACGGGCATAACGAGTCGGGGCAGAGCAAGGGTTTCAACAATCGAGAGCGGATTGTAGAATGTTGTGCCGAGGAAGCAGGTTCCTAGACCCTTTTCTTCGGCCAGATTGCAG
>JABZLB010000016.1 GCA_015256945.1 Prevotellaceae bacterium | reverse complement strand
GATGACGAATTTTATACTCGATTTTTAGCTTGGGGTTATCAGTGTTGTGGCCTTCGTTTGCCCCGTGTAAAGAACGAAACCTACGCCCTTCTCAGTCATGCTTCTGTGGCTTTGGTAACCAGTGGTACAGCCACACTGGAAACAGCACTGTTCAATGTGCCGCAGGTTGTTTGTTATAAAACACCTGTTCCGCACCTGATAAGATTTGCATTTAACCATATTATCAAATGCAAATATATCAGTTTGGTTAATTTAATCGCTGATAAAGAAGTGGTTCCAGAACTCTTTGCCGATCGTTTCAGCATCGAATCCATACAACATGAGCTACACCTTATTCTTCCCGGGCAACCCAATCGTAACCAGATGTTGCATGAATACAGGCAAGTTCGCGAGGCTCTGGGACATAAAGTAGCTCCTGATAATGCTGCACAACTGATGATAGAATTGCTTAAGCCGAGGAAAACGGTTTAAGATTTTTGGCTCCGAAATATAGCTGTTATTAATACTTATCAAAAGAACAGAAGGTGTCACATACCTTGTCGTAGCACATAAGAGTCTGCAATTCGTGCAGTTTTTCTTCGTCTAAATAGTATGATAGCAGTTTAAACGAGTAGGGTAGAGCAGCTGAAGCACCAATGGCCGTAAGAATATTACCATCTTCTTCTATAATATTGCCAGTAGCTTTTGCGCCTGTAAGCAGGTGTTCGAGCGAAGGCCAGCAGGTTGCCCGCTTGTCTTTCAACAAACCTAATTCGCCTAAAATAGTAGGAGCTGCACAAATAGCACCAATACGTTTATCCTTTCCAGCATGATTTATAAGTAAACGTCGAAGTCCTTTATGTGACTTTAAATTCTGTGTTCCAGGGAAACCACCGGGAAGCATAAGCAGGTCAGCATCAGAGAAATCTGATTCTTCGAATAGCATGTCGGCTTTTACCCATGCTCCATTGGCAGTTTCAACAAGTTTGTTTCCTGTTACACTAACAAGTTTAAAATTTTGTTCACCCTGTCGCATAACGGTGACAGGTGTTAAGGCTTCTATCTCTTCGAAGCCTGTTGCAAGAAATTCATAGATGTTGGCTGCCACGTTTCGTGTGTTTTAGTTTGAGCCACAAAGATACGAAAAAAAGCTGATTATTTGTATTTTTGCTTTATATATGATAATTTTGCAGAACATAAATACAGAATGAACTATGGCACAACGCGCATGGAAAACGATAGAAGGATTTAATTTTAAAGAAATCCTCTTTGAAGAGTATCATCAAATTGCTAAAATTACCATTAACCGTCCGCGTTATCTTAATGCTTTCACACCGCTGACTGTACAGGAGATGAGCAGGGCGTTCGCATATTGTCGCGAATGTCTTTCTATACGTGTAGTGATACTTACAGGGGCTGGCGATAAGGCTTTTTGCTCGGGTGGTGACATGCATGTCAAAGGAAGAGGCGGATATATTGGTGGTGACGGAGTCCCCCGTTTGAATATTCTTGATGTACAAATGCAAATCCGTCGTCTGCCTAAGCCTGTTATAGCTATGGTGAATGGTTTTGCAATTGGTGGCGGACATGTATTGCATGTGGTTTGCGATTTAACGATAGCCAGTGATAATGCCATCTTTGGGCAAACGGGTCCAAAGGTTGGAAGCTTCGATGCAGGACTGGGAGCGTCTTATCTGGCTCGTGTGGTAGGACAGAAAAAAGCACGTGAAATATGGTTCCTTTGCAGGCAATATTCAGCAAAGGAGGCTGAACAGATGGGACTTGTCAACAAGGTTGTGCCTGCCGATAAGCTGGAAGATGAATGCGTTGACTGGGCCGAGACCATGATAGAACGTAGTCCACTTGCCCTCCGTATGATGAAAGCAGGGTTCAATGCCGAATTGGATGGTCAGGCAGGTATACAGGAATTGGCAGGCGATGCTACCATGCTTTATTATACACTCGATGAGGCTCAGGAGGGAGGAAAGGCGTTTTTGGAGAAACGTAAGCCCGATTTCGACAAATATCCGCAGTTCCCCTGATGTTACTTGATGAATTTCTTGCCGAGTGGAATAGTCCAGAAAGTACGGTCTTAGTGCATACGTCGGGATCGACGGGTGTTCCAAAGCCTGTTCGAGTTGAAAAGAAACGAATGCTTAATTCGGCACGGATTACTTGTGATTTTCTCGGACTGACAGCAGGTGATACGGCTTTACTTTGTATGCCGCTTGATTATATTGCAGGAAAGATGGTCGTTGTAAGGAGTATTGAGCGCCAATTGCGTCTTACTACTGTTGAACCTTCAGGGCATCCGCTCAAAGATATTTCAACTTCTTTCGACTTTGCTGCTATGGTTCCTATGCAAGTTTATAATAGTTTGCAGGTGCCTGAAGAGCGTGAAAAACTACGTACAATAAAACATCTTATTATAGGAGGTGGTTCTATTAACGATGATTTGCAGCAGCAATTAAGCAGTTTTCCAAATAACGTTTGGAGTACATACGGTATGACAGAAACGCTGTCACACATAGCTCTACGCCGTCTTAACGGCAAAGAAGCGAGCTTATGGTATACACCTTTCAATTCGGTTGCCGTTTCATTAAATGCAAAAGGGTGTCTTATGATAGATGCTCCTCTCGTACATGAAGGCTTGTTAGAAACTCACGATCGTGCAGAAATACGTGATGGTAAATTCCGTATAATCGGCCGTTTAGACAATGTTATCAATTCGGGAGGGATAAAAATACAAGTTGAAGAAGTTGAAGAAGCTTTGCAGCCTCATCTTAATATACCTTATTTAATTAGTAAATGCAGGGACGAAAAGTTTGGAGAGGTTGTAGTTTTATTGACCGAATGTGCCGACCTGCATCTTATACAATCGGTTTGTTGTAAAGTACTGCCCAGATTCTGGCGCCCCAAACATTATTTTTACACGCCACATATTCCGTTCACAGCTACTGGTAAGCCTGCTCGGAAAAAGGCCGAGGCATGGTGTAATATGCAGTTGAAAAATCAGGATTATTTGGGGATGTTGTAGCCAGGCTATTGTCATTATCTTTCTAAAATAAGCTGAGGCCTGTTTTCCCTGTAAGGTTCATGAGTATGTTAAACTATATTTTTTACTGTTTAACAAATCTGTGTTTTGTTAAAAAAACAGGTAATGAAAAGGCCCCGTTTCGTCTTGTTTTTGACATTACGGCACAATCCACTTGTCTTTACGATGTAAACGCGTTGCCTTTACGTCGTAATCGTCTCGTCTTTACATCGTAATTGTCTTGCCTTTACGTCGTAATCGTGAACCAATTACGTGCTTTTCAATATGCTTTATATCAGTATGTTACAGCGATTGCTTCGCCTTTGGCCCGTAATTGTTTTGTCTTTAGCCCGTAAAGGGCCTGTGGTGTATTTTTTTGTTAAAAAGTATGTTGAGGTTTATATTTCGTAACCTGGTACTTTGTGTAACAGGAGGTAAAAAATGATGTGCGGAATATATATGATTGTTCGGCCCGTTACATGTCCATAATACTTTTACGATTCGTAACGAAAAGCCCCCACACTTTATATTAATGTGGGGGGCTTCTGTGATAATTAGCTCATGTAGCTTGAAATAGATTTTTTTAGGACTTATGTTATTTAATAACTATCTTTTTACCGTTTGCGATTATTAAACCCTTATAGCTTTCATTTACACGTTCTCCTGATAAGTTATACCTTACGTTAGATTGTTGATTTGTTTTTGGGTTGAGTTTGATACCCGTATCAGTTAGAACTAAGGACAGGGTAGTACCCAGGGATAAATTTAGAGCAAGGTAAGCCTTATTGGCAGGATTTGTAAACGCAGTTCCGCCAGTGCTGGCATGGTAGAATGCTGCCGTTCCCATTTCACCAGTATTATTTAGTGAAAGTTTGTAGTAAACTGTTCCGCCTGTTGTAGTCTCTTCATTTTCTGAACCTTTTAGCAAGTTGCCTGTCAAAGCAGGAGTTACATCTTCAGGAAGAATCTGTGGATAATAGATTCCTGCGTCACCCTTGATAACAACCGGATTTGATTTGGGGAGTGGAGTATCAGACGGAAGTGCAAAAAGGGTAGCCTTATCCTGACTTACTGATATAACCTTATAAGCAGTAATTGTTTCGGGCAGTTGTATTGCACAATTAGAATTAAAGTATGTAGTATAACCATCGCAGTTCTCTTTTATTTCAATGGGTGCAACAGGGACAAAAGTTTCCTTTCCACGAGTTCCATCCCCATTGTCAACATCGTCTATAATTCCCATTTTACCTGCTACGTTTTTATAACCGTAAAGGTTTACTGTTGTTCCTGCAAAAGCAGATGTACTGACGGATATGTCGGACCAGTTTCCTCCTTCTTTATAGAAGACGATGTATTTTATCGGATTCTGATCTTTCTTTTGTTGGAAAGCCCAGTCACCAATAAACGTAACACTTTTGGGTATGATAACCTTTGACAGTTTGTTATATCTAATACTGCGGTCTTTTATAGTAGTAAGATGATTACATTTTTTTAATGCAATACTTTCCATGTTTGTACATTGATGGAAAGCCCAGCTTCCTATTGTATTCAGCAGGCTCCCTTCTTCAAAATCCACAGTCTTTAGTGCTGTATTATTGATAAAACCTCTTTGCCCAATTGTGGTAACGCTTGCAGGAATTACAATATTTGCCAGAGATGCACAGTTCATAAAAACTTCATCCTGGATACTTTCTACCTTGGGAGGGAATATAATTGAGGTGATACCACTGCCTTTAAATACTCCGCGCATAATGGTAACAGTCTTCAGTGGTGAGAGGTTAATGGTTTTCAGATTTGTACAATTCTCAAAGCAATATCCGCCCAGGTCTGTGAGCTTGTTGTTTTCTTTGAATGTCACACTTGCAAGCTTTTTACAGTCTTTAAAGTGTCCGTTGTTGTCAAACCTTTTTAATGTGCCAGGTAAAACAATTGATGTTAACGACGTACACCCGTTAAAAGCCCAACGACAAATGGTAAGATCGGCACCTTCTTCGAAGTTAATGGATGACAGTTCCGAGCAGCCTAGGAAAGCAAACTGTCCGATTCGCTGAATGCTGCTGGCAATAGTTACAGACTTTAACTTCTTATCATCTTTAAAGGAGTTATCTGCAATCTCTGTCACTGGCAGGCCATTAATTTCTTTGGCAATTACAACATTCTCCTGATTTCCATGGGCAGTTACTGTGTATGCAGTACCAGCTGCGTTCTTTGTGTAAGTAATGCCATCTTGTATAACCTGTGCATGTAGGGTATTAAGCCCACAACCTAAGGTTAATAGTATCACAAATAATAACTTTGAATAAACTTTATTTCTCATTTTTCCTATTTTTTATAAAAAGGTTAATAATAAGTAGTAATCTTTTTTAGGGTAGTAATTCTCCTAGATAGCTTTTCTATATCAGCTGATTTTAACGCAAGGGAGGTTTCCTGATTGAGGACAGGAAACCTCTACCATGCTTATACTGTCAATCAAACTCGTAAGCACCAACTGATGTTGTAGCCTGACGCTTTTTGCCACGTTGGTCTATTGTCAAGTCGAATGTTTCAGGAATTATGTCTTTGAACTTTAATTTAAATTCATTGAGTTCAGACAAAGAGGCACCATTTATTTTGTTCAAAGGTTTTAGTACAGACGTAGTGCCACCCTGATTGGTTAGGCTGGGTGTGCCAAATATGTCTTCAGTGTAACGACCTGTAATATCTCCGTTACCGGCTTTAAAGGTCCCAGCTCCTCCTTTGGTACCATATACGGTATATCCTTGCGAGGTAAAGCTGTTGTTGTTAACGTAGATGTTAGCCTTGTTACCCGTTACCTGGTTTCTGGAACCAACAATAATAGAATTGATGCTGTAATGCTTTTCACTACCTTCTGTACGGAAATCCTGTGGGTCACTATTGCAGGAATTATTTACGAATGTAGAGTTACTGATATACATTGCGCTTGACCCGTTTATAGCACCACCACCATTGCCTGTGGTGTTTTCATAGAAAGTAGAGTTGTTAATTACTATACTGCCAGTAGTTGTAGAACCTTGTATGCAGCCTCCCCAGTCCCATTCGGTAGAGTTATTATGGAATAAGCATTGATCAATTAAAAGTTTAGGTGAATTGCTTATGAGCCTGATAGCGCCGCCACGGTCATGCGATTTATTGCCACTTACTTCACATCGGTAAAGAGTAACATTGCCACGCCATATGCCAATGGCAGCTCCTCCCGCAGCATTACTGCCATTTATTTTACTTACATTATTTAGAATTTTGCAGTAATTAAAATGAACATCAGTACCGTCTCCGCTAACATATACTCCTGGTCGTAGCTGATCGCTCAGGGTATTACCTATAAAACCGTCTTTAAATGTTACACCATTGAAGGTAATAGTTTGGTTACCAATCATCTCAACATGTATAAGATGACAGTCGCCTTCATCAGGCGTTCCGTTATGGTTCAAGTCTCCAGAGAAAATAGTTTCGTGAGCAGAAGGATAAGAAATAGTATGAGTTTTACCAGTTGAGTTAGCTGGGAATCCTCCATAAACAGTTATGCCAGTACAAAACTTCATGTGGTCAGTAAGTGCATTTTGATTATTGACATTAGCTGTTGTTCCAGTATAATAGGTTCCGGCTGCCATGTAAATGATGTCACCTTTGGAGAATGCCTTCGAATTTACCATTTCACGGAATCTCTCTCCCGACATGGCATCGTCCCAGGAAGAGCCATCACCAGTACCATCAACCTTTACATAAAATTCTGGTCCCAATATTTTATATGATGGTAATTGTAATACCGATCCGGCAGTAATGGTGTTGGCAATTGTAGACGATTTTAGTGTTGTGCTGATAGGGTTACCATCAGCATTGGTGAGAACGATGCTCAATTTGTCGTATGTTCCTGTGGGAAGGGGAATATTAAATGTCATTTGGCTCTTGGGCTCTTCTTTAAGACTCAAGCGTACAGTATCTTTGCCACCTGTGTTCTGGGCACTAATAACCTGATTGCTTAATTTAAAGTCTCCAGTAACCAGTTTCTTGTCGGTAACTAACATAAGTCCTTTGGCCGTAGAAGGAACATTTTGAATGGTACAGGAAAGCAGTCCGCTCACATGTTCAAAAGAAAGAGAAGTCGCAGCTCTGTTCATATGGGCAACGAGTGGCATGAGAGCATCACCAGATTTAAATTCATACTGCTTTGGCATGTTTACTTGTAGTTCTCCATTTGAAATCTTATGGTTGCCTGCTGGATAAACTGCATAGTCAACAATTTCTTCGTCAGGATCTAAGTAACCTGTAAAAAGTCCTGTTTTATTACCTCCATTTCCATCAAGTGTAAATGTTTGGAAACGGTTTCGTGTAGTGTAAACGGAGATTTCATCTCCTTTACTCCATACTGTTTTTCCTAAGTGGTCTACTGAAACACGGGTTATATGATTGTCGATTGAAACAGAAATCTTTGTATTACCCTTAGGTCCAGAATAAAAGTCCTGCTCGTTAGAACAGCTGATAAATGTATACAGAGCAACTGAAATACATATATAATATAAAACTTTCTTCATCTTTATTATTTTAAAATGCAATTAATTACCCCATTGTCCATTGTTGAGATTCAAGTTAGGAAGATTGCCTCCTACATTGGTTTGCCCATCATTGTTTCCTGTATATTCAAACGCACCTGGACAAATATGCTCGGTTTTCCGGGGTATGCCACGTTGATCAGTCCCCACATTATAAATAAGCATATTCTTTGAAGCGTATGATTGGAGGCTGCTTAATGGTGCAGCCGCATAACGACGGTTGGGTAGTGCCAGAGTTTTTGGATAACCATCATTGTCGGCTAATGCTGCATTTCCATAAACCATATTAAATGTCAGTCCAAGCCTATCGGTTTGATCTTGCATGAAGCTGCCTGAACCTCCAACGAAAGATATGAGATTATATCCACCTGAAATAATTGATTTGTCATTTCCATTCAAACATAGGCTGGGGTTACCCATATTTGATTTTCCTGCTGTTTCAAGAATAATGTTATTCATTAAGAACCAATTATTCTTTCCTTCGCAGCGAAGCTCGTGACCGTTAGAGCCATTGGTACATAGATTATTAACCAGTGTACTGTTCATTAAAACTAATTTACCACTGGTGTTAATACCGGCTCCTCCATATTTAGCATAATTATCAACTAAGGTACAGTTATTCATAAAGATGTCGCATGAACCCGATACTTGGATGGTGCCACCGAAGTCACCTTTTATTCCATTGTGTGTTAGGAGGCTGTTATTCATGTATAATTTGGTATCATGACCTTGAGAAATGATCATTCGGATAGCACCTCCACGATTGTTAGACTGGTTATCTTTGATGACACATTTATTCATTTTTACAACTCCGCCTGATATTAACAAGGCTGCTCCGCCAGCGTCACTGTTTGCCCCTATATCAGATATGCATCCTTCGATATTACAATAATTCATGTTGAGTGCACCTCCTTTGAGAACATTAATACCTGATCTTACGGAGAGGTTGGCACCTGAAGCCTCTGAATGGGTGGCTGTTGCGATGTATCCTCCCTTAAATGTAACCCCATAGAAGGATACGGGTATCGCTGTTGTTACTTCCATTAAGCGTGCATCTCCCTGATTGGCTATTCCATCTTCATTAATGTCACCACTGATAATCGTCTCAAAGGAGCTGGGGTAAGATATAGATGTACCATAACCCGTACTTGCAGGATCATATCCGCCATGTATGTTTACTCCAGAGCTAACAGATACAAAATCAGAGGAAGATGTTCCAACTTTATAGATACCTGCGGCCATATAAATATCAGCACCTTGTTTAAAGGAGTTGTTTGCAAGCATTGTAAAAAACTGCTTGCCTGACATAGCGTCATCCCATGAAGTTCCGGACCCCGTGCCGTCAACCTTAACAAAGTAACCCGGGAAAGCCTGTGTGTCAGAAGAAATAGGACGTGGCGGGTCAACCATATCATATTCTTCATATCCATTGTTACACGATGTTATCAGACTTACTGATGCTAATAAACATCCTGTTGAAAAAAATATCTTTTTTAAGTAATTCATAATAGGATACCTTTAATTATTTGTAGTCCTTTGGATATCTTCATATCCAGGATTCTGTTTTAAGTTCAAGTTGCTTTGTAAAGTCGTACGAGTCAATGGCCAGATGTCAGTATGAGAGTCGGTTTCAGTAGCTTTATCCCACCAGGCATCCTGAAAACGTCCAAAGCGTATGAGGTCTATGCGCCGTCTGCCTTCTGTTAAGAACTCACGTCCCCATTCATCTAACATCTCATTCATGTCCAGGTTTACACTCCCTTCTGGAGCATACAGTACCTGAGGCCAATAGCTTTGAGGATAATTACGTTTGCGAACAGAGTTTAATAATCGTGCAGCTTCATTTTTATTTCCTAACCTAAGCTCACATTCTGCTTGCGAATAGATTATCTCTGCCAGACGCATTTCAACATAATCTGATTCCATATGTCCAATATCACCCGTTGGATACATGGGGTACTTAACGGCATAGAGGCCTGAGTTCCAGTCGGCATTGTGGAGTGTTGATACAGAGCTTACACCTGTAATTGTTTTTGTAGCGGCCCCATTTCTATATTGCCCCACTCTGTCTAACAAATATAAATCGTAGTTGTTTGCACGCAGAATTCTTCCTTTTGTATCACGTAAGTATCCCTCAAGAAAGAACATTCCTTCTCGTTTTCCACCGCCTAAGTTCTTATATTGTTTATAGCGGTAGTCGCCAGGATATTTGATAAATTTCTGTGTAACCATTCCTAACTGGTTAGTAAACAGGTTACCGTTATTATCATAACTTGGAGATAAAGTATACTGTGGGTTTGTATTCCCGTTATCAGTTATGCCTAAATAAAGTTGCCCTTGTACAGGAAGATTCCTCCAATAAATCGTAAGCCAGTTACCATTGTAATGCCAGTGCGACCCACCATAGCTGCTTGGCCAGGCCAGAATGACTTCGTCAGAGGTGTCGTTATTATAGTCGAATACCTTGTCCCAGGTCGTATCTAATTTATAATTGCCAAATTCTCCATTGGTAATGCGCTTGGCCATTGCAATACATTCCTGATAATGTGGAACGCCTATGTATTTTTCAGCGTTCAGATAAAGCCTTACTAATAATGTAGCAATAGCAGCCTTGTTAAACTGTCCCTGCCGTTCGCCATTACCAGTTCCATTGGTTTTCGCAGGTAATTTGTCCAGACACTCTAAACATTCTTTTTCAATCCAGTTAAAGGTTTCTTTGGGATCGGCTTGCGACAGGCTTTTCACATCTTCAGCACCTGCACTTTTATAGATAATAATATTTCTATAACCGTCAAACAGATAATAGTGATACCAGGCTCTTAAAGCACGTAGTTGCAGACGGAAGTACTCGAGTTCTTCAGGCGACATTCCTAATTGGTCTGCTGTAAGATGTTTCAAATCTTCTATTACAGAGTTGCATTGTCCTATACCTGTATACCATCCTCCCCATGGTTCACTTATTCTACAAGGTCCTTCATCGATGGTCCACGCATGAGAATGAAACCTTTCCCATCGACCTGCATCATACCAATCGCTAAAGTCTCTTGAAGGAGTTATAATTTGATCTCCGCTTGATTCTTCACACTCAAATTTAAATGTCTCTGACCAAAACGCATGTTCAAAGGGTCTTAACACGGCTCTTATTACATCATCCCGGTGTTGATAGTAGTTTTCTGACATTACTTGATCGTAAACATGTTCATCCAAATTGGTGCAAGAAGCGAATGAAACAGAAGCTACAATTAAGGAACCTGCCAATATTTTATTTATTTTCATATTGTTTTTTAATTAAAAGTCAACCTGAAGTCCGAATATAAATTGGAATGTAGATGGATAATAAGCTGCATTTCCACCGAATGTACCAGGTGTAAGACCGTTTACTTGATACGTAGAAGGGTCAACACCGGGGAAGTGAGTAAATGTATAAAGGTTATTCGCTGTACCATACAACCTTACCTTTTCAACAAATTTGTATTTGGTATTTAAGGTGTAACCTATGCTGATGGCATCGATCTTCCAGTAGTCGCCTTTATGAATGAAATAATCGCTGATAACATTAGACCCTTTCGTTATTTTGGCATTTCTTCTGAATGCGTTCGAGCTTAAATTGCCCTGACGGGTTTGAAGGCCATAATAAAAGTCGTGCACGTCAAACAATTCAAAGCCGAAGGCTCCACGCATTGAGATACTTGCATCAAAGTTTTTCCAGGTAATGTTATTGGTGAGCGATGCATTCAGTTTGGGTAATCCGTTACCAGTTATCGTTTTATCTTCATCAGTACCGTTTGCAATAGGGATAATGTTGTTGTCTTTATCATAGATAAGCCAGTTGCCATCATCACTAACTCCTGCGTAGCGGAATGTATAGAAGTTACCTATACGCTTGCCAACCTCAATACGTTGTAACGGTCCGGGGTTGCCGGGATTGGCCATACCACATGTGTTATAATAGTCTTGCCCTTTATAAATGTCGTTTGAGAAACTTACAAACTCATTGTTATTTGTATAGGCATTGGCGTTTATGCTCCACGATAATTTCTTATTTCGGATAGCATCCACATGAAGATCAAACTCCCATCCGGTATTTTTCAGTGTACCTACGTTCGCAAAGATGGTATTAAACAGGTTTGGTGGTACTGGAACTTCATATGTTCCAAGCAGGTCTATCTGCTTTTTATGGTAATAGTTAACAGAACCATTGACACGATCGTTCAAAATAGAGAAGTCGAGTCCGAAGTTCTGATTGTGTCCCTTTTCCCATCTAAGGTTAGGGTTTACGTTCTTGCTTGGCCCCCATACGTGGAACAACATATTCTCATATGTATAATGACCGAACGCCTTGTACGTTGCCAATGATTGATAATTACCGAAGTTCTGATTACCTGTAACACCAAAATCGTAACGCAATTTCAGGTCGGTAAGCCATGGAATATCCTGCATGAAGCTTTCTTTTGATATGCGCCATCCTACCGACATGGCAGGGAAGTTACCCCATTTCTTGTTGAATCCGAAACGTGACGAACCTTCATGGCGTATGGAAACCGATGCCATGTACTTGTCATTATAGTTATAGTTCAAACGTCCAAAGAATGCAATAAGCTTGTGATCGTTCTTATATGACGATACTCCCGTGCGTCCTTTCTCTGCTGCGTTCCATTCTCCTCCGCCTAAACTGTTGTAAAGCAGGGCATCGCTTTGGAAATTCTTGTTCGAACCCTCCAGGCCTTGTCCCATGCCATAACCGTAACTGTATCCTAACATGGCTCTTAGGTGATGAACATTATTCAGGTCCCACGAATAGTTAAGCACAAAATCTACATTTCTGTCTATCGAATTGTGATATGAACGTGATGCCTGTCCTGCATAATTTTCCCTTTTATTTGCATTTGTGGTTGAAGGAGAATAATAAAAATAGAACTTATCGGCATGCTGTTCAGCAAATGTAAGGCGAGCCGTGAGGCTCATATCATCTCTCTTGGGCGACAATAAGGGCAGCAAGTTTAGCTGTACGGTACCATCCCATGCAAGAAGTTTTATTTCCGAACCATCCGATATTAGCTTCATTTCTTCGATGATATTTCCACCCTGATAGCCAAAAAAGTCGGTATAATTACCTCTTGAATCCTTTACAGGCATTGTGGGATTGTTACTTAACAGCGTCGGGAACCATCCCCATTCAGCCTTGTCTCTTTTCATATATCGGGGAGAAATGTTGGCTGTAAAGGTTAGTAAGCCGCCTGCTGTGGTATGATTGATGTTAAGACGCGCACCATATTCGCGTCGGGTAGAGCGCAGGTCGATACCTCGTGCATCCCGATAGTCGACCGTACCACGGTAATTTGTTTTCATATTACCACCCGAGAGTGACAGCGTGTGCTTTTGTGCGAGTCCTAATTGAGTGGCTTCCGCAAACCAGTCGGTATTGGCGCCTCTGTCTAAAACACTGTTATTTACAGCAATATACTGGCGATATTCGTTGGCCGTAAGCAGGTCAATTTCGCGTTTTGCTGCATTAATGGTGTACGAAAAGTTATACGAAGTATGTATTTGTCCGTCGCGCGTTCCTTTCTTTAAGTTCACAAGGATAACTCCATTACTGGCTCGTGTGCCATAGATTGCAGAAGCAGCGCCGTCTTTTAAAACGTCAATCGACTCGATGTCGGCTGGATTGATATTGGTAAGATTACCATCAGGCACACCGTCTATTACGATTAATGGTGATAATCCTGCGCTACGCGAAGATACACCACGTATCTGAAGGCTGGCCTGCTGGTTGGGATCGCCCACGCCTGTGTTAACAACCGACAAGCCTGCTACCTTTCCCTGGAGCAGCATACCAGCGTCTAAGGTCGACACTTGTGCAAAATCTTTTGGCGAAACATGCGATATTGCCGATGTCATTTCCTTTTTTTTCATCGTGCCGTAGCCTACAACTACTACCTCGTCAAGGCTTGCCTGCTCTTCTTCCATTGTGATATGGAAGTTGGTTTTTCCACTTATTTTAACGAGCTGGTCCTTATACCCTATACTTGTAACGGTGATTGAAGGGGCCGATGCAGGTATGTTATATTTAAAATTACCTTGTGCATCGGTAACAGTACCGTTGGAAGTTCCCGTCACTACCACAACAGCACCTATGACAGGCTCATTGTTTGCATCGACAACAGTTCCTGTAATTGTTTTCTTTGCGGTTTGCGAAACAGCAGAAAAACCGGCTTCCGGGGTGTTGGCCTGCACGGGAAGTGCAGACAGGCACATCGTAGCTATGCTTAAGCTCCATGCTGTTTTATAAAGATTTAGTTTCATATAATGGGTTTATAGTTTTATAATTTATTTGTGATAACCGTTAGCACGCAGGTAGCCTATCATGGTTTCCGGAATGTCTGTCATCAGCATGCGCATGCCAATATTTATCATTGCTCTCATCTCTGTGTCGTTACCTTGCAGCAAATGGCTTTCAGCAATGCCCTCTCCAATGGTTGCATCCATCATGCAGGCACTCAGAAGGAAGCCTGCTCCGCGGGCTGCATTTATCGTGTTGACATCGCTGTTGTAAATATATTGTACAAAGAAGCGGCGCCCTTTATTGAGCAGACTGTTGTAGATATTGGGCGTACCCCAGCAATATGCGTGCAGTGTGGGATCCAGTTCCAAGACTTCTTTGTTTTTTATATCAGAGTTGTTATAGAAGAAGACTTGCTCTGTCATGCCGCATTCCTTTACTACACGATAAACCTCTTCGGGCGAAGCTGTACGGGGTGAGTAGTCAAGGTCGACATAAACCTTACCGCGTGCAGCCTCAAGAAACTCCTTAAGGGTTGGCATGCTCTCGTTAGTGGGGTTGCCATTGCGGTCTTTTAGAGCATAGCTTTTTATCTGATCTAATGTAAGATCGCTAATATTGCCCGACCCAGTAGTAGTTCTTCGTATGTTCTCATCGTGACAAACTACTATCTGTCCGTCTGCCGTCCGCCGTGGATCACATTCTATTGCGTCACAGCCTGCTGCTATTGCAGCCTTGATAGAAGAAATAGAGTTTTCAGGAATACTCATATTCTCGGTATTGGATCTGTGTGCCATAACCCATATTTCCTTGTAATTGGGGTCGTCAAACTGCTTCAGGGCGCGGGTAAGGGCAAGCTGTTCTACCTTAACTAATTTAGTAACGGGCTTTTCTACACCTTCTATCTTGGCTGTTATTACGTAGGTTCCTGCTGCTTCGTAGGTATGCGAAGCATCGCCAAAAGGCACTGTACCCGTACCATCGCCAAAGTCGACTGTACCTGTTACATTCTGTTTGTTTAACGTTTCAACCTTTATCTGCTCTCCAATTGCAGGATAAAGGTTTGATACTTTAATGCGATTGGCATCGTCGTCGTTGTAGTTTACAAGATGCTCGCTCTCGCTGCGGCATGATGTAAACACTGCTGTTAACAAACAAAGACATACGGTAAGAAGAACATCATGACGATTCATGCGTTTTAGTTCCTCCATGAGGTTTTTTGTTTTTGGTTTATTACACATATTGTTTAGTATTTAAGTTTGTTCAAAATACGTCACCAGATCCACGTCTGTATACAAGGCGCTTTTGTAGATTGTTTCTCTATCAGTAGAGACAAATTCAAGCAGCGATGGGGTAGTATAAAATGCAAAATATTTTTTAATGACCTTTTTTAGGTTTGTTACTGATGATTTTCTGCTGTGTTTCAGTCTTATGGGTTCTCTCCTTGTATGCTTTTTGTCATTGTTGGGCGGCCGTCAACAGTGCTGTTGACGGTCGCCAGACGTGTTGTGTGACGGCAGCCAGCAGCGTTGCTGGCGGCCGCCACACACTCAGCTTTACAATATAATGTAACCGGCATAGCTTTTGTTTATGCTTAGAAAATAACCTGCAAGCCCCATACAAACTGGAATACTGAAGGATAGTAGGCGCTTCTGCCGCCTAATGTTCCTGGCGTAAGACCGTTTACCTGGTATAGGGAAGGGTCGATGCCGGGGAAATGAGTAAACGTGTATAAGTTGTTAGCCGAGGCGTAAACACGAAGGTTTTCAAGATATTTTTTTGCAAAATGAGCAGTATAGCCTATGGTTAACGATTCTATTTTCCAATAGTCGCCGCGATGAATAAAATAATCGCTGATTACATTTGAACCTTTTGTGATGTAGGCATTTCGTCGGAAGGCATTTGACGTAACGTTGCCCAGGCCCGACTGAAGGCCGTAATAGAAATCGTGAACATCGAATATGTCAAAACCAAATACACCGCGCATGGCCACGCTTATATCCATGTTTTTCCATGTAATACGGTTGTTCAAGGCCATGTTAAACTTGGGAAGCCCGTTGCCTGTAACAGCTTTGTCATCGTCGGTACCCTTGTCAATGGGTATAACCAGGTTGTTTTTGTCGTATATTAACCAGTTGCCGTCCTTGCTGATACCTGCATAACGGAACGTAAAGAAATTACCAATTCGCTTACCTACTTCAATACGCTGCAGATAACCAGGGTTGCCAGGGTTATCCATCATGCAGGAACCGTAGAAGGTCTGCCCCGTATAGATGTTGTTTGAAAAGCTCGAAAACTCGTTATAATTGGTGTAGGCGTTACCTTCGATAGTCCATTTCAGGTTGGGTGTATACAATGGTATAACGGTCAGATCGACCTCCCAGCCTCTGTTTTTCAGTGTGCCGACGTTGGTATAAGTTTCATTAAAGAGGTTCGGTGGGACAGAAACCGAATAGTTTCCCAGCAAATCGGTCTGACGGCGGTGGTAATAATTAACAGAGCCATTGACGCGATCGTGGAACAATGAAAAGTCAATCCCTATGTTTTGGTTGTATCCTTTCTCCCAGCGTAAATCGGGATTGGGATTCCTGTTCGGCCCCCATACGCGGTAAAGCTTGTCTTCGTAAGGGGCTTCGCCAAACGAACGGTAGGTAGACAGCGACAGATAGTTGTCAAAATCCTGATTACCTGTGATGCCGAAATCGTAACGCAGCTTCAGGTCGGTAATCCATTTTATATTCTCAAAAGCCTTTTCTTTAGAGAGCCTCCAGCCCAAAGAAAAGGCAGGAAAGCCTCCCCACTTGTGGTTTTTACCAAAGCGTGACGACCCTTCGTGCCTGAGCGACAGGCTGGCTATGTACCTGTTTGCATAACAATAATTCAAGCGTCCGAAGAACCCGATAAGCTTATGGTCGTTTTTGTATGATGATACGTCTGTGCGTCCCTTTTCGGCTCCTGACCATTCGCCGGCACCAAGGTTGTTCCAGGTAAGTATATCGCTGTTGAAATTCTTGTTTTCTCCTGCCAGCCCTTGCCTCATACCATAGGTATAACTGTACCCCATCATAGCTTTGATATGATGGTTTAATTTGAGCTGCCAGTTTAAATTAACTACAAAATCAAGGTTATGCTCTGTCAAATTATGATAGCTTCGGCTGGCCTGACCTTTGTATCCATCATGAAGGTTGCCCGTATAGGTAGAAGGACTGTAAAAATAATAAAACTTGTCAACGCGACTTTCGGCATACGTAAGCTGTGCATTCAGCATGATGTTATCGCTGGCAGGGAACAACAATGACGACAAATTTGCCCGGGCAATACCGTCCCAATTCAGGAGCTTTATTTCAGAACCATCCTTAACGGTCTTCATATCCTCAATGACGTTACTTCCTGAAGAGCCGAAGAAATCGGTATACCTGCCCGATGAATCTTTAACAGGCATTGTAGGATTGTTGCTTAAAAGAGACGAAAACCAGCTCCAGTCGGCATTGTTGCGCTGAATATAGCGTGGAGAAATATGGGCTGTAAAGGTAAATATTTTGCCTGTGGGTGTATGGCTTACATTCATTCGGGCACCATATTCCCGGCGCGACGACCTCAGGTCTATCCCCGTAGCGTAACGGTAATCGGCTGTAACCCGATAATTGGTATTCTTGTTTCCACCCGTAAAACTTAAGGTATGTATTTGGGTTGTGCCGGTTTGGGTGGCAGCTTTAAACCAGTCGGTGCTGGCTCCCTTGTCTAAGAACGGGTTGTTTACGGCGCGATATTGCCGGTATTCGGCTGGTGTGAGCAAGTCAATCTCGCGTTTAGGCACATTCATGGCATAGTTAAACTCATACCGTGCGTGTGCCATCCCATCTTGTGAACCCTTTTTAAGGTTAACGATTATTACGCCGTTGCTCGCTCTCGTGCCGTAAATAGCTGAGGCTGCGCCATCTTTCAGTACATCAATAGATTCTATATCCGCTGTGTTTACGTTGGTAAGATTTGCATCCGGGACGCCATCTACGACAATTAACGGCCTGAGGCCCGCACTTCGTGAGGATATTCCACGCAGCTGCAGGCTGGTTTGTTCGTTAGGATCGCCTATACCGGTGTTGACAACTGACAGTCCTGATACCTTTCCAAGCAATAAAGCCCCTGCATCAATGGAAGAAACGCGGGCCAGTTGGTCGGCATTGACGTGCGATATGGCCGATGAGGTTTCTTTTCTGGTCAATGAACCATAGCCAATGATAATTATCTCGTTTAGCGATGACGGGTTTTCTTCCATTTTAAGTCGTAGGTCTTCAGCAGCCTTTGCTTTGCGCGGTTTATAGCCTATGTACGAAAACTCTAATGTGCTACCCGCTGGAATATCTAACTTAAAATGGCCATTTATGTCGGTTACCGTTCCTATTTTTGAGCCACGCTGATATACTGTGGCCCCAATTATGGGGCGACCTTCGCTGTCTACAACGTAACCAGTTGCCGTTATCGTCTTTACGGTTGGAAGTTGCTTCTGAAGTTGGGGCTTCTCTATGCGCTGAATAATGATTGATTTTTCCTGAATTTGAAAGGAAACATCCTGTCCTTTCAGAATTTCGCTGATGGCATCATGAATACTTGCCTGCTTTATTGTAACGTTAATGCGTCGGTGTACATCAATGTCGGTAGAAAAATATACGAACGAAAAGCCTGTCTTTTGTGTAAAATGGCGCATGGCTTGCTTTACCGTCACCCTGTGAAGTGTCAGTGAAACTTGCTGGCTTAAGGCAGGAATACCTGCAAAGAGGCACAGCATAAACAACAGTAAAACTCTCCGAATACAGTGGCTCATGAGCCTGTTTGCACTGTTATTTTAATAAATATAGTAGGTTTTTCCTTCCTTTCTATATTGTATTTGACGGGTGGCTGACATGTTGTCGAGAATGTTGTCAAGTGTAGTTTGTCCGATATTAAAGCGGCCATTGAACAACTTATCTTTTATTTTGTTGCTTAAATGTATCTTTACTCCGTATGCGTTACTAAGTATTGATGCCACCTTTTCGAGCTTCGCATCTTCGAATACCAGCTTTTTATAGATCGTATCCTTTGCTATTTGCAACTTCTCCATGTGGCCAGTCTTCTTGTTTACGACGATACGGTCGCCTGGTAACATCGTTTTGCAGGTCTCTTTCAGGATAGAATTTTCTACCATTACTTTACCTTTCTCCAATTCTACACTAACGAAAGATTCTGTTTCATAATTGCGAACACTAAACTCTGTTCCCTTATCTACAATGGTTAATGCTCCTGTTTTTACACGAAAATCATGGTCAGACATGTGCTTAACATTGAAATGGGCTTCTCCTTCAATCGTAACGTCACGGTTTTCAATGCCAAAGTTTTGAGAATACAGCAGTCGTGAACCCTGCTTAAGCCTTACAACGGTTCCGTCAGGCAGCGTAATTGTAGCCTGAGAACCCTGTGGAGTTACCGTTTCTATTTGCGCAAGCTTGTCCTTTACCGCTATTGTGCCAGCCTTATAACCAGCCCATGGAAGCAGAATTAGCAGAATAGCAGCAGCAATTCCCGCTACCACCCTCCATATATTAAGGTGTAACGGCTTGAGCTGTGCGGTTTTCTCTGTTGGCTTAATGTGTTGTAAGAATCGGTCAAAAGCCTGTGCTTCGTTAAATTCAGTATTGTTAAATAATACATCTGACGTAACCAACACGTCAATCCGGCGTCTTACATATTCACGATTTTGGGCGTTGGCGAAGGTCCATGCTTTCAGCAATGCAAAATCGTCATGGCTGATGGTTCCATCCATGAAGCTTACAACGAGCGTGTCTATGTCCGAATTTATATTTTGTTTATTATCCATTTGTTTATCCATAACTTAGTTCCACAGGATGTTTGGCGATGATTTGTCCGGCCTGATAGCCTCTTCTATATATGTAAGACAATAATAAAAGCTTAAAGGATAGCCTGATTTGCATAAATCAATAAAAATAAAAGGATATGATAGTTTGATATATTTTCGGAGAGAATACGCAAGGCATTCTTGGTATGATACTTGACAGTGTTTACCGATATGCCCAGCTGGAGAGCTATTTCATTGTATTTTTTCCCTTCAAAACGGCTCATCTTAAATACCGTCCGGCACTCTTTGGGGAGGTTTTCTATGGCTTTTCTCAATACATTTTCCAGTTCATTCTGCAATAAATACCCCATGGGCGAACTCTCTTCGTTGGGTAAAAGCAACGAGTCGATGAAGTCGACGCCTTCATTTGTGGCAATATATGAGAAGAAAGATTCGTGATTTCTGGCAGCGGCTTTAACTGCATTAATCGACCTGTTGCGTACAGCCTTTACGAGATACCCTTTGAGCGAGTCGATATTTATTTCCTCACGATGGTCCCATAAGTAAAATAACACGTCGTCTACAACCTCTTCTGTCATGAGCTTGTCGTGCAGAAAGTGCATGGAAAAGCGACATAAAAAGTTATAATATTTATGGTAGATGTATTCAAAAGCTTCAACCTTTCCCTCCTTTACTTGTTCTAAGAGTTCCCTTTCCAACATGTCTTCAAGGTTAATATTTTTGACAAAGTTAGAAAAAAGTATGACAAATGCAAAAGTTTGCCGTTTTATTTTTCTGACATGGTAAATATGAAGATATGAGAAGTATGTTGTAAAATAGAAAAAAGAGAACCGTAAAAGGTTCTCTTTTGTTGGGATACTCGGACTCGAACCAAGAATGACAGGACCAGAATCTGTAGTGTTACCATTACACCATATCCCAGAATGTATTGCGCTTTATTTCTAAAATGCGGTTGCAAAGGTATGTAATGTAATGCGAATATGCAAATTTTCGAGTGGCTTTTTTGCGAAAAACTTAATTTTATCCAATTTATATCCTATTTCAATATCTATATACGGGAAAAGGTTTAACTTTGCAGAACATGCTTGAAAACACAGGGTTTTAAGTATCTTTAAACAGTAATTACGTATATAATTTTATTGAATGAACAGTAAAGAACTGGTAAATATCATTGTCAGAGGGATAGAAGAGAAGAAGGGACAGGACATTGTTATTGTCGATTTAAATCATATAGAAGGTAGCGTTACAAGTTATTTCGTAATATGTCAGGGTAATTCTCCCGCACAAATAGAGGCTATCTGTGAATCAATAGGCGATAAATGCCGCATTGAGGCTGGTGAAAAGCCTATTGGTGTAAACGGGTTAGGTAATAACCAATGGGTGGCTATCGACTTCGTTGACGTCATTGTTCATGTATTCTTACCTGAGACACGCGAGTTCTATAACCTTGAAAGGTTATGGGAAGATGCTAAAATTACCAAAATTCCTAATGTGGATTAGATTTTGGCATAAGCTTTGATACAGTGCCTTTATCTAATAAAAAGAATAAGCCAACAATGGACAACAACAGACAAAACCCACAGAACAGCGATAATCAACCCAAGATGCCCCGGTTCAATATGAACTGGTTGTACATTATTGTGGCCGTTGTTCTGGCCATCTTATTATTTTCAGGTGGCGGAGATTCGATAGCAAAGAGTGCTGGCGGCAGTCAGGAGGCTAACTATTCCGACTTTAAAGCCTATGTCAATAAAGGCTATGCGCAGCGCGTGGTTGTAAATAAAAGCGAGAATACATTGCGTATGTATGTGAAGCCTAAGTTTATACGCAACGTGTTTAACATGACAGCGCAGCAGGTTGGAAGTAATCCTTATGTAACGGTTCAGTTTGGATCGGTCGACGAATTAGAAAAATTTTTAGATACTGCCCAGCATAATCATAAGTTGGGTGGCTTTAGTTATGACAACGCTAAGGGAACCGACATTTGGTCAATACTCTTAAATCTCTCACCACTTCTGTTCTTAGTGTTCCTCTTTTGGATGTTTAATCGTAACATGAATGGCGCAGGAGGCGGTGCCGGTGTGTTCAATGTGGGCAAAAGTAAAGCCCGTCTTTATGAGAAAGGTAACGACTTAGGCATTACCTTTAAGGATGTAGCCGGACAGGAAGGAGCCAAGCAAGAAGTGCAGGAGATTGTGGAATTTCTGAAGAATCCTCACAAATTCACTGATCTTGGAGGTAAGATTCCCAAGGGTGCTTTGCTTATTGGTCCTCCTGGAACGGGTAAAACGTTGTTGGCAAAAGCCGTTGCAGGCGAAGCCGGTGTGCCCTTTTTCTCGATGAGTGGTTCTGATTTTGTTGAGATGTTTGTAGGTGTAGGTGCCAGCCGTGTGCGCGATGTCTTTGCACAAGCCAAGCAGAAAGCTCCGTGTATTATTTTCATTGATGAGATAGATGCCATCGGACGTGCTCGTTCAAAGAACCCTGCAATGGGTGGAAATGACGAACGAGAGAATACCCTTAACGCGCTTCTCACCGAGATGGATGGCTTTGGTTCGAACTCGGGTGTGATTGTATTGGCTGCAACAAACCGCGCTGATATGCTGGATAAAGCCTTATTGCGTCCGGGTCGCTTTGACAGACAGATACACGTTGACCTCCCTGACCTTGCTGAACGCAAGGCTATTTTCAACGTCCATCTGAGGCCGTTGAAGATTGATCAAAGTCTTGACATCGACTTTCTTGCACGTCAAACCCCAGGCTTTTCGGGCGCAGATATTGCCAATGTTTGCAATGAAGCAGCCCTGATAGCGGCTCGTCATAACAAGACAAGCGTGAGCAAGCAGGACTTTCTCGATGCCGTTGACCGCATTATAGGTGGTTTAGAGAAGAAAACCAAGGTAATGACAAGTGATGAAAAGCGCGCTATTGCTATACATGAAGCAGGCCATGCTACCATAGGATGGTTCTGTGAGCATGCAGATCCTCTTGTTAAGGTTACTATCGTACCGCGTGGACAGGCTCTCGGTGCAGCATGGTATCTGCCTGAGGAGCGTGTTATCACCACAAAAGAACAGATGCTTGACGAAATGTGTGCATTGTTGGGTGGTCGCGCTGCCGAAGATTTGTTTACCGGACATATATCTACCGGTGCCATGAACGACCTTGAAAGGGCTACAAAATCGGCTTACGGTATGATAGCTTATGCGGGTATGAGCGACAAGTTGCCGAATATTTGTTATTATAATAATCAGGAATATTCGTTCCAAAAGCCTTATAGTGAGACTACTGCAAAGGTGATGGACGACGAAGTATTAGCCATGATTAACGAGCAATATCGTCGTGCAAAAGATATATTAAGCGAGCATAAGGAAGGGCATAAGCAGCTGGCAGACCTTCTCTTTGCGAAAGAAGTTATTTATGCTGAGGATGTTGAGAAGATATTTGGCAAGCGTCCATGGGTTAGCCGTACAGAAGAACTTATTAAGGAAAACGATAAGTTAGCTCAGGAAAAAGAGGCTGAAGAACAGTCGGAGGCACCACGCTTGGAAGACATGCCCGACATTGTGAAGCAGGCTCAGGCTGAGCACGAAGCTGCAACATCGGCTGACAAGGAGGCTCGAAGCGTTGATTCTTCCATAACCGGGACATCAAAAGACAATGCAACGGCAGAAGAAACCTCGCCATCGACAACAGCTGACAAAGAGGCAGAACAGGCTAAAACCACAAAAACAGAAGAATAAATAGAAACTCAGACTTATGAATGAGAAAAAGAAAAACCTGATAATAAGGTCAATTACAGGAGTGCTTTTCGTTGCCGTTATGGTATCGGGTTTCCTCAATGTGCATGCAATGGTTCTTCTGTTTGCCCTTATCACAGGATTGACCATGTGGGAATATACAGGCCTGATTAACGAATATGTTGAGGGAGTAAGTGTTAACCGTTTTATCTCTACGGTAGCAGGCATATACCTTTTCCTCGCTGTGGCCGGATGGGTAAACGGTATTGTCAACGGTTTTATGGTGTTGACACCTTATCTCCTTACATTACTTTATCTCCTCATTAGCGAACTTTATCTGAAGGCCGACAATGCAATTGCCAACTGGGCATATACTATGTTTGGGCAGGTTTATATTGCATTGTCGTTCTCTCTCATCAATATTCTTGGTGCCTTAGGAGGTAACGGTACAAAGATTATGGTTGTACCTCTTTGCCTTTTCGTCTTTTTGTGGGTTAACGACAGTGGTGCATACCTTAGCGGTTCTGCCTTTGGCAAGCACAAATTATTTCCCCGTGTATCACCCGGAAAAACGTGGGAGGGGAGTATTGGCGGCGGTTTGCTGGTTATTATAGCGGCTTGTGTAACAGCCTGGGTGATTAACGGGCATAACCTTACTGCCGAATATCTGCTGATGTGGGCAGGTTTAGGCATTGTCGTTGTGTTCTTCGGAACCTGGGGCGACCTTGTTGAGAGCCTGTTTAAACGTACATTAGGTATTAAGGATAGTGGCAATATTCTCCCGGGGCATGGCGGAATGCTTGATCGTTTTGATTCGAGTCTGCTTGCTATCCCGGCTGCGGTTATATATCTTTATACCTTGCAAATGGGCTGTTTTTAATGTACTGAAGATGAGAGTTTGACAAAATAATTCTGAATTTTTTGCATACTCTGAAAGGTGTAAAATAGAAAAGAAAAATAAGAAAAACCGTCACTCTTCTGAGATAAAATGATAATTATCGTGCTTCTGTTTTTGCAGGAGCACGATTGTTTTTTGTAGTCTTTTCCCCTTTACGGCACAATCGTGTTTCCTTTACGATGTAAAGGTCTTCCCTTTACATCGTAATCGTCGTACAATTACATCGTAATCGTCGTACAATTACATCGTAATCGTCTCGCCTTTACGATGTAATCGTCAGTCAATTGTGCCCAAAAGACAAAATGCTTGCATGATGACGGGTGAAGAATATAATTGTCAAGTTTTGTTACTAATGATGCAGTTGTGTATAAACTGTTGAGTATTAGTAGGTTATCAAAATCGTTCATTTCTGGCGTATTTACAGCTAAGTGGCAACCTGTTCGCAAATATTGCATTCTCAGAGCGATGTTTGTAAAAATAATTTATTATATAACAAGGCTGTCGCCGGGTCGTGGGCGAGCATGTAGCAGCTCTGTTTGAACTATAAGATAAACATACTTGTTTCAGAGTTTCAGATATTAGGGTGTGATAAAAGCGATAGAAAGGGCAGGGCATTGTTCTTTTTTTCGTAATTTTGTAGCTCAACAAGTGATGACAACTGTATGAAGCAAGTAAAGCCCAAAAAGAATTTAGGCCAGCATTTTTTAACCGATTTAAGTATCGCCCGTCGTATAGCCGACACGGTAGACGCATGTCCTGATATTCCCATTCTGGAGATAGGCCCGGGAATGGGTGTGCTTACACAGTATCTTGTACAGAAGCCACGCGAGGTAAAAGCGGTGGAAATTGATTCGGAGAGTGTTACTTATTTGCATGAGGCATTTCCTAAACTACATGATAATATTATAGGCGAAGATTTTCTTCGCATGGATCTCAATACCGTTTTCGGTGGCAGACCATTTGTGTTGACGGGTAATTATCCCTATGATATTTCCTCACAGATATTCTTTAAAATGCTTGATTACAAAGACCTTATCCCTTGTTGTACGGGTATGATACAACGTGAAGTGGCCGAGCGTATTGCGTCACGGCCAGGAAATAAGGCTTACGGCATATTAAGTGTTATGATACAAGCGTGGTATGATACGGAGTATTTGTTCACCGTTGACGAAAATGTATTCAATCCTCCACCTAAGGTAAAGAGCGCCGTTATCCGCATGACGCGTAATGGTGTAACCAGCCTGGGGTGTGACGAAAGCTTGTTTAAGCGGGTGGTAAAGACGGTATTTAACCAGCGTCGCAAAATGCTCAGAGTATCACTCAGGCAACTTTTCAGCAAAGAGGCGATGCCGTCGGCCGATTTCTTTGCCAATGACGTGATGACACGCCGCCCCGAACAGTTGAGCGTTCAGGAATTTGCAGCACTTACCAATTTAGTAGCTGGTGAATATGACCGACAGAGAAGAACGTTATAAATTGCTTATCCGGCAGTTGACAGCATTGTTGGAGGGTGAGCATGCTTATATGCCGGTGTTGGCTAATACGGCTGCAGCCTTATGCGATACGTTTGGTGAACGTTTCTTTTGGGCTGGTTTTTATATGGTTTCAGAGGGCGAACTGGTGCTCGGTCCGTTTCAAGGGTCAGTAGCTTGTATGCGTATTGCACATGGAAAAGGCGTGTGTGGTACGTGCTGGGCAGAGGCAAAAACGATAATTGTGCCTGATGTTGAACAATTTAAAGGCCATATTGCCTGTTCGAGCGAGAGCCGTTCGGAGATTGTTGTGCCTGTAAAAAGAGGGAAAGAAGTGGCCGGAGTAATTGATATTGACAGCCGTAGTCTTAATGCTTTCGACGAAATAGATGCCTGTTATCTCGAAAAGGTAGCTGCTATTGTAGCACGACAGCTGTACGATTGATATATTTTCGTTGAAAAGAGTTGTCGTTTAAGGAAAAACTTTTTAATTTTGTGAAAATAATAACTAAAAGCAAACGAATATGTTAGACGTTAAAGAGACTTTGAAAAGCGCAGAGAATAAGATGAGCAAAAGCGCAAAGTTCCTTCAGGAAGAGCTTGCACGCATTCGTGCCGGACGTGCCAATACGGCAATTCTTGACAACGTAAGGGTTGAGTCGTATGGTCAGGTTGTACCGCTGAATCAGGTGGCAGCCATGCAGGTTACCGACGCACGTACCATCACCATACGCCCATGGGACCGCAAGGCTATTAAAGATATTGAAAAAGGTATCATGGACAGCGATGTAGGTATAACTCCTGAAAACAATGGCGAAATGGTGATATTGCGTATCCCACAGCCTACGGAGGAACGCCGTAAAGAGCTTGTAAAGCAGTGTAACAAGATAGGAGAGCAGACAAAGGTGCAGGTACGCAACGTGCGTTCTGAATATAAGGACAAGTTGAAGAAAGCCATTAAGGACGGTCTTTCTGAAGATGTAGAGAAGGATGCAGAGAACGATTTGCAGAAACTTCACGATAAATTTATTAAGGAAATTGACCGAATTTTGGCTGAAAAGCAAAAGGAAGTGATGACCGTATAAGGCTGATGCAGGGATTAGTAGTCAGGAATACGGGGTCGTGGTATACGGTAAGAACTGATGATGGTCGCCTTGTCGAGAGCAAAATTAAGGGTAATTTCCGTCTGAAAGGGATACGTTCTACGAACCCTGTGGCCGTAGGCGACCATGTAGAAATAGCTGAAAATGCAGAGGGTACGGCTTTCATAACGGCCATTGCCGACAGGCGTAACTATATTATACGCAAGTCTCAGAACCTCTCTAAGCAAAGTCATATCATTGCTGCCAATGTAGACCAGGCATTTTTAGTGGTTACTGTTAAGCGGCCGCAGACGTCAACCACATTCATTGACCGTTTTCTGGCTTCGGCAGAAGCCTATCGTGTGCCGGTGATTCTTGTTTTCAACAAAACCGATCTACTTGATGAAGAGGAGCGACACTATCAGCAAATGATGGTGAAGCTGTATGAAACGATAGGGTATGAATGTCATGAAGTATCGGCCTTACAACAGGCAGACAGCAGACTTGTTGATGGCAGGCATGCAGGAGAAGCCCGTCATAACTGGGAAAGTATACAGGCATTATACCCTCAGCTTAAAGATAAAGTAACGCTTTTGAGTGGTAATTCGGGCGTGGGAAAGTCAACCTTGATGAATCTGATTATACCTGAAGCCTGTGCGAAGGTTGCCGAAATCAGTGACGCTCACGACACAGGCATGCACACAACAACCTTTTCTGAGATGCACATGCTGCCGGAAGGGGGGTATATTATAGACACACCCGGTATTAAAGGCTTTGGTACTTTCAATATGGAACCAGAGGAAATATCGGGTTATTTCAGGGAAATATTCGAGTTCTCACACAATTGTCGTTTTAATAATTGCACGCATACCCATGAGCCTGGCTGTGCAGTGCGCAAGGCAGTAGACGAGCATTATATTGCTGAAAGTCGCTATCAGTCGTATCTTTCAATGCTCGAAGATAAGGAAGAGGGAAAATATCGCGAAGCCTACTAAGCGCAGGCTTCGCGATATTTATTAGTCAGTGGCTAACTTTTATTTGGCTGATGGTTAGCCTTGCTTTAACCAATTGTTATTGTATATTGGGCCATAAAGCTGGCTCCAGGCAACAATTGGTTCATTAAATAACGGTCGCGGATGTCGCCTTCAAAGCCTGCGACATCGGCTACACCGTACCAGGGTTCAATACATATAAAAGGAGCGTTCTTACCGTGTGGTGTCCAGATGCCTACGGCAGGGGCTTTAAAGTCGACGCTTACTTCGGTTTTATTCTCTGCATTCAGCAGTTCGATGCGGTGAAGCTGACAGTGATCGAATACTAAGGCATCGTTTTCGAACGAACTGTCTGTAAAATTCCAAATCCCATCATGGGTTTCTACCGTCTCGTGACGGGCATTATCCAGACAGCCTTTCACCGTAGCAAAGCGACGAATAGGGTTGTCAGTATCGAAGTGTAAACGGCCGTTTACAGGCTCTCCAGTCTTAATGTCGGGCAGATTAAAGGCCGGATGTCCGCCAATTTGGAAATAAATGGTCTTGTCATCCGTGTTTTCGACATGCCAGATAACATGTAGTCGGTTATCCTCGAGCCTGTAACTTATGGCCAGATTAAATTTATAGGGATAGCGTTGCAAGGTTTCTTTGCTGTCGGTAAGCGCAAAAACAACTTTCGTTTCATTCTTTGAAATGAGCTTAAAATTACAGTCACGTGCAAAGCCATGACGCTCCATCTCATACAATTTGCCGTTAATGGTGCAGCGTTTATTCCACAAACTGCCCACAATGGGGAAAAGAACGGGCGAGCGTCGTGCCCAGAAGCGTGCGTCGCCCTGCCATAGATATTCCTTTCCACTGGTGTCTTTGATGCTCTGTAATTCTGCCCCGTATTCAGAAATAGTCACGCAAAGCTGATTGTTTTTTATTGTTTCCATGCTATTGGTTTTTAATATGGCTATATTCTTAGCCTTTTATCGAATAATATGAACCGAATATATCCATTATGGTTTTGTCATAGAGATACCTTCTCAAAGAGCTATGGTAGAGGTAAAGGGGGAATTTTATTCTAAGTATATCTCTGCCGAGCCGTAGCATTTATGATGATTTTCATCATAAACCACGCAAAATTGTCCGGGTGCTACGCCATGAATCTTTTCATCAGAATGGATAATTGCCTTGCCGCCTTCGTCGATAACCTGATTACCTGTGGGTTCAATCCATGCCGGATGATACTCTGGAGTATGCCTGATTTTGAAAGTAACACGAATCCAGCTGGCAGGTATACCGTCAGTATTTTGTGCTTTTGAAGGCTCCGGAGCGGCAGTAAGAAGATGAAAATCGTGTACAAAGAAGTCTTTTTTATACGCTGTTTCGGGGTCGTAACCATGACTGACGTAAAGAATATTCTTCGTAACGTCCTTCTTAATTACGAACCAGGGTCCGCCGCCAAGCCCGAGACCTTTGCGCTGTCCAATAGTATGGAACCACAAACCCTTATGTTCTCCTATCTTCTTTCCGGTTTCAAGCTCAATAATATCACCCGTTTTCTCACCGAGATAACGTCGTACATACTCGTTATAATCAATGTTACCGAGGAAGCAAATGCCTTGCGAATCCTTGCGCCTGGCGTTGATAAGGTGCTCGCGTTCTGCAATATCGCGCACTTCATTCTTTACAAAATGGCCGATGGGAAAGATGGCTTTCTGAAGCTGCCAGCCGTAAATCTGTGCGAGAAAATCGGTTTGATCCTTCACAGGATCGGGGCTGGTGACAAGCCATTTTTGCCCATTGATGACCTCAGTCTGTGCATAATGGCCTGTGGCAATGAGGTCGTAGTCGTGTCCTTTCTTCTCATAGAAGGCACCAAACTTAATTAAACGGTTGCACATTACATCAGGATTGGGCGTAAAACCTGCTTTAACCTTTTCCATGGTATAACGTGTAACCTGGTCCCAATACTCATGGTGGCAATCAATTACCTGCAAATTGCATCCGTAACGGCGGGCTACTGCGGTAGCCATTTCGAGGTCTTCCTCCGAATTACAGTCCCATTCCTCCTTCTCTTCAGGGCCAATCTTAATATAAAAACAATCGGGATGTATGTCCCGTTGTGCAAATTCGTGTACAACAACACTGCTGTCAACACCGCCCGAAAGCAGCACAGCGATGTGCTTATCCTTTAGTTTTTCGTAATCAATCATGCTGTTTATTTTCCTCCTTCTGCTCCTGTTCCTTAGTAGCTTCTTGCTTTTTGGTTATCTCCTGAAGGGCTTTCTGTTGCTGTCTGGCCTTGCTCTCTTCCTCCTTTTTCTTCAGTTCCTCCTGATATTTCTTTTCTTCGAGCGCCTGTAGATAAGCCTTTTCTATGGGGTCGTCCACCTTATCCATCTCGCGAAACTTCTGTCGAACGTTTCTCAAATGCTTCTGGTCGCGTCTGTATCGTGCATCTAACATGCGGGCAAAATCAAAGGATGTTACCACCCCCGTACCGTTAGAGTTTGGGAGTGTGCGCTTTTTCAAATCGTCAATACCCTCTGTGAGCCGGCTCGAAGCACTCTTTCCCCACACCGTTACTTCTTTTATGCCCTTGCCTGAAGGAATTAAAAATGTGGTATCTCTTACCTCTTTGGGCAGTAATTTCTCAACAAGGTAAGATGAACGATATACAATAAGCGTATCGAATGTTTCGGGAATGTAGCATATTCCCCTGTAATTGGTGGTGTCGCGGTAGCCTTTTTTGGTGATGACAATAGCGTTACGCAGGGGGACGTGCGTCTCAATGTCGGCCACAACAAGCTTTTTCTTGGGTTGCTCAGCGTCCTGAGCCATGGCTCCAAGCGTAGCAAAGAAGAATAGGATAAAGGTAAATATTTGCATCATTGTGAAGTAAAGATAATGCTTTTTCTTTGTCATGACCTAATGAAACAACATTATTTAGAGAAGAAAAATACTTATTGGCTGCACATCTTATATTGTATTTGCCAGATTATGATATGATAAAAGCTATACTGTAATATGATACCAGCCGAACGATGTCGTTGTTAATGGCTTGTCGAAATGCCTTTATACCCTGACAAATTGCTCCCAGTTGCCGCAAAATTCTGTGATATGCCGGTACAGAATATTGGCTCCTTCGCGGGTGAGTGCGCTGTCAGGCAACGGCCCGCTGTTAATAGCCACGGTGAAAATATGCGCTGATGTACCAGCCTTAACACCGAGTGGCGCGTTCTCAACCACAATACCCTCCCAGGGATTCAGATTTCCTGCCTTTCGCAATCCAGTGAGATAGGGGTCCGGATTCGGTTTACCGTACTTCACATCAAAGGCTGTTGTGATATGATCGGGGATGAGAAAATCGCTGAAATCGTCCAGTAAGCGGTTGATTAACTGGCGTTGTGCACTACCTGTTACAATGTTTACAGTCAGTCCCGATTCTGTAATCTTCTTCATTAAAGCCTTTACTCCGTCGAAGATGGGAGCGTCAGGCATAGCGTGATATACCCTTGCTTTCTCCTCATACATCCGTTCGGCTTCTTCCTTTGTGATGTCACGGCCCTGCTGTTGCTTCACAAAGCGCATGATGGTCTCAAAGCCACGCGCACCCTCGGTAGCATAAGCATCGGCCTTTGTCATCGTAATGCCAAACTTTTTCATCGATTCTTCCCATGCGATAGCGTGGTTAGGCATCGAGTTATACAGTACGCCGTCCATATCAAACAATACGGCTTTAGGACTGAAAACAGGCTTTTCATCGGGAAAGATATGTGCAATACTGTCATTATATTTGCCGATAGCTTCCTGGATATGATTCATAAGAAACGTTATTGATGAAAATATCGACCCCCAGCATTGTCAGAATCTTCTTCTGACAACCCTGAAGGGCCGATGTTTATGTACTGGTGTAGCCCATCTTTAAGACTGGAACCGACTTTTATTTCTCGGCTGCAAGGCGCTCTTTAATGGCCTTGCTTTCGGCCTCATAGCCTGGTTTGTCGAGCAAAGCAAACATATTTTTCTTATAAGCTTCGACACCAGGCTGGTTGAATGGGTTCACATTCTCGAGCAGTCCGCTAATACCACAGGCTTTCTCAAAGAAGTAAATGAGTTGTCCTACATAGTATTCGTCAAGACGAGGAACGCTTAAACGCAGGTTAGGAACGCCACCATCTACGTGTGCCAGGCGTGTACCCAGCTCAGCCATCTTGTTTACTTCGTCAACGCGTTTGCCCTCAAGGAAGTTCAATCCGTCAAGATTCTCGTCGTCATGAGGGAACAGAAGCGTGCGGTTTGGCTCCTCAACAGAGAGAACTGTTTCAAAAATGCTGCGTTCTCCCTCCTGTATCCATTGCCCCATTGAGTGCAAATCGGTGGTAAAGTCGCATGCAGCGGGGAATATTCCCTTGTTTTCCTTGCCTTCGCTTTCGCCGTAGAGTTGTTTCCACCATTCTGCAAGGAAATGCAGTTTGGGCTGGAAGTTCACCATAATTTCTATTTTCTTGCCAGCCTGTGTGTACAGAGCCTGACGCGCTGCAGCATATTGAGCTGCAATATTTTCAGCAAAAGGCACATCCTTCGCCACTGCTTTCTCCATGTCTTGCGCACCACGAACAAGAGCCTTTATGTCGAAACCGGCGATGGCAATAGGCAGTAATCCTACGGGTGTAAGCACTGAAAAGCGACCGCCTACATTGTCAGGAATAACAAATGTTTTATAGCCTTCCTTGGTGGCTGCGGCGCGAGCGGCACCTTTTTTAGCGTCTGTAATGGCTACGATAACGTCTTTTGCCTCTTCCTTTCCGCGTTGTGCCTCGCACTGTTTCTTCAGCAAACGGAAGGTAAGAGCGGTTTCAGTGGTCGTGCCCGACTTTGAAATGTTGATCACACCAAACTTCTTTGTCTTCAGATAATCGGTCAGCTCTGCCAGATAATCTTCTCCAATGTTGTTACCTGCATAGAGAATTGCCGGGTTCTTGCCATCGTTAATGAGCCACGAAAAGGCGTTGCCGAGGGCTTCAATAACGGCGCGAGCACCAAGGTAAGAGCCGCCAATGCCGGCAACTACCACCACCTCGCACTTGCTTCGAAGCGTATTTGCACACTCCTGTACTTCGTCAAGGAAAGCATCTGTCGTTTCAGAGGGCAGATGAAGCCATCCTAAAAAGTCGTTACCTGCACAAGTACCGTTCTCAAGTGCTTCCTGAGCGGCCCTGGCTTTAGCCTCAAAACCTTCAACAGCACCTTTGGCAAGGAACTGAACGGCTTTAGTAGTGTCTAATTTAATATTTCCCATTGTCTTGTTTGATATTTAGACAGGAGGACAAGACATAAAGACAAAAAGGACATAATTTTTAAAGATATATTGCGTGTTTCTTGTTGTTACGCAACCTTAGTCTTAACTTTTGCTATGCACTTTTTGTACTTTTGATGATGAGGTCCTGCCGTTATTATTTAATGTTTCTTTATGTCTTTCGAAAACAATCTTTATGTCCTACGAACTTGTTCGTTTAGTCTTCTTTCGAGCCGTCAATCCATTTCTGGATCTCTTCCAATGACGGACGTTCGTATCCAAGCTTGTATTTCTTGTTTATTTCCGTCATTTTCTGCTGCAGTCCCTGTGCCTTCTGGTCTCTGATGTCTGATATAAGGTTAAAGCCTGCCTTACGCAAAACATACACCCAGTCTTCGGGAACGCCGAGTGCTGCCCATTCTTTTACTGAGCTTTGCGGCATTTTTGCTTCGGGCTTCAGCTGCGGAAAGAGCATTACTTCCTGAATAAACTCCTTGCCTGTCATCAGCATTACCAAACGGTCTATGCCTATTCCTATTCCCGATGTGGGCGGCATGCCATACTGTAAAGCACGCAGGAAGTCGTAGTCGATAATCATAGCCTCGTCATCTCCCTTGTCTGCAAGCTTCATCTGATCGACGAAACGCTGTTCCTGGTCAATCGGATCGTTCAGCTCTGAATAGGCATTTGCCAGCTCCTTACCGTTGATCATCAGCTCGAAGCGTTCGGTAAGACCGGCCTTTGAACGGTGCATTTTCGTCAGCGGACTCATCTCAACGGGATAGTCGGTAATAAAAGTGGGCTGTATAAAATTGCCTTCACAGAACTCGCCGAAGATTTCATCGATGAGCTTTCCTTTGCCAAAGCTCTCGTCGATACTTTCCATTTTCAGCTTGTTAACGGCTATGTCGCGAATCTCTTCTTCGCTTAAACCTGTGAGGTCGTAGCCTGTTTTCTCCTTAATGGCGTCGAGAATGGGCAACCGTTTAAACGGTGCCTTGTAGCTTATTACCTTACCATCGGGATAGGTTACCTCGGGTTTGCCGTTTACAGCTACGCAAATGGTTTCGAGCATCTGCTCGGTAAAGGCCATCATCCAGTTGTAATCCTTGTAGGGTACGTACAGTTCCATGCAGGTAAACTCGGGGTTATGCGACTTGTCCATGCCCTCGTTGCGGAAGTTCTTGCCTATCTCATACACGCCGTCAAAGCCACCAACAATGAGCCTTTTGAGGTAAAGCTCGGTGGCTATGCGCATATACATGTCAATATTGAGCGCATTAAAGTGGGTGATAAAAGGCCTTGCACTCGCACCTCCTGCAATAGATTGCAGAATAGGAGTCTCTACTTCCGTATAGCCGCGGTCGTCAAAGAAGCGGCGCATCGTGCGTAACACGGTGGCACGTTTAAGGAACGTATCCTTCACGCCATCGTTAACCACGAGGTCTACATACCTCTGGCGTGCACGTTGCTCGGCATCATCAAACTTGTCATAGGCAACACCGTCCTTATATTTCACCACGGGCAGTGGCTTAAGCGATTTGGAAAGCAGCCTTATATCCTGCACGTGGACCGATATTTCGCCCATCTGTGTTTTGAAAACATAGCCTTTAACACCTATGAAGTCACCTATGTCGAGGAGCTTTTTAAATACCTTGTTGTACAAATCCTTGTCTTCAGTGGGGCAGAGGTCGTCGCGCGAGATATACAATTGCACGCGTCCCTTGCCGTCCTGCAGCTCTGCAAACGATGCCTTTCCCATGATACGCTTACCCATCAGGCGGCCTGCGATGGTTACTTCACGCTGTTCATCGTCTTTGAAATTAGCCTTTATATCGTCGCTTGTTGCGCTTACGGCAAACTCTTCAGCGGGATAGGGATTGATACCCATGTCGCGAAGCTCCTGTAAACTCTGGCGACGGCCGATTTCCTGCTCACTTAACTCTAAAATGTTCATAGTGTCGTTATATTCGATTTCTATTATTATCTATGGTGCAAATTTACGAAAAAAGTATGAAACTGTCGGTCTGTTAGTGTTTTTTATGGCTGTTCGTGTATCATTCTTTCTTCAGGAATCGTTATATTTGTAACCGTAAACATTCTGCCATGAATATAGAAAAGATGAAACAAATGGTCGAGCGCGAAGACGGATTGTCGCGTACGCTCGGAATGGAATATATCTCAACGCCCGAACCTGACACCTGTATGGCGCGTATGAAAGTAAACGAATGTAACCGCCAGCCGTTTGGATTTCTCTCTGGTGGTGCCACACTGGCCCTGGCTGAAAATCTTGCAGGCGTAGGCTCATCGGCGCTGTGTCCCGGTAAAATTTGTGTAGGCATAAATGTAAGCGGCAATCATGTACGCGCCGTTGTTGAGGGACAGACGGTGACGGCCTATGGCAAGCTGCAGTTTAAAGGTCATACACTGCACGAGTGGCAGGTGGATATTAAGAACGAACAGGACGATCTTATTTCTACTGTACACGTAACCAACTATGTTATTACGCCTTCGCGTAAGAAGTAATTGGCCTGGGCCGTCATCCGACAACCAGCTTTCTGGAATATCTTGCCGGTGCTTTGACAGGTGCCTTTTGGTGTTACCTTTGTTTTTATGTAACGCCATGGCGATATTTTTGCTGTCTTTACTTTGCTGCACACAGGCCTGGTGATTTCTCCATAACATGTTTCAGACTATTTGTTTGTAAAATAAATTCTGAATTTTAAGCCCTCTTTCAAAGAGCGCAAATAGCCTAAAAACTATATATTTCTGGTGTATTGACAGACGCTTTGCGAAGTGCTGTCAAACTTATTCCATCACCTCCTTTTTGCCTTTAGCCCACAATCGTGTTGTCTTTACATCGTAAAGGCGACACCTTTACGATGTAATCGTCCGACGATTACGATGTAATCCTCTTGCCTTTACATCGTAATGATGAATCAAAAGTGCCGTAAAGGCAAATCCGTTACATATCCAGCATTTTCCTATTATCTTCTATTGTTTTGTAAACGGCTGATAATTAGTCGATTAATAAAATTGTCTGAGAATCGCGTATTTTCAGTCAACGGCCCGCTGTTTTGTAGAAATCGAAATATGAGCACGTTGTTGTAAAATAATTTTTATATCATATTGTATAACCTGTCAGAATGCCGGCATCCCGTTACCGCTTGCTTCTCCTATTCCTAATCCACTTGTCTTACAAATCCTCATTGGCGTTATTGAACCGTAAAGTTGTTGGCTTTATGATATGCTTGTCAGGTAATTGAACTTTTTATAGGTCTGTTTTGTTAAATTATTATAAAATTAATGGGGGGGGTAAGAAGATAATTCAATTATTTTCTTTACTTTTGAGAGAGTAAGCTAAAAACCGTTTTACATGCTAATTACATGGTCCACTGCATGTAATAGTTGTTATAAATCAAATTAGATGCTAATGAAAAAGTTATTGATTACATTTGTTTTGTTGTTGCTTTCCTTTGAATTTGCAATGGCACAAGAGAAGAATGGGTTTTATGTAGAATTGTCAATGGGCTTTTCTAATGAGCTAAGCGACAGTTATGTACAGCTTGCACCGGGTATCGGTTATAAATTTTCTGATAGCTGGGCTGTTGGTTTCCGTACGACTTTCAGGCTTGGTGACGAAACCTCAGAGGTAAAAATGAGCGCTCCTTACGAAAGGAAGAACACCAATGCTGGCAAGTTTTCTGCCGTTCCAGAAGTGCGACTTTACACTCCTTACGTCAGATACACCTTCCTTCATGTCAATAAGTTTCATATCGGTACAGAGGGAATGCTATCGTGGGCAACTGTAAGGGAAATTCCATATTATGGCGGGCCGACATACACTCCGCCTTTTTTCGAGGCAGGTGCTAATGTAAACGTCGCGTATCATCTTTCAAGGCATTTCGCCTTCTTTGCGCAGGGGTTGTTCCTTGGTTACAGTCACGCCGACTTTGCCAATAAGGGAGCTGTCATCGGTAAAGGGCGTTTTGTGCTCGATGCCAATTGGCGTAGGGCGATGTTAGGTGCAAGGGTTGTGTTTTAATTGCTTGCAAACATTAATTGTGTGATGTAAAAGTTCTTTAAATAATATAAGCAATGAAAAAACTTTTAAATTTACTGGCGTTGCTGTTGCTCCCTTTCTGCATGACAATGGCACAAGAGAAGAATGGATTTTACGTTGATTTTGGTGCAGGTTTCTCCAATGAGCTGAAGTTTAATTTTGCACAATTAACACCCGGTTTTGGCTATAAGTTCAGCAATCAGTGGGCGGCAGGCTTCCGCACTACAGTTCAAACAACCGACAGTTCGCCCGAAATTTTTGTCTATACACCCTATGTAAGCTACACCTTTCTGCAATTCGGAAAGTTAGGTATCGGCACCGATGGTATGGTTTCGTTTGCAACAAAGAAGGTCAAAGATGACTCAGATATGGACCCTCATTACAAACCTTACAAACCTCCATTTTTTGAAGGTGGCGTGAACGTTGGGGCGACGTATGACGTTTCAAGACATTTCGGTGTGTTTATAAAGGGGTTATTCTTAGGGTATAGCAACACTGAGTACACCCATAAAGGTGCTGTGTTGGGCAATGGACGCTTTATTTTCGATGCCAATTGGCGCAGGGTGATGTTAGGTGCAAGAGTTGTGTTTTGAGCTTTAGGCAAGAATACGATTGTATAAACGATTTCGGGCGCGGTAACAACCGCGCCCGAAATGATTTAAAACCGTTAGGAAGCCTAAGCAAAATGGTGGTTAGCCTTCACGAAAAAAGTCGAGGGCTTCTTTTATTTCTTCCGTTGTGGCTGTTTGATTGATACGTATTTTACCGATGTCGGCAAGCAATGTGAAGTTAATTTCGCCCGTAATGTTCTTCTTGTCGTGCCGCATCAGGTCGATGAGGGCGTCGTAATGGTCGCAGGTAATGGGTAGTGTGCCGTAGTTTTCGCGGATAAAACGCACCGTCTGATGGAGCTTTTCGGTGGGGAATCCTGCCTTTTTGGCCGAGAGATAAAGTTCACAGATAAGACCGAAAGCTACGGCATAGCCGTGCAATAACGGTGCGGTGTGCTGTTCGGCAGCATGCTGAAGCGAGAAGCTTTCAAAGGCATGGCCGAACGTATGTCCCAGATTGAGCGACTTACGCAAGCTTTTTTCCAACGGATCGGCCTCAACAATATTCTCCTTTACCTTTACCGACTGTCCCAGCATAGCCTGCAAACGTTTCAGGTCGGGTACCTGCGGGTTGAAGTTTAACAGCTCAGCCCAGATAGCTTCGTTGGCTATTAACCCGTGTTTAAGCATTTCAGCATAGCCCGACAGCAGGTTTTTTGTGTCGAGTGTACGCAGAAAAGCGGTATCCATAATAACGTATCGTGCCTCGTTAAATACGCCAATTTCGTTCTTTAAACCATTAAAATTGATACCCGTTTTGCCACCAACGCTGGCATCGACCATCGCAAGGAGCGTGGTTGGCAGGTTAATAAAGTCGATGCCGCGCTTGAAAGTGGAAGCTGCAAAGCCTCCAAGGTCGGTAACCATACCGCCACCAAGGTTAATCAATAGCGAATGGCGCGTACCCCTTCCTGCCTCCAGCTCGCGCCAGACATGGGCAAGCGACTCTAAGTTTTTGTTGGTATCGGTGGGTAATATGCTGATAAGGTGTGCCCCACGCAAGCATAAAAAGCGGCTGATAAGCGGCCAGCAATGCTGCCGTGTGGTATCATCAGTGAGTACAAACAGCTGTTCGTGCTCACACTCAGAGATGGCAACGGCCAGTTCTGTGGCCATATTCTTCGATAAAATTACTCGCTGTTTCATAACCTTTTTCTTCTAACGTTCATCACAAATATAAATATAAACACCTGATTAATGGAATGTCTTGATAAACAAATTATAACTTTTTAAAACAACAGCCACCGTTTTTGCGCATATGTAAGGGGAGGAGTGCAATAAAAGGATTTAAAAGTAAAAGAGTAAAAAGGTAAAAAAGTAAAAACGGGATAGGGGGATAGAGAAGGGAAACAATAAAAAGAAAACAATAGTTTTAAGGATAAAATAGTAAAAAAATAAAAGTGAAAAAAGTAACAGCTAATATTTTAATTCCTTAATTCTCAGGTATATTCTTATGTGATGACCTCTTATTTTGTTTATCTTTGCTATCTGATAGTCCCTTTGTACAAGAGGTAAATCATTGATAACAGGAACTATTCCTCCCAAAGAAAACATGATGAAGAAGATTTTGTTTTGTACCATACTGATGTTGTTAACGGTTGCAGCAGCGGCACAAAAGCGAGAAATTACGGGTACTATACTTGACCAGAGTTCGAAAGAACCGATACCTTTGGTTACTGTTCAGCTTCTGAAGACGGACTCAACATTTGTTACCGGTACGGTGTCTACCGACAGCGGGCGTTTCGTTCTCAATGCACCCGCCAGTGAACGCTATCTGTTACGTTTTACAAGTGTAGGCTATCGTGCTATCATTCGGCATGTACAAGTGGCAGAAGACCATAATGTAGATATGGGTAAAGTGACGATGTTGGCCGATGCCATCATGCTGAAAGGAGCACAAATAACGGCTCAGGCACAGAAGGTTGTGCTGAAAGAAGATACCTTTATTTATAATAGCGCTGCTTATCGTACACCAGAAGGCTCGACCATTGAAGAGTTAGTGAAGAGGCTGCCCGGTGCACAGGTTGACGAAAGTGGTAAGATAACCATTAACGGTAAGGAGGTAAAGAAGATTCTTGTTGACGGAAAAGAGTTTATGACAGGCGATACAAAGACTGCCATGAAGAACATTCCTACATCTATTATTGACCGTGTTAAAGCGTATGATCAGCAAAGTGACCTTACGCGTGTAACGGGAATAGACGATGGGGAAGAGCAAACGGTGCTCGACTTTAATACCAAACAGGGTATGAATAAAGGTTTAATGGCCAACGTAGATGTAAGCATGGGAACACGAAGCCGATATTCAGAACGACTCTTTGGTGGCTATTTTAATAAGGATATGCGTGTTTTTGGTATGGGTAGTGCCAATAATGTGAACGACATGGGGTTTGGATGGCCGGGCGGTCGCTTTGGCGGAGGCAGGAATGGACTGAATGCAACGAAGATGGCTGGCGTTAACTTAAACTACGAAAAGAAAGATAAGCTGAAAGTTGATGGGAGCTTACGATGGAACCATAACAATGGCGACGTGTATAGTAAACAGACCACAGAGAGTTTCGTTAGTACGGTAGGTGCATTCTCAAACAGCACGAATCAGACGTGTTCGCGTGGTAACAGTTTTTATGGACAGGCAAAAATAGAATGGACTCCTGATACTTTGACAAACCTTTTGTTTCGCCCAACAATAAGCGTTAGCACCAGTGACGGCTTGTTAAATCGACGTTCGGCCGCATTCAAAGTGGACCCGTATACTTTTGTTTCTGACCCATTAAGTGCAGCATCATTGACAGCACTTGCCAACGATAGCGTTGTGGTGAACTCGGCGCTACGTAATAATATTAGTTACAGTAAGGCGAAAACGTTTGGTATGATGGCTCAGCTGAACCGCAAACTGAGTAGTAACGGTAGAAATGTGACGCTGCGAGGAGATGTTGATTATACCAATTCTGATGCAAGAGACTTGTCGTTGAATAACGTCCATCTGTATTTAGTGAAGGACATTTTGGGCACCGACTCGACTTATCAAACCAATCGTTATAGCTTAACACCAAGCACAAAGTGGGATTATAGCCTGCAAACCACTTACAGTGAGCCCTTGTGGAAGGGCGTGTTCTTGCAAATGAATTATAAGTTTCGTTACAGTTACAACAAGAGTGATCGCTCTACTTACGACTTCTCAAACCTTGGAGAAAGCTATTTTTCAGGTGTTGAGGCTGGCTATAGACAATGGAACGGTTATCTTGATAGATTGGCAAACCCATATACTTTTTATTTTGACAGTAATCTAAGTCGATATTCGGTATACAAAAATTATACGCACACCGCGGAGCTTATGTTGCGTATGATTCGTAGTAAATGGCGTTTAAATGTGGGTGTGATGATGCGTCCGCAATACTCGCACTATGTACAGGATTATCAAGGTATATCAGTTGATACGACACGTAGCGTGTTTAATGTGTCGCCAACATTTGATTTCCGTTATAGATTTAGTAAAACAAGCAAACTTCGTATTAACTATAGGGGAAAGACAACACAGCCTACAATATCGCAGCTTCTGGCTGTTAGGGATGAATCGGACCCGCTAAATATCTCGACAGGTAACCCTGGACTAAAGCCCGCTTTTACACAAAGCCTGCGACTATTCTATGATAGCTATTCAGAAAAGAAGAAGCGTGCGATGATGACCTTTCTTGATTTCTCGACCACAAATAACGCTATCAGCAATAGTGTAACCTATAATGAGGCTACGGGCGGACTGTTATCGCGACCCGAAAACATCAATGGCAACTGGAATTTTAATAGTGCCTTTATGATTAATACGCCAATTGACTCGGCGGGTCGTTGGAGCGTAAATAGCTTTACTGACCTTAATTATGCACACAATGTAGGTTATGTGAGCTTGAGTAGGTTGGCTTCTTCGCAGAAGAATACAACACATGATATGGTGCTTGGCGAACGTTTGTCGGGTAGTTACCGTAACGATTGGTTAGAGGTTGAATTGAATGGAGCGTTGAATTATCGATATACGCGTAGTAAATTGCAGAGTACGGTAAATATGGATACATGGCAATATAGTTATGGTGCAAATATTAACTTAACGGCTCCATGGGGTACTTCGCTTTCGACAAGTCTGAATATGAACAGTCGTCGCGGTTATAACGATAAATCGCTTAATACAAATGAGTTGATATGGAACGCCCAAATCTCACATAGCTTCTTAAAAGGAAAGTCGTTAGTTGTGATGTTACAGTTCTATGATTTATTGCAAAGACAAAGTAACATAAGTCGTTCGATAACAGCCTCCATACGCAGCGATGCCGAGTATAACTCGATAAACAGCTATGCAATGCTTCATATAAACTACAAGTTAAACCTTTTTGGTACTAAAGAATCTCGCCGTAGCATGGAAGGTCCAGGTTTTGGACCAGGCGACCGTAAAGGCCCGAAAGGTGGATTTGGCGGCGACAGGCCTCCGCGTGGTGGCTTTGGAGGTCCAAGATTTTAAACCATAAAGGCTGACCTTAAGGTCAGCCTTTATGGTTGTTTCTCAATATAACAGTAATCCTACCAGTCCGCAAATGAACATCACCAGGATTGGATTGGCCTTTTTAAAGTGGGTAAAGAAAAAGGCAGCAGCGAATATTGCCAGGCTCAAAGCGAAAAGGGGAAGATTCTCAGACGGTGAACCGAAATTGTCTTTTGTCATTAAAAGCAGAGCCGCTGCAGCAATAAGACCGATAATTGTAGGGCGGAGAGCTTTGAAAACATCCTTGACTTCGCGCGAATCCTTATGTGAAAGGAGATATTTACTGACGCATATCATCAGAATAAAAGAGAGCCACATGATTGCAATAGAAGCCAGAAAGGCTCCGCAAATAGCTGCCCAGTGAGGATAACCGGCATGTAAAACCGCGGTGTATCCCACGTAAGTGGCTGCATTAATGCCAATAGGACCGGGAGTACTCTGACTGATTGCCACGATGTCGGTGAACTCGGCATTGGTAAGCCATTGGTGTTTTACGACGGTTTCGTTCTGTATAAGTGACAGCATGGCGTAACCACCGCCGAAATTAAAAATGCCTATCTTGGAAAAGACGTAGAATAATTGTAAGAATATCATGGTTATTTTTCCTTTCGTTTTTGATATTGTCCCCAAAGAAATCCGCCAATGCCAGCCGCCAGTATAATCCAGATGGGAGAGATGCCCAACAGCCAAATCAGCAGACAACTGGCGACAGGAATCCAGCAACTGGACCATGTAATATCGGCAGTCCTCGCCATTTTAAAACATGGTGCAGCAATAAGAGCTACCACAGCCGGGCGAACTCCGCAGAAAAACTTGTTGACATAGATGTTATCCTTGAAGTTTTGAAAGAACATGGCAATCATCGTGATGACAACAATAGAAGGCAATGCAATGCCCATCGCGCCTACGATACCACCCCATACACCTTTTAATTTATAGCCAATATGGCTTGCCATGTCGATGCTAAAGATGCCAGGAGTTGTTTGTGCCACCACCATGATGTCCATAAACTCCTGACGGTCCATCCAATGATTGTTGTCAACAAACTCACGTTCCATGATAGGAATCATGGCATACCCCCCACCCAAGGTGAAAGCTCCGATTTTATTACAGGTAATAAAAAACTTTAATAACATTGCATTATCCTATATCCAGAGAATAAATATTTTATAATTAGTAAATGGCATTATCGCTATTGTCATCGTTATCGTCCTCATCGTCGTCGTCATCCCATCCGAACATAACGGGGTCGATGAAGTTATCGATGGCACGACGGTCTTTCTTCGTAGGACGTCCGGTGCCACGCTGGCGATCGATAAAGCCACTGATACGACTCATTTCCAATAGTTCGTATTGCTTTGGATCGGTTACATTCTCGAACACTTGTGGCAGAAGCTTTGCGCCAACACGCTGTTCAATACAAGCCAATATTTTGAAAGAGTAGTTAATGGGTGGTTTTTTAACACTTATAATATCACCTTCTTTCACCGTCCGGCTGGGCTTGACATTTGAACCTTCAATTGTAACCCTGCCATTTTTAATGGCATCAGCTGCTACCGATCGGGTTTTATAGATGCGTGCTGCCCACAGCCACTTGTCGACACGAGCACTTGAACCGCACTTAGGAAGCTTGTCTTGTTTCATAAATAATTATCGTTTTTGTTACGGCAAATTACCTGTTCTTTTTACCGAACTTGTTGTATTGGTTCATGGTATTATTGATACCCTGGAGAACAAAGCTTTTCATAATTTCAACACTACGGTCAAAGGTAGGCTGAAGTTCTTTCATTTCATCGTCTGAATAATGACCCAATACCCATTCGATCTGTCCTCCCCGCGGATAGTTGTTGCCCACACCGATACGCAATCGCGCAAAATCCTGTCCGATAAGCTGCATGATATGTCCAAGCCCATTGTGTCCACCGTTGCTTCCATTCGACTTTAACCTGAAGTCGGCTAATGGTAAAGCCACATCGTCGCTGATGACAAGGAGGTGACTTTGGTCAATTTTTTCTTCGTTAAGCCAGTATCGAACAGCATTCCCAGAGAGGTTCATGAAGGTCGTTGGCTTAAGTAAGAACACCTTTCTGCCTTTTATGGATGTTTCGGCTACAAAGCCATAACGCTTATCCTGAAAGGTAACATCCATGGCCTTTGCAAAAGCATCAACAGCCATAAAACCCGTGTTATGACGGGTTCCCTCATATTCACCACCTGGATTACCTAACCCGCAAATTAAAAACTTATCCATAGGGTATCACAAAATATTAAAAACAGCCGACCCTTTATAGGAGCCGGCTGTTATGATTTAAGTATCTTTGTATTTAGAAATTACTCTGCACTGTCTGCTGTTTCAGTGTCATCCTCGCTATCAGATGTCGCTGCAGCAAGGTTTGCATTACGTGTCATCTTCACGGAGCAAACAACAACATCCTTACTTGTCGCAATGTCTAAGCCCTCATAAGAAAGCTGACCAACCTTAATACTCTTGCCAATGCGCAGATTCTTCACGTCAACGTCAAGATGCTCAGGGATAATTTGATAAGGAGCAGTAACGTTAATTTTGCGGATTGACAGGTTCATACGTCCACCATCGCGAACACCCTGTGCCAAACCTACGAGTTTAACAGGAATACCAATAGTAATAGGTTTCTCTTCGTTAACCTCATAAAAATCGACGTGTAAGGGAGCGTCTGTTACAGGATGGAACTGAATTTCTTTCAGAACAGCCGTATGATCGGTACCGTCGATGTTGATTCTTACTACATAAATGTGTGGAGTGTAGATGAGTTTACGTAGTTCACTGAATGAAGATGTGAAAGCAAGCGCAACGGGTAAGCCTTTGTCGTCTTTTTTCTCACCATATAAATTACAAGGAACAAAACCTTCTTTGCGAAGGGCTTTAGAAGCTTTCTTACCAAGGTTCTCGCGCTTCTGACCTGAGATACTGATTTCTTTCATTGTGTTACTCTAAATTAAATCGTTATATTAATTCGCCATCACACTGGGAATTACTTTTACCAATCTGAAAAGCGGTGCAAAGGTACGCTTTTTATTTTGTTTCAACAAAGATTGCATACAAAAACGAACATTTATCATTGCTTTTTTGCAAGAAACTATATTATTTGCTAATTTTGCGATATAATTGTAATGGACACTTAGAAGCAAGAGCGATGATTAATAGGGAATTGATAAGAATTAAAATAGTACAGTTAACCTATGCCTACTATCAAAACGGCAACAAAAATATAGATATTGCTGAGAAGGAATTGCTTCTCAGTCTTTCGAAGGCTTACGATCTTTACAATTATCTTCTTCAACTTATTGTAGCCGTGACGCATGAAGAGCGTCGTCGTCTTGACTTGCTTACCCAGCGTGCCGAACGAGAGGGGACAGAACTGCCGTCTCCCAAATTTGCTTTCAATAAGTTTGCTGTTCAACTTGAAGAAAATAAAATGTTGAATAGTTTTATAGAAGATAAAAGACTATCATGGTCTGCCGACTCTGAATTTGTCCATAAGCTATGTAATCAGATAGAACAAAGCGAGGCTTATCAGGAATATATGTTGACGCCAGAAGATAATTACGATGAGGACCGTGAGGTGTGGCGCAAGATTTATCGTCAGTTAATACAAGACAATGACGATTTACAAGCCCTTTTAGAAGAGAAAAGCTTATATTGGAACGATGACAAGGAAACGGTAGATACTTTCGTTCTGAAAACAATTAAGCGATTTGATCCCATGGAAAAGGGAGAGCAGACGCTGTTGCCGGAATATAAAGATGAAGAAGACAAGGATTTTGCACGTAAGCTTTTTCGCGCAACAATTCTTAATGCAGAGGATTACCAGCATTATATGAGCGAGACTTCACGTAATTGGGATTTCTCGCGACTGGCGTATATGGATGTCGTTATTATGCAGATAGCTATTGCGGAAATGCTGACTTTTCCCAATATTCCTGTCCAGGTTACCATCAATGAATATGTGAATTTGGCTAAGCTTTACTCTACACCACGCAGCGGTGGTTATATTAACGGTATGCTTGATAGTATTGCACGTTATCTGATTGATTCGGGGAAGATGCTGAAAGCTATGCCACAGCGAACGGAACGTGTACAGGATTCTCCAAAACGATTTGGCCAGTCGTCAGTGCGTTTTGTACACAGGCCACGGGTTAACGAGCAACAACAGTCTTCAGATATGGTATCGTCTGCAAATGATGATACCGATACTGTTGATGGAAATGAATAGACTTGTAAATAATAACAAACATATCTAAAATTATAAATTAAAAGTATGAATACAATCTTATTGTCTGCACAGGCTGCAGCACAGGGCAATGGCGGATTTGGTAGTATGATATTCATGTTGGTTGCAATATTTGTTGTAATGTGGCTTTTTATGTTTCGCCCACAACAAAAGCGACAGAAGAAAATACGTGAGTTTCAGAATTCTCTTCAAGAGGGAACAAAAGTTGTTACAGGTGGCGGCATTTATGGCACGGTAAAAAGTTTAGATTTGGTAAAGGGGACCGTGGATGTAGAGATTGCCCGCGGCGTTGTTATTACGGTTGACAAGGGTTACGTTTTCCAGGATGCGGCCCAGCAGCAGCCAAATGCTTAAATTGAAACAAATAACACAAACTGTCAGAGGCTTCTTGTCGGGCTTTTTAAGCAAGGAGTTTCTGATTTTTCTTTTCTTTCTTGCTTTAAGTGGAGTTTTCTGGTTAATGAAGACTCTCGATGAGGTATATGAAGAAGAGTTTCCGATATGTGTCCGTTTGGTTGGTGTTCCAAAGAATATTGTTATGACATCAGAAATGTCAGATACAATACGAGTAACTGTGCGCGACAAGGGATTTCAGCTGCTTTCCTATTCAACGGGACACAAATTCCATCCTATTGTGCTTAATTTCAATACGTATGCCAATAAACAAACTGGGCATGGAGAGGTGTTGGTTTCAGATCTTCAGAAGTATGTCCGACAGCAGTTGTATGCTTCTTCATCGCTCACGTTGTTGAAGGCTGATCGGCTCGACTTCTATTTTAATTACGGACGAAATAAGCGAGTAAGGGTAAAACTGTTGGGAAATGTGGTTCCTGCTCGTAATTATTATTTAGCCCATGTACAGTTTAAGCCTGACAATGTGGTTGTGTATGCAAGCAAAGAAAGCTTGGATCAGATAAGTGAAGTGTCTACCGAGTACCTGAATATTGTCAATTTTGATGACACGGTTACACGTACAGTGAAACTAAAGGCTATTCATGGGGCAAAGATTGTGCCCCAAACAGTTCGAATGACACTTTATCCTGATATATTGACTGAAGGCTCTTTGGAAGTACCTATTGCAGCGATAAATAAGCCAGCCGGGTTAATTATTCGGACATTCCCACAACGCGTTAGAGTTAAGTTTACCGCAGGAGCTAATGTTTTCCGACTTGTTCGTCCTTCCGATTTTTCGGTTGTGGTCAACTATAAGGAAATAGCTGCTCATCCATCAGACAAGTGTAAGCTTTATTTGCGTAGCCATTCACGCTTTGCTACCAATGCCAGTTTAGATATGTCACAGGTAGATTATCTTATCGAACAGCAATGAAATACGTAGCTATCACAGGTGGAATAGGGAGCGGGAAAAGCTATATTTGTAAATTGCTGGCTGATCATGGCGTTCGTGTATATGATTGTGACATGGAAGCGCGGCGCTTAATGAATGAAGACAAGGATATGCAAGAAGCCCTCTGTCATCTTGTAGGTAAACCCGTTTTTCAACATGGTATACTTCAAAAGTCAATATTAACGCATTTTCTTTTGGCTTCAGAAGATAATCAGCAAGCAGTCAATGAGATTATTCATCCCGCAGTTGCAGCTGATTTTAAACGTAGTGGATATACGTGGCTTGAAAGTGCGATACTGTTCGATAGTGGATTTGATCGGAGAGTAAATTTTTCTTATCGTGTATGTGTATCAGCACCGCTCGATATTCGTGTTGAGAGGATCATGCGTCGCAATGGTATTTCACGTTCAAAAGCTTTAGAATGGGTACGGGGGCAGATGCCGCAGGATAAAGTTGCTGCCCGTTGTGACTTTGTTATTGTCAATGATGGGAGTCGCCCGTTAGCCCCCCAGGTAGAACAGTTACTGTCTTCAGTACCTGATGGTTCTTTATAGACGGGACAGGAGTGGAGGCCTGGAAGGACAAGAATATAATAAGAAAGAGTATAGATAAATCATATTAAATAAAAAAGAGAATGGAAACAATACTTTCTATTGCAGGCAAACCAGGATTATATAAATTGGTTTCTCGTGGTAAGATGAACCTTATCGTTGAATCGATAGATGATGCACACCGTCGTATGCCGGCCTTTTCAACCGACCGTGTTACCAGTTTAGGTGATATAGCTATGTACACTGATGCTGAGGATATACCTCTTTGGGAGGTGCTCATGAAAGTGGGTGAGAAGGAGGGTTTAAAAGTAACATCGCTCAAATATAAAAAGTGTTCCAGTGAGGAGCTGAGGAAATACTTTGGTGAAGTGCTTCCTAACTTCGACCAAGATCGTGTACATGATAGCGATATTAAAAAGTTATTACAATGGTATGACATTCTTGTAAAAAATGGTTATACCGATTTTAAAACTATCCTTGCACCTACTGAAGGTGATAATATTGCTGATCGTATAGATAAAAAAGAAGTTCCTGAAGAAATGAAATAATTAATAATATTAGTAGTTGTCTTAAGTAATTACTAATATAAGAATAGGTATAAGTCTGCATTCCATATAGTGAAATGCAGACTTATTTATATTATCTTCTCAGGATTTGGCTTTTAAATTATTCTGTTTACGGGGTAAAAGTAAAGAGTTTTCTTTCTAAGAATGGTGATGAAAGGTATGTGATGGAATGGTTTAAAATCAACTTTGGTGTTCTGCCATTATGAAAAGTCATTGAGCATTTATTTTTTTTACTTTCATAAATACCTGAGCAATGATTTATTTCAGAAGTCAGTTCTGTTCAAAACAACGTCTGTTTATTTTCCAGGAACATGTCTTGTCTCCATGTATTACTATTTGAATAGTTGAAGAGTCTGCTAAATTTCTGCTAAAAAACTTTTATAGGAAACAGAAACTTTCGGAAATTTAGCGAACACTTATAGTTCTTCTTGTAAAAATAACAAATAAGCGGAAGTCCTTTATTTACTGGGCTTCCGCTTTGTTTTCTGTCGTGACTCCGGCGGGACTCAAACCCGCGACACCCAGAACCGGAATCTGGTGCTCTATTCAACTGAGCTACGGAGCCATAAGTTAATGGTACAAAGGTAATAATATTTTTCGATTATTATTTAATAAACGGATTAAAATGTATGTATGAAAACTGATAAATCATGATGTCTTCGTTAAGTCCGAATAACGACTCTAAATAATATCGTTGTGTAAAATATTTAGCGATTTATGTGTACTTATGTAGGTAATTGATTAATTTTGTACGTAGAATATTTATAAAATAAACAAAAATTGTAACACAATGAGCAAACTTATTAAACCAGATAATTACATAGCTCTACTTGATCGCAGACAAACGGAACAAGGAATAAAGCTTATTAAGGACTTCTTTCAGCAAAATTTCTCGACCGAATTACGTTTGCGTCGTGTAACAGCTCCACTTTTTGTACTGAAAGGATTAGGAATTAATGACGATTTAAACGGAACAGAACGTGCAGTATCTTTCCCTATTAAAGATATGGGAGATAAATGTGCTGAGATTGTTCATTCGTTGGCAAAGTGGAAACGTTTAACACTGTCTGAATATGGTATAGCTCCGGGATATGGAATTTATACGGACATGAATGCCATACGTGCTGATGAGGAGCTTGACAATTTACATTCACTTTATGTTGACCAATGGGACTGGGAGGCAGCCATTGAGCGTAACGAACGAACGTTGTCCTTTCTGGAACAGGTTGTAAAACATATATATGCTGCAATACTTCGCACAGAATATCTTACATGTGAAAGCTATCCACAGTTAAAGTCTTTCTTGCCAAAGGATATTCATTTTGTACATGCCCAGGAACTTCTTGAACGTTATCCGCATCTTTCTCCAAAGGAACGTGAAGATGCTGTTTGTAAAGAATATGGAGCTGTATTTGTAGAAGGTATTGGTTGTAAACTTTCAGATGGAAAGAAGCACGATGGCCGTGCACCTGATTATGACGACTGGTCTACCGAGACATCAAACGGGCGACCAGGTTTAAATGGCGATATTCTTATATGGTATCCTGTTTTAGAACGTTCAATTGAATTGAGTTCCATGGGAATTCGTGTAGATAAGGAGGCATTATTGCGGCAGCTTAAAATAGAAGGTGAGGAAAAACGTGAAGAGCTTTATTTTCATCAGCAGTTACTCCACGACAAGTTACCTTTGAGTATTGGAGGAGGAATAGGTCAGAGTCGTTTATGTATGGTTTTGCTCCATAAGGCTCATATCGGTGAAATACAAGCAAGCATATGGCCTGAAGAAATGAGGAAGGAATGTAGGGAGTGTGGTATGCCTTTAATTTAAAGGTATAGAATATAAAGTGATAAAGAAGCAACAGTCTTCTCATATTAGTGAGCAGGCTGTTGCTTCATTTATTTTATATCTTATCATATTGGGCTTCCCTTAGTATAATTCAGGCAAGCTCTAATCCTAATTTTGTTCTTAGTTTTTCAAATGCAGGGTTACGTTTTCTCAGGTCGTCGAAAACTTCTCGTTTGGTAAATGTCTTTTTTAATTCGTCCTGATTTGCTAATCGAACACTAAACTCAATAGATTTGTGGTTTAATGTTTGCCTCATGGTTGCACGTATCTTACCGCGAATCTGATTAATATGTTCTAATAGGATGTTATTGTCAACCACTACTTCAAAGTTAGGATAACTTGTAATGCGAGGGACAAGGTTCTTAAGTCGCGATGCTAATCCCACGAAGTTTTGAGGCATGCGGTTACACATTAACGTCCATTGCACGGAAAGATCAGCCTCTGTAAAGCGTTTCTCCTCTATTATCGATTGTTTTTCATCAACCTTTATTACATTGAGTTCGTCTGATATTACTGGATCCTGTTTGAGTCTGGCAAAGGTTACACCGATATTTGCAAGTTGTGGTTGTTTCTTTCTTGTAGTGATGTCGGCTATCTGTTGCGGTTGCAGTTTTACAGCATTGTTCTTTTCGTTATCAGTTTCTTCTGATTTTTCATTGGCACTTTTCTGATAAGTGCTCTTTTTCAAGGTTTTCTCAACCCCGGCTACCTGCATGGCCGTTTTAGGTTGTGAAACTAAAATATTCTTAAACAGGGATTTTAAACGATTAGGGCTAAGCCCCGCGCCGGCAGAATCATCGTCTTCTGGCTGTGTGATTTGAGCAACACGAATCAGCGTTAATTCTACTAATAGCCGTTTATTGCTGCTTTGTCGATAGCTAATATCGCAATCATTGAGAATTTTTAATGCCCGAAATAAGAATTTATCCGAACATTTCTGAGCTTGTTGATGGTACTTTTGGCGTTGTAATTCGCTAACTTCAAGTAACGGAAGAGTTTGTTTATCTCGTGCCATCATAACGTTACGCACATGAGAGGCCAGTCCTGTAATAATATTACCTCCATCAAAACCGCGCGTAATAATGTTGTTAAGTAATAACATTATATCGGTTGTCTTGTTTTCGAGAGCCATGTCAATGATACGGAAATAGTTGTCTGCGTCAAGTACATTCAGGTCTTCAAGTACCTTCTTAAAGGTAATGTGTCCCTGACAAAAGCTCGATACCTGATCAAAAATAGATAGTGCATCACGCATTCCTCCATCGGCTTTCTCTGCAATCAAAGCAAGAGCCTCTTCTTCAAAAGTAATGTTTTCTTTTTGTGCTACCATCGTTAATTGGTTTACAATTTCGGGTATAGTCATGCGTTCGAAATCGTAAATCTGACAGCGTGAAAGAATTGTCGGAAGAATTTTATTCTTTTCAGTTGTTGCAAGAATAAAGATAACATACTGTGGTGGTTCTTCAAGTGTTTTCAGAAAAGCATTGAAAGCTGATGTTGAAAGCATGTGAACCTCGTCAATGATAAACACCTTGTATCGGCCTGTCTGGGGTGGAATCAAGGTCTGGTCCATTAACGACTTTATGTTTTCAACCTTATTGTTGCTTGCTGCATCCAATTCAAAGATGTTCATTGAGCGGCCTTCGTTAAACGCTTTGCAGCTTGCACATTCATTACAAGCCTCACCATCGGTAGTAGGATTTTCACAATTTATGGTCTTTGCAAAAATACGGGCACATGTTGTCTTTCCAACGCCTCTCGGTCCACAGAAAAGATAGGCGTGTGCTAATTTCCCTGACTTCACTGAATTCTTCAATGTCATTGTCAGCGAATCTTGCCCAACGACCGATGAAAACGTCATCGGTCGGTATTTTCTGGCCGATACAATATAATTGTCCATATCAGTATTTATGATGGTTTGTTTATGCAAAGATAACCCAAAAAGGCATAAAGCCAAAACAAATATATAGTTTTCTTTTGCTTTTCTAAGCGAAATGAAGTATCTTTGCAGACGTCGTTTTAAAAGCATTATGAGCAGTAAATTGTCCGCTTTCTGTGGGTTCTTGGCCCATTATAAGTACCTTATAACAATTGTTGTAGGGATAGCTATTGTAGGATTTCTCGATAATGACAGTTATTTGCAACGTGTAAAATATGAATTGCAGATTAATCAGTTGAAAGACGAAATAAAAAAATACAACGAACAAAACGAACAAACGACAAAAGAACTGCGCGCAATTCAAAGTAATCCCAGAGCTATTGAAAAGATAGCCCGTGAGCATTACTTTATGAAAGCAGACGATGAAGATATATTTGTACTCAGTACCGATCCGCAATCAGGCGTGAATGGGGATGCAGGTTCAACGAATTGAAATGAATGAAACAGCTTAGTAAACTCCAAAGTATTGTCTTTTTGCTCGGCGGTGCCCTTATGGTTGTCGGTGTAGGAAGCTTTGTATTGCTTTTTTACCAGTCGGTATCGTGTTGGGTTTTTCTCGCAGGAGCAATATTATTTGCCACAGTACAGCTTATGCAGACTTTTGAAGGTGATAACATCACTATCAAAAGATTAAAGAGAATACAGGATTTAAGCGATATTCTCTTTATTATAGCCGGAATTATTTTAGTCGATACTGTTTACGGCTTCTTTCGTGATTTTTTCAGCAATTATGAGAATTATGTCACCTATTTATATAATAAGTGGGTTGTTGTTTTATTTTTAGCAACTTTATTGGAGCTTTATACAGTTCATCGTATCGACTATGAACTATCGAAAAAAAATATAAAAGCATAAGCTATATTTTTAAATTGCATAAATTTATTTTACGTCTTCACGAATACATATTATCTTTGCTTTACAAGAAACTATATAATAATGAATAAAATATACTACGCTATTATAGGCTTGTTTGCCTTAACCTCATGTGCCAATACTTTTAATATTACTGGTACAACCAGCGTATCAACACTTGATGGACAGAAACTTTATCTGAAAGTTTTGAAAGATACGACCATGAAAAATCTCGATTCTTGTGATGTTGTTCATGGCCAATTCCAGTTCAACGGCGCTATCGATTCGGTTCGAGTTGGAAATATTATATTCAACGATAATGGCAGCTTGCCCGTAGTTTTGGAAGATGGCAGCATACAAGTAAAGATAGATAATACACAGGAAACGGTGAGTGGTACACCGCTTAACGACAAACTAACAAAATTTCGACGTCGTTTTACACAACTAATGAACCAAAACTCTGATCTCATCCATCAGCATGACCAGGCTATTATGAATGGGGAAGACATGGGGAAAGTGAATGTACACCTTGCAGCTCAAAATGCTTCTATCAATCAGAAAATGGATAAACTGGTGACCTCTTTTGTCACTGAGAATTATGATAATGTACTTGGTCCTTATGTGTTCATTACTGTTTGTATGAACCGTTACGAGGTTCCGATGCTCGATGCATGGGTTGAAGATATTATGAGTAAGGCAACCGATAAGTTTAAGAACGACCCGCAGGTAAAAGAATACTATCAGGCGGCTCAGGACAATCAGAATATTATGAATGGTACTAAGGTTCCTGTTCATGCACCACAACAACCAGCCCCGGTTGCCACACCACAAGACGGCCCGACACCTAACGACCTGGCTGCCCCTGCTCAAAAGTAATGAAGTCATTAAAAAATGCAATGCTCATCATTTAATGAAAGCCAATTAATAACTTTATAAGATAATGAACAATGAAGACAATCATTGAAGGAGGAACGATTGTTAATGACGGATGCTCTTTCAAAGGGTCGATAATTATAGACGATGATCGTATAACAGAAATTACGGAAGATACTAAATCACCTCGTGGAAACTACGATAAATGCGTAGATGCCACGGGGTGTTTTGTTTTACCAGGGCTTATAGATGAACACGTTCATTTTCGTGAGCCGGGGCTTACAGGCAAGGCTGATATTGAAAGTGAGTCACGGGCTGCGGCATACGGCGGAGTAACGACCTATTTTGATATGCCTAATACCAAGCCCCAAACAACAACGCTGGAAACACTTGACGATAAATTCGAACTGGCTTCACATAAGAGCCATGTCAATTATAGTTTCTTTTTTGGTGCAACAAATAATAATACCGGTTTATTAAGTAAACTTAATCGAACACGGGTTCCGGGTGTAAAGCTTTTTATGGGAGCCTCAACGGGCAACATGCTTGTTGACAAGCCACAGGCTTTAGACGATGTTTTTAAAGCTTGTGCAGATAATCAATTGCTTTTGATGACCCACTGCGAAGACTCTTCCGTCATCAATAACAATATGGCTGAAGCCTTGGAAAAATATGGTGCCGACCCTGAAATTCGTCTGCATCCGGTCATCAGGTCGTCTGCAGCTTGTTATAAAAGTAGTGAACTTGCAGTTCAACTGGCTCGGCAATTCGGAACAAAGCTTCATATTGCACATATTTCCACAGCCGGTGAATTAAACCTTCTTGATGCGAACCGGCATACTTATTCTGCGGGTTTAATGCCGCAGATAACAGGCGAAGCCGTCCTTGCTCACCTGCTTTTCTCGGAAGAAGATTATAGCAGTAAAGGGGCACTTATTAAGTGTAATCCTGCAGTTAAGACGCTTGCCGACCGTGACGCGCTGCGCCATGCTCTTTATTCAGGACGCATCACTTGTATAGGAACTGACCATGCCCCCCATCAGCTGTCTGAAAAACAGGGCGGGTGTGCGCGTGCTTCTTCAGGAATGCCCATGATACAGTTCTCTTTGGTTTCTATGCTTGGGCTTGTAGACGAGGGAGTTTTAACCATGGAACGTTTAGTTTGGTTGATGTGTCATAACCCGGCAAGGTTGTTTGGTGTTTGCGACCGTGGTTTCCTGCGTACTGGATATAAGGCTGATATTACCATTGTTAAAAAGGGAGAGAGCTGGAAAGTTACTGAAGATATAATACAAAGTAAATGTAAGTGGAGCCCCTTGCAAGGAGAGGTTTTTACATGGCGTGTTGTTGACACTTTCTGTAATGGACGCCATGTTTATAATCATGGTGTTTTTGATGATAGCTATTGTGGTGAAGAAGTAAAATTTTCCCGATAGAACGATGAAACTCACTTTTCGTATTAGCGACATCCGCCCGTTTATTAATTGGATATATTTTTTCCATACGTGGGGTATGGGAGGAAAAAAAGGCATTGAGCGTGAGATGCTCAGGACCGATGCCGACTCTATGCTCGACAGCTGGGAAGAACATTTTCATACCTGTGCTGTTTTTAAACTGCTTGATGCCAATAGCGATGGCGACGACCTTTTACTTGATAATGTACGTATTCCCATGCTGCGACAGCAAAAGGTTTCACGCGTAGGACGGCCTAATTTGTGCCTTTCTGATTTTGTACGTCCGCGTTCTTCAGGCATAAAAGACAAGGCAGGAGCCTTTGCTGCAACGGTAGACAGCTGTATAGAGAGCCTCTATCAGGACGATGTTTATCGGCATATGCTCGCCATGATACTTGCTGAACGTCTGGCAGAAGCAACTGTTGAACGATTGCATTGCGATGTAAGGAGAAATTATTGGGGATATGCTCCTGATGAATCTCTTACGATAAGCGACATGCTTAACGAGCGCTATCAGGGTATCAGGCCAGCCGTAGGCTATCCTTCTATGCCCGATATGAGTATAAATTTTATATTGTCTGATATTCTGGACATGTCGCAGATAGGTATCCATTTAACCGAAAGTGGTATGATGACGCCCCATGCCTCTGTATCAGGACTTATGTTTTCTCATCCCAGGGCTACTTATTTTGATATTGGGAAAATAGGCGAAGACCAGCTTCTTAGCTATGCAATGCGTCGTGGTTTTCCTGTTGAAAAGATGAGGCTTTTCCTTGTTTCAAGTATGATTAGAAAATGATAGCACGCATATTTGTTCCTGTTATTCTTGTCATTATACTGACCGACCTGTACATCGACCTGCATTTTCTGCGTCATCATCGGTGTTTTTGCTGGTGGAAACGCCTGTTATGGTGGATACCTTCTGCTGTAATGCTTGTTTATACAGTAGGCCTGTCGCTTGTTCAAAGCTTTGTTCCCGAAAACCTGATGTGGGTAAATGTATACCTTGTCCTTTTAGGAATTACGATATATCCCAAGATTATTTTCTGTTTGTTCTCCCTTTTGGGAAGGGCTTTTCGGCATTATTTCCATACCCGGTACAATTTGAGTACTCTGTTGTCAACATTGTTCGTTATTATAACATGGCTCATGATGGCATATGGTTCTACCGCAGGCATCCGTCAGTTAAAGGTAAAACATGTTGACCTTAGCTTTAAAGACCTGCCGGATGCTTTCGATGGCTATCGTATTGTACACTTTTCTGATGCCCATGTAGGCACATTTACGGGAGATATGCGCAAAGTGCTGGCTCGCGATATAGACAGTATTAATGCACAGAAACCAGATTTAATAGTCTTTACCGGCGACCTTCAGAACATCCAGCCACGTGAAATTCTGCCGGTCATGCCGTTGTTAGGTAAGTTGCATGCTGCCGATGGTGTATTCTCTGTATTGGGTAATCACGATTATGCCGAATATGTAAAGCTCTCACCCGAACAGGAATTACGCAATATTTATGAAACGCGAAGTGTTGAAAAGCGTTGTGGCTGGAACCTGCTTCTAAATAGCAATCATACCATTCGTCGCGGATGCGATTCGATCGTTATTGCTGGTGAACAGAACTTCGAACGGCCTGATAGTGCCAATTTTACACGAACCATGCGGGGCGTTGGTGCAAGAGCGTTTACTATTGTTCTTCAGCATAATCCGAAAGCATGGGAGAAACATATTGTAAAAGATGACCGTGCACGGCTTACATTGTGTGGTCATACACATGGTGGACAGTTGTCGTTGTTCGGCTTTCGTCCTACGCAGATAGAATATCATCAGGATGACGGACTGTACAAAATGGCCAACAGGTATCTCTATGTAAGCTCTGGTTTGGGCGGATTGGTACCTTTCCGCCTTGGCGTTACTCCTGAAATTGTAGTTATAACCCTTCATAAAGCCAAATAATGAAATTTATTTATCGTCTGTATCAAATTTTTATCGCAGTCCCAATCTTTCTGATCTGTACCATCTTGACGGGGCTTGTTACTACACTTGGTTGCCTGATGGGTAACGGGCACTTCTGGGGTTATTATCCGGGACACCTGTGGTCGTGGCTTACTATTCGCTTGTTCCTGTTGCCTGTAAAGGTTGAAGGACGTGAAAATTTACAGCCGGGGCAGAGCTATGTTTTTGTAGCTAACCATCAGGGAGCCTTTGACATTTTCCTTATATATGGCTTTTTGAATCGTAATTTTAAGTGGATGATGAAGCGTTCGTTAAGTCGCGTGCCTTTTGTTGGCATGGCATGTCGTTATTCGCATCAGATATTTGTTGATCGAAGTAGTGTTTCTCGTGTAAGAGAAACATATGATGAGGCTCGCGAAATTCTTCATGAAGGTATGTCGCTTATGGTGTTTCCCGAGGGTGCCCGCACCTTTACGGGGCACATGGGATTCTTTAGACGCGGTGCCTTTGCACTGGCCGACGAGCTGCAGTTGCCCGTTTGTCCGTTGACAATTAACGGCAGTTTTAATATCATGCCACGCATGCGCGACGGTCATTGGGTAGTATGGCATCCGCTCCGGCTCACTATCCATAAGCCTATACGGCCCATAGGCAAGGGGCGTGAAAACATAGAGTATTTGAAAGATAAGGGTTATGAAGCTGTAATGAGCAGTATAGATACCCGGTATCAGGGTTATATCGAAAATCCTGATCAATAGTAAAAATACCGGGATAATGTAAATGTTCATGGGGCATGATTCAATTATGTAGTATTCGGAAAAGACTTTTTATTTTTTAAAAAGCCTTTCATGGATCAGCTTTGAAAACAGCTTGGCCCGCCCGTTTAGCCAGTACCGATTTTGTAAAATAAAGTAGGCTTTTTGCCTTTACGGCTATATCGCGTTATCTTTACGTCGTAATCGTGTCCCCTTTACATCGTAAAGGGGGGTACCTTTACGTCGTAATTTAGTCGCCTTTACGATGTAATCGTACTGCAATTACATCGTAACTAATCAACGAAAATGAAGAAAAATCGAAGTTGGCGTAAACTAATTGATAATGAG
>JABZLB010000062.1 GCA_015256945.1 Prevotellaceae bacterium | reverse complement strand
TACAAGAAACCGTGATTGATGCCGGCTATGATGTTGAAGCAGAAATCGAAAAATTCTTGTGGATGGATGCCGTGATTTGGCAGATGCCAGGTTGGTGGATGCACGAACCTTGGACAGTGAAAAAATACATAGACGAAGTATTAACCGCCGGACACGGCAAGCTTTACCATAGTGATGGTCGCCATCGTGTCAATCCGACTGAAGGCTACGGCACAGGTGGTTTGTTGCAAGGTAAAAAACACATGCTCTCGCTTACTTGGAATGCCCCGATTGAAGCCTTTACTCGCGAAGGCGACTTCTTCGAAGGTAAAGGTGTGGATGCTTTATACATGCACTTCCACAAACTCAATGAGTTCATCGGTTTGACCCGTCTGCCAACATTCGTATGTAACGATGTGATTAAAAATCCACAAGTAGAACAATATTTAGTAGACTATCAAGCATACTTGGAAAAAGTATTCGGCTAATGGCAAAAAAGGTGGGTAAAAATGCCCACCTTTTTTATTATTGATGAATAGTTGTGATCATTGTAAATGAGCCACATCGTTAAGTTGCTCAATATGAAAACCGCTTTCACTATCGTATTTCACAATACTGATCGAAGTATTTAACAATGACACGGATTTACCCTCATCACGATGGTTTTCCCAAGTCGCTCCGCCTAGTAAGGATAATAAAAGCCGCAAGGTATGGCCATGTGATACCACTAAAATATTGGCTCCCGATTGATGTACTTTAATGATATCGCAAAGGGCGTCCATTGCACGTACTGCTAATTGTTCAAAGGTTTCGCCACCATTGCTTAATGCTTTATAAGCTGCCGGGTCATTGGTCAGTTGTTTAAATTCGGTTAACTTCCGTAGGTCAGTGATCTGCATACCTTCCCAACTTCCAAAAGATTGCTCATTTAGTCCACAGTGCTGAAAAAGAGGAATAGGACGCTGACCGATAATATGGCCAGCCGTATCAATGGCACGTTGTAAAATGCTGGAATAAGCAGCGGTAAATTCTACTTGTTGTAGCGCCGCCCCGGTTTTCTGAGCTCCTGTAATTCCTTGTTCGGTCAGTGGTGAATTGCCTGATCCCTGCAAAAGCTCTTGTTCGTTCCATTGGGTACGGCCATGGCGAATAAAATAAAAAGTGAGTTGTTTTGACATCATAGTTCCTTGGAGATCTGGAAGTATAGGGTATAACTAACTTATGATGCAAAGGCCGTCTGAAACGATAATTTCAAACGGCCTTTTACTTTAACGTGTACCGTTTAGATACGGTCGTGCTTGGAGGATAACAAGCTTACCATTGTCAAACGCCCATTCGATATCCTGCTCGCCATTGGCAAATAGCTGTTTGATTTGTTGGCCGGTTTGGTCAAGGCGACGGATTTGTTCTTGATTCATCACATTGCCACTGGTTACAGGCACCTCCCGTACTCCACCATTTTTATCCAGTTGCAACGCTGTGGTTTCATTAGAGGAGCTGAGACGTTGTACAGAATCATTGCGACGGTTATAGACCACCTGTTCGGCTACCCGTTTGCCTTCAACGACACGAATACCCAACCCGCGTTTGGCGGCAATGTAGGCGCTATTTTTCTGAGCAATATCATAAGGATTGATGGTAACCAACACGCCGGAGAGATCTGCATTGATGCTTTGTTGCACAAAGACACTCATTTTCACGCTATCGTGAGGCAATCCGGCAATACGGCGGGCTTCGTATGCACTGTAATTGAAAACAGAAGCCCAAGATTGCTTCACTGCTTCGGCCAACGCGTTTTCATCGGTAACATTTGGCACGGTGGTGTACAGCCCTGCGCCGCTGAAATTGGGTAGGTCTTCGGAATTAGAGGAGCTGCGGACAAACACGCCTTTGCTGTTTAATTGATTGCGCCATTGCTCAGCCCATTTATGTTTCCATTCCGACGGGATTTCGGCATCGGTAATTTTTTTCTGCAGCGTGAGTAAAGCAGTACGGCGCTTGCGGTTGTCTCCATCACTTTGTGTTTCGATTTGGGCCAGTGTTGTTGCATTAATACCCAGCCTATCCATCATGGCTTGATAATAGGCAAACGGAATGCAGAATCCGTCAGGTACATTACTACCTTTAATATGGGCGCGGATATGACCGAGGTTGGCAGCCTTACTGCCGCAGTAACGGCTGTCATCACGGCGCAGGTTTGACAAAGCCCTAAGGCCATAATCGGAAACATCAGGTTGGGGCAGGGTAAGGCCGTCTGAAAAGCTTTTACTGGTAGTGTTCCGGTTGGTTTGGACAATTCGGTATTGCTTAGCAGTCGCTTCAAATTCGATACGACGGCCAATATATGGGGCTAGGATTTTTTCTGCGTCTTTAAGGTAAATATTGGGAATCCCCCAGCCGCGTGCCAATACATTCACATGCGATAGTGCAGTAGATGGTTTCTCGCTGATAATCCCTGCCACAGGTGGCAGCTCTAGGGGAACCTCTTTCAAAATAATAATATCGTCGGCGCCAACATTATGAAGATCATCTTCTTTGACAATAACGCGTAATGTACCTATCGCTTTACCTTGGTTTAGAGGCAGGTAGGGGAAATTTTTAATCAAACTTTCTTGGGTAATAAAAGGAACTTTGCTTTGCTCGGCAACGG
>JABZLB010000015.1 GCA_015256945.1 Prevotellaceae bacterium | reverse complement strand
AAAACAATGGATATGTCCGACATTCGCCAGCGCGTTACCGATACCGGAGGCTTCCTTCAGATACCACAAACGCAAATAGACCTCTCCAACGGTGTACTGAAGCAGAATCCAGGGTGGACGGGAGACAATTTGTTGTATTAATAAAATAGGAGTAAAAACAATGAAACGATATATATTTTTAGTGCTTTGTACATGCTCAGCACTGCTGTTTTCGTGCGAGCCTGTGATGGATGACAAGCAGCTCGGCAATGTAGTTGATGAAAGCGAACTAAAGCTTGATGTTCATGCTACAACGCCGGGGGGCAACCAAATCGTTATGGTTAACAACACACTGGGCGTGGGTTCTTACTGGGATTACGTGACAGGACGCTCGGCTGCTGACCGCGACACGGTGTCTCTGCCTTTTCTTGGCGAGCAAACTATTACGTTTACAGGCCTCTGTGACGGTGGTACTGTTACTACAACACGTAAGGTAAACGTTACGTCTATTGACCATCCTGTGGCCCGTGAGTGGGAATTGTTTGGAGGAAGCGGTCAGCAAGGCAAGAAGTGGACGTGGGACAGCACGGTGGCTGCCGTTTATGGAACGGGCGGATACCTTACAGAATTTATACCCGACTGGACGTCGATTGCTCTTGCCAACGTTGATGAGAAAGACGGTTATATGGTGTTCGACCTTAACGGAGGACCTAATTTTACGCGCTATGCTGCCGATGGCACAGTAGTTGAAAAGGGTACTTTTGCGTTCAACATGTCGTCGACGAAGAACAATCCTGATGATGGCTCGCAATGGAGCATAGGTACTCTAACCCTCACAGGGGCGACAGTGCTGAGCGGTCACATTTATGGCGCAACCGAAAAACAGAATAAATTCGACATCCTTACGCTTGACGATGACCACCTTGTGCTTTGTGCTGCTCCTGAAGGCACCGCTGCATGGGACAACGGTACGTTCTGGATTTTCAAACGGAAGAACTAAATTTTATTGTTTTTTTGACGTTCCTGCGCCCCCTTGTTGGTGTGCACAAGCCCCCTAAGTTAGGGGGCTGGGGGTCTGAACAGTAAGCAAAATCCCTTTATTCTCCTGGTTTTCTCAGCACCTTATGCTGGTAAAGCCCCGTGAATAAAGGGATTTTTGTTTTCTGTGGTGTCGTTCGATTATAAAGAGTGGGGTGGAAAGGGAGGATGTTCAGACCCCCATCCCCCTAACTTAGGGGGCACGTGCACACCAGACAAGGGGCTAAAAAACACCACTTTAGCGGCTTATTCTCCTCCCATTACCCTGCACCCCATACGTCTTAACACTGTAACGTTGAGTGTTCGACGGCCGTCGTCAGCGTTGCTGACGGCCGCCGGACGATGAGTATGACGGTCGTCGTACGCGCTGCTGACGGCCGCCAAACAATGACCATTCTGTCGCAAACGTGTGCAGTTAGGCACAGCATGTGGGGAAAACTATGGTGCAATTTGTAATCTGTTACTGCATAAAGTCCTGTTCATAAGTCTGTTGATTCTCCTTTATACAACCATCGTCCCCAATCTTCCACCCCTGCAACCTCTGCCTTAAACAACCATTACTCCCTCCCATCCCTATAAAACACTTCGGCCTGTACACCCGTATGCTTCATACAAACGGGGTACAGGCCGAAGCCTTGTTATCATAAAATGTTGTTCCCACAGCAATCAATTCTGCGCTCTGTCACCATAAAGTGACATCAGTGAAGGGCTGTTTTCCTCCTTTTTCAGCTATGGAATATCAGCTTAAAGGCTGTAAAGCCATCGCCTTGCAGCACTCTGCGCGTTGCCCGCAGCCTTTAGTTGCGCTTGCCCAGCACAAGTACGGGAGCTGCCTGCACAAGTGCAGAGCCGTCGTACTGGCCGTCACGATATATGCCTGCCACAATAAGGTTTACGCCCAATGTGCGCTTGTCGGCATTGTATACACCGTACGAGCTTGCAAAATTGTTGGCAAAGATAATGCGAATATTGCTTGTTCTGCCACCGTAGCTGATGCTGTTGCATTCAACCGGCACCGGATTGATGTAGAAAGCAGCGGGGTTAACGCTGTAAATACCCATGTAGGCCCTTACGTTTACCTGTGGCATCTGTGCTACGATTGCGCGTGCAAGCAGTGTGTCTTTCATCAGCGACACGAGGGCTTTTGTGGGCATACTGAACTCGATAACAGAGTCGTTCCTGAGCATCATGCCCGCACTCAGTGTGTCGAGCTTGTTGCCGGGCACGGATGTCATGCCGTCAAGCCTGCTGTAATAAATGGCCCGGGTAGTGTAATTGCCGTTCATTTGCAGGAAAGCCTGATGCTTTTGTTCCTGTGAAAGGCCTTTGTCGTTGTCGTCGTTCAGGCACGATGTAAAGGCCATGGCTGCCATACAGCAGAAGAGAATGGAAAAAATTTTTAAATGTTTCATATTACTTCATGTGTTGATTAAAATATTCGGTTGTGATGTTACGGGAGCTGTTGCAGGTTGTTGAGGGCATAGACAAAGCCCCTTACCATGCGAATGCCGTTGTCCTGAAAGTGGTTTCCTGCGGTAGTTTCGTAGTTCATGGTTACGCCCTGCGCCTGAAACAGTTCGCGCTGGCGCTGCATACAGCTGTCAACGGTAGCCATAATGGGTGTACGACTACGACTTTCACGGTCGCCCAGACTCAGGTAAACTACGCGTGTCAGCGGTGTGTGGGTGGCGGCATAATCGAGCCATTGCGGATACCATACAGAGGGCGAGGCCGCCGCTACGGCTGCAAAGCGGGTTTGATAAGCGGCCCACAGGGCAAACAAACCGGCCAGCGAGTAGCCTCCTGTTACCACAGGCAGGTTGCTGGAAAGATGCAAAGCGCTGCAAACGGCAGGCACTACGCGCTGTGTAATCAGTTCTAAGGTGGCAGCTGCACCCGCTCCAAAGGGCGTCTTGCCGAAGACGGGCGGTGCAGGCCATGGCGTAAGTTCGTCGTTCCATCGCTGTATGGGCAGGGCCACATGAGCGAAAGGCACCTGCGTGTGGGCCTGTGTCCAGCTTAGCAAAGCAGGCAGTTCGCTGATGTCGTGCCCGTCAACGGGCTGGATAAGCAGCGCCCGGGCACCGTCGTGAGCGGCTATTCGCAATTCGCGCCCGTCGATAACGAGCTTTTGTTCTTTCAGAAGCATGATAGGGAGACAAAGTTAAGGCGTTTGCATGACAAAACTATATATAAACCATTAAAAAATAAAAAAAATATACGTACGGTGTCATACCCGGGCCGTTGTGCTCCCATGCCGGCATCGTAACCGTTGAAAAATGCGGCAGCAGCCTCACGGAGGGCATCGCAAAAGGCCGGCATACCGTAGTGTTGCCGGCGTTAAGCAAATATCTAAACATTTTAAGCACTTTTCCTTGCCATAAAAAAGCTTATTTCGTTATCTTTGCGCATGGAAAGCCTAACATTGTTAAAAACCTTATAAACCTGAACAATATGTTATCGAAACTTCAATCGCGGTTGTGCCATACGGCCGTTCTGTCGGCCCTGTTGTCGTTGTCTCCGTCTGTATCAAGGGCCGGTTCGTGGGATACTTATCCCGATACGTGGGTAGCCGTAGACGGTTTGGGTCGCGAGATATTTTCGGCCGACACGCGCAATATAAAAGCCGACAAGCCCAATGCACAGGGCCATACCGTTGGCATATTTTACTATTTGTGGCACGGCAGCCATCTTATCGACACGTCGGGAAAGGGTTACGATGTGACCGAAATTCTGAAAAAGAGCACCGAAAATCCCGAATGGGGCCCGTTTCATGAGATGCACTGGTGGGGAAAACCGGTGTTAGACTATTATAAAGCCGGCGATTCGTATGTCATAGAAAAGCATTTACAGATGATATGTGACGCGGGAATCGACTTCCTTTTCTTCGATGTCACAAACGCTTTTACCTATCCCGAGGCCGTAAAACAGGTGATGAAGGAGATTGACCGCCGTGAAAGCATGGGCATGAAAGTACCCAAACTGTGCTTCATGGTGCACTCGTATACGCAGAATACCGTCCGCGACCTGTACAATAACTTCTATTCTCATCCCGAGTTTGATAAGTATTGGTATAACTATAAGGGCAAACCGCTGATGCTTGGCAACAAGACAGAGGTAGGCGATGCAACGTTATTGAACCGCTTTACCTGGCGCAACTCGTGGGCATGGATGAACGGAAGCAAGCCCGATGAATGGTCGTGGCTTGAGAATTACCCTCAAATGCCGGGCTGGAGCGGCAGGCGAACCAACTACGAACAGATGTCGGTGAGCACCGCTCAGCACGCACACTCGAAGATAGGAAAGAGTTATCACGACGGCCAACAACCGCCATTGCTCGCCAACGGCACCACGCCCTATACAGGACAAGGCTTATATTATAACGAACAATGGAAGCGGGCGCACACCATGAACGCCCAGCACGTGATGATTACACAGTTTAACGAGTGGCAGGCCATGCGCTTTATTGCCGACGGCCGCGACGGCATGGTTGTTGATTATGTGCGTCCGTGCGGAAAGAAAATACCGTCCGAGTCGGTATTTATCGACGCCTACAATGCCGAATTTAACCGTGATATTGAACCCTCTGTTGACCCGATTCTGCGCGATAACTACCTGATGCAGACAGTAAATCATGTTCGTCGTTACAAGGGTGTGAGGCAAATTCCCATACCTTCAACCGAAAGGCACATCACGTTAGACGGCAATATGGAGCAGTGGACGTCCATTGCGCCCGAATATCGCGACGATAAGGGCGACGTTTTGCATCGCGATTACACCGACTATACAGGCCATCGGCGCATACAAAACGCCACCGGGCGCAACGATTTTGAGCTGGCAAAGGTGGCAAAAGACGCTGAAAACATCTGCTTTTACGTCCAGACCACCGGCAATATAACGCCATTTGACGGCACCGATACACAGTGGATGCGCCTGTTTATCAACACCGACACGTGCTATCATACGGGTTGGGAGGGGTACGATTTTATGGTATCAGCCGACAAAACCACGCACAAGTATTCGCTTTTTCGCCATGCAGGCAGTGGATTTACGTGGCAGAACATCGGCGAAATTGTACCATTTGTAGACGGAAGAAAGATGTATTTTGCTATCAATCGCAGTTTGCTGGGACTGGCAAATGGCAAGGAATGCGACATCGATTTTAAGTGGACCGACAACGTTCCCGCCGTTCCCGACCTGTTAAACTTCTATACCGATGGCGACGTTGCGCCGAACGGCCGCTTTAATTACCGTTATAAGGGCTCGTTTATACACACTACACCCACAGGCATTGCATCGGCAAACGCCGGCGAAACCGCTGTTACGGCGTGCCGAAACGGTAATAACCAGCTGCTGATAAGCATACTGTCGGCCGGCGAAGGCACTGCTATGGTTGACGTTTTTGGCGCAGGAGGCGAGCTGATGAGCCGCAAAACGGTTCACCTTAATATAGGTAAAAACAGCGTCGTTACGGGCTGCACGCCGGCGCCTGCCATCGTAAGGGTGGTACAAAACGGCAGAACATACACTTGTAAAACGTTGTAAACCAGAAAACAGAACCTTGTTGAAACCTGTTTATTTAATAATGAAATGAAACGATTAACCTTTTGTCTTGCCTGCCTTTTTCTTGCCGTCTCCTCTTCATCGGCCCGCAATAATGAGCCTGACGAGCAGTTAAGGCGAACCTTTGCCAGCCCTTCCGGCGTTACAACCTCATGTTACTGGTATTGGATTTCGGGCAATATCAGTAGGGAAGGCGTTGTCAACGACCTGAAAGCCATGAAGAAAGCCGGCATAAACCGCGCGTTTATCGGCAACCAGGGCGTAGGAAACGACGAGGCGCCACGCGGTCCGGTGAGAATTCAGTCGGCCGAATGGTACGACATTATGCACACAGCCATGAAAACGGCATCGCGTGAAGGCATCGAAATTGGCCTGTTTAACGGTCCCGGTTGGAGCCAGGCGGGTGGCCCATGGAACCAGAAAGAGCAGTCGATGCGCTACCTGGCGTCGCAGCATGCCATCGTCAAAGGAGGAGGAATGAAGACAGTTGTGTTTCCCCATCCGGCTGAATGGTTGCAGAATGTAAGGCTGCTGGCCTTCCCGCATAAGCGCGACGACGCACAAATTACGGCGCAAACCGACAACGTTACGGCGTTGGGTATCGACAATATAAGTGCGCTTTTCGACGGCTCGCCCGCTACAACGGCCCAAATCGCATCGAAAACGGCTACCGTTTACATCACCACGGCAAAGAAAAACTTTCATCTCCGGTCACTCCGTATTGAAATAGCGTCGCCCGTTAAGGGCTATGTCACCGTCAGTGCCGAACGCAACGGTACGTACGCAACGGTAAAAACGCTGCCCCTCGACCGCACAAACATGATGATAGAAATAGGTTATGATGTGCAGGCACCGATAGCAATGTCGCTGCCTGAAACCGTAGCCGACAAATTCCGACTGGATTTTCATATTACCAAACCGTGCACGCTGCGCGAGATTATGCTCGCCGAGACGCCCGTTGTTGACCAGTATCCCGAAAAAATTCTGGGCAAGATGGTACAGGTTCCGCTGCCCATGTGGAACGAATACAAATGGAAAACATCCGTTAATTACACAGGAAACGACGTTGTTGCCGCTGCCGATGTAATTGATTTATCCTCAAATCTCCACGGCGATACGCTTGCCTACGCCTTCCCTGACGGCACATGGGAGGTGGTTCGCACCTATATGGCTCCCACGATGATTATGAATGCGCCCACCCTTCCTGACGACGGGCGCGGGCCTGAAGTGGACAGATGGAATCACGATGCGCTGAAAAACCATTACGACAGCTTCGTGGGCGACCTGATAAAACGTATTCCTCCCGAAGACCGCACAACGTGGAAGGTGATGGTTTGCGACAGTTACGAAAAGGCAACACAGAATTTTGGTGACGACTTTTTCGAATATTTCCGTTCACATTTCGGTTACGACCCAACGCCTTATCTGCTGGCTTACGACGGCATTGTGGTGGAAAGCAGCGAAAAAACCGACCGCTTTTTATGGGACTTAAGGCGCATGATTGCCGACCGTCTGGCTTACGACCACATTGGTGCACTACGCGATTTGGGCCACCGCGACGGCTTATCGCTGTGGCTTGAAACCTATGGCCATTGGGGATTTCCCGGCGAATTTTTGCAATATGGCGGACAATCGGACGAGGTTGCGGGCGAATTCTGGAGCGAAGGCTCATTGGGCGACATAGAAAACAGGGCAGCATCGTCGGTGGCTCACATCTATGGCAAGGGCAAAGTATCCTCAGAATCGTTCACGTGTGGCCCGCCAGAGTTCTCACGAAGCCCCAAAAACATGAAGCAAAGAGGCGATAAATTTTTTACTGAAGGGGTGAACAACACGCTGCTACACGTTGTTATTTCGCAACCCGAAGAGAAGAAACTGCCCGGCCTTAACTGCCCGTGGGGACAGGAATTTAACCGAAAGAATACGTGGTACAGCCATCTCGACCTCTTCACTACTTACTTAAAACGATGCAATTACATGCTTCAGCAGGGACGGTATGTGGCCGATGTGGCCTACTTTATAGGTGAAGATGCACCCGTAATGACAGGTATCACCGACCCACAACTGCCCAAAGGCTACCAGTTCGACTTTATAAATGCTGAGGTTATCGAAGGCAAGCTCACGGCTTCGGCCGATCATCTGCTGCACCTGCCGTATGGAAACCAGTACAAATTGCTCGTTTTACCTCCACTAAAAACCATGCGTCCCGCCATGATTCGCCGCATCAGGCAGCTGCTTTACGACGGTGCCGTGGTGCTCGGACCCAAGCCTTTGCACTCGCCAAGCCTGAAAGACTGGGGCGATGGCGACGCCGAGGTGCGCCGCATAGCCGACGAACTGTGGGGGCCGGGCCTGCCATCGTGCGGCATGCGCCACGTAGGCAAGGGACTTTTATTTACGGGTTACAGCATTGATGAGGTGTTCAGGCTCACGGGTAACACCCCCGACGCCCTGTTTGCTGGTGCTGAAGACGTGAAATTTGCGCACTTGACACGCGACGATATGGACGTTTTCTTCGTATCAAACCAAACCGAAAGGCAGGCCGATTTCGTTGCACAGCTCCGCATAACAGGCCGTCAGCCCGAGCTTTGGACGCCGATTGACGGGCGCGTTCGCGTGCTGCGCTCGTTCAGTCAGGACGCTAATATCACCTCCATCCCGATGCGCCTGGCACCCAACGAAAGCGTTTTTCTCGTGTTTAAAGAGCCAGTCCATACCGGCACGGCGTCGTTAAGCATGGACGATAATTATCCCGTGCCCGACACATTGCTCACTATCGACCGCCCGTGGAGGGTGGAGTTGCAAACCATGTTTGGCGAAAAGAAGCGGCTTTCGTTGAAAAATTTGGTCAGCCTGACGACGAGTACCGACCGCTTTGTGAAGTATTTTTCGGGTACGGCAACCTATAAAAACACCTTTAATATGCCGCAGCTGCAGGCAGGATACAGTTATTTGATTGACCTTTCGCAGGTTTACGAAATGGCCAAAGTGAAGATAAACGGCCACTATGCCGGCGGCGTTTGGACGCCTCCATACACCATTGACATTACGCCATACCTGAAAACGGGGCGCAACGAGGTTGAAATAACCGTGGTAAACAACTGGAAGAACCGGCTCGTTGGCGACTTGCAGTTGCCCGAAAACGAGCGCAAAACGTCGTTCGGACATCTGTCTTACGGTGTCGATACGCCGCTACAAAACACGGGTTTAATAGGTCCTGTACGCATTTTAGAAACTCGTGAACCTTAATTTAAAAGGGTATCATGGGGTATTAAAATCATTCTAACGAGAACTTAAAGGGCTAAGGCAATGAGCTTTGCGCCGTAACAACAATATCGTTTTGCTGAAACGGTAAACGGTTTATGCCATAATGGAGGGTGCTCGGCAGGCGTCAAACACCATTCTTACAGCCTTTTCATTGTAAACAAACACGCAAAACATGATAACAAGCAATCACATTCGGACTACGTTTTTTACGTTATGCACCCTCCTCGCCACCCTATTTGGCACATCGGCAAAAGCCCAAACGGCAACACTGGTTGCACAATCGAACAACGGTGGCGTAACCGACCATTATGTTACACCAGAGAGAGTAGTGTGGATTTCAGACTCAACAGGACGTTTTGTGCGCCATGCCGAACGATTGACACGTCCGTTTTGGGGTCAGGTTTCGGTGGCCGACACGGCTTATACCGTCATGCAGAGTACTGCAACGCATAAGGCTGGGGTGCTCGTTGACTTTGGACGCGAGCTGCATGGCGCTCTTGAGATTGCATCAGCCATACGCCCAGAGCATGCGCCCGTAAGGTTAAGGGTGCGCCTTGGCGAATCGGTGACCGAAGCATTATCGGCTGATGGCGAGAAGCGCGGGGCGACAAACGACCACGCCATGCGCGATTTCATTCTGCCTGCACCATGGCTCGGCAACACACAAACGGGCAACACGGGCTTCCGCTTTGCCTATATCGAAGTGGAGGATACGGCTGTTCGCTACAACCTGCGGGCGGTAAGGGCTATTGCGCGCTATCAGGACGCGCCGTGGTTAGGCTTTTTTATGTGTGACAATGCGCTGTTAACCGACATCTGGAACACTGGCGCCTATACCGTTCAACAGTGTATGCAGCAGTATATTTGGGACGGAATAAAACGCGATAGGTTAGTATGGATGGGCGATTTGCACCCTGAACTGATGACCATACTGTCGGTTTTCGGACATAACGACGCCATAGAGTGGTCGCTGAACTTTGCCGAAGCTGACGCGCCACTGCCATCGTGGATGAACGGTTCGAGTGCCTACTCGCTGTGGTGGCTGTTATGCCAGCGCGACTTTTATTTATACAGGGGCAATCTCGACTATCTCAAGATGCGCCAACCCTATATGAAGGAGCTGCTGAAACAGGTGTGTAGCCATGTAGATAACAAAGGACTGGAACACTTAGATGGCTTTCGTTTCCTCGACTGGCCGACGTTTGAGATGACCGATGTCATAGCATCTGGCATGCGGTCGTTGTGCTATATGGCCCTCAATGCTGGTGCAGAGATGGAGCGTGTATTGGGCGATGACGATATGGTAACAATGTGTAGGCAGGCTGCCGAAAGGCTTCGCAAGCGCCCATTGCCCAATTACGGCAACAAAGAGGCGGCGGCATTGCGCATTATTTCGGGTCTTGGCAAAGGCACAACCGACCGTGATGTGCTGCTGAAAGGAGGGCCAAGGGGGTTCTCTACTTTCTATGGCTATTATATGTTAGAGGGTTTAGCTCGCGAGGGTAGGTTTGAAGAGGCTGTCGATATCATCAAAAAATACTGGGGAGGCATGCTGAATCTGGGGGCGACAACGTTCTGGGAGGATTTCGATTACGACGACCTCGCAAGGGCTTCACGCATTGACAGCATTGTGCCTGCTGGCCAATTCGATATTCATGCCGACCGCGGCACCAACTGTTATAAGGGTCTTCGAATGAGTCTTTGCCACGGTTGGGCATCGGGTGTAACCGCATGGCTCTCGCGTTATGTGCTGGGTGTAATGCCCACCGAAGCGGGATGCCGCGCCGTTACTATCGAACCGCATTTGGCAGGTTGCAATGAGGTGATTGGCTCGTTTCCCACACCGTTCGGCGTTATTACCGTAAACCACAGGCGTGCAGCCGACGGAACCATATACAGTATTGTGGAAGCGCCTGAGGGTGTGCGCGTTACGCTGAAAGGAGCAGTGGCTAAAGGCGACATAAAGACAGATAGAAAAACGGAAGAACAGGATTAGACAGAAAGACAAAATGAACCTGTTTTTTAGCTGATTTTGAATTATAGGAAAGGCTGAAAGGATATATTTTAAGAAGGGAACAGGCATATTTTGATACTGTAATGCAAATAAGGGTGCAGGGAAAAGGGAGAAATATCAGCGTGACGACAAAATAATGAAAACTTTTGCGCATCGTTTATTTCAGGTAAAAATTATATATTTATCTTTGCACGCAATTTAAAAATGATGGTTTAATAATCAAAATATTGAAACAGCTATGTATGCAGATTTACAAACGTACATCAATATTGCACTGAAATTAATTACCGGTATGCTTGGTATTCTGGTGTTTTTGCGCATAACCGGCAAGGCACAGATGGCCCAGTTAACGCCTCTCGACACGGTGAGTGCGTTCGTAATAGGTGCCCTTGTCGGTGGTGTTTTGTACAATCCGGACATGTCTATGTGGCACATTCTGTTTGCTTTGGCCGTATGGACCGGCTTTAACATGCTGGTTCGCTTTGCTATGCGGTCGGCCCGTCTGAGGCATTTCATCAAGGGTGAAAGCTCATTCCTCGTGAGAAATGGAGCTATCAACTTCAAGGCTTTTAAGCGTAACAGCCTGGAAATGGAACAATTCCGTATGCTGCTGCGGCAGAAAGGCATTTTCTCTATGTTTGATGTTGACGACGTTGTTTTTGAAACGAACGGTGCAGTAACGGTTCTTCCTACCGAAAGAACGGCCGATTCGATACTGTTTGTCAATAACGGAGAGATTGTAGAAAGCAGTCTTAAGAAGGCCAATTGCTCGCGCGAGCTGGTGCTTCGCAACATTGTTCGCAACGGTTTCAAGGGTCCGCATGAGCTGTTCTGCATGGAGTGGACACCGCGCAGGGGTTTTTACTTCGTAACTTTTGACGGCGATGTGAAGCGCGATACGAAAGAAATTCTGGCTACTGAAATCGAAAACGAAATTCAGACATGATGTAATCGGGGTGGTTCAAGCCCCTTGTTCGGTGTGGTCGAGCCCCCTAAGTTAGGGGGTTGGGGGTCTGAACGTCTTCCCCTAAGACACAAATCGACAAATCTTTCTTTTTAGACATAAAGACAAAAAGCACATATTTTCTGTTCGAAACGAGCAGAATATAAACATAAAAAGCACGCTATTCGTATGCAATCACATGCAGACAGCGTGCTTTTTGGTTTGATACAAGGAGGCATTGTTACTTGTTCAGACCCCCATCCCCCTAACTTAGGGGGCTTGTTCCCACCATATTCCCATACAAATCAACCTCACGAGCAAACGGGTTGAGGATAGAATCTACCCATATTGCAAACACTTTCCGGCTGATTTTACCGGCAGGAAACGGTACGTTGTAAGGCTCAAGACTTGTGTGCATAAGGGTTGAGAGATGCTCAATACCTGCTATTCGATGGGCTTTCATGATACGGGCGAACACCTGTTGCAGCGTTTCGGCATTAAGATTTGCAGGTATTAAAGCCGGCACGCTATCGGCAGAAATATCAGAAGAGGGTGTAAAGAAGCGTACAAGACGCTCAACATCGCTGGCTTGTACAACACTATTGACGTCGAACCACGTTTCGTTGCTCCAGTCGTGATGGCGTCCGCGCCCCTGCAATATGCCCGTAACGCCGATGCGTTGCAGCACGGGGAAGAGCGCGTCGCTGCGTGGAACGTCGAGGAAAGGCAGCAGATAGTTGCCCGTTTTCAGCAGTTGTCGCTGCACATCGCGCACACTGAGGCGGCAGGGTACACGCTTTTGGGCCACCGCCATGGCCGCAAGCGTTCCCGCAACCTGACCTATCTGCATCACGACAGGCTGCAAACGCGACGTGCCATTCACCAGATTGGTAACCGAAACAGCCTTTTCGCCCAGTATCAAACGGTCGTCATTTCGTGGAAAGAACACCCCAAGAGGCAGTCCCCATGAAGGTATTGACGGCAGCGTAAGGTCGGGAACGGGATGCTCATTGTGGTGTTGGTCAACAGGATAATCGCCTACGGCCACTGCCGTTCTGTAAAGAGGGACGGGCCGATTGTATGGCGTGATCATATCGTTCAGCGTAAAAAGCACACGCCCTGCGAAGCGACGGCCTTCACGATAGTAAGGAAAGAAAGGCAAACCGTCAGCAGTAGGATACTCGCCGGCAAGGCCAAGGTTGTGCATTCCCAGCTCGTTTTGCATGAAATAAAGGAAGCGAAGCGACTTCTCTTTGGCTTTTCTTTCGGCACTGTCGCGCTGAAAAGGCGTATAGTCGACGTCGTTGAGATAATAGTCGTTGCCCGATAAGGGCCAGTTAATCATATATTTTCCGTTGGGCAGCCGGCCGTAGTTCATCATCATTTCGGCCGTCCACGGCTTGGTTTTCAGGTTGCTGTCGTTGAGGCTGTTGATGCAACAGTTTCGAAATTCGCGTGCATCGTAACCCTCAGGACGCGGTATAAGCTGCGGCTTATCGTACTGTTTAAGAATCATTACATACGTCATGTCCTGCACAACAGGCTGTGCTTCGGCAGGTGCCCAGGGCTCATCAGTCTCGCTTCGTGCGTCAAGGCCCACGTGATAAGGCAAGCCGGCAGCATGGGCTACATCGCCCAGCTCGGTAGCATCAATCACATAGTCGGCGCTGATACGCTCTTCGTGTGTGCCGTTGACGAGCGTAAGTCGCCATCCGCGCGTCGTACGGCGCAGGTGTTTCCATGTAGTTTGCGGACGGTAGGTGATGTCAGGCTCGGCCGATACCCAGCTTTGGAAGATACGATTACCCACTGAAGGCTCAAACTGTATCATGCTCACCCAGCCTGTTTGCAGCGCCTTCATAGAGCCGTAGTGACGTGCAAGCTCAGCCTGAAAATCGCCCCACATACCACTTGGCAGCCTGTAACAGCCGTCGGTAGCGCTAACACCTGCCGCCGTTAGCATGCCGCCGAGCCACGGTGTGGCATCAATGAGGAGCGTTTTAGCACCTAATCGCGCGCTCTGCACGGCAGCACATACACCACTTGTGCCCCCGCCCACGACGACAACCTGATAGTGACGGGCGTGGGTCGTGAGGCAGAAAGTCAGGAAAAAAGCCAGTAAAATGTGTTTCATATAATGTTTTTTTCTTGTTTTTTCAGTTTTACGGTCCCTATATTATAATAGGTGTACCTTGCATTGCCGGTTTAACGGCAACTATGGCAAAGGTACGAAAGAAAACCAAAAGCCCGTATTGGCAGCGTCAAAAGATAGTTTTTTGCATACGAATGAAGAGTTAAGGTAGCGAAAAATAAGAATCATGCTTGCTCGTATTCGTCACGAGAGCATGATTCAAATGAGGTTTTGTTCGCACCAGCGAACCATATTTTTTGCACGAGGAAGCAGCGAAAGTCCTGTCTTGGTGAGGTGCCAGTGTCCGTTGTGCTGCGTAATGAGATTGTCGGCAGCCAGTAAGTTGATGGTGTTTTCGATCTCATCGACCGATAATTTGGCCATGCTGTTGACAAGTTGAGCCTTTGTAGCCTCGCCCTTGTCGCCCAACTGAAGCACCATCCACAACGCATCGGGCTGACAAACGCGGGCCAGAACGTTGCGGATGGGGCAGTGGGGGAATTGCGAATCAGTTACCATTTTAATTCGTCAGCGAGGATAACACCGTCGGCTGCCGGTGTATCGGCATCGCCAAAGCTGTTGGCTTTATACTGAATGCAGAGCATCAGCATTTCGGTGTTGCCCGTATTCTTCAGTGCCCGCTTGCCTTCAGGCGATACTCGAACAATGCTTCCTTCAGACACTTTGAACGTTTCGCCATCAACCTGATACAGTCCTTCACCCCTGAGAATAAAGTAAAGCTCTTCGTGTTGCTTATGAGTGTGTAGGAAACCGCTGTCCTGTCCTGGTGCGAGAGCCTGAAAAGACAGCTCACTTCCTGTTGTATTCAATGCAGCTCCGGCGAATACTTTGCCGGGAATTTCGATGTCGCCTAAAGGTAAAACATACTGGTTGATTTCACTTAACTTACCTACATTTACTGCTGTAAAGTTTTTACCGCTTTTAGTTAATTCAATTGTCTTCATTGTTTTGTTGTTTGTTTGTTTTATGTTTTTGTTGTTTTGTCTTATTGACGATGCAAAATTACTGATAACCAAACGCTTATACAAGTAGGCACAAAAAGGTCAGACGGTTACCAATATGTTAGTAATGCTGATTACAAGACGATTGTAAAACAGAGGTTTAACACTATTTAAGCATAAAGATAATATTGTAATGATAGAGAGTAGTTACTTTTGTAGTGTAATGGTTATAAAGTAATCTTTAGGTATGAACAGAACCGAGGTGAGGGATGCACTGTTTCCACGCTGTCCCATAAGAAATGTATTGTCGCGCATTGGCGACAAGTGGTCAATGCTTGTACTCTTTACCTTAGAGAACAACGAGTGCCAAAGGTTCAAGGAATTGCAGCGAAACATACCTGATATATCGCAGAAAATGCTCACGGCAACGCTTAAAACGCTCGAGGCCGACGGGCTGGTAAGGCGTGAAGCCTATGCAGAAGTGCCACCGCGTGTGGAATATTCACTGTCGGATAAAGGACGTAGTCTGCTGCCTCTTATTAATAATCTGCTTGCCTGGGCGATCGAAAATATGGATGGAATCATCGCATCGCGTGAACATTTTATGTTGAAATAGACAGGAAACCCCATGTGATGAAGGCATAAATATGGTGTTGATGAAGCAGGTGTCTTATATAATTAAGGTGTAAGAACTGCATGAACGACCACCAGGTCTTATATAATTAAGGTGTAAAACGAATATAAACAAGGTGTAAAATAGCTTTGCTAACAAATGTTTACCGCCAAAATACTGTCACCATAACGGTGTGATGGGGTAGTAAGACAGACTGTTAATTAATATTAAACCGATGTATATTCTATGAATAAATGATATAAAGTATAAGAAAAGTAAGTATATTTGAAGTCGGATAATTAAAAACCGAAACCTTTATTATCATTATTTCCAACAAAGATTTTTTTAAAATTAGACGACAAAAAATGAATATTCTACGATCGACAAGAGAGTTGAAAGGGATAGTATTTGCCACAATCTGCGTGCTTTTAATGGCTGGTTGCGGTGGCGAAAAAGGCGAAGGTCCTGTAAATCCCCCCACACCGGGTCAGGGCGGAGGCAATAAACCCAAGCCCTCGACAGGCGAAACGGCCGTTCTTCCCGCCAAAGACTTCCGCGCTGCATGGGTTCCTACGGTATGGAATCTGGACTGGCCGCAGAACCAGACAACTGAAACGGGACAGAAAGCACTGTTTACACAGTATCTCAATAAACTGCAAGAACTGCACATGAACGCCATGTTCTTTCAGGTTCGCCCCCGTGGAGACGTATTCTGGGAATCGCAATACGAACCCTGGAGCCGTTCAATTACAGGCACTGAAGGGCAGAAACCCTCATACGATGTGTTGCAGTGGATGATAGATGAGTGCCATAAGCACGGCATTGCATTCCATGCATGGATAAACCCTTACCGCATAGCGACGGGCACTAATCCCACAATTTCGTCAATGATACCGCAGAAATTGCAGAAGAAATACCAGAAGGTGGTTATCTATAATCCTGCAATGCCCGAAACACGTGAGCGTATTGCCAATATCGTAAAGGAATTGTTGCAGAAGTATGACGTTGATGGTATTCACTTTGATGACTATTTTTACCCGGCGTTAGAAGCGGGCGAGTCGATGAACGACAATGCCGAATATCAGAAATATGGCTCAAACTTCAGAGATATTAATACGTTCCGTCGTGCCATGGTCGATTCAATGGTGACAAAGGTACAGCGTACCATTCGTGAGGTTAAGCCGTCGGCGGTGTTCTCTATTTCCCCTGCGGGCAACCTGAATAACAATTTAAACCAGCTGTTTTCGGATGTTCCGCTATGGTGTCGCAAAGGATGGGTTGACGTAATTATACCGCAACTATACTGGTCTACATCAACTTACTTCCCCTCTCGCCTCAACGACTTTATTACACAATGCAATGGAAAGAACAAGTTAATGGTGGGATATGGATTGTATCGCTTCGAATCGGGCGACAATTCATATCCGGATAATTCCGACTTGATGCGCCAGATGACAATGGCCTATGGTAAAAAGCAGATCATTGGCAGCGCATTTTACCGTGCCAAAGACCTGTTGGACAATCCCAAAAACATCGATGAGGTGATAGCTAAAAAGTTTGCAAAGCTCGCACTTTTGCCTTATTTGAGTCAGCTTCCCGAGGCTAAACCTGCTGCTCCGCAAGGCTTGAAGGCAGAAGGCAACAAGCTGACGTGGGATGCCGTAGCTGGTTGTTACTATGCCGTTTACCAGCATAACGGCGATAAAAAGGTTGCTACGCTTGTGGCAATCGTTCAGACTAATGCCTGCGATTTGACGGCAAAGGGCAAGTTTTTTGTCACTGCCGTGAAGAAAGCAGACAATGCCGAGAGCGAGATTTCGGCAATAGTTGAAAAAATGTAAAGAAGTAAAAAGGTAAAAAAGTAAAAGATTTGATGGAGAATAACAGGCTCTTTATTACGAATACACGTAATTGTCTGAACTCTTTATGGTTGGTTAAGGGTGGATATTTCGCCCATTATGGTCCAGCTTAATCTTTTACTTTTTTACCTTTTTACCTTTTTACTTTTGCCTATGATTTTCCTTTCACCTAATAACAATCACGTATGAAACACTTTTTACTGACGATGGCATTGTGTCTTCCCCTCGCGGCGGCGGCACAAGTGCTTAGTGTTCAATCTATCGAGAAGGTGCCAATTCCTGCCGATCCCGACAATTCGCTGGCAGCTATCAGTCCGGCAGGCGATTACATTCTTCTTACGTCAACAAACCATCGCGGGCTGAAGAAATTTGATTTAGCCAGCAGAGTAACCACAACACTTACGGAAGCTGAAGGCGCCGGCTACGGTGTAACGGTGGCTGCCGACGGTAAAACCGTTGTCTTTCGCGAAACAACGTTCACACCGCAGCACCTGAAGATGACGGCTCTCAAGAGTATTTCGCTCGAAACAGGAGCGAAACGCGAGCTTGCTCCCGCTCAAAGAACGTTGCAAGGCTATCGTATTGACGGCAATGCGGCAGCGGTAATCAGCAAGGGCAGGATGAGAATGCGTTCACTGAACGGGGCTAAAATTGTTGCCACACCGCCTACCTTGTCGCTTACTCAGAACCATGAGATGCAGCTTACACGTAACGGCCGCACCACGCTTCTGGCGCCAAACGGCAAGAACGTGCGCTATATCTGGCCGTCGTTATCGCCCGACGGAACGAAGGTTCTGTACTATGTTAGCGGCGTAGGCTGCTTTGTCTGCGATCTTAACGGCAATAATGTAAAACCCATGGGGCAGCTGAGGGCTGCAAAATGGTACGACAACACAACCATTGTTGGCATGAACGACAAGGACAATGGCGAGTATGTTACCTCGTCTTCCATCATTGCGAAGACACTTTCGGGCGCAGAACAGAAGCTTACCGGCGAAGATTTCATTGCACAATATCCGCAGGTAAGCCTCTCTGCACGCAAGATTGCCTTTGAAACACCACTGGGCGAAACCTACATGATAAACCTTAAATAATTATCGCTATGAAAAAGTTATTTGTACTTGGCATGGTAGCGATAATCGCTACTGGCAATATTTTTGCACAAACAACATCGAAACCGGCCGACCAATTGCGCTTTTATCTCAACCCCGGACATGGCGGATGGGGACCCAATGACCGCCCTGCGGCAACCATTCCATTCCCTGCTCTGGCCGACGGAAGGCCTGATTCGTGCGGCTTTTACGAAACCAACACCAACCTTTGGAAGGTGGCAGAGCTGCACCATACGCTGATACGCATGGGCGTGAAGCCTGAAAACATTACCTATTCGCGTACATCAAACGGTCCGCACTGGCCGTGGATTCAAGAAGACGACGACGGCGTTTGCAACCGTCCATTGTCTGAAATATGCGAGGAAGTGGAATCGGGTAACTACGATATGTTCGTTTCCATCCATTCAAATGCGGCCGGCGACGGAACCATGACAAACTATCCGCTCTTCCTTTATCGCGGTCATGATGGCGAAGATGGAGATTTAGCCAAGGGAAGCAGGGCGATGGCTAAGGCGTGCTGGCCTTATCATTGGGAGAATTTTATTGACCATTTAAGTGCGTACAGTCTTACAAACATGAACCTCCGCGGCGATATTGACTTCTATGGAGGCGAATATCCACTTACCCTTAGCAATGGAAAGGTATACAATGGCTACCTTGGCGTGTTACATCATGGCACTCCGGGTTTCCTCCTCGAAGGCTATTTCCATACCTATCAGCCTGCACGCCACCGTGCTTTAAATAAGGATTATTGCTACCAGCAGGGCGTACGACTGGCTCGTGGTATCTGTAAATACTTTGGTTTAAAGCCCGAAACCAAGGGTTATATTATGGGAACCATTAAGGATATGCACGCCAAGATGAAGCACGTACTCTACCAATATGCTCCCGGATCGAACGATCAGTGGGTGCCTATCAACGGTGCGAAGATTCATCTGCTGAAGAATGGTGCCATAGTTGATACCTATCAGGTTGACAATTTCTACAACGGTGTGTTTGTATTTAAGAATCTTGAGCCGGGCGATTATACGTTTATGCTCGAGAAAGACGGTTATAAGCCGCTTGAAGGCGACAATACAAAGCCGCTCACGGTGAAGGCAAACGAAACCTCTTATGTAAAACTGCTGGCCGAATCAACCGATTATGTTCCTCCAACGATTACCTATTATAACTATCCCGAGCCTGCAATGACAACCTATGCAGCCGCTCCTTCCGTGCTGAAGATGGGAGAAAAGACGTCGGATAACCTCGCCATTGAGGGAACTGTACGCCGTATGCTAACGCGTGGTGACTCAACAGTGGTGCTCTCTGACGCCGCAGGCGAGCCTAAATTATACCTTGTTGACAACAAGGATCTTAAGATTATTAAGCAGATTTCGACGATAGGCATTGCCCCTGCCGAAACCGACAACCAGGGATTCTACTCGCGTTTGAACGACATTGCGTTTACAGCCGATGGACAACTGGTTGGTGTGAACAGCGTTCGCAACCAGTTTAGTGCCGGCCAGGTAGACGAAGGATACAAGCGTGGCACGCTAAGGTTCTACAAATGGGCCACACTTGATGCCAGCCCTGTTGAGTGGTTTACGTCTCAAAGTTCGGCAAACTTCTATCGTGCAGATGTAGGACGCGGTCTGGCCGTGAATGGATCAGCTGACGATTGTGCAGTAATTACATCGGGTGTTACCTCTGGTTCGTCACGCGGCGGACGCTTCCTGATTATAAATGTAAACGATAACCAGGTTACATCTACGGTATTTAGTGAGAAAACCATTTCGGGAAGCAACTATGGTGAGGGCCGTCAGGGCGCAACTCCACAGCTGGCAGTATCGCCTCGCACCGATGAAAACTATATCGTCGACGGCGAAGCGGGCATGCCTCTTGAGTTCCATCCTACCGGCACATCGAACCAGGACAGCCCCGTTATCGGTCAGATTGCTGACGATGATCTGGGTAATGCTGCTGTCGGTTTCCAGTGCTTTAAGTACGCCGGCCACCAGTTTATGGTGTCTCCATTTGTAAATGCCTCCGGCGTTGGCGGCGTAAGGTTGTACGATATTACCGGCGGTCTTGACAAGGCACGCCTTGTAAGAACCGAAACAACAACATTGTCGGCACCCGAAGCAACAGGTAACATTGCAGCCGGAGCCAAGGTTAACGATGCCGATATTACGCTTTACCTGCTCCATGGCACCCGTCTTACAGCCTTTACCAGCAACGGTGTTGAACAGCCTGTGGTGAAAAACATCTATGCTTACGCGCTGAACAGTACAAAAGAGAGCGACGGTTCGTATACGTTTACGTTTAAGTCGAACACGGCTGCCGCTGCTGCTGCGATAGTATTTACCAATGTTGCCGACGGCACCGAGGTTGGACGAATACCGGTTAATGTAGCTGAGGGCGAGAATACCTTTACTTTTGCCCAGGACTTTATTCCGGGAGATGCCGGCCTTACCCTCAACTGGGCGGTAACACTTAAGGGTGAAAACGTATCCCGTGTAGCGCTAATCAACCAGCTCGACAGTTATACCGGTGCTATTTTCAGCTCTGTTGACAAGTCGCCTGAATCGCCGTTCTTCGGACAAGTTTACGTAAACCACCGTGCTTCATATGCTAATGCACAGAACGGTCTGTATGCCTACGACCCGTCGTATACGCGTATCAACAGTACCGTTGCACGCGGAGGTGTGAATCCTTCAAATAATTACCGTATTGCAGTAGGACCTTTAGGTAAGGTATGGATGGCTGAATGGGCCGACGCCAACTCGGGTGTTTACATTGCTGACCCCGCTGATCTCACGAAGCCCTTTACACAATTCTTCCTCGGTACACGCGATGGCGAAGGCCTTTTCACCAACGATGGGGCTAAGGTTGGCTCGTCAACACCTGGCGTTGCCATCGGCGGCACGGGTGCTGATACACGTCTTTATGTAGCCAATGAGGACATGGGGAACGACATTGGTGTCTATCAGATAGGACAACCTGACGGCAGTATTGCCTACGAATGGGGCAAAGCACCAAGCTATACGCTCCCTGTGGGCCGGTATTTAATCAATTCCGACATTGCCATTGCTCCCGGAAAGGACGGCGGTGCCTGGTGTTCGCAGCGTCGCGGACAGGGCAACAATACGAAGAATGTACCGTCGTTGCTGTATGTTACACGCGATGGCAACGTAACGTTCAACAGTGGTGAGGGCGACTTCCCGTTGCTTCTCAACGGTTCTGCCGGTGGCGGCTTCGCTGTTTCAGCCCATCAGGACAAGCTCGCTATTGGCGATGCAAAGGGCGTTGTGCAGGTATTCAACGTTACATGGGATGCCAATGTGCCCACACTTACACCGGCAGGCAGCTTCAAATGCGATGCAGCCAATGCAGGTGGCAGTATATTTGAGATGAACTTCGACTATGCAGGCAACCTCGTTTGCTCGGGTTCAAAGCTTGGCATTTATGCCATGCCGACGGCCGAAAACCTCACTACCACACCTGCACGCAAGGCTCTTACCGTGGTGAAGACGGCCAATGCTACCGGTGTTGACAATGTGGAAGCAACCACAGAAGTTCGTGCTCTCTTCTCGGGCAGCCTGTTAACGGTTGAGGCTCCTGAAGCCGTAGAGAAGGTAGAAGTGTATGCAGCCGATGGAACACGCGTGGCCGAAAGCCGTCATTCACGCTTTACGGTAGATGCTCCAGCCGGTGTTTATCTTGTGAAAGTGAACACATTTGCAGCCGTTAAGGCCGTGAAGAAGTAATCTTTTAAATTATATCTCTTATTGAAGGGGAGGCAGCTTTGTGCTGTCTCCCCTTGTTTTGTGTTTGCCTGTGCCCCCTAAGTTAGGGGGCTGGGGGTCTGAACCACCGTACACGCCTCTCCAAACCCTTCCGAGTCCCTCCAGCTTAGGGTGCTAATATTAACCTCAAACAGCTTGGCTTTACTCCCTTTTCCTCCATACATTACATCATGATGTATCTGCTGTTTTCCTGTTAGGTTCGTTGTGCGACGGCCGTCAGCTGCGTGTATGGCGGCCGTCGGATAGTGCGTATGACGGTCGTCAACAGCACTGCTGGCGGCCGTCGAACAATGACCTTTGTGCAATAGTCTCTTGCCCTCTGCACAGCTATCGCACAACCTTACCGTCGTAATCGTATATCCTTACTGTCGTATTTCAACAACCTTACTGTCGTTATTGTATATCCTTATCGTTGTATCCCTGCACCCGCACCGTTGTTTTCGTGTATCTTCACCGCCATATCCCGGCAGCTCATATATAATAAGGTGTATGCCCTGACAATTTTGCGTAATAAGAATAACATCGCTTTGTTCTACAAAAATGGTTGCCGTGTGCTTATTTCAAAGATACAAAGGCAGTTACGAAAACGTGTGCTTTTGATGGTTTTTCAGGACCGTGAAAAACTTTATTTTCTTATATTTTTTTACCTTAATTATGTTTTGCCGTTTCTCTTTTATTGTTTACTTTTGCAGCCGCAAGGTAAACAAAAAAGGAAATCTTCAATAAAGAAAAAGTGTTGATAGTTTTACTTTTTAGAAAACTTTTCCTTAACGCGAAACAAAAAAGTTTTCCAAAAGTTATCTTCCCGCAATGTTTTCGAGTAGTTTGAATAATAGTGTAAAACCATAATAAATAATAAGTAACTGAGCAATGATACAAGTAAGAAAAAGAGACGGAAGTCTTGTGCCGTTCGATTTGTCGAAAATCAAAAATGCAATACTCAAGGATTTAAAAGCTATTCATCATGAAGGAAACATCGATGATATTGCAACACATTATGCTAACCGCGTTGACGGACTTTGTCGTGAGAAGTATCTTGGCAAGAGTGAGATTTTTGACATAGAGAATATTCAGGATACCGTAGTACAAGTATTGGCCAGCGAGGGCGAGGTAAGAGCAGTAATTGCCTACTGTGAGTATCGTTATCAGCACAAGCTGGAGCGTGAACATCGCATCAAAAAAACATACGAAGACAAGCTCATGGCCAAGAACGTGGTAAACCAGAACGCCAACATCGACGAATATTCGGGCGGAGGACGTAGCGGTGAGGCTGCCAACGTGTATGAAAAACAGTATGCCCTGGAACACTGCATGTCGAAACTGGCTCGCACGAACCACGAAAACAACGAGGTTTACATACACGATTTGAACAAGTATGCCATTGGTTTCCACAACTGTCTGAGCATTCCGTTCGACGATTTGTTGTCGAAAGGCTTCCACACAAGGCAGGGTGACGTGCGCCCCGCCGGCTCTTTGAACACGGCCATGCAGCTGGTTGCCGTTATCTTTCAGCTGCAAAGTCTGAACCAGTTCGGCGGCGTTTCAGCCACTCACTTGGACTGGACGATGGTGCCTTACTTCAGAAAGTCGTTCATGAAACACTATATTGTAGCGTGGGCTAAGTCGCAGGACAGCTTCGGTGACACCGATTTCATCAAACTTTATGACGAAACCTATACCGACGCGGTGGGCGTGATACGTTCGGTTTTCGACGAGTGGTGCGACAAAAACAAGGATAGTTTCTTTGCAGCAACAGGCCTTACGAAGGACGACTTTACGCTTGCCAATAAGAAAAAACTCGATAACAAGCTATACAACAGCGCACTGTGCGATACCCTTCAGGAGCTTCGCCAGGCCGTTGAAGCCATGTATCACAACCTCAATACGCTGCAAAGCCGGTCGGGTGACCAGCTTCCGTTTACGTCAATCAACTACGGAACGTGCACCTTCGAAGAGGGAAGGCTCGTAACGCGCGCCCTTCTTCTGGGCAGTTTGGAGGGTATCGGCTTCCACCATAACACGCCAATCTTCCCCTGTGGCATCTTCCAGTATATGAAAGGAGTAAACGATCGCGAGGGAACACCGAACTACGACCTGAAGCAACTGGCCATGAAGTCGACGTCGCAACGCCTTTATCCCAACTACGCCAACGTGGATTGGAGTGGCAACGAGGGTTACGACCGCAACGATCCGCGCACATATTTCTCAACGATGGGATGCCGCACGGCAAACGGTTTCGACATAAACGGCTTCGGACAGTTGAAGGACGGGCGCGGCAATATCTGCCCAACCACCATCATTATGCCAACGCTGGCCATGGAAGCAGGCGGCGACGTGGAGAAGTTTATGACGCTTTTAGACCAGAAAATACACGAAGCCAAGGATACTTTAATTGAGCGTTTCAACTGGATTTGCTCGCAAGACCCGCGCTCTACCCCTTTTATGTGGGATAATAATACCATGGCAGGCTACGTGCCTGAAGAAGGAATACGGTCGGCTATGAAGCATGGCACGCTGGCAATAGGCCAGTTAGGCATGGCCGAAACGCTGCAAATTCTTATCGGTATGAATCATACTCATCCCGAAGGACTGGCTTTGGCCAAGCGCATAGAAGAGCTTTTCAGCAAGCGATGCAACGAATTTAAGCATGAATACAAACTGAATTTCGGTGTGTATTACACGCCGGCCGAGAACCTCTGCTTTACGGCGATGAAGAAATTTAAGGAGCGTTACGGTGTGATTAAGAATGTTTCCGACCGCGATTATTTCACCAATTCCATTCATGTACCTGTTTGGGAGCAGATGACGCCGTTTGAAAAAATCGACATTGAAAGCCAGCTTACGGGCTATTCATCGGCCGGTTGCATCACGTATGTGGAATTACCGTCGACAACCAAGAACAATATTGCAGCGCTTGAAGAGATTATTGATTACGCCATGGCGCACGATATTCCCTACTTCGCCATCAATGTGCCCAACGATACATGTCTGGATTGCGGATACACTGATGAGATAAACGATGCCTGTCCTGTTTGTGGCAGCGAGAATATACGTCGTTTGCGCCGTGTAACAGGCTACCTGACCACCGACTATCACAATTTTAACCATGGCAAACAGTGTGAGGTTGGCGACCGTGTAAAGCATATTAAGGAGTATCGTTGCTGTTGCGACTAACGCCACCAGCTACCGAATTATAGGTGAACCGCCCTGTTCTGACGGGCGGTTCATTTTTATTTCTCTTGCCACCTGCCTTGATTCCATGGATGGCATACCTTGTTTTTCCAGGCTGTTTACTTTAGTTTTGTAGCAGGTTGGCTTTCTTTTTACAATTACTTTATTTTTATTTTACTGATGCTGCGCTTTCATAATATTACATCGTGTGACGTAAATAATGGCGAGGGATTTCGCGTAACACTGTGGGTTGCGGGCTGCTCGCACCATTGTAAAGGGTGCCAGAATGAGCAGACATGGAGCTTTACGGGCGGTCGTCCTTTCACCGATGCCGATAAACAATATCTGTTTTCAGAGCTTTCAAAGTCGTATGTCCAGGGCCTTACGCTCTCAGGCGGCGACCCTCTTGATTCGTTTTCCGACGTGATTGCGCTTGTCCGTGAGGTTCGCGACGCTTTTCCTGCAAAGGATATTTGGCTGTATACGGGCTACACAATGGAACAAATTGAAGACGGTAACATGGCGGAGATTCTGCCTTTATTGGATGTTGTGGTTGACGGACTGTACATAGAGGAGCAGCGCGACGTCACACTCGCCTTTAGAGGTAGCAGGAATCAGAAGATCATCAAACTTAAAAGTAAAAGAGTAAAAAGGTAAAAAAGTAAAATTTTAAGACGGGAATGTGTAAAAAATAAAAAATTAAAGAATTAAAAAATTAAAGAGGTGCACTCAGGATTAAGGAATTGAATTCTTAGGATTAAAGAATTAAAGGATTAAAAAATTAAAGAGGTGCACTCAGGAATAAAGAATTAAATTCTTAGGATTAAAGAATTAAAGGATTAGAAAATTAAAGTGGAGTACTCAGGAATAAAAAGGTAAAGGTGTAAAAAGATAAAGTAAACATTGATGGATGAAATGATTAAGGCCGCTGCAAAATCATGTAAAGGCAAGACAGAAAGAGTGTTTTCAGCGATAGAATACAAAAGGGCTGTGTCGTCACGACACGGCCCTTTCTCATCTATCAACATGTAATTGATTCGACAATGTTTAATTAAGAAAGTTAAATTTTAGAATAATAGTTACTTGTTTACTAACTTTTTCCCGTTCTTTATTACAACTCCCTTATAGGCATTGCTTACGCGTTGCCCTGCCATATTGTAGACTGGAGCGTTGTTGCCAGCTTTTTTCTCAACTTCAACATTGCGTATTCCAGTTGGTTCTACACCATTGATTTTTACGATATAGTTGCCACGGTCGAGGAGAGTACGGTCTGTTTTGTGTGCCAGTTTGCCGTAAACCACAACTTCATCTCCCACTTTCGGCTTGCTTTCTTCAGTAAACGGGTTGTCCTTATTGAAGCGGCCGGCGTAAACGAAGAGCTGTTTTGTGCCTGAATTATCCTCACTAATCCAGTATTCGCCGTTGTTATAGGCATGCTCTGCAAAGTCAAAGTTCTCCAGACTTGATACCATTCCCTTGACATAAACCCAGTCGTTCAGTCCTTCTCCTGCCGTTGCGAGCTGCTGTGCCCTGGTTATTGTGTATGCTGTTTCAGGCGTATTGGCAATGCTTACCGCGCCGCCATATTCGCCTTGTGTATAGTATTTAACGCGTGATATTTGCACCGAGCCGTTGCTCTTGGCCGGTTTGTTGTCGAAATAAACGGCATAGAACCTGTCGGCTCTGGGCGCAGGTATGGTGAATACCATCGGTCCTTTTACCCATTTGTCGGCTGGCATTTCAATGATGCTTTCGGCATTTGTGCCGTCTTCTGATATGGCGAGGAATACTTTGTTGAGTAACGACTGGTCAATTTTGTCAACATCCAGTACTATTGTAGCCACTGCTTCGCTCATCTTTTTGGCGGTAGCGATGTTGGCTACGCTCGCATTGTTTTTGCGTCCACAGCGTACATACGTCCAGTTGTTATTCCAGTTGTAGTTGTTGAAATTGGTTAATGCCCACTCGTAATTGCCTATTTTTGCGGTCCATGTTTTGGTGTAGGCTCCACCTATGGGTCCGTTTTCGTCCTTGTTTTCGTCAGGAAATGAGAGCACTACAAACGGGGCTGCCATGGCTTTGGTGGCAAACAGCATCATCATGACGCCTAAAAACGAATAGCGTAATAATTGTTTCATAAGCTTTTATAGATTTGTTAGTTGTGTGAAATCATTCTCACGTAATGGGTTTATGGGCATTTTGACAGTGTGAACACGAAGTTACCTGACAAAGATATGTAAATTTTTTGAAAGTGACAAGGCTTTACCGTATAAAAAACTGTTTACATACAGCAATGTGTTGTAAGAATCGTTTTTGTCTGACTTTTCGGTAGTTGAAGGTTTTGAAAAAGGTTGTGAGCGATAGATACAGACGTTATTCCAGTATGTCCAGCCTGATTTTCCCGTGTCGTTCTGCCGCAGTGTTTCTGCCATTGTTGTGTAAAGGGTGGTGTTCGGCGGCCGCCGTATGCGCGTACGACGGCCGTCATACCTGCTGTACGACGGCCGCCAGCAACGCTGTTGACGGTTGCCGAACAACGAACATAACGGTGTAAACCGTACTGAAATATGTTTGTTATGTTCTGTCGTAACGGCGTAACATGCGGTATATAACGGCGTTATGTGGTATGAAGAGCCATGCGGCATGCTTTTCCTGCTCTCTGAAACAGTATACATTATACGATGTTGCAGATGAAGCATCAGGCTCTTCAGCCAGAGAGTTTCAGATGGAATGTTGTGTTCTTCGCCCTGTTGCTGATGCAGCATCAGGCTCTTCAGCCGGGGCATGCAGAGCCGGATGTCAGGGCATCGCTGTTATTTATGGGGAAGAATATAAAAACAGTTTTAAAATTATATGATAGTTTGGTTATTTTAAAGTAACTTTGCACGCGTTTGTACAGCATCGCCGGCATGCGGCCGCAACGGTGCTGTAACAAGCCCGGTACAGCGCAATATGGTGAAGGATACAACATAACGGCCGGCAAACCATTGCGCTTCTGGCAAACGGTAAACACATACATACATAAAAACTATCATGAGAGATTCAGAGCGTACTTTTGTTCTTACGGGTCTTGTTCTCTTTTTTCTGCTCGCCATGCACGCGCTGCCCAGGATAACTATCGACGGTACGACGCTGCGTGGAGTGAATATGCTGAGCGACCTGCTGCCTGAACGCGGCGAGGAAGAAACCGATGTTATTCCGGCTCCCAAGGCTCCCAAGGCCATCGAAGCCAAAACAAAGTCGGGCAAGAAGATTGATTTCAAGGAACAGTGGCCCCGTGGCGTAGAACCCATTGTTGACTATTCGGGTGGCGAAGCCGGAGGTATGGACCACTTTTACGAGGCTCTGAGCCATGTAAAAACGCTGGGACGCCCGGTACGCATTGCTTATTTCGGCGACTCGTTTGTGGAGAACGACATCATGACGGCCGACTTACGTGAGCTGTTTCAGAGCGAATTTGGCGGCGAAGGAGTGGGCTGGGTCGACCTGGCTAACCCCATAAACCGCAACAGCCGCCGCACGGTTACGCAGCAAACCAGCGGTACACGCGAATACAGTGTGGTGAAAAAGCCCTTCGACCGCAGCCGTCAGGGTATTGGAGAACGCTATTACACGGTGTCGGCAGGAGCGAGCATAACCACCAATCTCGGTTCACAGTTTAACAAATATCAGCCTCATGCCCGACAGTTTGATGTGGCGAGTCTCTTCTTCCGTGCAACAAACGGTGCCACTGTTACGGCTGCCATAGGCAGCGCTGCGCCGCAAACACGTACCTTCGGCGCCTCAAACCAGGTACAGATGTTTGAGATTAAGGGCAAGGGAAGCAAGATAAACTATAAGTTCGGCGATGTGGGCGAAGGATTTACAGGCTTTGGAATGGCACTCGAAAGCCGCCAGGGAGTAATACTCGACTGCATGAGCGTGCGCGGTTCAAGCGGTCTGACGCTGCAGGATGTGCCGCAATCAACCCTTATTGACTTTGCACGTCTGCGTCCTTATGACCTTATTATCATACACTTTGGCCTTAACGTGGCCATAAGTGGCAACCCCAGAAGCATTATTCAACACTATGCAAAGAGTATGGAAAAGGTGATAACCCATCTGCATAAGGCTTTTCCTGACGCCAGCATACTGGTATTCAGCGTACCCGATCATGAACAACGGGGTGCCGACGGCATTAAAACGCTCAAGGAAGTACACCAGCTTGTAGCCTTCCAGCAACAGGCAGCGGCCGACACTAAGGTTGCCTTCTGCAACTTCTTCAAGGCTATGGGCGGTGACGGTGCAACGCGAAAGCTCGTCGACCGCAACATGGCCAATAAGGATTATACCCATTTAAGCTTCGGCGGTGGGAAATATGTGGCCGACAAAATTTACCCTTCGTTCAAGGCAGGACTAAAGAATTATCAACGTCGTATTAAATTAGAGTCAGAATGATAGAGCGTTTAATCAGCATCCTTACATATAATCCGAAGAGTCCTTTGATATTCAGCAGCGGACTGTTTCTGTTCTTGTTCTTCGGCGTTTCGTTCGTTTACATGCTGCTGCAGCGGCGCAGCAATCTGCGCATACTGTTTGTAACGCTCTTCTCCTATTACTTTTATTATAAGAGCAGCGGGCATTACTTCTTTCTGCTGGCACTGGTAACCACTACCGATTACTTCATTGCAGAGGCAATAGGACGTATGAAAACCGGCAGCAACGGCAGCGTGCCGAAGATGAAGTTGCTGTTGTTTCTGAGTTTGTTTATTGACCTGGGGCTGCTGGCTTACTTCAAATATACCAACTTTTTTGCCGGTATGCTGGCTGCGATGATAGGGCATAATTTCCAGCCCTGGGACATATTCCTTCCTGTTGGCATAAGTTTTTTCACGTTCCAGAGCATGAGTTACGTCATCGATGTTTACCGTGGCGATATTCGTCCATTGGGTTCTTTGATGGACTATGCGTTCTACGTGTCGTTCTTTCCGCAGCTTGTTGCCGGGCCAATTGTGCGTGCTACCGACTTCGCACCGCAAATAAGAAAGCCCGTTGTCATCACGCGCGAGATGTTTGCACAGGGTGTTTACTTTATCCTGATAGGCTTGTTCAAGAAGGCTGTCATCAGCGATTATATCAGTTTAAACTTTGTTGACCGCATCTTTGACAACCCGACGCTCTACTCGGGCTTCGAAAACCTGCTGGGAATATATGGTTATGCCATGCAGATTTACTGCGACTTCAGCGGGTATAGCGATATGGCCATTGGTATTGCACTGTTGCTGGGTTTCCACTTCCCGATGAACTTCAATGCCCCTTACAAAAGTGACAGCATTACTGACTTCTGGAGAAGGTGGCACATTTCGCTGTCGACATGGATACGTGACTACATTTACATCTCGCTTGGAGGCAACCGAAAGGGCAAGATAAGGCAATACATTAACCTCACAATCACCATGTTGCTTGGCGGACTGTGGCATGGTGCCAGCTTTAACTTTGTAGTATGGGGTGGTATTCACGGGCTCGGACTGGTTGCACATAAGTATTATCGCACGGAGATTCTGCACCGCGAGCGTCACTATCGTTCCCACGGGTGGCGGCGTGCAGGGGCTGTTTTGCTGACGTTTCACTTTGTATGCTTTACCTGGCTCTTCTTCAGGAACGCTACTTTTGCGGGTGTAGGAACGATGCTGACGCAAATTTTTACGAACTTCCACGCCGAACTGATACCGCAGGTACTGGCCGGATACAAGTATGTGCTGGGCTTTGTGCTGCTGGGTTACGTTACCCACTTTGTGCCCGACAGCTGGCAAAACCGGGCCGTAAGGCTGTTGCAGAAGAGCAATGTGGTTGTTTTGGCTGTGCTCTTAACGCTGGTTGTGTATATCGTTATTCAGGTAAAGAGCAGCAATATTCAGCCATTTATCTACTTCCAGTTCTGATAATGCAACGCATTTGTTTCTTTCCAAGCATACGATGATGAGGAATTTCCGATACGCCGTAAGCATTTTTTTCGTGGCATTGCTGCATCGTCCGGGTTTGAAACAGACAGGATTTTGCTGTAAAATAACGGGTCTTTTCGTAGCCTGGCTCTTGTTTGCTGTCGGTTTAGAGGCGAGAGCGCAGAACGTTGCACACGATTTGCAGTTGTTAAAAGCATGGCGGGCTGGTACGGTTGTGTCGGCAGAGTCGGTAAAAAGCTATGGTGAGAAGCGGTGTTTTACCCAGGAAGTTATTCCCGATGCGGTGTTTGCGCGTATGGATGGCGTCTCTTTCCCGAAGGGTTGCACGGTAAAACGGTCGGATCTGAGGTATGTAAGGGTACTGCATGTTGATATTGACGGGCAGACACGGCTGGGTGAAATGGTGTGCAATAAGTCGATAGCTGCCGACCTTATCGATATTTTCCGCGAACTTTACCATCATCATTACCCTGTTCACAGCATCAGATTAATTGACGATTTCGGTGCCGACGATGAGCGTTCCATGCGTGCCAATAACACCAGCAGCTTCTGTTTCCGTCGGGTTAATGGTTCAAAGAAACTGTCGGCACACGCTACGGGCAAGGCCATTGACGTGAATACGCTCTACAATCCCTATTATCACCGGTCGCCATCAGGCAAGATTACCGTTCAGCCTGCAACGGCAATGAAATATGTTGACCGCACGGCTGCCTTCCCATATAAGATAACAAAGGCCGACCTTATGTATCGTTTGTTCATTGCCCACGGTTTTAAGTGGGGTGGTGCATGGCACAGAGTGAAGGACTATCAGCACTTTGAGAAGAATTAAAAGATTAAAAAATTAAAGAATTAAAAGGAGCAAGGTAAGGGTAAAAGAGTAAAAAGGTAAAAAAATAAAAGGCTTCGCGGAGAATTAAAAGATTAAAAAAATAAAGAATTGAAAGAGCGGGCAGAGAAGAAAAGAGTATGAAAGGGGAGAGGTTTTAAGGATTTTATGATGAAGATTAGATTGTGGGATTGACGATATTTGGATTTAGACGACCCGAGGTAATGATAGAATGAGATATGAATAAAGGCGAAGAAGCATTGCTTTTTCGCCTTTATTGTTTTGCATTTCTGTCAAAATATAATGATTTTTTCGCTTTAACTGGCGTATGTTTCAATCAGCCACAGAATAATCATATGGATGAAAAACATCACGGGAACACCTTTACGAAACAGCGGCTTGCGGCTTTTGTGGCGCACAATAAATATGGAAATCAATGCGCCTGCGGAGCCACCTGCTGCTGATAACGCCAGCAATATACGCTCAGAGAGGCGTCGTGCATTTATCCTGGCGTTTATTTTGTCGACCATAAACGCCATTAATGTCAGCACATTCAGGGCTGCAAGATAATAAATGATGTTGATAAACATGTTACTTCCTGCCCTTTTCTTATATTATCCTTTGCCAGAAGGTATTCTTTATATTCAGTATTCTGCTGTCCGTCAAGTTGTATTCTGCTGCCCGTCAAGTTGTATTCTGCTGCCTGTCAGGCTGTATTCTGTTGTCTGTCAGGCTGTATTCTGCACAGGTTAATGCTTTCTTAACCATTGCTTTGCTGAGGAATGAAGTAAGAGGCCCTGCCTTGTTTGCGCAGGTTAACGCCTCTTTTGCTGTTGTTTCGCAGTGTACATACACCTGCTTTGCAGAATCATCGACTTTCTTTTACAATATCAACGAGCTTACTTTGCTTTACCATCATCCCGGCTTCACAGAAAACTGGCCACTGCTCCACACAATTTTTATCTCCGCTTCACAGCAAGCTCAGTTCCGCTTCATGCGGCGTTTCCTCACCGTTGCCTGCACATTCTTCACCATTTCCAGACGTTCGAGGTAAACGGGACGGTACTTATCGATGAGTGCTTGCAACGACTGGCTCTTCTCATTCAGCTCCTGATACTCAGCACTGTCGGTTTTATCTGCCTGCTTTAATTTCAGCATCTGTGCGAGATAAAAGCCCTGACGGTCTTCGGCTGCCTTGAGCTGTTCGCCCAATCGTTGCAGACTGTCGAGAAATTTCTGTGCTCTGTCTAAATGGTCTTCAGCCATAAGCACGTATTATTTCTCCGTATTTTTATCATCGTTGCCGGCTTCTTCGCGGGCCTGCTGGTCGATGGCCTTTATCTTATCAAACGTAAGCTGAACCTCATCCTTTAATTTTTGTACCTTCCTGTTCATCTCTTCTACGAGGCTGTTGCCTTTTTTGCTTGCGATATTCAGGAATCCGAGGTTCGTCTCAAAGGTGGTAACCTCCTGCTTCAGCTGTTCATAGCGTCGCATTAAACGTGTACGTTCACTGTCAACGGCAGCGTCACCGCGTTTCGCTACGGTCTTAAGGTTGTTCTTAAAATTGTCTAAACGACGGCGCGTTTGTTTGATATGCAGCGTGTTGTACACCTTATCGAGCACCTCATGATACTCTTTATACAGCTTGTCCTTTTCCTTATAGGGCACATGTCCCACCGCATTGTACTGCTCCATCAAGGCCTGAACCTTTGCCTGTGCATCGTCTCCGGCCTCGTCTATCAAAGCTTTAAGCTGTGCAATAATGTCGCGTTTCTTGTCTAAATTGGCATGTTCCTCGTTGCGTGAACCAGCATTTGCCTCGTTGCGAGCTTCAAAAAAGTGGTTGCATGCCGACAGGAAGTCTTCCCAAAGGCGGTCACCGAGCTTGCGGGGTACAGAGCCAATGGTTCTCCATTCTTTTTGTAATGCAACAAGTTTGTCGCTTGTTGCCTTCCAGTCGGTTGAATCAGCCAGAGCCTGTGCTTTCTCAACGAGTACGCGTTTCTTCTCGGCATTCTCTGCCAGACGTTTTTTAAGCTCTTTATAATATTCTGTTTTGCGATTGAAGAAATTGTCGCAAGCCTCGCGGAAACGCTCAAAAATTTTGACGTTCATCTTCTGTGGGGCGAAACCGATAGTTTTCCATTCCTGCTGGATGGCGATGATTTCTTTCGAGAATTTCTCCCAGTCGGCGCTGTTTTTAATATCTTCCTTTACGATATTTTCAGCCTTTTCGCACAGTTCTGTTTTCTTTTTGAGGTTTTCTTCCTCACGTGCACGTAGCTCTTCAAAATGCTGCTGGTGTTTCTTGTTAATCACCGTGCTGGCATTTTTAAAGCGTGCCCATATTTCGTCGCGCAGGTCTTTTGCCACAGGTCCAATCTCACGGAACTGTTCATGCAGCTTTTGAAGCTGATGGAAAGCACTTACCACATCCGTTTCTTCAGCCAGTTTTTCAGCCTCTTCACACAAGTGTGTTTTCTGCTCGAGGTTCTTTTTGAAGTCGTATTCGCGTGCTTCGCGGTTCAGGTTCAGCAAGTCGTAGAACTGCTCTACGTAAAGCTGGTATGTCTTCCACGTTTCGTTTGCCTTCTCAGGAGACACAGCTCCCGTCTCCTTCCATTCCTGTTGCAGCTGCTTAAAGGCGTTAAACGATTTGTTTGCCTCCTCAGGAGAGGTGGCCATATTTTTTATTTTCTCAATGATTTCTTCCCTGCGTTTCAGGTTTTCGGCGCGTTCTTCTTCCTGCTTTCTGAAGGCTTTTGCACGTTTTTCTTTTATTATCTGCATTTCAGCCTTAAATGCTTCTTCTTCGTCATCGGGGCGAATCTGATACTTTTCGGGGTCGCCGCCTCCCTCGATATAGGCTTTTTGCTGTTCTTCGCGCTCAGCAATGTGCAGACGATAGAATGCCGATTTAAGGTGTTCAACCTCTTCTTTATCTGGATTTTCCTCGTTATGGGCAATCTCTCTGATGCGTTCGAGCACCTCTTTCTTTGATGAATAGGTTTTGTGATCGCTCTTCTTGTCGGCCGGAGCTTCCGTTGTTGTGCTCTCAGGCTGTAACAATTCTTCGCCGTCTTTGGCGTCAGCCCGGGCCTCTTGTGGTTTTTCTACTGGTGCAGCAGCCTGAACAGGAGTCTGCTCTTCATTAACATGGTCCTGTGTCAGGGCCTTTTCTTGAGAGTCCATCATTCCTTTTTTAAGTTTATGATTAGAGTTTTCGCGACCTGTATACTGAAAAAACACAACTTTATCGGCATAGCGAGGCCATCACGTTATTTAATGATATTAGTTGCAAACTTAAGCAAAAAGATTGTTATTTACGAATTTTCAACACTTTTTTGTTTCGTAAATTGTTAAATGAGGCGTTTGTATCGCAGAATCCACCAGCTTACACCTGTCACCAATACTGAAATAGCTATACAAATTACAAATCCGTAACGCGATGTCTCCAGGCCGTTGATGACGTTCATTCCGTAAATACTCGATATGAGTGTAGGCGCCATGAGCACAATGTTCAGCGAGGTAAGGGTTCGCATGGTCGTGTTCATGTTGTTGTTGATAATGCTGGAATATGTGTCCATTGTCGACTCGAGGATGTCCGAATATATGTTTGTTGTCTCACGAGCCTGCGTCATTTCAATGCCCACATCTTCAATAAGGTCGGCATCCAATTCGTCAACCTGCAGCTTAAACTTCAGTTTTTGCAGCAGGTTTTCGTTGCCGCGGATGGAGGTTATAAAGTATGTCAGCGAGTCTTGCAGGCGTGAAAGTCCTATCAAACTTTCGTTGTTTACCTCGTGGTCCAGATTATGTTTGGCCTTCTCTATGAGCGTATTGATTTGCTTCAGGCGTTTCAGGTACCACACGGCAGCCGACAGAAACAGGCGGAATGTCATGTCAACATAATCGGTAAAGCCTCCGCCGCGCTTCTGATAAAAGCTTACAAAATCGATCATTACGTTTGTTTCGTAATAACAAACGGTAATGGTTACGTCGCGTTTGTGTATTACACCTAAGGGAACTGTGGTGTAGGGTGTACGGCTTCTAATCTCCTTTACGTAGGGAATACGCAGGATAATGAGCATCCATCCGTCGTCATACTCGAAGCGTGCGCGCTCATCGGTATCGCTGATGTCGCTTAAAAAGTAATCGGGAATGTGGTATTTTTCTTCCAGTTCACGCTGGTCATCATCGGTAGGACAGGTTACCTGTATCCAGCAATTGGGCTGCCACTCGGGAATGGTCTTTAGTTGTTTGTCAATATTCCAATATGTTCTCATGCTTGTTAATCTCCATTATTAATTCATTTTGTGGGGATTAACTCCTTGATATTAATCCTCACGTACGTTTCTTTTGCTCTCCGCGTGATAATCGTCCATACGATAAGTGAATATTGGTTTTTCGTATGCAAAAGTAAAGAAAATAAGCGTGTTTTACAAGTTATTCGGTTGTTTTTTGGCCTATGGTTTTTTGTTTTTTCAATTTGGCGATGACAGGCAGGATACTTTATTCTGATATGGAATGGCGACGGCGGCGTTGTGCATTAGCCTTTACGGCCTGTTGCTGGATGGATGACGGCGGTTTGTTGAGTGTGCGGCGGCCGCCGCACCTGTTGTATGACGGTTGTCACACCTGTTGTGTGGCGGCCGTGGTACGCGCTGCTGACGGCCGCCGCACGATGACCTTTCAGGCGCAATCTGAAAACAATACCAGCATTATGCAAAAAGCAATACGCCGGCATTCTGCTTCCATTATGGGCTAATGCCGCAGTATCCTGACCCTGAACCACCCCTGCGGCCGCGCTGTGGCACAAAAAAGCCCTGGCTGCATACGGTAGCCAGGGCCTTGTAAGGTTGTATAATGATGAAGTTTATTTTACAACAAACTTCTTTCCGTTCTGAACATAAATGCCGCGAGGCAGCTTTTTGCCCGTGCCCATGTACTGACCGTTGAGGTTGTAAACGCGGTTGTCGCCGGTGGCAGCGGTCTTGATTTCGCCAATGCCCGTTGACGTTTGCTTGTATGCAGTAACGGTAGTTGTAGCAGCATTGTTGGTAATGGTTGATACTACGCCGCCAGCATTAGCAGCCAGTGATATATACTCAACGTTGTCGCCTGTGGTGAAAGCACCTGTTGCCGATACGTTATATGTAAGTGCCTGGTTGGTGGTTGCATCGGCTTTCTTGCGGTTTACGCCTGCAATGAACAGCTTTCCATCGTTTACAAGCATGGCATGAAAGGCCTCTTCGTTCTGAGTTGCATTGCCTTCGTCGTAGCCGTCACAGGCTGCCCAGTTCACGCTGAAGTCGGCAGGGTTGAGGCTTGCTGCAAAAATGTCGGAGCTTCCAGTCGATGTTTTGCTTGTGTCGAAGCCCAGTTTGTTGTAGAATGTGCCTGCTACATACAGTTTTCCACCGCTTACGGCCATGGCGCCTACGCGGTCGGTGCCGTAGCTTTTGTCGTGCATGTCAACGTGAAATACCTTGGAAGTAGTAGCCGCAGCGTCGATTTTAGCCATAATAAAGGCGTGTTCAACGTTGCCTGTACCGTCGTCAGGCATCTGCATGGTAAGCTCTTCGGCACCATTGGGGGTAGTAAGCGTTTCGGTACCCTTGCCCACAAAGCCTGCATAAACGGTGCCGCCGTCAACGGTAAAGCATACCGATTCAGGATTTTGCTGCAACGAAACCTTGTTGTCTTTCATCTTAAGGTTGGCAACTGATGTAGCATGGGTAAGGTCGGCAGCGTTGAATGACATAATGCCTACGCCGGGAACGTCAGAATACATAAAGCCGAAGACGTCGAGATAGCGGCCTTCCCACTGTACGTTGTCGAGGGTTACGTCGCCCGTGTAGGTTGCCGAGAGGTATACCTTACCGTCAGAAACCATCAGCTTGCCGGGAGTAATGCGCACGTCGCCTGCCTCAGGAGAGTACAGACCAGAGGCTACAATGCCTGCATTGGCAACGGGATATACCGAACGTAAGGCCTTGAGGTTGCCGTTTTTGTCGTATTTTGCCACAAAGGTTGTTGTGGGAACGGTAACGCCTGCCGCACCATGAACCACCTGGTTATTGCCATCGGCCGAATAGAATGTTACCTCGTCGGCCAGCAATCCTGCTACATAAAGGTTGCCGTCGGCGTCGGTATCGAGCGTGCGAATAACCGACATGCCGTTGAGTTTGGCCAGCCATGCCTCAGAGCCGTCAGCGTTATATTTGGCCACGTAGGCCGATGTGATGTTGTCGTCGTTGGTAATTGCCTTGCCTCCGAAAGTGATATTCTGGTTGTATGTGCCCGTCGTGAACACGTCACCATTGGCTGCAACGGCGGTGTGGGTGTCGCCAAGCTGGTTGGCATTGTCAACAGGCGTAAGGCTTTTTGTCCATAAAGCCGGTGCGTTCCACGTCTGTGCCTGGAGCGTAGTAACCGCCATGAGGGCGGCAGCAAGTAGTAATTTTCTCATAACTCTTACTATTTAAAAAGGTGAAAATTAAATATGATTGTAAATATTGTTTCTTATTACGGCCACTGTTCTATTGCCGGGTTTGCCTCAACGGCCTCAGTGGGGAAGCGCATGGTATAGCGACGGTCGGCCGTGTTAAGCTGGAAGGTGTCGCTTTGATAGCTTTTTGTAAGGGCGGGCATGGTTGTACGGCGCAGGTCATACCACCTGTGCCCTTCGAAAGCCAGCTCACGAGTGCGTTCGTTTACTATCTCATCTGTCAGCTGATTGTCGGTAAGCGTTGCCATATTAGCCACAAATGTAGCGTATGCCGTAGCGTTATATCGCTTGATGGCCAGCTGTTTGAGATAGTCTTCGGCCACTGAACGCTGCCCCAGACGGGCGGCAGCCTCGGCAGCCGTAAGGTAAAACTCGGCCGAACGGAACGTGCAGTTAAACTGTTCGCTGCCGCCTTTGAGCAGGGTTGACGTGCTTGAGGTGATGCGACGGTAGAACTTTGTGCGGCGCTGGTCGCCCGAAGGGTACAGCGATATAAGGCTCTGGGCCGGGCGTCCAATCAGTATATACTTGCCGTCCATCATGGTTTCGAGCGCCTGTATGCTCTCTTTTGAATCGTAGCGATCGGGCAGAACGCTGCTCGATGACGTCATATCTTCGAGGTCAGGATGAGCCTGGATAACGGCCTTTGAAGCGTCGAGCGCACCCTGCCAGTTGCCCATGTACAGGCAAACACGTGCGCGAAGACACTTTGCCGAAACGGTATTGAACCTGTAATTAAGCCCCGTTTCCCAGCTTTGCACGTTAAGATGCTGCTCGGCTTCGGTTATATCGGCCAGCACCTGTGCATAAACGTCCTTCAAACTGCTGCTGCGCGGTATGGCGTTTACATCGGCCTTCAGCATCAACGGCACGCCGCGCGTGGTGTCAGGATTGCAGTGAGTGTAGGGTTCGGCATACAGATTGGCCAGCAGAAAATGGCAGTAGGCCCGCATCATATAGCTTTCGCCTACGAGCTGTTCTATATCAGCAGACGAGGCGTTTGTGATGTCATTCTTATGCTCTATAATGTAATTGGCAATATAAATGGCATGGTAATACCGGCGCCAGCCAAAGTAAGTTGTGGTAGTTGACGGCGCATCGTCGTTCCAACGCCAAAGGTCGAAGTAGGTCGAATAATCAAGATCGGAGGTGAACCCCGGCATCATTGTCATTTCATCGCTTCGTACGGTAGTAAGGGCACGGTCGGAAGGGAAGTACTTATACTCGTATGTGAGCAGCTCTCTATACTCTTCCCCCGTCCTGGCTATGATGCGGCCGGTAGGTGTTATGTCGAGAAAGTCGTTGCACGAAGCAAATAACAACGTTGCCAAAACGAGGCCGCAAAGCTGTACAAAGCATGCTTTGCGACGGCGTGATAATATGTTTAATTTCATATTCTGCATAAAATTAAGAGGTGTTACGGGTATCAGAAGTTGACGTTCAAACCAAAAATATAGCTCTTTGCCACCGGTTGGGCAAAGGGATTACCCATGGTTTCGGGGTCGAGATAGTTGTCGTAGTTGTTGGCGATAACCAGCAGGTTGCGCCCTTCGAGGCTTAATGATGCACTGCTGATGCCGAATTTCGACAGCCATTTCTTGGGCAGCTTGTAGCCTAAACGCAAACTTTGCATGCGGGCATAGCTGCTGTTTCGTACCCATATATCAAGCATGCTGTATGTATTATATTCGGCAAAGCGCGTGTATTCGGCCAGACGTGCGGGCGTTGACACCATCAGGGCGGCATACTTTCCGTCGGTATTGGCTGATGTCCAGCGGTTAAGGATGTCGTGATTGGTGTTTAATCCACGGTCGAAATAAGCGGGCGAGTAGGACGGCTGTACGCGAACCTTCATGCCAAGATTGAACATAAAGTTGACGCCTAACTCCCAATTGTGATACTCGAACGAGTTAATCAGTCCGCCTGAACACTTGGGATCGGTGCTGCCCATGTAAGCATACTGTGCACGTTGTTGTTCGGCCGTGAGCTGGCTGGCACCATAACGGTTGAGTTTAAGGAAGTTGGCGGCCGATGTTTTCGACCCGTCGGCAGCCACAAACAAGGGGTATCCGTCGGCATCAAGCCCGGCAGTGCGGTAGGCAAACAGCGCACCCACGGGATAACCCTGACGGCTTGGATAGGTCGAATTTTGCGCAACGCTCTCGTTTAATATCTTATTGGTGTTGAAACCCAAATTTAAATGGGTTGACCATGTGAAGTTTTTCGTAACGATGTTGCGCGTATTGAGCGACAGTTCCCATCCGTCGTTCTTCATGCTTGCCCAGTTAATGGTAGTTGATGCAAAGCCCGTTTCGAGTGGAAGCATGCGTATACCGATGAGGTCGGAGCTTTTACGGTGATAGTAATCAAGGCTGAAATGGATACGGCTGTTGAAGAAAGCAGCCTCAATACCGAGGTTTACATTTGATGTTTTCTCCCATTTCAGATTGGGGTTTGGTGCCGTTTCGGCTGCAATAACAGTTTCGCTCTTGCCAAGAATAGAGGCTTTGTCGATGACACCAATGAGGTAAGGAGAGGTGGTTTTGTCAATGTTTCCCTGCAAACCATACGATGCACGCAGGCGCAAATCGTTGATCCAGGTGAGCGGTTGCATCCATTTCTCCTCTGAAACACGCCACAATCCGCTTACCGAATACAACGGTAAGTAGCGGTATTTTTTGGCTACTCCGAACACGTCGCTGCCGTCGAAGCGCACACTTGCGCCCAGTGTGTAGCGGTAATGATAGGTATATGAACCTGTGGCATACCAGCTAACGTAAGCGTTTTCAAGGTTGGTTTCCTGATGAAGCGGATAGCGTTCGGCGATGCTTTGCGACGGAAAGACAACGGGTTTGGTGGTTAATGTGCGGGCGTCAAAGCCGTAAGCCACCGATGATGTCGACTGTGTGGTGTTGTGACGTACCTCAGTTCCCAGCATCAATTCAACGTCATGGTACTTGGCAAATCGATGATTATACTCGGCCATTGCCTTCCAAAGCCACTGCCTTCTGTACGAATCGGTGGTGCGAAGTGCGCCTCCTTCGGGGAAGATGGTTTGCTGAACGCCGCCCGATGTCATGTAAGTGGCATACTCTTTTTCCTTGCGCATGGCGTAGCTGTCGCCGCCCTGATAACGGCGTAAGCTGTAATTGTCAAACTGATAACCAAACTGAGACGTGAGCTTAAAATCGCTGTTGAGCTTATATTCAGCATCAATGATGGTCATTATAGAATAGTCACGGCGGCGCTTTGAGGTGTTGGCGCGCTCCTCAAAGATGTTAAAGTCGGGGGCACTGCTTTCACGTCCCTGCACGTTTGTATCGTAATTGTAGCTGCCGTCGGTCTTAAAGGGCTGGAAATAAGGGTTGGCTTCGCGCGAGTAATAAACAGGATTGGTAAACCCTCCTGTATCAGTAAGGAAGCTGGTTTGCTTGCGCTGGTTGGCAAAAACGCTTGCACCGAGTGTGAGCTTTTTGTTGATTTTAAACGTCCCTTTCAGCGTAAAGTTGTATCGGTTGTTCTCTACTCCCTTTACAATTCCCTGCTCGTCGTAGTAGCCTGCCGACGCATAGTAGCTGGCTTTTTCGCCACCTCCTGCAACCGATGCGTTGTACTCCTGGTTGAAAACGTTGCGGAAGAGGATGTCATTCCAGTCAGTATTAATTGAGCGCAGGTCGTTAATCTGCTGCTGTGCTGTTGAAGAGAGCGCACTCCAGCCGCCTGCTTTGAAAGCATTAAACTCGTTAAGCTGGTCTAAGATATTGGCAACGCCGCCCTTATGCTGACGGTAATCGTAGTTGCTTGCTAAAAGGTCAAGCTCCAAATCAACCTTTTCGTTGGCGTTAAGCAGATTTAAACGGTCGATGTTTACTTTGGGACTGAATGTCAGTCGCGTATTAAAGTTGACAATAGGACGGCTCTCCTTGCCTTTCTTTGTCGTAATAACAATAACGCCATTAGCCGCACGAGCACCGTAGATAGCGGTGGCAGCGGCATCCTTCAATACCGTAATGTTGTCAATATCAGAGGGGTTTAGTCCTGCAATTGAGGTCTGATAGATGTCGTTTACATCGTTTAAGTTGTCCACATTAGGAATGTCTGTGCCCTCCAATGGGATGCCATCGAGCACCCATAACGGTTCTTGTGTGCCGTTAATAGAGGCTGTTCCGCGAATCCTTATCTTTACAGGAGCACCCGGTGCGCCCGTAGAAGGGAGAGTAGTAAGACCGGCAATCTGGCCCCCTAACGCCTGATCGATGTTCTTAACAGCACCTACTGATTCGTCGGATATGTTGAGTTGTGACACCGATGCCGTCAGTTTGCGGCGGTCAATCTTCTGGTAGCCCGTCACCACCACTTCCTTAATGGAGTGGGATGCCGATTTTAACGTCACCACATAATGGTCGGTTCCGTCAACAAGTGTTATCTTACCGTTCTCGTATCCAAGGTAACGCACGGTAAGAACCTTGGTGTTTTGTGGAACTTTAAGGGTGAAATCGCCATTATAATCGGTCACGGTGCCGTTCTGAAGCTTGTCATCTCCAATGGCGATTGTTGCACCGATAAGCGGCTCGTCTGGCAGACTCCCGTCTAAAACCTTGCCTGTTATAGTTCTGTCCTGCGCTGCAAGCTGTTGGCAGCATATCAGAAAGAGGAGGTATGAAAGTAACCTTTTCATCTGTTGTAGGATGTGTGAGTGATGTGATAATGTTTGTTATTCACGGTCTAAAGCCGTTTTTATTCGCAGCAGAATGTCGTCATAGTGCATTCTTGCATCAAGAGAAGCGGAACCCCGGCGTGCTTTCAGCAGTTGCTGTATACGCAAAAGTTCGCCACGTTTCAGGCTCAAGGCATCGCTGTTACGCGTTACTTGTGAGCTGGTAAACTCGATAGTGCGTTGCCCGCTCGACAGCGACGACGCATTAAGTCGCTTGTTAATCTTTACCCCTTCGCCGCTATTGGCAGCGGTTATGAGCGCATCGACAAAGCTTTTCTGCAAGCTTCGCTCCATTACATCGGGATTTTTCCCGCTTAATGTGGTACGGAAGATGTGCTTGTGCAGCATGTCCATCATCTCGGTTGCCGTAAAGGCTGCCTTGCCATTACGCATTTCATTCTCGTACATTCTGATTAAACGGGTGTTGTCTAACAGGTCCCAGAGAATGTAATTCTGCTGATTTCGCAACAGATAGGCAAGCTCTTGTTCTTCCATTCCATTCGGTGTTGAGCGCAGAATAAGCACTTTTTGTGAAACCGGAGCATCGAAAAGCCAGTGCGGATAGGTCAGCACCTCGTCAAGAAGAAACTGTACGGCATCCTTCTGACGACTCTTTTCAACGAAGGTATACGCTGGTTTGTTCTCGTCAATAGTTGAGCGTTCAAGATAAATGCCGCCCACATTGGCCAGAACATGGTACAGGAAAAGGCGCCATTGTGAGATGATTCCCGAGTAATAATCGGAAGCCTGGTCGTACGTTTGCGCCGGATCGCCGTTGCGTGTCCATTCTATAATGTGCGGCATAATGCGTTTTAAGTTGGCAATTCCATACCGTGCCGACTTCATCGCATCGTCGCCAAGGTCTTCGCTTAACGCGCGCGGGTCAACGGCTGAACGTTGTGGTTGTGCCTCGCTGTAACGGTATTCTTTGCCACTGTGCGCCCTGAGGTAGTCGTCAAGCTTCTTGCGTTCGTCGGTCCCTGCGGGGTACCAGCGGTAGCCCCATTCAATAGCCATCCTGTCGTAAGCGCCAATATGGGGACTCATTACGCGCACGCCGTCGCCCGGTTGTGCAATATAGTTGAAGCGTGCATAGTCCATAATCGACGCCGATGTGCCGCCAACGCGGTCGGTAAACGTGCGCGAGCGCAGCGAATCAGTGGGGTAAGCTGCCGAGGCTATCATGTTATGGCGCAAACCTAACGAGTGTCCCACCTCATGACAGGCCACAAACCGAACGGCGTCGCCGATGAGTTCGTCGGGCAAATTAAGCGTGCGCGCCCGTGGATCAGTGGCTGCTGTCTGAACCATTATCCACTCACGTATGAGCGATTGCACGTTATGCCACCATATAATATCGGCTTCAAGTATCTCGCCTGTGCGAGGATCGAGTACCGATGGCCCCATAGCGTTGGCCTTTTCTGATGCGTCATAGGTCAGCAATGAGTATTTCATGTCGTCGCCATCGTGCTCTAAACTGTCGGTAAAATCGCGCACCTGTATGGCGTTTTTAAAGCCTGCCTGCTCGAAAGCACTGTTCCAATCGGTTATACCTCTTTTAATATAGGGGCGCAAATGTGCAGGAACAGCCTGGTCGATATAAAATACAATAGGCTTAACCGGCTCAACAAGCTCACCCCTCATGTATGCAACGGTATCGCGTGGCACCAGTCGCCACCGCGTAATATAGTTGGTATTCCTTACCTGTTGTTGCTGATCGTCAAACTGTGTACGCGATGTTGTAAAATAGCCTACACGCCAGTCTTCCTGCCTGCGCGCCATTTCCTGTTCAGGAAGCAGCGTGATTGAGGATGAAACAACTACGGAAACATTTACCTTCGACTGGCCTTCGTGCACCACAGTAGTCAGTTCTGATGTGGCTACCACACTGTTGTCGAATGCCTTCATCGACAGAATGCGCGACAGTTCGCTGTCGGGCGACGTACCGATATTGATTAAATTGAACACGTCGTTCAGGCAATTGCGCTGCCCGTTGAACAGGTTATTCACCTTAATTATTATAGTAGACGAGTCCTTTGCTACCTGTTCAATCTTCAGTGCAGCGATTAACGGGTCAATGTAATTGTCGTTAACCGACCGCTCCAGGGCCGATCCCTTTGGCGCTTCGGGCGTTGTTCTCTGCTGTCTTATCATGAGACGCTTCCCAGGTTTGTCCCATTCGAAGCGTATTAACTGGTTTTCATAGTTAATGCCCTTGTTGACACCGGCCTCGTTTAACTCCTTGGGGACGCGCTGAAGCTTATTGCTAACCAGGAAAGGACGGCTCAAATACTTCACCGGAAGTTCCAGATAGAACGTGTCTCCCTTTTGTATAACGTTCATCACACCAGCCATAACTACCGAATCGCGCCCAGTAAGGCGCTTGTAGGGAGAGGCAGGAGGCGGGCCCGCTTTTTTCTTTTTCGATTGGAAAAGTCCGAAAATGCCGGCTTCTGTATTGCTTGCATAGGTGCAGATGCCTCCGGCAAGCATACTGAAGGCAAGCACCGATGTTATGATAGAACGACGAAAGGGTGTTCTTTTAAGAGCTTTCATATTTGATAATGTTTCTGCTGAGATATAGATATTGAATCAGCCTTGTGCGGACCAACAGCCGCTGTTTATCCTAATTAGCATGCAAAGTTACGTTTAAAATTTCTTTTTGGCAAGCAATTTTATGTAAAATAGGCAATTAGTAGGTTATTATAGGCCTAAGTCAATCAATTTGTCACGTGTTTCGTGTACGAAATAAAACAACAGGAAAGAGTATGCTGTGTGTCCTGAAGTCTGCCGGCATCGCGTCGGCGTTTCCTCTGCATACAGCATCCTCTCTCCTGTGATGAGTTATATAATATCCTGTAACAGGTTATATAATAAGGTGTATTATTTCACGGGTATTTCCTCTAACACCTGTGTAAGCAGCCTCCAGAACGGTTCGGCCGTGGCTATTTCGAAACGCTCGCTTGTTGTATGGGGGCTTAGAAGCGTAGGTCCAAGGCTTACCACATCGAGGTTAGGATACTTGCTTAATATCACCGAGCACTCCAGTCCTGCATGGTCTACCTGCACAACGGCATCGTTACCGTTCTGCTCTTTATACACTTTCTGCAACAATCGCAGTATTTCGCTGTCGGGATTCGGGTCCCATCCGCCGTAACTTCCGCTCAGCTCAACCTTCATGCCTGCCATATTGAAGCAGCTTTGCAGCTGTTCGGCAATGTACATTTTCATGTCTTCGCGGCTCGATCGCGCCAGAATCTTAAATGCCGCCTTACCGTTTTCTATGCTGATAATGGCCAGATTCGACGAGGTTTCTACTACATCGGGCTTCACGGGTATCATGCGCAACACGCCGTTATGGCAGGCATAAATGGCATCGATAAGATTGTCCTGAATTTCCTCCGGCGGCAGCATGGCAGGCTTTTCAGCCTCTTCAACAAAGAACTCTACGTTCTTTTCTATCGTCTTATACTCGTCTTCAATCATCAGACGCTGCTGTTCAACCATTGCCTTCAGGTCGTCAACCTTGTCCTTGTCAAGCACCAGCACCACCTCTGCCTTAAACGGAATGGCGTTTCTCATGTTGCCACCCTGCCAGCTTGCCAGCCTTGCGCCAAGCTCTGCAACGGCTTTTCTCACGAGCCTTACCATTTCTTTGTTGGCGTTTGCGCGGCCTTCGTTAATCTCAAGACCCGAGTGTCCGCCCCTCAAACCTTTGAGAGTTACCCTCGCTGCTGCCTCAAAGTTATTGTCTACCTCCTGATATTCGAGCGAAGCCGTGATGTCGATACCGCCTGCTGAGCCAATAACGAACTTGCCCCAAAGCTCCGAATCGAGGTTCATCAGGATGTCGCTGTGCAGCTCTCCTGCCGGCAACTCGTTGGCTCCATACATGCCTGTTTCCTCATCGCGGGTGATAAGTGCCTCTAACGGGCCGTGTTTCAGGTCGCGGCTCTCCATAATTCCCATGATGGCTGCAACGCCAATGCCGTCGTCCGAGCCCAGTGTGGTGCCGCGTGCATGTACCCATCCGTCTTCGATATAGGTTTCAATGGGGTCGGTTTCAAAGTTATGCTTGCTGTCAGGAGCCTTTTGAGGCACCATGTCCATGTGTGCCTGGAGCACCACTGTCTTGCGGTTTTCATAGCCCTTTGTGGCGGGCTTGCGCATAATTACGTTCCCCGCAGGGTCAACAAAAGCCTCTACGCCTGCCTCTTTGGCAAAGTCGAGCAGGAACTTCTGCACTTTCTCCGAGTGTCCTGACGGACGTGGAACTTGTGTCAGTGCATCAAAATTGCGCCACAGGGCAGCCGGTTTCAAATTGGCAATCTCACTCATAGTTTATTATATTATAGGTTACTAATTGTTGTTTACTGTTGTTTTTGCTTTGTGCTTCGGTGTAAAATTGAGGGCTATCCAGGCATAAACGCCCAGGGCTACCACCAGCAGCGTTTGCACTGAATGTACAATAAGCACAAAGTAAAGCGCGTCGGTAGCCGCCACTCCATACAGTGTAAGCATGGTTTTTACGGCAAAATGCCACGGCCCGGCGCCGTTGGGGGTAGGCACGATAACCGCTATCGAACCCACAATAAAGCTTACCACGGCACACGCAAAACCTAAATGGGCTGTGGCGCTGAAGCAAAAGAACGTAAGATAGTAGTGCAGAAAGTAGCACCCCCAGATGGCAAGGGTGTAGAAAATATACAGCGGGGCGTTGCGAACATGCCTTACCGACATGACGCCCAGCCAAAGACCCTGGAACATTTCCTTCACCTTGTTGAACACACTCATCTTGCGGGCCAGCACCATAACAAGCACAACGATGGCTGCTGCACACACAAAGGTTACTATCCAGCCTGCCGACGAAAAGCCGTTTACTATTTCGTCGATGCGTGTTCCCGTTGTCTGGAAGAAGGTATCAAAGGCTTTAAACTGCATCAGAAAGGTGAGCACGGCTATCAGCAACACCAGCAACGAGTCGATGGCACGCTCAGTAACCACTGTCCCTATGGCCTTTGTGAACGACACGCCGTCCCATCTCTTCAGCACACCACAGCGTGCAAACTCGCCCATACGGGGCACAACCAGGCTTACCGCATATGAAAGGAAGATGGAATTTACCGCTACCGATGTGCGCGGATGCTCGTCAACGGGTTCTAACGACTGTTTCCACCGCCACCCTCTGAAGGCCTGGGCCAGAATGCCAAAAGGGAAAGAGAGCAGCATCCACCACCAGTTCATCTCATGAAGCAGTATACGACGGATGTGGCGAAAGTCGAAATCGCGATACATCCAGTATAGTATGGCACCGCCCAGCAACAGCGACAGGGCCACCTTCATGATGTCAGTAAGTGTTTTTTTCGAAATCATATTCTCTGACAAAGATATAAATTATCCGTTAAACCTATGTTTTTTTTCTTATATTATTAGGGTGTAAGGCGCAAAAAACGATGCAGCGGCCCCGCAGCGGCTGTTTGACGGCTGTGAACTATGCTGTATGGGCTGTACCATAAGCGGCTTACGTTCCTTGGTTTTTGCCATAGAGGGTATGTGTTTGTGATGTAGAGTTCAGGGTTCGGCGGCCGCCAGCAGCACGTACGGCAGCCGCCGCATGATGCGTATGACGGCCGTCAACAGCGTTGCTGACGGTCGCCGAACCATGACATTTAGCACGAAAAGGCATAACGTACAGCCTGTAACGTAAACCATATAACGATGTAATATACTTGCTTTCAGCACGTTGATATAAATCAACCAGAGCGGTTGATTTGTGTCAAACTGTTTGACAATAATCAATTAAAAGCCGTTTCCAGGCGTATTTTGACTGTTTTTGTGTGCGCACACAGTTTTTCTTCATACCTTTGCATCGTCAAAAGAGAAAAAAACAGTATTTAAGGATAACAACCGCTTCGGCGGCATGACAACGAGACCACAAGGGGTGGTTCTCAGATTATAGACAAACAATAAAAAAGAAAGGAAAGAATTATGACTATCATGACATTTGTTTCAATAACAGCAATCGTGTTTCTCGCAGTTTCAGCAGTAGCTATTACTATGGACAGAATGGCTCGCTAATGCGAGATTTGGAGAAAGCAGAAATTAGTTTTATTTAATATAAGCAAAAAAGGGACGATGCCGGGGTTTCCGGTTTCGTCCCTTTTCTTGTTGTATGGCCGCCGGTATTGTGTTCAGCCGGTGCCGTAAAGTGCAGGGCAGTATGGTGTATAGCGTGCTGCCCGGTGTTGTTTATTGAACAGCCGTACGGTTTATGACTGGCAGAATAATGCAGGAGGGGTGCATGCGGTCTTGCAGGATGGTGATGTCGGCCTTCTGAAAATCGGCTTTCGTACAATGGTAAATATCGACGAATTTCTGCGGATTCAGGTCAATAAGCGGGAAGCATGAGCTTTGCACCTGAACCATAAGGCGGTGTCCCGGCATAAAAGTGTGTGCTATGTCGTTAAGCTCCAGCATCATCCCTTCGGCTTTTCCCGGTACAAGGGGCGACGGCTTTTCCATACTGTTGCGGAATCGGGCGCGCAGCACATCGAAGCGAACCAGCATCTGATAGCCTGCGAGCCGTGACGAATCGGGCTGTACGTCAATCAGTTTCACAATAAAATCGGCATCGGTCGACGTTGTTGCCGCCCATAGTTTTACCTTTACAGGGCCTGCTACGGTGAGGGCTTTGTCGAGCACGGGCGTGCTGTATGTCAGCACATCAGGACGGTAAGATGCAAAGCGCTGGTCGGCAACCATGTATTCGGCCTTGCGCTTGTGCCAGGCATTTGCATTGTAAGGTACGGGACGTGCAGGGTTGGAGGTGTAGGTTGACGGCGTAGCATTGTCGTCGGGCAGGCGTGATGAGAGCAGGCCGCCGCCGGTAAGGTAAAGCGTATGGGGCGTTGTGTCGCCAAGAGGCCAGCGTGAAAGGTCGGTCCAACGGTTCTCACCCGTGAAGAATACTTTTGCATGGGGCATGCCGTCAGGTAGTTTCCGGTCGGAGAGATAATGGTCGAAGAACGCATTTTCGGCTGTACGGAATACTTCGTTGAGATTGTCTTTCGAGAAGGTAATGTCGCCCAGGCTGTTGTTTTTTTCGCTGTTCCATCCTCCATGCCTCCACGGCCCCATGATGAGAAAAAGGCTGTCGGCACGCATGGTGCGCGTAAGCTGCCGGTAGGTATTCAGCGTTCCATACAGGTCTTCGGCATCAAACCATCCGCCTGCCACCATTACGGCGCAGCGTAAATGCTTGTAATGGGGTATGGGTGTGCGCTCCTTCCACCAGCTGTCGTACGCAGGGTGTTGCATAAACTGGTGCCAGAAGGGTATGCTGTCGCGCTGGAGGCGTGTCAAATTAGCCAGAGGAAGGGCGTTGAGAAAGAACGAATAGTCGTCGCCGTTGTAGTAATCGGGTTTGGGTGGCATGCTTTCGGCAGGAGCTTTGCGCAAGCGTCCGAAGCCTGTCATGAACGACCAGGCATCGGTTAGCATCAGTGCACCGTTATGATGAATGTCATCTCCCATCATCCAATCGCCCACGGGAGCCTGCGGGCACACCGCCTTGATAGCCGGATGGCGCGATAAAGCGGCCACGAGCGTGTAGAAACCAAGATACGAATTGCCGTGAACACCTACGCGCCCGTTGTTGCGGGTATGGTGCAATAGCCAGTCGACGGTATCGTAGCTGTCGGTAACGTCGTTGGCCTTCTGTCCTTTTTTAAGCACTACGGGACGTATATTTTCGTACGTTCCCTCGCTCATCGACGTGCCTCTTACGTCCTGAAACACAAAAATATAACCCTCGCGGGCATAATGAGCCAGGCTTGCGGTAAAGAGGTTAGCCATATCTTTGCCGTAGGGACGGCAGCCATAGGGGGTGCGTGCCATCAGAATGGGGCTGCTGCCCTTATGGTTCAGGGGTTCGTAAATGGCGGTGTAGAGGCGCGTTCCGTCGCGCATGGGTATCATGATCTCACGTTTTTTGTAATAGTCGGCGGTGTTCTGGGCCAGTGTCGTGCATGCAAGGGCGACAAAAAGAAGCATGCAATTTACAATTCTTTTCAATAGCATAAGTTGTTGTTTTCTGTTTTACAGGTTTCCGATTGTGTGGCAAAGATATATATTTAATTCTGTAAAGGCAAGTATATCATGCAAAAAGGCGAGAGCCGCTGCTCCCGCCTTCCGTCAGTTTAGTTTTGGTTTTGGTGTATTTAAAGAATGTAAAAGTTCAGCTTAAAGCCAATGTTCCGTCCCATGTTGTATAGCCCCGGATGACCGTTTGCCGGTGTAGCCTCGACATATTTCAGACGGTTAAGGTGGCTCTGATAAGCACGGTTGAAGAGGTTATTGCACATGATGTGCAGGCTCATCAACCGGCGATTGTGCACGCGTATGTCGGTACCTGCCGAGAGGTTAACCAGTGTGTACGAAGGTGTAGCCGTTTCAGTATCGTTGTAACCGTAGAAATGGTTCTGCCTTAAGTTGGTTTCAACGCCCACGGCAGCAAATAAATTGTTGAACGTACGGCCGTCACGTATAAAGTCGTAGCGCACATCGGCGTTCCATCGTGGGGCTGGAGTGAAGGGCAGATACTTGCGATCGGCAGGCTGGTGCAGCTGAATGCTGTTGACATATGAGAACGAATTTTCGAAGTGCAGACGCTCAACGGGATGCAAGTCGACCGAAATTTCGCCGCCCATCAACCTTGCATTGCCCTGTGTATAGCGGTAGGTTTCGTGTCCGTCAGTAATAACGCCGGCCAGTTTCTCAATGAAAATATAGTTGTCGATGAAGTTGGAGAAGAGCGAAACCTGTGCATTGACAACAGGAGAAGAGAAGTCCCATCCCGCGTCTATTTGCCAACTGAACTCGGGTTTCAGCTCGTGGTTACCCAGTTCGTAGGCTGTTGTGCCTTCGTGTACGCCGTTAGAGCCAAGCTCTCCAAGGTTAGGAGCGCGGAAACCACGCGATAAATTCAGTCGGAGATTCATGTTATCCTTCAGCGCATACACCGCACCCACGCTTCCTGTAAGGGCTGAGAAGTTACGCTTAAAAGCGTCGAAGTGGCCCGCTAACGCAAAACTGTGCAAATGACGATGGTCATAACGTAAGCCTCCGCTGAGCGCAAACTTGCCTACATGACGGCTTGCAGTGGCGAAGATACCGGCGTCAAAGAGCTGGTATGCCGGTATAAGGAACTCCTCTCCCTTGTTAAGTGAGCGTTGCCACATGCCGCCAACGCCCGTAGCAAATTTCCACGGACCTATGGAAGGCAGCTGATATTTAATATCGTAGTTGATGGTATGCAGCATAAAATCGAGGCCTGCCGTATCGGCACTCTCCTCAAATTCCTGCCTGCGATTTTGCTGATAGGCGAGCGTTGCCATCAGTGTGCCGCCGCCTAAATAGAAGGCATTGTTCGAAATAACCTTGTAATGGTGTACCTCCTGGAACGGCAACTCCTTGCCATAACGATGGCTGTATCCGCGCTCGCCCTCCATCATGCCGGGCGTTAAATGGTAGTAACTGCCTGTAATATGGCTGTAACCCCAGCTGCGGTTAAGGCCAATCATGCCCTGTGCAGCCCGTTCACGAAACTGCGAACCGATGACATAGTTGTCGATTGGGTTCTTATAGGCATGCGCCATCTTGTCTGACCATCGTGCGTTCCAGACGAAACCGTCCTGGTTTCCTTTCACATGGGCAGTGTAACCAAATAGTCCATTGTTCGTCTGATACTCGGTAGCGGCATCGGCTTTCACCGTATTTTGTCCGGCAACAGGGTCGCCACGAAACAGAACTACACCGGCCATGGCATCAGATCCATACATTAACGAGGCCGGACCCTTAATGATTTCGGCCGACGATACGCTTTGCGGGTCGACCTCTATGCCGTGTTCGCTGCCCCATTGGTTGCCTTCCTGGCGCACGCCATCGTTGACAACGACAACCCTGTTAAAGCCCAAGCCTCGGATAACAGGCTTGGAAATGCCGCCGCCGGTGGTGATTTGTGCCATTCCCGGCTGTGTACTGAGGGCATCAATTACGTTGGTTGATGTGTGCGACTGGAGGTAAGCTGAGTTGACTACCGACACAGGCGTGGGCGAATCCTTCATCAAAGCCTTGCCCGTAAGCCCGGTAACAACAACCTCTCCCAGCTGTGCGTTCTGCTCGTTCAGCACAAAATCGAGAGTAGTTGTTTTGGCAAGATCGACCGTTCGCGTAACCGAGCGGTGCCCAAGATAGCTTACTTCAACCTTCACTTCCTTCTGAGGGAGCGAGGTTAGCGTATAAATGCCGTCGGCATTAGTGGTAACACCTACGTTAAGTTCGGGCAAATAAACGGTAGCTCCCACAAGCGGCGAGCCGTCATTATGGTCAGTAACCTTACCCGTCAGGGTGCCAGGAGTGGCATTTGCCACCGGAACTGCAGCCAGATTTAAACATACAAACATGGCAAGCAGGATAGAAAATATCTTGTTCATGGAAATTTTTCTATTTAAAATCAATAAGTAAAACAGGGAAACGGGGTGTTTTTTTGCCCTGATACACATCATAGGTAAAGGTATAATACAGCCTGCCCGTATAACAGAGCCAGCGTACAGATACCATAAACCTTTAATAATATATCAGGAAAAAAGCGGTAGGGCAGCAGGCGGTCCGCGCGGAACCAGTATCCTTTGCTGCATGCTGTGCAACTTGTTCGGCGCATAACACAGGCCGAAAGCAGGCAAAGCGGTAAGGAAAACGGCAACAAACTGAGCTGCCTGAAGATAGTTGAAGGCAAGGAAATGGCAAAGAACACAATGGTCTATGCTAAGCATGGTCGACGAAAGATGCCCGTCATGATGAACATGATGAACACAATCGGGACACGATACTGCTGTCTCTTCGTACGCTGTATGCACATGTACGGAAGCCATGACGAGCATGGGCAGGAAAACGCCCAGCAGAATCCATGCATAGAGATGTCGTCTTCGCAGGTTCTTCAACATAGAATTATAAACCGGTTACACAGGAAAGGCACTGCCTTTCAAATGTATATATGCAAAGGTAATCGAAATATGTCAGAAATACAGGACTGTACGGCAGGTTTAACCTTTTTTGTATGTAGGTTGAACCGTGATGAACTGTCAAAAACGTAATTTTGTAATCGGAAACAAGTTACATTTGTATAACAAGATAATGACATGACTTTACGAGAGATTTTAGAACACCGTCGCGCAGTAAGAAAGTATGATTCGCAGCAGAAACTCGACGATGATCGCGTACGAGAGTGTCTTCGTCTGGCTACGCTTGCACCGACAAGTTCCAACCTTCAGCTTTGGGAAGCCTGGCATGTTACGTCAGAAGACACGCTGAAAGCGTTGGCAACGGCATGCCTTGGGCAGGGAAGTGCACGGTCGGCACAGCAGATTGTGGTATTTGTTACACGGCAGGATAAATACCGTAAGCATGCCCGCGAGGTGTTGAAAGCCAATATTGACGAGGTAAATATGAACAGTCCGGAGAAGAAAAAGGCCCATCGCATAGCCCTTCAGAAGGCATATTATGAGAAACTTGTGCCGTTTGAATATTCACGTTTCTTTGGTTTGTTTGGTATTTTGCGCAAGCTGTTCATGCAGTCGGCAGGCCTTTTCCGTCCCGTTACGCGTCAGGTTACTGAGGCAGATGTACGTGTATCGGTTCACAAAAGCTGTGCATTGGCCGCCCAAACTTTCATGCTCGCCATGAGTGAACAGGGTTATGACACGTGTCCGCTGGAAGGATTCGACAGCCGGCTTGTCAAAAAGGCACTTGGTTTGCCTTATGATTGTGGCATCAACATGGTGATAACGTGTGGTGTTCGCGTGCCCGAGGGTGTACGTGGAGAGCGTTATCGCCTGCCTTTCAGCGAATTTTATCATCAGGTTTAGCCTGTCACAGATTATTGACGATATAAAAAAGTGCCGCAATCAACATCGTTGGTCGCGGCACTTTTTACAGTTATGTGGTTTAAATTCTTTCAATCTGCTTCACCCCTTTCACCCCTCTGAGCTTTTTGATAAGGGCTTGAAGACGTGCGGTATCTTCGATTTGTATGGTCAGATTGCCTGAAAACAGACCGTCATGCGAGTCAATATTGATAGAACGCATGACGATTTTCTCGTCCTTTGATATAATATTCGTGATATTAGATACCACTCCAATGTCGTCGTTACCGATGATACGGAGCGTGATGGCATACTTTGACAGTCCCTTTCCGCTCCATCGTGCCTTCACAATACGGTAACCAAAGCGACGCCTCATTTCAACAGCGTTCGGACAATCACATCGGTGAATCTTTATCCCGCCGCTTACAGTTACGAACCCAAATATCGCATCGCCGTAGATAGGATTGCAGCAAGGCGCGAGCTGATAGTCGATACCTTTGAGGTTCTGGTCAATGGTGAGCACGTCTTCGTTGTCGCGAAGCATCTCCTCATCGCGGTTTTCGAAGTTGAATTCTTCGGCCGGGCGCGCCTCCTTATCCTTATTGTTTTGCAGGTGATCGCGCATGTCGAGGTAGGATGCAATTACATCGTTGGGGTCGAGCTTGCCATCTGCAATCTGCTTATAGAAGTCGGACACCTCCTTAAAGCCCATCTTCTTAATGAGATGGCCCATGATATTCTCTTCAATATCAACCTTTTTGTTCTTGAAACGGCGCTCTAACATTTCCTTGGCATAGAGCGAATCCTTGGCCTGTGTTTCCTTTAAGGCCAGTCGAATTTTGCTTTTTGCCTTCGTCGTTGTGGCGATATTCAGCCAGTCGCGCTTCGGTGTCTGGCTGGCTTGCGTCACTACTTCTACGGTGTCGCCGCTGTGAAGTTTTTCGCGCATGGGCACAGCCTTGTTGTTAATTCGGCCTCCTGTGCAGGTGTTACCAATTTTAGAGTGGATACGATAGGCAAAATCGAGGATGGTTGCACCCGCCGGAAACTTGAAAATATCGCCGCGAGGTGAGAACACATACACGTCTTCGGGCTGCAAAGACATACGGAACTGGTCCATCACCTGAAGGTTATCGCCGGCCTCTAACGCCGATCTGATGTTGGCTAACCATTCGTCCATCTGTCCCCCTCCTTTAATACCTTTGTAGCGCCAGTGGGCTGCAAGGCCGTGCTCGGCGATGTCGTCCATGCGCTCTGTGCGAATTTGCACCTCGACCCACTTCTTATCTGGTCCGAGCACCGTGATGTGAAGGCATTCATATCCATTTGATTTCGGGACCGAAAGCCAGTCACGAAGTCGCCTGGGATTGGGCTGATACATGTCGGTTACAATCGAATATACCTGCCAGCACTGTTGTTTTTCTTTCTCAAAAGGTGCGTCGAGAATGACACGTATGGCAAAAAGGTCGTATATTCCCTCAAAGCCACACTTCTGCTTTTTCATCTTTTGCCAAATCGAGTGTATCGATTTCGTTCGGCCTTTGATATGGAATTTCAGTCCGGCTTCTTCCAAACGACGTTCCAGGGGTTCAATAAAACTGGTAATATAAGCATCGCGCGAGGCCTTTGTTTCGTTGAGTTTCTCACGAATCATATAGTAAATGTCGTGCTCAAGATACTTTAACGACAAGTCTTCAAGCTCGCTTTTCAGTGTGTACAAGCCTAATTTGTGAGCCAGAGGAGCATATAGATAGCTGGCCTCTTCGGAAACTTCGTGTCGTGCTTCTTCGTTGTTGGTATCGCGAATCTGCCGCATAATGTTCACGCGGTCGGCAATCATGATGAGGATAACACGCATATCCTCAGCAAAACTCAGCAGTAGATTGCGGAAGTTATCGCTTTCAACAACAGGATTTTTCTCGTATAACTTCTGTATTTTAGCCAGTCCGTGCACAATGCGTGCAACGTTATCGCCGAATGTTTTCGCAATATTGTCGTAGTCGTCGGCTAAGCAACCATAGAGCAGGGTAGCGATAACACTGTCGCGGCGCAAGCCTATTTCGTCGACGATTATGCAGGCTGTCTGGAGCGATGTAAGCACGGGGTGCAAACCAAATACATCTCGCGTAATGCCTTTTTGAGCCGTTTCCTGAAGAAATTTAATAATTTTTTCGATGTCTCCATCGTGCATTGACGGGCCGACAACCTCGCGCAGATGGGCTGTCAGCTGTTTTGCCTCTTCCTCTTCCCGGGGTGAAAACTGAAACATTTCTTCCATACGCTATTGCCTTTTAAATAGTTTGCTTTTTATAAGACGATACCCTTAACGGGCGTTTCACCTTATATTATAACGACTGCCTGATGCCGGCAGCCGGCTGATATTGTGTAAAGCAAAGTTAAGATAAAAACAAGGGGATGACAAAATTTATTATAGTTTTTAACTTTGACGTTATGTTTTTGTTGATTTTTGTAGCATTTTGTACAATTATAAAACAATAAGGACGCCTGCTTTCTGAAAGAAAAGTCAGGTGTCCTTATTGTTAAGCTTTGTGGTGAGCGCAGTTATTTCATGGTGTTATCATAACAGTGTGATGCGATTTTCACTACCGGCTGCTGCCATTTGTGTGCTTGTGCCATGATGTGCATGCGCTCAGGCCATTGCCTTTATGCAACGCTCTACCTTGTTTTATCCTTCCAGGCACTGGTCAAGCTGGGCTTCTATTGCCTTCCTGTCAAGCTTCTGGCCTATGAAAACAATCTTTTGCATGCGGTCTCCATACTTGTCATCCCAGTCCTTTTCAAGCTGCGGGTTGCGCTCGTACAGTGCTTTTCGCTCCTTTTCAGGCATAGTAGCATACCATTGCCCGGCGTTAGTGATGTTGAATTGCTTGCCCGACTGCTCGAAAAGATAGCATGTTTCAGGCTCGTCGGCGAAGTAACACATGCCCTTTGCGCGCACAACGCCCCTGGGCCACTGTGTAGAAACGAATTCGTCGAACGCGCCAAGGTTCATCGGACGACGGCGATAATACACGAACGTTTCGATGCCATACTCCAGAGCTTCGCCCGATTCCTCGTTCTCAAGCTCCTCATCTTCGTCCTGCATGGCCTCAATCCAGCGTGCCGAAGTAGCTACTTTTTCAAAGTCGAACAGGTGTGTATTCAGAATCTTTTCAAGCTCAATGTCGCCGTAATTGCATTCCATAATTTCAGCTTTAGGCTGAATGGCGCGCACAACAGCTTTCAGATGAGCCAGCTCGTCCTTGCTGATTTCGGAAGCTTTGTTCAGCAGAATAATGTTGCAAAACTCTATTTGTTGAATAACCAAGCTTGCAAGGTCGTCCTCTTCAAGGTCTTTTCGCTGCAGCTCATCGCCCAAACCAAACTCGTCGCGCATGCGTAAGGCGTCAACAACAGTAACAATTGCATCGAGCCGTGCAGCGCCATTCTTCAGCAGTTTGGCATCAATCATCTTCGGATAAGTGCTGATGGTTTGTGCGATGGGAGCGGGTTCGCAGATACCACTGGCCTCAATGACAATGTAATCGAAGCGTCTGGTGTTGATAATATCGTTGAGCTGCTTTACAAGATCCATCTTCAGCGTGCAGCAGATACAGCCATTTTGCAGAGCCACAAGGCTGTCGTCGCCCTGTCCTACCACGCCACCGTCCTGTATAAGACGGGCATCAATGTTCACCTCGCCAATGTCGTTTACGATAACGGCGAACCTTATTCCCTTCTCGTTAGCCAGAATACGGTTCAGAAGTGTTGTTTTTCCGCTGCCTAAATAGCCTGTAAGCAGTAGTACAGGAGTTTCTTTTGTATCCATATTTCCTTTGTTATACTGTTTTGTTTCTCTTGTTATATTGTTTCCTCCACAAAGTTACAAAATTTGTGCCGTAATGGTTTGCGATTGCTGTTTTTTAGTATCGGGATAGAGTTTCCTTTAAAAGTTGTAAATTTATTCAAAGCCAGGGTACCCCGTAATTTGAATTATTGTTTTCGGCTACAATGCTTTTGTTGTTTAAAGAAGCAGCTTTCATCTTTGCCAGTCTTTCAATATAATTCTCTCTTATGCTTAGATTTTCGATTTCTTCTCTTCTCTGCCTGCCCATCATCAGAAAATTTTCTTCTATCTCTAAGCCCAAAAACTTTCTTCCTAACAAACATGCGGCAATACCAGTTGTGGCACTTCCGCTAAAAGGATCAAGTATCCATGCATCCTGTTTTGTACTTGCCTGAATAATTCTTGCTAAAATACTTAGAGGTTTTTGTGTAGGATGCTTTCCACAAGACTTCTCCCATCTTCCAATCGCTGGCAGCTGCCATACATCTGTCATTTGTTTATTCTCGTTTAATTCCTTCATTAAATCATAGTTGAAATAATGGGGGACTTTTGGAGATTTCCTTGCCCAAATGATAAATTCTGTGCTATAAGTAAAGTATCGGCAAGAGATATTAGGCGGCGGATTCGTCTTAGCCCACGTTATTATATTAAGGATTTTAAAGCCTAATTTTATTAGTTGCTGTTGTACGCTAAAAATATTGTGGAGAGTTCCTGATACCCAAATAGTAGCATTGTCTTTCATATGGTTGCGCACTTCTGTAAGCCACTTCAGGTTAAACATATCCATATCTTCAATAGTTGTAGCCTTATCCCATTCTCCTTTATCCACACATACTATTTTTCCACTTTGATAACTGATACCGCCATTGGAAAGAAAATAAGGTGGATCGGCAAAAACCATGTCAAAGTGGAATTTAAACTTTGATAAGGTTTCAATACAATCTCCTTGAATTAAAGTAAAGTCACCAGTGTTAGATTTATAGTAAGATGGAATCATCTTGTTTTACGCCGTTAATGAAATCAGTGATATTGGTAAGATTATACATGCCAGGGATTTTGCTGTAAGCCTCCTTTAGTTTGTCCTTTGCAGCCTTCCATGCTGTTCCATCTGTAATCCAGATGAATTCAAAACCCTTAACTGAATTAATTCTCGCGGCTATTTCCATAAACGATCGCGCCACTTCGTTAAGCTTAGAACCTCCACCATTATAAAAGTTTGCCTCTATTAGATAAGTCGTGGATGCTGATTTAATAACGAAATCAAAGCGTTTCTTATCATCTCCTAATGCCTGTTGAATTTCTGTCCATTCTGTTGAGTAGACTTCTTGCCGGAATGCAATTCCATTCTTTGTAAATATATCGGCAATCATGTTTTCCATAATATGCCCGCTTCTGTTTTTACGAGCATTGCTGTCCAAACCAGTTTCAATTCCAAATACATAGTCAACAAGGTCCTTAATCTTCCCTTCTGTGAATATCTCGGCAAGGCCAGTACCTTCTAAATATTCCATAATACCATCTACGCTCTCAAATAAACGATTAAGGATTATGCAATTTCCGTTAGAATCTAATATGCTTTTTTACCGTTACTACGAACGGCAATCAGAATATCCATGATGCTGAAGGCTGACTTATCTCTTGTCCAGATAGTCTCAATACTTTTGCGTAAGTCGGTAGTTCCGATAAGACTGTTTAGCATGCAAAGACTTAATTTAATATCATTTACATGATTAGAGATCTTCTCAAAATCACAAAAGAAGTCCAATGTCTGGTTTGTCTCTTGCAGTTGAGAGAAAAAGATGTTAAAGTTTCTTTCCATATTAGAGGGTTAGATTAATGATTTGCTCTTTAAAAATTACGTATAAGTATTTCGGTTAATTTGCCTCTTTTCAGAGGATTTGCGTTAATGCTTCGTGATGCCCAAACGCGTTGAATGCTATATTGCTTAAAAAGAGCATCGAAAAAACCTTCATCTTCGTTTTCCCCTTTGCAGTCGGAGTTGCTAAGCATGAACTTGAATCCGGCTCGATCTATCTGATCACAGAACTTCTTCAGGCGCATTTGTGCATCATCGTTAAACGCCTCTTTAGTATAGTTGTTAAAGCTTGACGTATTGCTTAGCGGCCTGTATGGCGGGTCGAAGTAAAATAAGGTATTGCCTTGTGCATATTTAAATGTAGTTTCAAAATCGCCATTCAGGATTTCTACACCTTTTAGTAGCTTACTGTCATTGCGAATTGTTTCGGGATCGCAGATAGTAGGATTGCTGTATTTGCCAAAGGGAACGTTAAAAAAGCCCTTTTTATTAACCCGGTACAGGCCGTTAAAGCATGTTCGGTTTAAAAAAAAGAAAAAGGTAGTATTTTCAATTGCTGACTTGTTTTTCTCATTATATTGAGTTCTGATATTCAGAAAGAAACTTCTTTTATCCTCTTCTGTCAAAAGGGCCTGATAGTTTTGTTCAATCTCTTTTAACGATTTTATCAGTTCTTCAGGACAATCTCTAACTATCTTATAGCACGTAGTTAAATCAGAATTAATATCATTTATAACGACTTTCCGTATGTTGGAATATTGCTGAAGCATGTGGAAAAGCATTGCTCCGCCGCCAACGAAAGGCTCAATATATGTAACATCTTTCCACGATTCGAAATGTTCTGGAAGTTGTGATTCCAGTATATTGATAAGTTGACTCTTACCACCGACCCATTTAATAAAGGGTTTTGCTTTAGTCATAATGCTTAATTCTCTATGTTATCATTCAGAGTATTCAGGTAATACTCCCATAAACGAAAGCCTGTTATTATATTTCTTAATGTTTGTCATGCTATATCAGAACGCCGTTTTATGAGAATAGCAGGATAACCCAATCATGTTACGTGTCCTTCTTCTGCCTGTTGTATATTTCTTAATGGCATTGGTTTTTGTATGTCCCGGCCTTATGCAAATGGGGATTTGTTAAAACCAATGAACAAATGTATGACAAAATATTGTAATAACGGCATATTTCAGATTCTAATTTTTGCCTTCTATGCCTTACAAATCGTATCTGTACCCTTATCATTGCCTGGATAATAACACGATATGATTTGCTGAAGAAAACATTAAGCAAGGGCAAAGGCTGGTTGTAAAGTTGTATTTTGTTTGCGGTTTCTTCTCTTGATGCGCTGCCATAAATGAAGGATCGGTGGAGGCGGGGTGTGAAAACTGCTGTCCGGTACGGCAATCAGCAGATATGTTTTGTAGCTCAGGGTTTGTTGGTGAAAGGCTTCACGGGGTGGCATCCCCGGCATTTATGCTGTTGATGAGGTGAGAAAGCAAGGTTGTAGGGGATGTTATCGGGCACTAACATTACTGCGAAAAAGGTAAAACGATGTGTATTTATATGGCCATTACGCCGTAAGGCACCAGCCATTAGCCGTATGTTGTGCGCTCCTGGCGGTGTAAAGTATGGCCCGTGAGGGTTATATGGTTATTGTGCGGCGGTCGTCAGCAGCGCGTACGGCGATTGTCGCATAACGTGTATGACGGCCGT
>JABZLB010000061.1 GCA_015256945.1 Prevotellaceae bacterium | reverse complement strand
TTCCCGGGCCGAGAATCACGTCACAATTATACGCTTTCACCTCGTTGCCGATAGCCTTTCCGACTCTTGACGCAAGCTCGGTGTTCCAGGTTGCAGCCAGACATGAGCCTACAGGAAAGCCTGTTGCATAGAATGTTTTGTCGGTTTCCGGACGCGTAGGATTAATGCGAACACCTGCCGGCCCATCGGTAAGAATGGTCTCAGGAATACCAAGCCGTGGGATAGCGATAGTCGAACCGGCTGCCCCGGGCACTGTACGTGAGGAGTTTCCTGCCACAGCTGTGGTCGACCAGAAATCGTATTCACCACCGATAAGCAGTGAAGCTTTCTCTTCAAGAGTCATGGCATGCAGCACCTCGTCGATGTTGTTCTTCGATAATTTCGGTGTTTGTGCCGTTGCAGTAATGCTCATTGTCATTGCAAATGCTAAAATTTTAATGTTCATAATCAGGTTATATTAGGTTTTATGTCACATCTGTCATTAGTCGTTCATCAGGATTTTAGTTGTTAAAAGCTGTTGCAAAGATATGGAAAATTCATGAAACAGCACTGCATAAGATGTTTATATTTCATGCATCATCCGTAAATAACACCCCTCATTTGAAATCATCTCTGCCCTTTGTCGATAGCAACAGCGCAAGAAGAAAACTGTAATCATCTGTAAACTTCTTTCCTGTTGAATTTGCATTCGCCTCTGAAAATCATTATCTTTGCCGTAGGGAAAGGTTCGTTAGGGCCTTTCCTTTTTTCATGCCTAATTGCAAACAGCCTTGTAATTACATAGGAATGAGCCTGCAAAGTGATAGAGATGGGGTTGCAAAGTGATAGAGATGAGCACATGAAATGGTAGAGATGAGCGCATGAAACGATAGGAGTTAAGGCAAGAAACAGGTTTAAGTGCTACTTGAAATCATGCCATCAGTAAATCGAGCACACTGATGTTGTAAACTTATCTGATTATTTTGTTAAATAAACATAAATGCCGTTACATGCTCAAATAAGCCTTCTTATCAGCCTATGCAAAGCGTTTAGCACCCTAAAAGACATTGAATAATTTTCAAATATCATTGCTCTAAAATTTGGTTATGTCGTGATTGATGCTTATCTTTGCACTTGAATTCGGGATGTAGCGCAGTTGGTAGCGCACACGTCTGGGGGGCGCGAGGTCGCCAGTTCGAGTCTGGTCATCCCGACAATTCAGTCAGAAGGAGAGCTGTCGGCTCTCCTTTTTTCGTTTCAGTAAATGGAAACAGAGATATATAACACGGCTCATGGTAAGCACTTATGGGATATTTGCAATCTCAAGTTGACTGCTTTTTGCCACGAGGAAAAGTTATTTTTCATAATAGAAGCCTGCATATTACATGTAATATTAAGCCTCTTTATCCAGTCATTTTATGCTTAATATAACATAAATGTAATAATAAGCTATTTTAAAACATGCTTATTTTGACAAAAATGTTGCATTAGTTTATGCCTTCTTCATGCAAGTATTGTTTAATGAATAATATTTATATTAGTGTATCTTTTCCTATATTTCCCAGTAAAAAAACAGTTAAATGCCCTGTTTTTTTTATCTTTTGAACGGTTTGTTTTATTGCAATAATTCATTTCTCACTAACTTTGCCGATGAATTTTCCACATAATATATCGGAACAGTGACCCTTATGGAGGGTGTAATACCGTGAAATAAAAATAGGAATAAAAAACAATATATCTATGAAGAAAAATAATCTAAGCATCTATGCCCGAAAATCCGTATGGGCAACTTTGCTGTTTTGTGCCACCTTAATGTCAGCATGCCGAAGTGACAATGTTGACGATTCTTCCGGGAAGTATGATCCCGGCCGTCCCGTAACTGTAACAGACTTTGTTCCCAAGGCGGGCGGAGCTGACCAGAAATTGGTCGTATATGGCAGTAATTTCGGGAACGACACAGCTAATGTCAAAGTTACCATTGGTGGACAGCGGGCCGTTCTTATTAATGTTAAAGGCGATTGCCTATACTGTTTGGTACCGGCCAAAGCCTATACGGGCGAGGTAGTGGTATCTGTTGGCGGCAAAACAGCCAATGAACAGAGTGCTACTGCCGGCAGTAAATTTAATTACGAACGAAAGATGGTTGTGGGAACACTTAGCGGCATACGTAACCAATTCGATGATCAAGGATGGCATGACGGTCCTTTCAAGACGGCCACGGGATTTGCCGGTGAAGGCTGCCTTACTTTCGACCCGCTATATCCTAACATTTTATACGTCGTTTATGATGAAAACGCGCACGGTATACAAGCGCTCGACTTAGAAAAGAAAGAGGTAAAAACTATCCTTTCTATGTCTAAGTTTGATAACCAGAGGTTACGTTCTATTGATTTCTCGCATGACGGCCAATATATGCTCATCTCTACCGACCGTGATGACCGCCAGCTGCAGAGTCCCAGTGTGTGGATTGTGAAGCGAAATAGCGACGGCACTTTCACCGATGACTCTAAATCGCAGATCTTGGCTGCATATAAACAATGTAATGGGGCAGCCGTACACCCCATAAACGGAGAACTTTACTTCAACAGCTATGAGCGTGGACAGGTGTTCCGCCTCAACATGGACAATTACTTCAATACCGTTACCAGTGGTGGAACGTGGTATCCCAATTGGACCGATGGTAATTTTAAAGAGTTATTCACTATTCAAGATGTTAGTTGGGAGTTTAAGATTTTCATTCATCCTACGGGTAAGTACTGCTACATCGCTGTCATTAATAAACATTACATACTC
>JABZLB010000014.1 GCA_015256945.1 Prevotellaceae bacterium | reverse complement strand
GTTCGACGCTTCTGAGGGTAGCAAAAGAACCTTTTCACGAATATAGTCGTCCATGTTATCGAAGCCTCTTTTGTCGCGCAGGTAAACATAAAGGTTCTCAACTTTGCTGTACAATGTCCAGTCTTCGTCCCAGTATTTGGCTATGGCCATACCCATATACATACACCATCCGAAGGGAACAGTGGGGTAATTTTGAAACTCGCGCATGCCATCAGCAAGGAACAACCGGCCTGCTTTCGCCCACTGTTCGTCAATATCGGGCGTCTCGGGCAGGCGTTTGTCTATTTCGTTCAAACTTAATAAATATCCTTTCACATCGTCGTGAAAGAGCTTTTCAAATTGTTCGGTCGACAAAATATAAAGTATATTAGTTAATGAAACAATGTATATGTGTTGCGTCGTGCCTTATCGGCTTACGGCGTATAGCTTGCAGCGTTTATACTTGTACCCGCAAAGAGGGTATAAACAGCCGTATGACGCCGAAAGATGACAAAAGCAAGCCTGCGTAAAGCTATACATATAGCCATGTGTATTTGCAGTTGTCCTTGTTTAAACAGGTCTGCTTTTCTGCCACAAAGGTACGCCGAATATGTTGAAAAAGGGCGACAGGGCAATGGCAAAATATAAGGGCTTACAATAAAAAACAGTAATAGGGAGGAAAAACAGGCGCATTTTTTTCATACCTTTGCTACTCAATGCTCATGCTATTCGATAGTTCAGCATGGGGTTGGCGTATAAAAAACAAAATAGAAATCATGCTCAGAAAAGTAAGAATAGCCCTTGCCCTGGTATTCTTTATAGGAATAACATTGCTTTTTCTCGATTTTAGCGGCTCGCTTCATGCGTGGCTGGGATGGATGGCGAGGACGCAATTTTTACCTGCTCTGCTCGCAACAAACGTGGCTGTTTTGTTATTTCTGGTGATGCTGACGCTTGTTTTTGGCCGTATTTATTGCTCGGTTATCTGCCCAATGGGGGTTATGCAAGACATCATTGCGTGGTTGGGAAAACGTAAAAAACACCGTCGCTATGGCTTTTCAAAGGAAAAACGCGTGCTAAGATGGGCGTTTTTTGCAGCTGCCTGCATGGCATGGATAGCAGGTGTAGCCTCATTTGTGGCTCTGTTGGCACCGTATAGCAGCTACGGTCGCATGGTGCAGAACCTGTTTCAACCCTTATATTTGGGTATCAATAACATGTTGGCACTGGGTGCTGAGCATGTAAACAGCTATGCTTTTTACAGCAAGGATGTGTGGATAAGGTCGTTGCCTACATTTATAATTGCCGTTGTTACCTTTATTACAGTGGCTTTTCTGGCGTGGCGTAACGGGCGAACCTACTGCAATACCGTTTGTCCCGTAGGTACGATATTATCAGTTTTGGCACGCTTCAGCTGGTTAAAAATAAGGTTCGATGGCAAAAAGTGCCGCAGTTGCTCGCTGTGTACACGAGGATGTAAAGCGGCATGTATCGACTTTAAACACCATGATGTTGACTATTCGCGTTGTGTAGTATGTGGCGATTGCCTGACAGCGTGCAAATTCGACGCCCTTCATTATACGCATAAAGCCGGTAACGCCTCATCGGTAAAAGCCGAAAAGCAGCAAGCCGGCGTTGTAAAAGCTACTACTGATGAGCAAAAAAACACCGGCAACGTAACGCGCAGGTCGTTCCTTGTGGGTGCCGCCATAGCTTTTACAGCTGCTGCAAAGGCTAAGGTTAAAAAGGAAACGTATGGCGGTATGGCCGTTGTTGTTGACAAAGAAGCTCCCAACAGGGCCACGCCTATAACGCCACCGGGGTCGTTAAGTGCCCAAAACATGGCACGCCACTGTACCGGATGTCAGCTTTGTGTGGCTGAATGTCCGAACGATGTGCTTCGCCCTTCGGCTGATTTATTGCATTTAATGCAGCCCGTGATGAGCTTTGAGCGCGACTATTGCAGGCCCGAGTGTAACCATTGCTCACAGGTTTGTCCGACGGGTGCGATTAAACCTGTCAGCCGTGCCGAAAAAACGGCGGTTCATGTAGGCCATGCTGTATGGGTGAAAAAGAACTGTTTGCCCGTAACCGACGGCGTGGAGTGTGGCAATTGTGCGCGCCATTGCCCTGTGAATGCCATTGAAATGGTGCCCCTCGATGAGGCTGATATGTCGTCTCCCTTTGTGCCGGCGGTGAACGAAGAGCACTGTATTGGTTGTGGTGCATGTGAGAATTTATGCCCCTCAAGACCATTTTCGGCCATCTATGTTGAGGGTCACGAGGTACAACGACGCGATAAAGACAGCCAAAAGGCGATGTTGAGTAACGAGGAGTAGCCCCCCTTTTAATGACGTAATTTTCATGAAGAAGATAGACAGACGTGCTTTTTTGAGGCACTTGGGAATAGGAACGGCAGCCGTTGCCAGTGCAACAGCTCTGACCAACTGTAAGAATGGTGGAGGAAACCGCATGCAGGACGAACCCGCTACGGGCAAAATGACTTATCGTGAAAACCCTGAAACACACAGCCGTGTGGGCCTTTTGGGTTATGGTATGAGGCATTTGCCTACTGTTGGACAAAGTGGAACCGGTGGCGAAAAGCAACAAAGCGACGATGAAACCATCGATCAGGATAGGGTAAACCGATTGGTTGACTATGCCTTAAGTCACGGAGTGAACTACTTTGACACCGCACCCGTATACAGTAATGGGCAGTCGGAACGTGCCACAGGCATGGCATTGCAGCGGCATAAGCGCAGCAGCTATCTGCTTGCAAGCAAGATGAGCAACATGCGCACGTTTACAAAGGAGGCTTCAACAGCCATGTTCAACAACTCGTTAAAGGTGCTTCAAACCCGTTATATTGACTATTATGCGTTAGATGCCATAGGAATTGACGATGATGAACGCGATGCAATGGAGCTTTTTCAGGCGCGGTTTATCGACAATGGCGTTCTCGACTTTCTGCTTCAAAAACGTAAAGACGGCACAATTCGTAACTTAGGCTTCTCGTTTCAGGGCGATCAGGAGGTGTTTGACCATGCTTTAGGTATGCACGATGCGGGCCAGGTGCACTGGGATTTTGCTCAAATAGAGATGAATTACCTAAGTTGGAATCATGCCCATGAGCTTAAAACCGATAAGGTTAACGCCAGCTATTTATATGCAGAATTGCAGAAACGCGGCATCCCTGTGATTATCATGAACCCCCTGCTTGGTGGGAAGTTGGCCGATTTGCCTAACCCTATAATGGCCAAACTGAAACAACGTGCGCCCGAACACAGTGCAGCGTCGTGGGCTTTACGCTATTGTGGCAGCTTTAAAGGGGTGTTAACGGTGGTGAGCAACATGACATTCATGGAGCATCTAAAGGATAATCTGCGGTCGTTCTGCCCTCTGGAGCCTCTCTCTGACAAAGACAAGGCATGGTTGGAGGGGGCTGTTTCCAAAGAAATGATGACGTACAGAACCATCCCTTGCACCGATTGTAAACACTGTATGCCTTGTCCTTACGGGCTTAATATTCCGGGAATATTTGTTCATTACAACCATGTTGTATTGGAAGGACATTTGACAGACAACCTGAAAGACCCGCAATATAAGAAGTATCGCAGGGAATATCTTGTCAGTTATGACCGTGCTGTGCCCAGGGTCAGGCAAGCCGACCACTGCATTGGCTGTGGCCATTGCCTGCCTTTATGTCCGCAAGAAATTATGATTCCGGATGAAATGTTCCGTATTAGCAAGTTTGTTGATAAGCTAAAAGCTAATTCTTAACGGCCTGTGATGACGGAGAGAAAAGGGCAACAAAGCGTTCCAGATCGGCCTTAATCTGTAAAAACTGAGGCGATCGCATAAATCCCGTGTTCTTTTTCAGCAATGAAACAATGTCGCCAATGCTGTTGGTATAGCACGATAATTCGTTACGGCGTTGTGTATAATGCAGGCTTTCGGCGTTGATTTCGTTCTGACGCTCGCTGATTAATTTCGAGCACACAGACGAAAGCAAGGGTAAAACCACACGGTCGAAGAGGTGATGCCCCTGAATATACATGTAAGTGTTTTGGGGAGTAACGCCTAAATCGGCTAAAATTATTTTTAAATTTTCATAGCTTTCAATTGCCTCGGGATACTGTTTGTGCAGGGAACGGCATTTGTTTTCGACCTTCCGGCGTACATGATAAATCATGTCGGCCGGACGACGCAGGGAGAAAGCACCCGTCTCGATAATTTTAAGGAAGTCGGTTATCGTAAATTTTCCATAGTCGGGCGTACGGTAAAACCACACGTTCCAGACAAAAAGCGGATAAATGGCTTCTGAAAACTCGCACATATAACGCTCAATATCGAAAATGATATGGTCGTTAAGCGTTACGGCTACGCACACATCGTGCAGGGTTTCAGCAAAGCATTGCATGTTCTCAATGGCGTAAGCGTAGGTGTGAAACACGTAAGGGCTCGACAGAATAGCCTGTGAAGCAGGCGTGATGCCTTGTAAAAGATAGTCGTAATCGGCATCAATACACGCTATCATATTGCCGCCAACCTTGTCAGACAGCATACTCATCATGGCTGCTTTCTTGCCTCGCTGCAGTTTGTTATCGCGCGAAGGGAGCATCACTTCAAAGTAAATGCGGCTGGTTTCAAACTGGTTGAGAACGGTTCTCCAGAAGAAAACATCGTCGTAACTTTCCACATAGGCCACTATACGGCGGCGTGCCTGTTTCGAGTTCAGCCTGTTGGCTGCTTCGAAATAGCCTGATGTAAGATTGTCATTTAGGCGTTTACCCATTTTGTTTTTTCTGTTTTCTGTTCGGCATGATGAAAGAAAAAGGCTGTTTTTACAGTGCCAGAACCACCCTGTTACATCGTTTAGACCGTAATATCGCTTACTTCTGTCACCTTGTCTGCCCAGCCGTTCATAATCATTGCCGGGCTGTGGGTGGTGAGAATTATCTGTACCTGTGGGTTCAAACGGAGGATAAGGTCAATCAATTGTTTCTGCCATTCAACGTGTAAACTTACTTCAGGCTCGTCCATAAAAAGCACAAAGGGCAGGCAATCTTCCACAAGCACGGTGAGAAGAATGGCTAAAATTTGCTTCTCGCCGCTTGAAAGCTGATACGGAACAAGCGTTTCGCCAATCTGAGAAAAGCGTATTTCGTTTTCGGTTCTGACGATTTTCTTTCCCGTATCGGCAAAAAGACTGTCGATAATATCCTGAAAAGTAGTCTTGGGACGGGCCAAATCCTGTGCCTTTTGTGCTGCATTCGGGTCACCGCTCTGTAATTCAGCAATCATCCTGTTGCCGATATTTACCTGATAATCGAGGTATTTCCGCTGCAGTTTATACAGTTGCCAGTCGAGCTCTGTTGCCAGACTGATGTCGATTTTCGACACCAGGTCGGCATTTAACAGCGGTCGATCAAAGCTCCTGATGATGTCAGAGCGTATCCATCGCGCGTCTTCGGGATACACTTTAAGGTGTACACCTTTTAAAAGATGAGAGGGAAACTCGCCCCCTGACGTCAGTCCTTTGACCACCTTATTTAATATTGTGGACTTCCCCACGCCGTTAACGCCACTAAGTATGTTCACTTTCCGGTCGAGATTCCATACAATATGCTTCGTCCCACTCCAAAGAGACTCAATCTCTATTTGTGTAATATAATCGGCAAACTTTTGCATGTTTCAGGTTTTTATGTAAGGCAAATATAGTAAAATAAATGGCAGGGTAGTTCCTTCATCCCTGTTTTTTAGCATCTTTACGCTGTTTTTATTAAAAAAATAAAGCATGACGGGCATGCCCTTAACCCGTAAAAAGGGAGGTCTTAGCCAATATACCATAATTATGGTATGTCAAATGCCTTTAGTATGCTATTGTGAAGGCCCCTATTTTGCCCTACCTTTGCAACCGTAAACATAAGTATTGCAAACAGCTTGATGCCGTATAAGGCTCACATGGTGAGAATAAAGCCGACAGAAAAGCACAACAGAAAGGGAACAAAATATGAGTAACAAGACTAAGCTTCATTTTGAAACACTGCAGTTACACGTTGGACAGGAACAGGCAGATCCCGCTACCGATTCACGTGCAGTGCCTATTTACCAGACAACTTCTTATGTTTTTCACAGTGCACAACATGCTTCTGACCGTTTCTTTCTGAAAGATGCCGGTAATATTTACGGTCGTCTGACCAATACAACACAGGGTGTTTTCGAAGCCCGTGTGGCTGCTCTCGAAGGAGGTATAGGCGGATTGGCTGTTGCTTCAGGTGCAGCTGCCGTAACCTATGCCATTACGAACCTGGCAAATGCCGGCGATCATGTGGTGGCTACCAATACAATTTACGGTGGTACTTACAACTTGTTGAAGCATACACTCAGTAAGTTTGGTATAGCAACTACATTTGTTGATCCTGACGATTACGATGCCATGGCAGCAGCCGTGCGTCCCAATACAAAGCTGATATTCATTGAAACGCTGGCCAATCCCAACTCAAACATATCGGATATAGAACGTTCTGCGGCTATCGCTCACGCGAATGGTATTCCACTTATCATCGATAACACTTTTGGAACACCCTATCTTATCCGTCCCATTGAGCACGGAGCCGACATTGTTGTGCATTCAGCGACCAAGTTTATAGGCGGTCATGGCACATCGTTAGGGGGCGTAATTGTTGACGGTGGCACCTTTGACTACTTCCAGAACAATAAGTTTCCCGGCTTCACACAGCCAGATGCTTCATACCATGGCCTGGTTTTCGGCAAGCTTTCTGCGCCGTTTGTTACCCGCGTAAGGGCGTTGTTGCTGCGCGATGAGGGCGCCTGTATATCGCCGTTCAACGCATGGGTGCTGTTGCAGGGCCTTGAAACGCTGAGCCTGCGCGTTGAACGGCATGTGTTTAATACACAAAAAGTAATAGCATATTTGCAGAAACAACCACAAGTTAAGAAAATAAACCATCCTTCGCTGCCCTCACATCCCAATCACGATCTGTATGAACGCTATTTCCCTAACGGCGCCGGCTCGATATTTACATTTGAGATTGATGGGTCGCAACAGAAGGCATTCGACTTCATTGACCATTTGCAGATATTCTCATTGCTGGCTAATGTGGCAGATGTAAAGTCGCTGGTTATCCATCCCAAGAGTACAACCCACTCAGAATTAAATGAGGAAGAGGCCAACGAACAGGGCATTTATGATGGCACTATACGCCTGAGCATTGGTACAGAACATTATGAAGACCTTATCGCTGACCTTGATCAGGCCTTCGAAGCAGTAAAAAACGAGAAGTAATAGCCTTATACTTTAAGGCTGCTGAAGACATAAAGTATAAGGTGGTAGTTAAGGAGTTATAGGTAGTTATGGAGTTAAGACATTACCCCAAGCGCACCAACTTCTATCGAAAAGGATGGACAGGCATTTGCTTTAACTCCTTAACTCCTCCTAAATCCTGCCTACTGATCAAGCGTAGCTTGCAAAATAAAAAGAATTTTTAAACAAAAACAATACAACTATGTCAAAAATAGCAAAACAAATTACCGAATTAATCGGTCACACACCCCTTGTAGAACTTCAGAAGTTTTCGGCTCTCCGCGGCCTCGAAACACCAGTAATCGCTAAGGTTGAGTTCTTTAACCCCGGCGGAAGCGTAAAGGATCGTATTGCAAAGGCAATGGTAGAGGACGCTGAAAAACGTGGCGTTCTGAAACCCGGAGCTACTATTATTGAACCCACAAGTGGCAATACAGGTGTAGGTTTGGCTCTTGTAGCAGCCGTAAAAGGTTATAAACTTATCCTCACCATGCCCGAAACCATGAGTGTTGAACGTCGCAACTTAGTTAAAGCCTATGGTGCAGAGGTAAAGCTTACGCCTGGAAAAGACGGCATGAAGGGTGCTATTGCTGAGGCTGAACGCTTACGCGACTCTATCGACGGGGCTGTTATTCTCGAACAATTCGAAAATAAGGCTAACCCTCGTGTACATTATGAAACAACAGGTCAGGAGATTTGGGACGACACTGACGGCAAAGTCGACATTTTTGTAGCCGGTGTAGGTACTGGTGGTACGGTGAGTGGTGTTGGCAAGCGCTTAAAGGAGCTGAATCCAAATGTAAAAATTGTGGCCGTAGAACCAACAGCTTCGGCTGTTCTTGAGGGCGGTGCTCCCGGACCTCATAAGATACAAGGTATTGGTGCCGGCTTTATTCCTGCTACCTATGACGCTGATGTAGTAGACGAAGTTATAGCTGTTGAGAATGACGATGCTATACGTTCGAGCCGTCAGATTGCAGCTAAGGATGGTGTTCTGGTAGGTATTTCATCGGGTGCCGCAGCCTTTGCTGCTACCGAAATAGCCCGTCGTCCTGAAAATAAAGGCAAGAAAATTGTTACCTTGTTGCCTGATACCGGTGAGCGTTACCTCTCAACTGTGCTCTATGCCTTTGAGGATTATCCACTCTAAACCATACACTTTCTAAATATAATAAACAGAAGCGGCCGTCCTGTCTGATATTTCAGGTGGGGCGGCCTGGTGTTTTTTGTACCTCTTGCCAGGTATTTTCATACCCCCTGATTGATGTTTTCGTACTCCCTTAATCAGGGTATCGCATGGCTTGTCCGTAGTTTTCTATGGAGTAGTATTGTATCGGGAGAATATGTTTGAATATGTTACATGGCGAGATAGTAGGTTAGAAGAATTGTGTATACGAAGGCTTCATATTGTTATTCGTGCCGTTTGATGAATATAGTTTCAGAGTTTTATAACCTGTTTTTTGTAAAATAAATTGGTCTAAATTTAATATTCATTAACTCGGTATTCTACGAAAATAAGGTGATTTGAAGCATAATGTTTGACGTGATAGCCATATAGCCGGGGCCTGTATATATATGAGAGGATACGTTTTCGGCACTATTGAGTTGTAATTACGACGTAAAGGCAACACCTTTACGTCGTAAAGGGATCACGATTACGATGTAAACGTCGCGCCTTTACGATGTAAAGACAAGTGGAAAGTGGGCTTATTACCCTATCGTCATATAAAAAATAGAACATGAAAGTATCAGAAATACGTATTCTTTTTTCTGTTACAATGCTGTCTTTACGGCGTAATGCAGGCAAAAAAAAGCCCTTTATTCTCTGCAAAACAAGCGTATTTTTAATAACTTGCTGACTATTAACGTGTTACAAAATGCTCATTTTTGTGCTATTTACGAGCAGGGTTATACTTGTTTTGCTATGGCGCAGCCATGAGATAGTGTTTGTAAAATAAATTCGTAATTAAGAATATCCTCTGCCATCATGTATGCCGGAAACGAAACTAAAGCCGCATACTTGTGTATTTCAGTCTTTTTTCTTATTTTTGCTTGCACCGAACAATTCTTTAAAGCAACAATACAAATGAAGTCATATCTTTTTACAACCGTCATCGTAAGCTTGTTATTACTAGCCTCTTGCAATATGGACATCTGTGTTGATGGTATAGTTCTGGACGCCCGTACGGGCAAACCAATTGCTGATGCCGAAATAACGTTGGGGCAAAAAGGCAATGTTTATTATTCAGATAGCGCGGGAGTATTTGTATGCCACATTGCATCGGGTGGACCTGCCGAGGCTAAACTCACGGTGAAAAAGCAGGGTTATATTGTAGACAGCCGCGAAATAAACCTGGGAGATGACTCTCCTGTTGTTGTAAAACTAAAACAATAAAGGGTAACCATTGATGGCTACCCTTTATTGTTATATTCTGAAAGACGGTGTCTGGCATTTATTGTTTACAGGAAATACTTTGTCAGACACGTCAGTTACCATTATAACGGTGTGGTTAAAATACAGTTACGCATTACCCAATAGCTTAAAATTCCTGCAAAATAGCCTGCCGCAGCAATCCAGGTTACGTGTTTCATGTACCAGCCAAAGGTAATTTTTTCGAGTCCCATAACTACTACACCTGCAGCCGAACCAATGATAAGCATGGAACCTCCCACGCCGGCACAATAGGCTAACAGCTGCCAGAAGATACCGTCAACAGCCATGTCGCCTGAAGCTCCCACCGGATACATTCCCATACTGCCTGCTACAAGGGGTACGTTGTCGACAATGCTCGACAGCACGCCAATAATACCTGTTACAGCATAATGGTTATTATCGAATACCGTATTGAGGCCCTTGCCGAGCGCTGTGAGCACACCAATCTGTTCGAGACATGCCACAGCCATAAGAATACCAAGGAAAAAGAGAATGGTTGACATATCAATGTTGCGAAGCAAATTAGTTACTCGCTTGCCCGTTCCTTCTGCATCGTTTTCATGTGGCAGGTTATAGTAGAATACTTCTGTAACAGTCCATAAGATGCTTAGTACGAGAAGAATGCCCACAAACGGAGGAAGGTGTGTGATGGCCTTGAATACAGGTACCATCATTAAACCGCCAACACCAATAAAGAATACCGATTTGCGCTGACTTTCAGAGAGGTGCTCTACCGTAACAGTGCTGTCTTCATTAGTGGCTTCTTCTTTGATCTGCAGTTCGCCTTTAAGCATATATTGCATGATAAAGGCAGGAACAACCATAGAAATGATAGAAGGCACAATAATTTCAGAGATAACACCCGCAGCGGTGATAACGCCCTTGTTCCAAAGCATAATAGTGGTAACGTCACCAATAGGTGAGAATGCACCTCCCGAATTGGCTGCAATGATAACAAGTGACGCATAAACAAGGCGGTCTTTATGGTCTTGAATAAGCTTGCGTAGGATCATAACCATGACAATACTCGTCGTAAGGTTGTCAAGAATAGCCGAGAGAACGAACGTCATAAAGGCGATACGCCACAACAATGCGCGCTTACTGCGTGTCTGTAAAGCGGAGCGAACCCAATTGAAACCACCATTTTGGTCGACAATTTCCACAATGGTCATGGCGCCCATCAAGAAGAAGAGCGTGGTGGAAGTGCTGCCAAGGTGATGCTCAATAGCCGAACTTACCGTGTTGATAAGGTCTTGCCCTGTAAGGTTGGGGAAATAACTCTCGGGGCTGAACATAAGAAGAGTCCAGCAAACTGCAAACATGAGTAATGTGATAGCAGCCTTGTTTACTTTCGTTATACTCTCAAGAGCAATGAAAAGATAGCCCACACAAAACGCAACGATAATGCAAATAGTTAATGTTGACATAGAAATGATTGAATTAGTATTTTTTCATGGGTTACAAAGTTAAGAAAAATATCATAACCGCAAGGTAAAAACCGAATAATTGTTATATCTTTGCAATATGGTAGCCCAAGAGAAAAGTAACCTAAAATTAAGCGAAAATATTATTATAGCAGATGCTGACTACATTGACTATGTAGCCTTTCAGCTCACTGTTCAGTTCGAACGTATGCTTGGACGACGTATTCCTAAAGCCGACTTTAGCAGGTGGGCGATGAATGTTGCCCTCGACGGTGGTTTGCGTGCTAACGGTAAGCCACATGAAACACAGATTGTTCTGGTGCATGATAAAAGCAGCAGGAAGTTGGAAAACTTCTGTCCGTCTGATTTTGAAAGCGAGCTGAACGCACAGGCTTTCAATGATGGGGGATTGGGAGAGTTTCTTATTAATTCGTATACTGTGGGTGATGTGGTAGGCAAGGATGACTATATTACAGACCTTATCCATACAATATGTGAACACGAAGAAGTAAGAAGGCTGATGATAATACCCAATGGAGAGGAAGGCGATATTTATGACAAGGTACGCCATGCCTTGCGTAATGTTGACGAAGAAAAGCATATTACCGTATTCGCCATGCAACCCATGCAGGGGGGTAACTTCAGGCAGGAGATACTGGGATATAGTATGATAAGTGCATTAGGGATAAAGGGGGAAGAGATTGCCTCCCCAAATCCCTCTGAAGGAGGGAATTTATGATTCTTGCCACAGATGAAAAAATAGAACAAATATTTAAGAAATAAAAAACGATAATGGACAACTTACAGAATCAAAACAATAGCTGTGCTGCTGAATGTGACAATTGTCAATGTAAGAAAGGTAAAGGACGGGTTCTGATGATAGGCGCAGGCGGTGTGGCTACCGTATGTGCTTTTAAGATTGCACAGAACGCAGATGTGTTCGGTGACTTCATGATTGCCAGCCGTCATAGGGAGAAATGTGACAAACTTGTGGCTAATATTCATGCCAAAGGCTATGATATGGATATTAAAACAGCCGAAGTTGATGCAGATGATGTTGAACAGTTGAAAGAACTTTTCAACAGTTTTAAGCCCGAATTAGTTATTAATCTGGCGCTTCCTTACCAGGACTTGACTATCATGGATGCTTGTTTGGCTTGTGGATGTAACTATCTGGACACGGCCAATTATGAGCCAAAGGACGAAGCCCACTTTGAATACAGCTGGCAATGGGCCTATAAAGACCGTTTTGAGAAAGCAGGATTAACGGCTATTCTTGGTTGCGGTTTTGACCCTGGAGTATCGCAAGTATTCACTGCTTATGCAGCAAAGCACTACTTTGACGAAATACAATATCTGGATATAGTGGATTGTAATGCTGGCAATCACCACAAAGCTTTTGCCACTAACTTCAATCCTGAAATCAATATACGTGAGATTACTCAGAAGGGACTGTTCTACGAGTCAGGTCAATGGGTTGAAACGGCTCCGCTTGCAGTACATCGCGACGTGAACTATCCGAATATAGGGGCACGCGACTCTTATCTGATGCACCATGAAGAATTGGAAAGTTTGGTAAAGAATTATCCTACAATAAAACGAGCTCGTTTTTGGATGACCTTCGGACAAGAGTATCTTACTCACCTCCGTGTGATAGAAAACCTTGGGATGGGCCGCATTGACCCTATTGAATATGAAGCTCCGTTAGCCGGGAATGAGTCGGAAACGGTGAAGGTTAAAATCGTACCTCTGCAGTTTTTGAAGGCTGTTTTGCCAAATCCGCAAGACTTAGGTGAGAACTATGAGGGCGAAACGTCTATTGGTTGTCGTATACGAGGGTTAAAGGATGGAAAAGAACATACCTATTATATTTATAATAACTGTCGACATCAGGATGCTTATGACGAAACAGGTATGCAAGGCGTTAGCTACACTACCGGCGTACCGGCAATGGCCGGAGCCTTAATGTTCTTCAAAGGTATATGGCGAAAGCCGGGGGTTTATAACGTAGAGGAATTTGATCCAGACCCATTCTTGAAGGTGATAGGGGAACAAGGACTACCCTGGCACGAAGAATTCGACAAGGACATAGAGTTTAACGACTGAATTATTTAATACTTATCAATCGCAATTTATTATCATGGCAAAGACAGAAGAAGAGCTGGCTGCAGGAAAAATTGAGCAGGAAAAAGCTGTTAAGCAAGCAAAAATGAAGGCTCTGCAGGCAGCAATGTCGAAGATAGAAAAGGATTTTGGAAAAGGCTCTATCATGCGAATGGGAGATGAAAAAATCGAAAACGTGGAGGTTATACCTACGGGTTCATTAGGTCTTGACGTCGCATTGGGTGTAGGAGGTTATCCTAAAGGCCGAATCATTGAGATTTACGGACCTGAGTCGTCTGGTAAAACAACACTGGCTATTCACGCTATTGCCGAGGCACAGAAGCAAGGAGGTATAGCAGCTTTCATCGATGCAGAGCACGCTTTTGACCGTTTCTATGCTGAGAAATTGGGCGTAGATGTAGATAATCTTTGGATTTCACAGCCCGATAATGGTGAGCAGGCCCTGCAGATTGCAGACCAATTGATAAGCAGTTCAGCAGTCGACATTCTGGTAATAGACTCAGTAGCTGCCCTAACGCCGAAGAAAGAGATTGAAGGTGACATGGGAGAGTCGGCTGTTGGCTTACAGGCACGTCTGATGAGTCAGGCATTACGTAAGCTCACTGCCACTATATCGAAGACCAATACATGTTGTATTTTTATCAACCAATTGCGTGAGAAGATTGGTATAATGTTTGGTAATCCTGAGACAACAACAGGTGGAAATGCACTGAAATTCTATGCCAGTGTTCGACTTGATATTCGTAAAGCAACAAGTTTAAAGGACGGAGACAATATCATCGGCAACCATGTCCGTGTAAAAGTAGTAAAGAATAAGGTTGCTCCTCCATTCAGGAAGTCGGAATTTGACATCATGTTCGGTATCGGAATCAATAAGATTGGCGAGATCGTTGACCTTGGTGTAGATTACGACATTATTCAAAAGAGTGGTAGCTGGTATAGTTATAACGGTTCGAAATTAGGGCAAGGCCGTGACGCTACCATGACTTTGCTGCGCGATAATCCTGAGCTTTGCGATGAGTTGGAAGGCTTAATAAAAGAGGCTATTAAGGCACATGCCGAGTAAAATAAGCGTAAGAATGTAGAGGTAGTGGCATTTAGCCTGTACCTGTAAAGAATAAAAAGATAAGGCTTACACCGTATTCATGTTGTCTACGGGCTATTATGGCCCTGGTATACAGTGAATATGATGTAAGCCTTATGTTTTTAGTACAGTGTTATTGCTAAGGTTTCATGTCTGTTTTAGATGTAAGTAACCAGAAATTCCAGGTTACCTTGAACTTTTATATGGCTTGTTGTAGCAGGGAATAAGAGTGTATTTCCTGCCTGAACGTGTTCAATATGTCCCTCATCATTGGTAAAAACACCACGACCAGAGGTTATAATTGTAATAACAAAACTATCTAATGATGACAGGTCAATGGTTAGAGGGCTGTCAACCTGGTAAAGAACTGTTTTGAAATAAGGGCAGCGAACCAGTGAGACTCCCTGATTTTTGGTGGGAACATATGTCACAGAATAGTTGTTCTCAACGGTATAATCAATACTCTCTGCTGCCTCAGAAGTATGTAATTGTCGGTAATTCCCATTTTTATCGCGGCGTTTAAAATCGTAAATTCGATAGGTAACATCGCTTGTTTGTTGAATTTCGGCTAAGAAACAACCCTTGCCTATACTATGGATTCTACCTGCAGGCAGGAAAAAACAGTCTCCTTCTTTTACGTTGTAATGGTCAATTACATCAACGATAGTATCGTTCTCAACCATCGCTTTGTATTCTTCCGGTGTAATTTTCTGTTTTAGTCCAACGAGTAAACTGGCATCAGGGTCTGACTTCATCATATACCACATTTCTGTTTTCCCACGCTTTTCTCCGAGTTTATGTGCAACTTCATCGTTGGGATGAACCTGTATGGACAGGGGCTGTGCAGCATCAATAAACTTGATAAGTAGAGGAAACTCATTTCCAAAACGCTTATAGTTGTCCTTACCTACAAGTCTTTCCTTTAATTCCTCCATCAGTTCGTTGAGTTTCTTACCCTGATAAGGACCACCATCTACAACAGTTTCATGATTTGTGACCCCTGATATTTCCCAGCTTTCGCCTACATTTTCGAGATTACAGTCCATGTTTTTTAATGCTGCAATACGCTGTCCTCCCCATAGCGTTTGCTTAAGCAGAGATTTAAATTTAAATGGGCCCATAGATAAATTAGTTCGTAATTAAATGTAATAACCTTAATTTTTTGTCCAGAAAGCCGGCGTAAGAATAACAAGAACAGAAAATATTTCGAGACGTCCTACGAGCATCATGAATGAACACATCCATTTAGCAAAGACTGGAAGACTGGACCATGACATTGTCGGTCCTATTTCAATACCGAGCGTTGGCCCTACATTCCCCATTGAACTTAAGCATATTGTGATTGCATTTGTATTATCGATGCCGGCAGAAATCATAACAAAAGCAATCAGAAAGAAAAGTAAAAGGTAAGCCGTAAGGAAGGCAAGCAGCGATACACGTTGCGAATCGGGAATATTCACACCGTTGATCTTCAGAGGCAATACTGCATTAGGATGCAGACGTTGTGTAAGTTCATTTTTGATAATCTTGAATAACATAACACCCCTTACACACTTTAAACCTCCACTTGTGCTGCCAGAACATGCACCAATAAACATGCAAAGTGCAAGCACTACCCAGGTAACATGAGGCCATAACGCAGCATTATCGTTGAAAAGACCCGTTGTTGTGATGAAACTTACAACCTGAAACAGCGCCGATCTGAACGCATGCTCAACCTGATAATGGTTACGTATAATGAGTTCAATGGTAATAAAGAGTGTAAAAATGCTGACAATGGCGAGATAAAACTTAAATTCGTTGTCCTTCCAGAGATTGATAAGCCGGCCTTTGATAACCGAAGCGTATAGAAGAGTAAAGTTTACTCCAGATATAAAACAAAAGAAAATGGTGGTATATTCCAGTGCAGGGGAGTGGAAAAACTCGGTACTTGTATTGTTCACTGAGAAGCCACCTGTTGCCGCGCTCGACATAGCATAGTTGATAGCTTCAAAGTAATTCATCCCGAATATTTTGTAGCAAAACATACATGCCACAGTAATGGTAAGATAAACACCCCATATCCATCGTGCACTTGTTGACAAACGCGGGTGTAATTTTGTTTTGATAGGTCCTGTTGCTTCAGCAGAAAACACCTTCGTACTCCCTGTTACAACCGAAGGAAGCAAGGCTACGGTGGTAAACACAATTCCTAAACCTCCTACCCATTGTGTCAGAGAGCGCCAAAAGAGAATGCCATGTGGTAGCGACTCTACATCATCAATGATGGTGGCTCCTGTTGTTGTAAAGCCCGACATAGCTTCAAAATAAGCATCGGTAAAAGTGTTAAGGTAACCTCCAAAGAGGAAAGGCAGGGTGGCAAATAGCGAGAACACTACCCATACAAGCGTAACAAGCAGGAACGAATCGCGCCTTGAAAGCTTGTTTTCAGAGTTACGTCCGAGGTGCTTAAAGATGAAACCAATGAAGGTAGTCACTAATATAGATGCAATAAAAGCAGGTATATCATCTTCTTCATAAATGGTAGCCATCACTAAGCATGCTCCCATGAGCACGGCTTCGAGGAATAGAAGCGAGCCCATTATTTTGTATATGATCTTAAAATTAATCACAAATGTATGTACACAATAAATTAATTAAAGAACTTTTCTACCTTTTTCAGGTTTACATTATGACAGAATACCACAACCGAATCGCCTGCCTGTATCTGCGTGTGGCCCGAAACCAGCAGGCCTTCACCATTTCTAACCAGTCCGCCAATGGTTGTACCTTTCGGCAATCCTATATCTTTTACAGGAACCTTTGTGACCTTAGACTCTTCCTTTGGTACAAATTCGGCGATGTCTGCATTGGCCGACATCAGGAAGGTAACGTTCATCACATCTACATCTAACATCATCTGGTAGATCCTGCTTGCCGCTATGGCCTTCTTATTAATGATGGTACCTATATCGAGTCCTTGCGCCATGTTGGCATAATCCATGTTTTCAACATCAGCAACAGTTTTGCGGATACCAAGCTTTTTGGCTGCCAGACAAGCCAGAATATTGGCTTCAGAATTGCCGGTAAGTGCAACAAAGGCTTGTGTATTGCCTATACCTTCATCTTCTAAAAGAGCTATGTCACGAGCGTCACCGTTGATAACAAGGCAGTTGTCTAACTGTTGGTTCAGTTCCTGACAACGTTCCGGATCAACTTCAAAAACCTTAACGTCCATATATTCAGGCATACTTTGTATGGCCCGGACGGCTGTTGTGCCGCCGCCCATTACCATAACGTTCTTCACGTCTGCGTAATACTCCTTGCCTGTTATCTTACGAACATAAGGGATATACTGCTTAGTAGTCATAAAATATGCAAGGTCGAGACTCTTTAATTCGTCATTTCCTCCTGGAATAATGGTTTCCCGGTTTCGCTTAATGGCCACAACGTGATAGGGATCATCAGGTCCACACAGTTCGCGTAGCGGCTTGTCGAGTATCTCACAGTCGCTACGAAGCTTTATTCCAAGCATAACAAGTGCACCGCCATGGACGTCCCAGCGCTGTCTTACCCACGACATCTTTAAACCGTTATTAATATCCCGTGCTGCCAGAAGCTCGGGAAAAATGAGCTCATCAACTCCTAAGTTCTTGTAAATAGCGCGTACATCCTCTGCTATAAACTCGGCATCGTCTACTTTTGCAACCGTTTTTTTTGCGTGTAGTGCATGTGCAAGAATACAGCTGTTGATGTTTTCATTTTCATTTTTCGTCACGGCAATGAACAGGTCTGCATCCTGGGTATTGGCCTCCTGAAGCGTACGTACACTCGATGGCGACCCGCAGAGTGTCAGTAAATCATAATCTCCCCCAATTTTTTCGAGGCGATCGGGATCGGGATCTATCACCGTTATTTCTTCCTGGTTTCGCGAAAGGAGCTGTGCAAGGTAAGTACCTACGGCATGTGCTCCTACAATGATAATTTTCATGCGTCGTTTGTTATCTGGTATATAACCTTTTTAATGGCATCTTTACTGATGCCACAAGCCTCAAATAGTTCGTCAACAGTTCCGTGTTCTACGAATTTGTCAGATAGTCCTAAGCGTATTATACGTGGTGAATAATTGTGGTCGTTCATCCATTCTGATACAGCCGACCCCATTCCGCCGTCTTTAGCTCCATCCTCTATGGTGATAATAGTTTTGAATTGTTCTGCTACCTCTTGCAGAAGTTTGCCATCAAGTGGTTTCACGAAGCGCATATCATAATGGGCTATGCTCCTATTCAGCTCTTCAATAGCCTTCTCAACAATATTACCGATAGGGCCAATACTGAGAATTGCCACGTCTTTTCCGTCTCTTATCCGGCGTCCTGTTCCCACCTTTATTTCTTCGAGCGGACATTTCCAGTCTGTCAGACATCCTCGTCCACGAGGATACCGAATGACGAAAGTTCCCTTGTCCGGCAGCTGAGCCGTGTACATTAGCCTGCGAAGCTCGTGTTCATCCATTGGCGAAGCAATGGTAAGGTTAGGTATCGGCCGCAATGCAGCCATGTCAAAAGCCCCATGATGCGTTGCTCCGTCAGGGCCAACCAGCCCCGCTCTGTCTAGACAAAGCACCACGGGCAGATTTAAAATAGCCAGATCGTGAATGATATTGTCGTATGCGCGCTGTGCAAAGGCACTGTATATATTACAGAAAGGCAACAGCCCGTCTTTGGCCATGCCGCCTGAAAAGGTCACAGCGTGCCCCTCTGCAATACCTACATCAAACACCCGATCGGGCATTTCCTTCATCATAATATTCATGGAGCATCCCGTTGGCATGGCCGGAGTAACCCCGACTATGCGCTTATTGGCTTGAGCCAGCTCTAAAAGGGTGTAGCCAAATACGTCTTGAAATCTGGGAGGTTCGTTGGAAGTGTCGGCAATAATACGCTCTCCCGTTGCTGCATTAAACTTACCAGGAGCATGCCATATGGTGGCAGCGTCTTCCGCTGGCTTGTATCCCTTCCCTTTGATAGTGTGTAAATGCAGCAACTTCGGACCTTTCATATTCTTTAATTGCGACAGAATGCGCACTACTTCCTTGACATCATGCCCGTCAAAAGGTCCGAAATAGCGAATATTCATGCCTTCAAAAATATTCTGCTGGTGGCTTATAGCACTTTTGATGGCGTTGTTAAGTCGAATGATTCCTTTACGCCGATCGTCGTTCAAATAGCCCTTTGAGTGCAGCCATTGTGATGCCTTAAAGCGTAGTTTGTTGTATGTTGCATTTGTATCGAGGTTTAAAAGGTACCTCTCCATGCCTCCTACGGCTCTGTCAATTGACATGTCGTTATCGTTCAATATAATCAGCAGGTCATTCGGTGTACTGCTTACATTGTTCAGACCTTCGTAGGCAAGTCCGCCACTCATTGCCCCATCGCCAATTACTGCAACCACATGACGCTCTTCATGTCCGGTTTTACGTGCAGCAACGGCCATGCCAAGGGCAGCCGAAATACTGTTTGAAGCGTGTCCGCAGGTAAAGGTATCGTATTCGCTTTCTTCTGGTGAGGGAAAGGGACGTATGCCTCCAAGCTTGCGGTTGGTGTAGAAACGGTTTCGCCGTCCTGTCAGAATTTTATGTCCATAGGCCTGATGTCCTACGTCCCACACGATGCGGTCGTCGGGTGTATTAAACACATAATGCAGGGCAACTGTCAGCTCTACAACCCCTAAGCTCGATGCAAAGTGACCAGGATTTACAGATACTTCTTCTATGATATTTTCGCGTAGCTCTTTGCAAACTTCTGGAAGCTGATCAACACTGAGCTTTCGAAGGTCAGAGGGATATGCGATATGGTTAAGCAATTCAAACTTCTTTTCGTCCATTTTCTATCTTTGGGAGACTCTTGCAAAGGTAATAATTTTATCTCATAGCAACGTTTTTTTATATAGTTTTTGTTACTTTTGCAGCGTAAACATAACCTGATTACTCACAGATTATTAAGGAAATAAGTATGAAAAACCCCATCGTTACCTTTGCCCTGCTTTGGGCTTTTACAAGCATGAATGCACAAAAGATAAATCCTGCAGGCGCTCTGACGCCCTCTATGTTACGGCAAATAGAACAAAGTCAGCCCTCGTCATCGGCCGAAAAGGCTCTGCGCAATGCCGCTGCATCAAATAATATCGATGACCTAGCAAAAAATTCTTCTCATCAGGGTGCCGTAGATGCTTACTTTAGCATTGAGACACCCCGGCAGAATATACAAGATCAGCGTAGCTCCGGCCGTTGCTGGATGTTTTCAGGACTTAATGTTCTGCGTGCCAATTTTGCCAAAGCCCACAACGATTCCATGCGTGTTGAGTTCTCACAAGCCTATCTTTTCTTCTATGATCAGATGGAAAAGGCAAACTTTATGCTGCAGAACGTGATTGACAATGCGGGAAAAAACATTGACGATCCGCGCGTACAATATTTCTTTAAAAGCCCCATCAATGATGGAGGAACCTTTTGTGGAGTAGCCGATCTGGCTGACAAGTATGGCCTTGTGCCCATGAGCGTGATGCCTGAAACATACAGTTCGGACAATACAAAGGTTATATCGCGTCTTATCTCTTCCAAGTTGCGCGAGTTTGGACTGGAGCTTCGCCGTATGGTTACGGCACGAAAGAAAGCCGATGCCATTATAAAGCGCAAGACAGAAATGCTTGGAACCATCTATAATATGCTGGTAATGACAATGGGTGAGCCTGTAAAAACATTTACTTATACTTTTTGCGATAAGAACGGTAAGCCCACAGGCCCTTCCCGTACCTATACGCCCCGACAGTTTTATGAGGCTACTGTGGGTGCTCCGCTTAACGGATCGTTTGTCATGATCATGAACGACCCGCGACGTCCCTATCATAAAACCTATGAAGTAGAGTATGACCGGCATACTTACGACGGTCATAACTGGAAGTATCTTAACCTGCCTATGGACGAAATAGCCCCGATGGCCATTGCTTCTTTGCGCGACGGGCATAAGATGTATTCGAGTTATGACGTGGGAAAACAGCTTGATCGTAAGCGTGGTTATCTCGATATTGACAATTATGATTATGGCACTCTCTTCAATACGACGTTTGGAATGAATAAAGCTGACCGCATTTCGACGTTCGACAGTGGCTCTACCCATGCCATGACACTGACGGCTGTTGACCTCGATACCGATGGCAAGCCTCTGAAATGGGAGGTTGAAAACAGCTGGGGTGCTGAATATGGGCATAAGGGTTACCTTATTATGACGAACCGCTGGTTTAACGAATATATGTTCCGACTGGTGGTAAACAAGAAATATGTTCCTGAAAACATACTGAAAGAATTTGATCAAAAGCCTGTTATGGTGGTGCCTGAAGATCCTCTTTTTGCCGATGACAAATGATTGGTTTGTTGCTTTTATCGCTCTTTACCTTTGTAGAGCTTAATTGTGAAAACCTGTTTGATACCCGTCATGACAGCTTAAGGCATGACGAAGAGTACCTTCCTGCATCGGCTTTACGATGGACGCCACAGCGCTATTGGCGAAAAATAAACCATATTGGCAAGGCAATCCTCTCTTGTGGTGAGCTTGATTCGGGAATGATGGTGCCCGATATGGTGATACTTACCGAGGTTGAGAACGACAGTGTTATGCGCGATCTCACCCGCCGGTCGCTGTTGCGCGGGGCGGGTTACAGCTATGTGATGACGTCAGGGCCCGATATTCGCGGTATTGATGTGGCGCTGATGTTTTCGCCTTACGCTTTCAGGTTAATCAATAGCCATGCTATCCGTGTCGTGCCACCAGCGGGATTCAGTCCCACGCGTGACATATTGTATGCCTCCGGAGAGCTGATTGGAGGCGACACACTGCATGTTTTCGCCCTCCATGCGCCCAGCAGACGTGGCGGTGAAGCGGCTACACGCATTTACCGTATGCAGGTAGCGCAGCGCGTGGCCGAAGCAGTCGACTCGGTTCGGCATTGTAATCAACATCCTTTAATATTGATAGCAGGCGACTTTAACGATTATACGGGCGATGCCTCATTGCAATTTTTAGAAACGCATGGTGTAAGCGAGGTATCGGCTCAAGCCACCGGACGTCATGGTGCTATGGGCACATACCGTTATCATGGCGTTTGGGCGAGCCTCGATCACGTACTGTGTAATGCTACCCTGACGGCACATCTGCACAGCTGTTATGTCAACGACATGCCGTTTTTACTTGTTGATGACGAAAAATTTGGCGGCAAAAAGCCCAGGCGTAACTACCTGGGCCCTAAATATTTAAATGGTTATAGCGACCATTTGCCTCTGGTAACCATTTTTTCTTTCTAAACCATCTCTGGCTGATGATAAAATATTGTGTTGCCTTTGCTGTTATTAGGTTTACTGATGTTCGTTGTAATAATTGAGGCCGCTCTGTATATTGTTAATCAGAGCCTTGCTTGAAAAGGTTGCTCCCGAAACAGCATCAACCTTCATTGCTTGTGCTTTCGTTACGCGTTTTCCCTCATATTTTTTCAACAGTTTTTTTACTTTGTTGAAATACTGCGGTGTTTCGCGGTTAGGAAGCGGCTCTATTTTTACAATTTTATTTTTGCTGATGTAAATTTTTACAGGCGTAGGACCTTTGAAACCCCTTGTGTGTGTTGCCAGTGTTGTTGTGTTTACAACAGTATAATCGGCTTCTTTTGTAATTACTTCATCGCCTGGCATGGCACTGATAAAAGCGGCAAGTGCTATGGCTGCCATCGAAGAGCAAAGCATTTTCTTCTGTTTCATATTCTCCTTTTTTGTTTTATTGTAATTCTTAAACCGAATATGACGCCACACAAAAGGCAATTATTCGTTTGACGGGACAAAGGTAATGAAAAGTTTAGCGGCCTGTTTGGTACCATTCTTTATTTAACACTCGCCACCGTTCATTTAACAATAAAAAAGAAGTCCCGGTATAATTTTAAATAGAGTGCGACCTGATTCTCTCATCTCGGACATGCAGGCGAAGAGTAATAATTGTAAAAATAATTCTGAATTATTTTGTGTTTGAAAAATCGTAAAATAGAAAAATAAAAACGCCAGAATCGTCATATTTCTCTATTTTGGTCAGCATGAAACAAACTCGGGAAAATAAAGAATTTGTAATTACGGCACTATTGAGTTGTCTTTACATCGTAAAGGCGACACGATTACATCGTAATGGTCAGACGATTACGTCGTAAAGGTGCGACGATTACATCGTAAAGACAACTCAATAGTGCCGTAAAGGCAAACCTGCCACAAAATGCAGAAGTGTGCATAAAAGGGTAGTGTTGTGTAAATTGTTGATTATTAGCAGGATATGAAAGTTACTCATATTTCGCGTATTTACGGTAAAGGCTCTGTCTTTACGAAATATCGCAACGACAGAGCCTTTGTTGTAAATAAAATTCAGCGAAATTATTGTTTTCCCTCAGTTATACCAATGTAGCAACAATCTCCTCGCGTGTGCCAGGCAGAAGGTCGATAACTGGTATCTCTGGCATTGTATAGCAACCTGGTTGCAGGCGGGTTGTGGCACGTGCAACGTCAACAAGCACCTGTGCTGTAAGGGCAGGATTGTTGATGCTCATGTCGAAAGATATGCGCTGATTCTGTGTTTTCCCGCTCACACCCTTACGTGTCATGTGTACGCCGTGCCCCATATCCTTTACCTCGTCAACGCTATTTACAGCAAAAACATGCAGTTCATCGTGTGCAAAATAGTCGTCGGCCTTAATCTCTTTCGTCACCTCGTCGAGCGAAGCACCCTCTTCAAGCTCAACATAAACCATACGGCGGTGTATGCCTTCGCCCAGAGGGATAGTCATTGAAAGCGCATTTTTAACACCCTTTTTGCTACGGGCAACCACCGAATGGCCCATTGACATGCCGGGACCAAAGTTGGTATAGCTCAGGCCTTTGGGCGCAAGGGCCTGCATAAGCACACGTACAACCGAGTCGGATCCGGGGTCCCAGCCCGCAGCAATAACGCTGACGGTATTGGTTTTCTTGTTGTTTTGCATCTGGCGTGTGCGGTAATCGAGGATAGACGTGTGAATATCAAAACTGTCAACAGTATTGATTCCCATGGCCGTTATGGCCTCGGCATATTCAGGACATTTGCGGGTTGGGGTAGCAAGAATGGCTACATCAACGTCCTTCAGCTTCTTAATATCATCAACTACTGTGTATGGGGTAAGTGCAAGGGGCTTGTCTTTATCGCCCTGACGGCGTACAATACCTGCAATTTCAAAGTCGGGAGCGGCCTCCAAAGCCTCTAAAGTAAAATGGCCAATGTTGCCATAGCCAACAATTGCTGCTCTAATTTTTTTCATATTACAACGTTTTATTTGTTTATGAACATTTATAATGCCTATATACTGTTGCAAAATTACCTCATTACGTTGAAAAGGCGCATTATTATATCTTTCTTTAACAAAAAACTGCATAGCGCATAATATATGGCCGGCGCAAGATTTTTATAACTATACACCGGCAGTATTGATACAATAATATAACGAAAGCATCGTTATTTTACCGTATATATACAGAACAAAGCTTTATGATTGAATATATTAAAGGCGAGCTGACGGAGCTGACGCCTGCGCAGGCTGTGGTTGAAACAGGCGGTATAGGCTATGCGCTAAACATATCGTTGAACAGCTATACCGCCATACAGGGAAAGAAAGAAGTTAAGCTTTACGTACACGAATCGCTGCAAACGGGCGGTCGTGACGATAATTATACCTTTTATGGCTTTGCTACACGTCGCGAACGTGAACTGTACAGGCTGCTTATTACTGTATCAGGCGTGGGAGCCAATACGGCGCGAACCATGCTGTCGTCCATCACGCCTGCCGAGCTTTGCAACGCTATTGCCAATGGCGATGAGAAGCTGATTAAGAGTGTAAAGGGCATAGGACTGAAAACTGCACAGCGTATTATCGTTGATTTGAAGGATAAAATTATGTCGTCGGGCATTGCCGAAGAGTTGCATGTAGCCGCTTCACATCAACAGGGGACAACGGTAAATACGGGCATCCGCGACGAAGCTGTATCGGCATTGACTATGTTGGGTTTTGCTCCTGTATCGTCGGCAAAGGTGGTTACGGCTATTCTTACCGAGCAGCCTGAGCTGGCAGTAGAGATGGTTGTGAAAGAGGCATTGAAGAGAATCAAGTAAAAGAGTAAAAAGGTAAAAAAGTAAAAGGCTTCGCTTAAAATTAAAGAATTAGAAGATTAAATCTTAAGGATTAAAGAATTAAAAAATTAAAGGATTAAAGGGGGTAAGGTGCGGATTAACAGATTAAAAAATTAAAGTTCTTGGGCGGAAAGTTCTCTGTGTTATAGGGAAAAGTGCCCTATATTATATAAGGTAGAGGACGGATGTACTTTGTGATTCTGCTGAAACGATGATAGCGTTCTGTGCACTTTGAAAGATGAAGATAAGGAAAAACCATATATTGCTGATACTGATGCTTGCCATGGCTATGGTGAGCTATGCTGTTGCAGCACCTTATCTCAATGCAAATCAAACTCCCCAGAAACCTCAAGCTCCGCAGAAAAATAAAGCAAAGACAACAGCTGGTAAGAATAATCGGGCACCCTTGGCTGATGATATTGTGATACTCGACAATGATGACGATTCTATTCCCGACTCTCTTTTGCATCCCAGATGGAAAATACAGCGCACGACTCCTGTAACATACGACGACCTTAAACAAAGTGCAGTTGACCTGAAAAGGCCTGACGGTATTAAGTATGAGGTAACATACAACGATACCATAAACCGTTATATTGTCGGCACAAAACTGGGATCGACATGGCTTGCTGCACCCATTATGATGACTCCTGAGGAGTATATGAAGTGGAGCGAGAAGCACGGACGCGATGTTTACTTCCGTCAGAAGAACTCAGAAATATACGAACGCAAGGGCAAAGAGAAGTTCGACTTCAGCGATATGCACTTTGATCTGGGACCCGCAGAGAAGATTTTTGGCCCGGGTGGCGTGAGAATACGAACACAAGGTACCGCAGAGCTGAAGTTTGGAGGTACTTATAAGAATATCGATAACCCGTCGTTTCCCATACGTAACCGCAAAAAAACATCGATTGACTTTGATGAAAAGATAAACCTTAACGTGAACGGTAAGGTAGGTGACAAGGTAAACATGAACCTGAACTACAATACCGATGCCACCTTTGACTATGATGCCCAGAACCTTAAGCTCAAATACGATGGAAAAGAAGACGAGATTATCAAGCTCGTTGAAGCGGGAAATGTAACCTTTCCTTCTAATTCCTCACTTATTCAGGGGGCCAGTAGTTTGTTCGGCTTGCGCACAGATATGCAGTTTGGCAAGCTAAAGCTGCAACTTGTAGCTTCACAAAAGAAGAGCACATCGAAGAGTGTGTCGTCACGTGGCGGCAAACAGCTGACTACATTTGAGATGGATGCTGCCGACTATGAGGAAAACAGGCACTTCTTTCTTGCCCGTTACTTTCATGATCATTATGATGAAGGTATGCGCACCCTGCCTAATTTGGCAACAGGCATTAAGATAAACCGTGTAGAAGTATGGGTAACAAACAAGTCGGGCTCGACAACAAACTCGCGTAATATCGTAGCGCTTACCGATCTTGGAGAAAACAATCATGTCAGCAATCCAATGTGGTCGGCAGGTGGTCAGCCAGTACCGGCAAACTCGGCCAATACAGAATATGCTGCCGTTGTGGGCAGTTATGCCGCAGCTCGCAACATAGATCAAACATCGACCGTGCTGGATGGGGCTGGGTTAGTGGGCGGCAGCGATTATGAAAAGCTTCAGAGTGCCCGTCTGTTAAGTCCGTCAGAATATACCGTTAACGACGCATTGGGATATATTTCGCTTCGTACATCGCTGCAAACCGACCAGGTATTGGCCGTGGCTTACGAGTATACCTATGGTGGACGAACCTATCAGGTAGGCGAGTTTGCAAGTGATATTACCGATATTCATCAGGCTCTGTTTGTGAAATCATTGAAGAATACCAGTAACAATCCGCAACAAGGCAACTGGCCTTTGATGATGAAGAACGTATATTACCTGGCTTCTCAGGTAGAGAAAGACAAGTTCAGGCTCGACGTTAAGTTCCAAAGCGATACGACAGGAGTGTATATTTCATATATTCCTGAACCACAAGTAAGCAACCTTCCCATCATCAGGCTTCTTGGTGCTGACCGCTTAGATAACAATAACAGGACACATCCCAACGGGTATTTCGATTATGTAAGCGGGTATACGGTAAGCGAAGGTCGTGTGTTTTTTCCCGTAGCCGAGCCTTTTGGCAGTTATATGAAAAGCTATTTGCTTAGTCATGGTGTGAGTGCTACGCAGGCAGAGAAGTATGCTTTTACCGAATTATACGATTCAACCAAGACGATAGCCCGCCAGATTGCAGAGAAAGACAAGTATATTTTGCAGGGACAGTATCGCGGTTCACAGGCTAATGTTATATCGTTGGGAGCGTATAATGTACCACAAGGTTCCGTAGTTGTAACGGCAGGAGGTGTAACTCTGAACGAAGGTAGCGATTATAGTGTTGATTATAGTGCTGGAGAAGTAACGATATTAAACCAGAGTATCATTGATGCAGGGACGCCCGTTAATGTAAGTTTGGAAAGCCAGAGCGACTATTCGCAGGAGAGAAAGACAATGTTAGGGATGAACTGGTCGTACGATTTTTCAAAGAACTTCCAGTTATCAGGTACATTACAGCACCTCACAGAGCAGGCATTGACTACAAAAGTTTCAATGGGGACAGAACCTGTAAATAATACTCTATGGGGGTTGAACATGAATTGGAAGCACGAAAGCCAGTGGCTTACGAATGCTTTAGACAAGCTTCCGTTTCTTCATCTGACGGCACCGTCGCAGATTTCTTTCACAGGCGAGTTTGCTCAGTTGGTGGCACATCAGACACATGGGGTACAAGGTAATGCCTCTTATTTAGACGACTTTGATAATACAACTGATAAAATAAGTGTGTTAGAACCCACATCATGGAGCCTTTCAAGCGTTCCGTCGATGTTTCCGGAGAGTAGTGACAAGACAACTTTGGCCAGCGGATATAACCGTTCTTTGCTGGCCTGGTATACAATTGACCCGCTTTTCACGCGGCGCAGCTCGTCGTTGACGCCGAGTCACATCAAAAGCGATCTCAATCAACTAAGCGATCCTTATGTGCGTGAGGTGTATGTGCGTGAGCTTTTTCCCAATCGTGATCAAAGTTCATACAGTGGAGCAACATCGACATTGTCGGTAATGAACATGGCTTATTACCCCGATGAACGGGGTCCGTATAATTTTAGTACAAACGTTAACAGCAACGGCCGCCTGCTTAACCCACAGCAACACTGGGGCGGTATGATGCGAAAGTTGGACACAAACGACTTTGATGCGGCCAATATTGAGTATATAGAGTTCTGGCTTATGGACCCTTTTATTCAAAGTAACAGGCGCAGCGATGCTGCACAGTATGGTGGAGACTTTTATATTAACCTCGGAGAGGTGTCGGAAGATGTGCTGCATGACGGCAAAAAGTTCTATGAAAGCGGGTTGCCTGTTGATGGATCGTCAGCGTTTACCACTACACAGTGGGGAAAGATTCCAACGCAAACAACAACAAATTATGCTTTTGCAACAACAGGAGGCAGCAGAAAACTGCAAGACCTTGGCCTTAACGGACTGAATGATGAAGAAGAACAGCTGTTTGCAAGTTATCAGAATTATTTAACAACGATACAGGGAACTGTGAATGCTGCTGTTTGGGATTCGATATGGAAAGACCCTGCAAACGACGACTATCATTACTTCCGGGGTTCTGATTACGACCGAATACAAGCACCTATACTTACTCGTTACAAGTATATTAATAACCCACAAGGCAACTCTCCCGACAGTAACGACCGCTCGGAACGATACGATACCTCTTATAAAACGACGCCTGATGTAGAGGATATTAATCAGGATTATACGTTAAACGAGTATGAAAAGTATTATCAATACCGTATATCGTTGCGTCCTCAGGACATGGTTGTAGGCCGAAACTATATTGTTGACAAGCGTGAAACAGTGCCGGTACTGCGTAATGGTACAACAGAAAACATAACATGGTATCAGTTTCGCATCCCGTTGGAGGAGTATGAACGGCGTGTTGGTTCCATCTCTGGCTTCTCAAGCATACGCTTTATGCGTATGTTCCTTACCGATTTTAAGCGTCCTATCGTACTTCGTTTCGGCAGTTTCGATCTGGTTCGTGGTACATGGCGTGTTTACAATCAGAACTTAGACGGCTCTGTTACTGGTACAGGCAGCATGACAACAGCCTCTGTAAGCATTGAAGAAAACAACGAAAAAACTCCTGTTAATTATGTATTGCCGCCGGGAGTAAGTCGGGAACAAGACCCAACGCAACCACAGTTGGTTGAAGCTAACGAGCAAGCATTGCAGATTAATGTAGATAATCTTTCATCGGGCGAATCGAAATGTGTTTATAAAAATACTACTCTCGACTTGCGACAGTATAAGCGTATGCAGATGTTTGTGCACGCTAATGCTCCTGTTGCCGACAGTCATAACCTGCAAGACAACCAGCTTGCCGTTTTCATTCGGCTGGGTTCCGACTATAAGAGCAACTATTACGAATACGAAATACCTCTGAAGCTGACAGCTCCTGGCAAGTATGACCGCTATTCTCGCGCCGATTGTGAGCTGGTATGGCCCGCTGAAAACATGCTGGATGTGCCACTAACTGTCTTTACATCTGTAAAAAAAGCCCGCAATCGACAAAAGTCTATGGGGCTGGCATCGTTTAACAGGCCTTATTTTGCTTATGATTCCGAGCGTCCTGGTAATAAGATTACCATTATGGGTAACCCCACTTTGGGCGAAGTTAAAACACTTATAGTGGGTGTTCGTAACCTTGCAGCGGGGAATAAGAGCGGAGAAGTTTGGGTAAATGAGCTCAGAATGCAGGAGTACAATAATACGGGAGGCTGGGCCGCCGATGCCAATCTTAACGTACAACTGTCTGATTTGGGTAACGTAAACTTGCAGGGAAGGTATATTTCACAAGGCTTTGGCGGTATTGAAGACGGTGTAAGCAGCAGGTCAGATCGCGACCAAAGCAATGTATCGCTGACAACAAGTATTGAGCTTGGCAGGTTTTTCCCCGATAAAGCCAAGGTCTCTGCACCGCTCTATTACAGCGTAACCAAGGAAGTTTCAAAGCCAAGATATAACCCTCTTGATAACGATTTGGAATTAAAAGATGCACTAAATGCCACCGTTAACAAGTTTGAACGCGATTCAATTGAGAATATTGCCGTTACAAAGGTGATAAATACTAACTTTTCTCTTTCCAATGTGCGTGTGGGAATACAGAATAAACGGCACCCCATGCCATACGACCCCGCCAACTTTTCTTTCTCTTACAGCCATAATCACAGTCATTCTCAGGGTGAGACGACAGTGTATGAAAACGAGGATAACTGGCAAGGAATGCTTAATTATAACTGGTCTCCTGTGTACAAGCCGTGGGAACCTTTCCATCGTATTAAGTCAAAGAGCAAGTGGTATGACCTGTTCCGGCGGTTCGGTCTTAACTGGTTGCCGCAAAGTATAGGCGTCAACACTGAAATGACACGCTCATATTATGAGCTTCAGGAGCGTGATATGGAGGCCTCTCTCAACACAAAGCTTCCGTTAAGCTTCTCTCAACAGTTCCTTTGGAACAGGGAATTTCAGCTACGTTGGGATTTAACGAAGAATCTTCACATGAATTTTAACAGCGCAACGCACGCTGAAATAGAAGAACCTTACACCCCGGTAAACAAGAATTTATACCCAGATCGCTATACAGCATGGAAAGATTCTGTATGGACAAGTATCAAATCGTGGGGACGTCCGTTGGATTATCAACAGAACTTTACGCTGTCATACCAGCTGCCAATCAACCTTTTGCCAGTGTTCGACTGGGTGAGAGCTGATGCAACGTACAATGCAACGTACAATTGGGTACGAGGCACAAACCTCGAAAACGGTATGTCGTTGGGTAATACCATTGCCAATAACCGGCAGCTTACGCTTAATGGTAACTTCGACTTTGTGCGATTGTATAATCATATACCTTTCCTTAAGAAGGCTAATGAACGCTTTGACCGTATGCAAAGCCAGTCGTTACAGCAGCGCAAACACGAGCAACAGCAGAAGAAAGATGAACAGCAACGCCAGCAGCGCGAAATGCAGAAGGTGCGTGCAGAGGCTGTAAAGGCCGGGAAAAATCCTGAAGAAGCTGTTACCCTTTGGAAAAAACAGCAGCAGGAAGCCGACGAGCGCAAGAAACAGCTGCCCCGTAACAAGCGTGCTTTTGAGAAAGAAATTGTATTGCGGCCCGATACAACTATTGATGTTTCACACGGTCGTAAGTCGCACCGGCTGCTGATTACAGCTCGCACTGCCGATGGGAAGCTGTTTAAGCTGAAGTACAAACGGCTTGACGATAACCGTATTCGCATCCGCAATAAGGTTGATACGGCTACTACATTAAAGCTTTCAGTAACGGCAAAACCGCCTCTCGACGATCAGAAATGGTACAAAACGGCACAGTCATTATCACGTCTTGCCATGATGGTCCGCTCGGCTTCGTTTACCTATCGTAACAACTATTCGCTGGCTTTACCGGGTTTTATGCCAACCATTGGCAATGCGTTTGGCCAGACGCGCGGCAGTCATCTGTTGTCTCCGGGGCTTGATTTCGCCTTCGGAGTTGTTGGAGACAGTTATGTTGACCGTGCACAAGACCGTGGATGGCTGCTTAATAACGACAGCGTGGCTACGCCGGCTACTACCAATTTCACCGAAGACGTGCAAATGCGTGTCATGATTGAGCCTGTCAAAAACCTGAAAATAGACTTCAATGCGGCCAGAACGATAACGCGTGCACGTAGTATTCAGTACATGTATGCAGGCAATCCGTCAACCCAGACGGGCAGTCTTACCATGACAACATTGTCAATCGGCACTTCGTTTGAGAGTATGGGAACGGCCTCCAATGGTTTCCAGAGCCAGAGTTTTGAGCGTTTTTGTGCTTCACTTACCAGCTTCCAACAGCGTGTTGAAGCCCGTTATGCAGGCACGGTATATCCTGCAGGCACCCCGTTTGCAGGCACTCCGTTCAATGCTGCTAACGGTAGCGTCAATCCATATAGTGCTGATGTAATGGTTCCTGCATTTTTATCATCCTACACATCCATGGGCAAGGGACTTGACATATTCCCGTCTCTGGCTAAAATGCTCCCTAACTGGTCGGTACGATATAGCGGCTTAAGCCACCTTCCGTGGTTTCGTGATCATTTCAAAAGCGTTAATATAAACCATTCTTACAAAAGCATCTATGCCGTAGGAGCCTACCAAAGCTATTCAACGTTTATGCAATTGATGAATCCTGACATGGGTTTCATCAACGATGCTACCACAGGAAACCCTGTCCCTAACTCAATGTATAACGTGTCTATGGTTAGTATTAATGAAACATTCTCACCGTTATTGGGTGTAGATGTAACGTTCTTGAACGACCTTACCACCCGTCTCGAATACCGGCAAACCCGTTCTCTGGCCCTTTCTATGACGTCGGTGCAGATTAATGAGGCATTAAGTCGCGACTGGGTTCTGGGCATGGGATACAAGCTTAACAACTTTAACTTCTTCGGATTATCAGGTCCACGCAAGGTTAAAACGCGCTCAAAGGCCAAGGTGCAGCCCGAAACCGTTACACCTGCAAGCCGCGGAACTAATCATGCTTTAAATCTTCGTCTTGATATTTCGTGGCGTCGGCAGGCTGCCATTACACGCGATATTGCCACTGTTAGTTCTACGGCTACCTCAGGAAACTCGGCTTTTAAGTTCGCTTTCTCAGCCGAATATACACTCTCACGCCTGCTTTCGATGAGTTTTTATCTCGACCGTCAAACCAACACACCGCTGCTTTCATCGAACAGCTATCCAACTACCACACAGGATTTTGGCCTTAGTGTTAAGTTCTCGCTTACACGCTGATTAAACACTTCTTACCTTTTGCGCTTTGCATAAAACTTTGTAACTTTGCCCCCTGTAACACGTTTTATTGTATATCAGGCGCTTATGGAGGCTGTTTGCCGTTCGTTTCATCATCGTATCACGTTGGGTGCGGGTTGTGGTATCATCCTATGCCTTGTTGCAGCGTTCTGGCTCTTCTGGGTCAAAATGGTTGTATGGGGTGCACTAATGGCTCTTGCCGTGATATTAATGTGTGAGCGAGTGCTCCATACCGAATATTTATTGTACAACGATAAGCTTGTTATCCATCGTGGACGATTATCGCATGACAAGACAATTGCCTTGTGCGATATTACCCATTGCCACACCATTTCTGTTAATTTTGGATTGTCTCACTGCCTGCTTATTCAGTATGACAACGACCAGATGATTTATGTTGAACCTCAGAATGAGGCTGCTTTTATAAAGTGTTTGATGAAATTAAAAGCAGAGAGTTAACTTATAACAATAGCTTCATGCAATTGAAAAAGAAACATATAACCTTTTTTATAAAACTTTCAGCCTGGATACTCACCGTTGTTGCATGCCTGCCCCTGCATGCTCAAACCGATTTGGGAGAACCTCTTGCCGACCGTGATTCGATCATTGCCGATTCAACATGGAACGATAACGACAGTTTGCTCCTGAAAAACGATACGCTTGCGTGGCCCCAGAACATACAAACGGCCATTGACAGGCTGCTGCAGAACGATATGTTTAAGACGTCTCAGGTGGGTATGATGATATATGACCTTGATGCCGACTCGGTAATCTATCGCCATAATGAGCGTCAGCTTATGCGTCCTGCATCAACCATGAAGGTTATTACCGCCATAACAGCACTTGATAAATTGGGTGGAGGTTACCGCTTTAAAACCGATTTGTGCTATACGGGCCGTGTAGACAGCTGTACCCTTGTAGGTGATGTTTACTGTGTTGGCGGCTTTGATCCCCGCTTTAATATAGATGATATGCATGCCTTTGTTGAGGCATTGCACCGCATGGGCGTCGATACCATTCGCGGAAATGTGTATGCTGACAAAACAATGAAAGATGATAAGCCCTATGGAGAGGGCTGGTGCTGGGACGATGATAATCCGGTTCTGTCGCCTTTATTGATTGCACGCAAGGATCAGTTTGTTGCGAGGTTTGTAGCAGAATTGCAGAAAGCCGGTATCTGTATTACGGGAACTACGGGCGAACAGCGCAAGCCCGACGATGCCAATTGTATTATATCACGTTTCCATACCATCGACCAGGTGCTTATGCGCATGCTGAAACAGAGTGACAATCTGTATGCCGAGGCTATGTATTACCAAATAGCGGCTGCCTCAGGACAGCATCCGGCAACGGCCAAAAGCGCGCGCGAAGCCGAACAACAGCTTGTAAACCGTCTGGGTTTGGATGCTTCATGCTATAAGTTTGTTGACGGCTCGGGGCTGTCGCTCTACAATTACGTCAGTGCTGAATTAGAGGTTCGTCTGCTCCGCTATGCCTATTCTAATCAGTTTATCCTCAATCACCTGTTGCCTGCATTGCCTGTGGCAGGTGTCGATGGTACGTTAAAAACACGCATGCGTTCAGCTTTTACGCGTTCAAATGTACGTGCAAAAACGGGAACCGTGATGGGAGTGTCGAGCCTTTGTGGTTATCTTACGGCTTCAAATGGCCACCAGATATGCTTCTCTATTATTAACCAGGGTGTGATGCATGGCAGGAACGGTCGCAGTTTTCAGGACCGCGTGTGCTCCATTTTGTGCCGCCCTTGAAACCTTTCTTCTGTGATGATGAGAACTATTCAGATATTCATTGACCACCTGCTTGTTGTTTCAGGCTTTCATGGCAGCGAAGTTCCTATTCTTCGCCATGTATTGCTTATTCTGGTAGCAGCGTTGCTTTCGGTACTTAGCTATTTGTTTTTCCGTGTAGTATTGGTTCCTCTTATTACGCGTATGACGCGTGACAGGTCTCTTACCTATGCAAATGTTATTTTTGAGCGTCCTGTTCTGCTGGCCTTTTGTGGCATTGTACCGGCTGTTGTCATCTGGAAGTTGTTGCCAATGGTATTTTTTCAATACCCGTTTGTGCGCATGGTACTCACACGTCTTACGGCCATTTATCTTACATTTGCAACTGTACGACTGTGCTTTACGTTCATCAACCAACTAAAACTGTTCGATAATGGTCGTCGTACCAGCAAGCAGCAATATATTCTTTCGTTCTTAGGTGTAGTACGTATCATTGTAGCCTTTCTGGCAGTAGTGGTTACAGTGTCTATCATTATTGACCGTAGCCCCATGACTTTGCTTGCAGGGCTGGGTGCTACATCGGCTGTTCTGATGCTGGTTTTCCAGGATACCATACAAGGTCTTGTCGCAGGAATCCGCCTTACATCCAATGATATGCTGCACGTTGGCGACTGGATTACGGTAGATAGCGCCGGAGCCGATGGCATTGTAACCGAGATGAGCCTTACAACGGTGAAGGTACAGAACTTTGATAACACCATAGTAACGGTGCCTCCTATGGCTTTAGTGAGTGGTTCATTTAAGAATTGGCAAGGCATGCAGGACGGTGGAGGGCGACGTGTAAACCGTAAAGTATACCTCGATTTCAGAAGTATCCGTTATACTGACGACAGTAAAAAGGAGACCAATATAGGACAATTCCGCCGCGCTGTTGAAGATTTTCTTATTGCCGATGAGCGGGTAAATAACAAGATGACGCTTATCGTGCAACAGCTTGAGGCCACGCAAAGCGGGCTTCCTGTTGGTGTTTGCTTCTTCCTGAAGGTGAAGGGCGGCAACGATTTCGAACATCAGCTGGCCGATATTATGGAGCATATCTATCTGATGGCAGGCAGCTTCGGACTGGTTATTTATCAGCAGTATCCTGAGCAATAGCATATTGGCTGTAAAATTTTATCACGATATAAAGCAGAAAACGGCGTAGAGGTAAATGCTCTACGCCGTTTTCTTTGTGCCGTTACAGGCCCGGGCTGGCTGCTTTATGTCGTATGGTTCGTTGTTCGGCGGCCGTCAGCAGCGCGTACGGCAACCGTCGAACAATGCGTATGACAACCGTCAACAGCGTTGCTGACGGCCGTCAAACAATGAAATATACACTGTAAACATCATGTCTTGACGGGCTTTTTGTTGAAACAATCTAACTTTTTTACCGATTGAATATGCCGATAATAGAAAACAAATACGGCTGCAGCTGCGATAAGTGTATACATACCCACAACCTGTGGTATGCCTATACTTATATTTTCGATGCTTGCACCTGGCAGCGATGCTATCACCGATAATATATAATTCATGGCTCCGGCCACCGTAAGAAGGACGGTAGCGACAACATTTCCTGCTGCAGGCAAGGGCATTGTCAGCAGCCATACAACAACGCCGTAAATGATAATTGTTGCTGCCGGGACCGTAATGATATTGGTAAGCAGAAAGTAACACGTAAAACGCCCGAAATAATACATGACCAACGGTGCTGTTGCCACCTGTGCAGCCAGCGATACTGCCGTTATATTCCACATGATACGAAAGGCCTTTTGTTTTATGAAGATAATGCCTGAAAGGAAGGGATAAAACAACAGTATGCCCAGTACGGCCATAAACGACAGCTGAAAGCCTGTGTCCCACAAACTCAGAGGGTCGGCACTGAGCATGACGATGGCGGCCAGTGACAATGTATTCAGTGAGGCTTTTCCCCTGCCAAGCACAGTCCCTGCCGATAAAACCGTGAGCATAATGGTAGCCCTTGTCACGCTTGCACCCATGCCTACCATAAACGTGTATGCCCATATGGCAATAAGGATAATAGCCTGTTTGAACCATTTATGGCGGCCCGAGAGGGGAAATAAAAGCGAAAGTATGGCGTAAATGATGCCCAGATGTAATCCCGAAAGGGCCAGTACATGTGCTCCTCCTGATATATTGAAATCGTCGCGTGTTTGTTTTGAAAGAGAGGTTTTGTCGCCAAGGGCCATGGCTGCTATCACGGCGTAGCGCTGATCGTTGGCTTTTGACTTGCTGAGCAGGCTGAGCAGGTACTCACGTAGCATGGTCGCCTTTAGCCTGATACGTAACAAACGGGAAATAATAATATTTTTTTGTGCTGATGCTTGCCAGCTTTGAGGCAGGATAAATGTACGTGCCGTAAAGCCGTGTACACGCATCCATCGTGCATAATTGAAGCCTGGGGCTGCAGGATAAGCCCGTGGAGGCTCCATGACGGAGAGGGCCTCAATATGCAGTCCGGCATATAAGGTATGCCGATTGCCTTGTAAAGTATCGCGTAAAAAGGCAGCTTTGACAAGTACGGGGCGTGAAAGGGTGTACCCTTCGGCCTTATATATGGCCATGTCGCAGGTTGTAACGCGTCCGTGTATAACCGGTTTGCTGATAATAACAGCATGGTAGGAGAGGGGTTTGCCGGCAGGAAACGGCAGGCGTAACTGCCGGTTGGCATGGGTAACAAGAGCGGCTCCGAGAAAAAAGGTGGTTATAAGGACTGCCGCATACTGCAAGGCTGCTTTCTGTCTTAGTAAGAAAGCCGCTGCGAGCGTTGTGGCTGTTGCCAGTATCCATGCTGAAAGGGGCCGGCAAAAAGCGTTGCCGGTAATAATGCCCGCAATAAAAATGAGGGCTGTTGGTAAAAGAGGGAACATAGGTTAAAGGTCATCAGGTGGTGTGTCATCAGGTTCAATCTGCTTCTCTGGCCAGTTAACGAGAAATACTTTACGTGTAGCACGTGTAAAGGCTGTGTAAAGCCAGTGCATGTATTCGGGCGTAATCATGTCGTCGGTAAGGTATCCCTGGTCAATGTAAACGTGCTGCCATTGTCCGCCTTGTGCCTTATGGCAGGTAACAGCGTAGGCAAATTTTATTTGCAGAGCATTGTAGTAGCGGTCGGCTTTCATGGCTTTTATACGGTCGGTCTTGCGTGAAAGGTCCTGGTAATCGTCCATTATATTTTGCCATAACAGCTCGTTCTGGTCATGTGACAGGGCTGGAGCCTCGCTCGTCAGCGTGTCTAAGATAACCGTTGCTTCAATTTCGGCATTGTCATAATCGGGAAATTGTAGGAGAACATCGGCAAACAGGAAACCATAAAAGCTGCGAAAATGGCGTGTTCTCAGCACCCTGGCACGGTCGCCATTAGCCAGAAAGCTGCCTTTGTCGTTGCTTTCTTGTGCTGTGGGAATGGTGTAAAAGTAATTATTTTTCACCATCATCACCATATCGCCTATACATAAAGCTTCCTCCTTGTCAATTACCGTGGCACGTATTCCCTGGTTATAGACGTTGGCCCGCTTGTTTGAACGCGTAAGAACAATGGTATCGTCGATGCCCGTTTCAGAATAGCTTGTTGCCAGACTTTCGATAATTTCGTCGCCTGGTACGCGCTGGACGTCGGTAAAAGGCCATAGCTTTATGCGGGGCAATACAGGCTCGTCGATGAGCGAGCGTATTTGTATGGCGTTGTAAAGAATGCCTGAAAGCTGTTTCTGTCGCACCACAGCGATAAGACTGTATTCCCAAACCTTCAACCCGTATTCCTCTAAAACGGAGGTGTTGAGGGCTGGAGCTTCGGTTTCGCCCACTGGTGGGAGCTGTGCATTATCACCTATAAGCAGCAGCCGGCAGCCCATACCGCTGTACACATATTGTATAAGGTCGTCGAGTAAACTGGACGAACCGAAAGTTATATCGCCCGAATTTTCCCCGCTGCCTATCATTGAGGCCTCGTCAACAACAAATAACATGTTGCGGTAACGGTTGTCGTTGAGGTTAAAAATGCCGCCGATGCCTGTATAATTCTTTTCACGATAAATGCGCCGGTGGATGGTATAGGCTGGCAGATTGCTATGTAATGAAAAAACTTTTGCGGCGCGTCCTGTGGGTGCCATAAGCGTAAGCTTCTGCCCCAGACGGTGCAAGGTGCTCACCATGGCAGCGGCAACGGTGGTCTTTCCTGTCCCTGCTGAACCCCGAAGAACCATAATTGACCGTGGGTTACGGTCGGCAAGAAACTGCGAGAACACCGTTAAAGCCTTCTCTTGCCCGGGTGTAGGTTCGTAGCCGAGGGCTTTTTTGATAAGACTTATGAAATCTGACTGTGTCATGTTCTTGCTTGTTTTTTTTTCGTATCTTTGCAAACAGTGGCAGTTATAGTCAACAAAGATAGCGAGTTTTGTGTATATATGAAACTAAATTTACATAATAATGTGCTTCTTGCAGCCTGTGTCATTGTGCTGGCAGTGTTGTGTTTTATGAGCGTAGACAGGCCTTTGAGCTTTTCAAACGAACAGAAACAGCGGGAGAAGGTTGTTGAAAGGCAGATGGATAAAATTGTAAGGGCGGAACAACAGTATCGCCGGCGCAAAGGCGTATACACACGAAGCTTTGATGTTTTGACAGCCGAAGGTCTGCTGAATAAGGACGACCGGTATGTGCCTTTTTCGAAAAAGCAATGCTTTGAGCTTGATGCGACCGCCGGAGTTGGGAAGAGTGGGAAAATAATTCCACAACTAACGTGTGGCACTCGTTACACCGTTTATCTGCAAGGACTTGACGAAGACAAAATCAATGAGCTGTCGAACCTGGCTGCTGCCATGGGCAATTACCCGGGAATACAAATGACAGCGGGCAGATAATTGTTCCGAAACAGCAATCTATAAACAGCAAACATAAGGTTTTTACTTCATCTATATGGAAGAAATTAAGAAGACAGCGAGGATGACAATCCGTGTAAGTGAAGGCTCTCTGGCCTTTGCCATTGCTGATAAATACAGCGAATCGCAAATTATTTTTAAGCCGTTTACCTGTCGTAGTGGTGTGTCGATGGCTGCAAATCTTCGCGAAGCCTTTAAAACAGAAGAGCTTTTACGAATGCCTGTCGACAGAGCGCAGGTGCTTGTAGATGCGCCTGTGCTGCTGATTCCGATAGAAGAGTATCGCGAAGACAATATGGAAGCTCTGTATAGACATAGCTTTCCGGGAGGCGAAGGTAATGTAGTGATGAGCAATGTATTGCCCGATTTGAATGCCGTAGCACTGTTTAGTGTGAACCGTGACCTCAAATTGGTTGTAGATGACCATTATAATGATGTAAAGTTTATTTGCCTGATGCGCCCGGTCTGGAACTATATGCACCGGCGTTCGTTTGTGGGAAACCGGCGTAAATTGTATGCACACTTTCACGATAATAAGCTGGAACTGTTCAGCTTTGAGCGTAACCGATTCATCTTTTGCAACAGTTTCAGGACAAAATCATGTAAGGATGCCGAATACTTTATATTGTTTGTGTGGAAACAACTTGCCCTCGATCAGCAGCGTGATAACTTGTTTCTGTCGGGCGATATTCCTGAAAGGGAAGAACTTGTCGATGAACTCAGGAAGTATTTAGACATAGTAAGTGTGGTGAAAGCATCGTCCGACTTTAACCGTGCGCCAATAACGATGATTAAAGGCATAAGCTGGGACATCATCAGTTTGTATGTTTGATAACGGCTGTATGGCGTTTTTGTAATTGGAAATTACAGTCGCTACTCTATAAAACAAAAACTATTACTCGGGTAAACCACAGTTGTCATCCGATTAAACTACAATGATTATCTTCTAAAATAAAAGTTATTGGCGGGGCAAATCACAGTTATTACCCGATAAAACCAGAATTTTTATTTGTGGATTCTGATTTTACTTCATATAGAAAATATAATTATGCGTGTAATTACAGGAAAGTATAAGGGACGGCATTTTGAAATACCACGAACCTTTAAGGCACGTCCTACAACCGATTTTGCCAAGGAAAACATCTTCAATGTGCTGATGGGGTATATTGATTTCGACGATTCGGCAGCACTTGACTTGTTTGCAGGTACGGGAAGTATATCCCTTGAGATGCTGTCGAGAGGATGTAATCCTGTTGTCAGTGTGGAGGCCGACCGCGACCATTACCGTTTTATCGGCGAGTGTATGCAAAAGATTGGCGAAACCAACAGCCTGTTAATTAAGGGCGATGTTTTCCGTTTTATAAAGAAATGCCATCAGCAGTTCGACCTTGTTTTTGCTGATCCGCCCTATGCTTTGGAAAATTTAGCCGAGCTTCCACAGCTTGTTCTTGACAGCAATCTGCTTAAGGAAGGTGGCATTTTTGTTTTGGAACATGGAAAAAACAATGATTTTTCATCGAACAAACGGTTTCTGGAGCATCGCCAATATGGAAGTGTTAACTTTAGTTTGTTTCGATAATTATATCCGTTTGTTCCAGTTTTAGGGCTTAACAATTTGGTAAAAGAGGGTTGTTACGGCTGATATGATAATGCAACAGGCCTTTTATTGTCTGAAGATTTCATGCAAAACACTACATCAACGGGCTGAACATGCGCAGAATGCTTTCCCATAAGAGCTGGAAAAAACCGTGTTTTCCAAGTTGCCCTGCTTCGTCAATAAGCACACTATGCTTCTCATCTTCCAGGTAAATACTTTTCATTCGCAGAGCCATTTCCTTGTCATAGAAGAAGATATTTGATTCAAAGTTGTGCTCAAGACTGCGAAAATCGATATTCGAACTGCCGACAGACGAGATGCTGTCGTCGCTAACGATAAACTTGGAATGGTTAAATCCATCGTTGAAAAAACAAATTTTTGCTCCCGATTGCAGTATTTCCCTGACATAAGACTTGCTTGCCTGATCGAGCAAACGGGAGTCAGTGCGCTGGGGTAACATCAGTCTGATGTCTACTCCTGACAATGCAGCTGTCTGAATAGCGAAGAGAATGGGTTCGGATGGCAGAAAATAAGGCGTCTCCATATACACATATTGTCGGGCCGTAAGCAAAACACGAACAAAGCCCTGCATCATATCGGGCCATTCAGTAATGGGTCCACTTGTAACGATTTGTGCCAGACAGTTGTTCGAAAGCTTCGGCGACACAGCAGGATAATACCGTTTTCCGGTGATAAGAGTGCGGTCAACGAAATACCAGTCAACCAGAAACGCACGCTGAATACCATATACAGCACCTCCCTTTACGAGGATATGGGTATCGCGCCACGGCCTTCCCACGCCTTTTACATAACGTGTAGCGATATTCATCCCACCAATAAAACCAGCCTTCCCGTCAATAACGATAAGCTTTCTGTGGTTGCGATAGTTTACCTTTGAGGTGAAAGCCGGGAACTTTACAGGCATAAAGGCATGTACCTCTACACCGCCGTCGCGGAGCCTTTCCCAAAATAAGTTGTTTACTTTCCAGCATGCCACGTCATCGTAGATAACGCGAACATCAACACCTTGCTGTGCCTTGTCAACAAGAGCATCGGCTATCAGGTTGCCCAGTGCGTCGTCGTCGAAGATAAACATTTCCACATGGATGTGGTCTTTAGCCTTGCCAATTTCGTGGAGCAGACTGAGAAAGAAGTCGTATCCCTTTGTATAAATCTCTACTTCGTTGTCTTTAAAGGGCAGAGCCATGCTCTGGTTCTGGAACAATTGTATCAGTGTGCGGTATCGTTCAGGGATATGAAGATTGCGCTGTTCGGCAAATTCGAGCATTGACCGCTTTGTCAACTGGTCAAGACTACGCTGGCTTATTAATTTCTCCTTGCGTGTATTCTGTCCGAAGAAAAAGTAGATGATGATACCTGCCAGGGGCAAAGTCCACAACACAAGCACCCAGGCCATGGTCTTTGACGGCTCACGGTTGTCCATTAACACCTTTAACATAACGATAATTACAATGAAGGTGTAAAGACCATACATTATCCAGTGCAGGTATTCCATTCGTTATCGGGTTGGCAAATAAGTGTTATGGCCATGTAAAAACGTTGTCAACGTTACCTTATTCCCATGAGCTTGTGTGTTTGCAGGCTCATTCTCCACTGAGGATGCTCCAGTAAATAGTTGAAACAGTGGGTGAGAATAGTTTTGTTTTTTGCAGCATCGCCCGTATCTAAAGGTTGCAAAAAGTAGTGGTCGGCGCTTATACCGTGTGTACTTACCGGCTGCACGTCGTCAAAAAGCACCTTCAATTCGCTGCAGTGTTTGACGATAGTATGTTCCTTTGGCGATATAGTGAGCCAGTCGATACCTTGTGGAGGCTCGTGCGTTCCGTTGCTTTCCATTGCAATAAATGTAAAGCCTGCCGCATGAAGCGCGTCGATAAGATGCACGTCTGCTTGCAGCGAGGGTTCGCCTCCGGTTAGTACAATCATAGGCATAGCGGTGTCGTTGCTCTGTCCCTCAGCCTTTTTCGCGTTGACAATATCCAGTGCCCGTTTAACAATATCGGCATCTTGCATCTCCTCATAGTGCGAAAAGTCGGTGTCACAAAAGCTGCAACGCAGGTTGCATACGCTGAAACGTATGAACAAAGCAGGTCGTCCGGTGTTGTATCCTTCACCCTGAAGCGAGTAGAATATTTCGTTAATCTTCTTCATAAATGGCTATATTCCCTTCGGTTTCCTGTACGCTTGCCTTATAACATGAGGGTATAAGGTCAACAATCCAGCGTGCAATGTTTTCGGCCGTAGGGTTGAAAGGCAGCACTTCGTTAAGCTCATGGTGGTCTAATTTCCCCTGAATAAGCTCTTTGATATGTCCGAAGTCGGCTACCATTCCGTTTTCGTCGAGTTCACGTGCCTTGCAAAACACGGTTATACGCCAGTTGTGTCCGTGTATCCTTGTGCACTTACTTTCGTAGGATAACGTAAGATGATGACTGGCTGATACATCTAATGTTTTCTGAATATAATACATATTGTGTTTGTTTTCTTTTGTTGTGTTAGGGAGAATCTTGCCGTATCGTGCTAATATAATAAGGTATAGGTACCATAACTATATCACACAATAATATTGCTCCCGAGCTTTCGTGCAAGCTGATTGCGCATATTCTGCAGGTCTCTGTATTCTGACATCAGAGCTTTTAGCTTTTCCATGTCCGATGCTGCCTGTGCCATTTGTGCCTGAAGGTCCTTAAGATGTTTCTCCACATAATCCATACGGAAGTCGGTTAACAGGTGTTCCACCTGTATACGTAAGGCTTCTGTTTCGTTGGCTTCGCGCTGACGGTCGGCCTCTTCGTTCTTAGGGCCGTTGTCACGCTGAGGTGTAACATGATACTCTTCGGCGGCAAGCGATGTCGATAGCCTGCTGATGTCAATATCATTATGGTGCAGAAACCAGCTCTCGGCGTTGAAACCAGGGTCGCTACTCTTCTCTGCAGCCTCGTCCAGCATGCGGTTAAACAGCTCGTTGCCCAGCGTAAGATTATCGGCTGCCAGATTATAACTGATGAATTGTGCAACTGAAATATCGTGTAATTGTCCGCTTTCGTCTTCGGCTCCGCGTATGATAATGCGCTCGCCATAGCGCACAACCATTTGCATTAACAGGCTTTCAACCTTAGTAGCCTGTTGCTGAAGACCGGCCGTTTGCGTTGTACCAGCTTCGTTGTTAGCGTCTTCAGCCGTTGCCGTTCCATCCTGTCGCGATTGGGTTGACGTGCCCGAGCGCCGTTCTCTTATAAATACATTCATTTGGTTAATGAGGGTAGCCTCGCTCAATTTCATGCGTTGGGCACAATCATGTATGTATGTATCTCTCAGAATTTGGTTCTGGATAACCGAGATGCTTTCCACAATCGAGTTGATGGCATCGGCTCTTTTCTTCGGGTCGGTTTCGTCTTTAAGCAGTAAATCGGTTTTAAACTGAATAAAATCGGCCTGATTTTTCTCGATGTATTCTTTGAATTCATCGGCCGTGTGCGTGCGTGCGAACTCATCAGGGTCCTTTCCTTCTGGCAGCATAAGCACCTTGAGGTTCATGCCTTCCGACAGCAACATGTCGGTTCCGCGCAATGCAGCATGAATGCCGGCAGCGTCGCTGTCGTACAACAGCGTGATATTCGACGTAAAACGGTGCAGCATGTGTATCTGGTGCAGGCTGAGAGCTGTGCCGCTGTTGGCTACAACGTTCTCTATGCCACACTGATACATGGCTATCACATCGGCCTGACCTTCAACCATGAACACCCTGTCCTCGCGTGCAATAGCTTTCTTGGCTTGCCATATACCGTACAATTCGTGGTCCTTATGAAAAATATCACTGTCGGGAGAATTGACATATTTCTGGTTAACGCCTTTGGTACGCGAATCCAATACGCGTGCCGTGAAGCCCACAATCTTGCCGCTTACGCCCGTCCATGGAAAAATAACGCGTCCCGCGTAGCGATCAATCAGCTCGTCTCTGTCGTTTTTATAGCATATGCCCGTGGCGGTAAGATAAGCCTCTTTATAGCCTTTGGCCACTGCTTCACGCCCAAGAGCATAGCGGTCGGTGAGGTCGAAGCCCAGATTAAACTTTTTAATCACGTCGTCACGAAAGCCTCGCATACGGAAATATTGCATGCCAACAGCCTGTCCGTCGGCATGATTGTGGAGCAGATTCTCAAAGTAATCCGATGCCCACTTGTTGATAATGAACATCGATTCGCGCTGACTCTGTTCCTCTTTCTCGCGGTCGGTCAGTTCGCGTTCGTGTATTTCTATATGATATTTGTTTGCCAGCCAGCGCAGAGCCTCCACATAAGTCATCTGCTCATGCTCCATAATGAACGATATAGCGTTGCCACCCTTGCCACAACCAAAGCAGTGACACATGCCGCGTGCGGGCGATACGTAGAACGACGGCGTTTTTTCGTTGTGGAAAGGACAAAGGCCTTTGTAGTTAGAACCCGACTTTTTTAGCGTAACAAACTCTGATACAACGTCAACAATGTTGGCTGTATCTCTAATTTTCTCAACAGTCTGGTGATCTATCATATTTGCAAAGATAGTACTTTTTCGGTTAGTTTCTGGTGTAATAATGGCAAAAAAGTGATAACCTGATGATGGTTTTATACCATTATTATGATGTATTGTTCGTTGTTCGGCGGCCGTCAGCAGCGCGTACGGCGACCGTCGAACAATGTGTATGACGGCCGTCAACAACGCTGCTGACGGCCGCCGAACAATGACCTTTATTTTGCTTTCTCCCTTCCCAATAACCGTAAACCATGTAGAAAAACAATGTAATTGCATCAGCATTGGCAGGTTATCAGGATAGAAGAACCTTGTAACATCAGGAGAAACAGGTAAATATGCCGTCATGCGACGAATATAACTTTACATAAATATAAACATTACCGTCTGGCCAAACAGGCTATTGCACAAACTTTTTCTTTTGTGCACAAACGGCCTGTTTTTGTGCATTTTGTTTGGCCGAAAAGCAAAATGTTAGTAAATTTGCCCGTAATTTGGTAGTAAAAGAGATCATAATTATATCATTTGTTTATGAAATTGAATATCGTTGTACTTGCCAAGCAGGTACCAGACACACGAAATGTGGGTAAGGATGCCATGACAGCCGAAGGCACTGTCAACCGTGCCGTCCTGCCTGCCATCTTTAATCCGGAGGACTTAAACGCCCTGGAACAGGCTCTTCGCATCAAGGACCTCGACCCTGATAATATTCATGTGGGCATCGTTACGATGGGCCCTCCCCGCGCAGGCGAAATTATCCGCCAGGGATTATACCGTGGTGCCGACCGCGGATGGCTGTTGACCGACCGTAAGAGTGCCGGTGCCGATACGCTTGCTACCTCTTATTTCCTGAGCAAGGCTATTGAAAAGATTGACAAGGAGGTTGAACACGTCGACATTGTATTGGGTGGTCGGCAGGCCATCGACGGCGATACGGCACAGGTTGGTCCGCAGGTGGCTCAGAAATTAGGCCTTAACCAGGTTACTTATGCTGAAGAAGTGTTGAAGGTTGAGGACGGCAAGGCAACCATCCGCCGCCATATTGACGGAGGCGTAGAAACGGTAGTGGCTCCGCTTCCTGTTGTTATCACCGTTAATGGTTCGGCAGCACCTGCCCGCCCTTGCAACGTAAAGCGCGTGTTTAAATACAAGTATGCTACCTGCCCCATGGAGCGTAAGGGTGACGAACCCTGGACAGAGCTGTATGAAACACGTCCTTATCTGACACTCGGACAATGGAGTATTGCCGACTGTGGCGCCGATTACGAACAGTGTGGACTGGCAGGATCACCTACAAAAGTAAGCGCAGTGAAGAACATTGTATTTCAGGCAAAGGAAACAACTACATTGTCAGGGTCTGACAATGACGTTGAAGGCCTTGTTAAAGAATTGTTGGATAAAAACATTATTGGCTAATCAAGAGATATGAATAACGTATTTGTTTATTGCGAAGTAGAAGGTACAACCGTTCAGGAAGTATCGCAGGAGCTTCTCACAAAGGGTCGTAAGCTGGCCAATAAATTGGGTGTTGATCTCGAAGCTGTGGTTGCAGGCAGCAACATTAAGGGCAAGGTTGAAGATCAAATTCTGCCTTATGGCGTTGACAAACTGTTTGTTTTTGACGGCAAAGGCCTTTTTCCTTACACATCTGCACCCCATACAGACGTTGTCGTAAAGCTCTTTAAGGAGGAACAACCACAGATAGCTCTCATGGGTGCTACGGTGATAGGGCGCGACCTTGGGCCAAGAGTATCGGCCGCATTAACCTCTGGACTGACGGCCGATTGCACGCAATTGGAGATTGGCGACTACGACGACAAGAAGAATAACCGCCATTATGAGAACATGCTTCACGCCATTCGTCCCGCATTCGGTGGCAATATCGTAGCAACAATTGTCAATCCTGACCATCGCCCACAGATGGCAACCGTTCGTTCGGGCGTCATGAAGAAGGCTCGTTATGAAGGTAAAGCCAAAGGCGAAGTGGTGTATCCGAAGGTTGACGACTATGTATCGGCTGCATCTTATGCCGTGCAGGTCATCGACCGTCACGTTGAACCTTCGAAGAATAACCTCAAAGCGGCCCCCATTGTTGTGGCTGGAGGTTACGGCGTAGGCTCAAAAGAGGGCTTCGATATGCTTTTCGAACTGGCAAAAGAACTTCATGGAGAGGTTGGCGCAAGCCGCGCAGCGGTAGACGCTGGCTGGGTAGATCACGACCGACAAGTGGGTCAAACCGGTGTAACCGTGCACCCAAAGGTATACATTGCTTGTGGTATCTCAGGACAAATTCAGCATATTTCGGGCATGCAAGACTCGGGAATCATCATCTCTATCAACAGCGACCCCGATGCTCCCATCAATGCAATAGCCGACTATGTGATTAACGGCACAGTGGAGGAGGTCGTTCCGAAGCTCATTAAATATTATAAGCAGAACACGAAATAACCATGGTAGACGTAAAAAAATTACAATATTATCTGAACAGTCCTCTCATGAAGAGGATCGTTGAGCTCAAAGAGAGAAACTATACAGAGAAGGAACAGTTTGACGATGCACCCGTAAACTACGACGATGCCATCGAAAACTACAAGCGTCTGCTCGATATTACCGACGATGTTTCGCGCAATATCATCGAGCCTAACTCTGAAAGCGTCGACCAGGAAGGCCCTCATCTCGTTGACGGACGCATGGTATATGCGAGCAAAACTTTCGAAAACCTCGAGGCTACACGTAAGGCAGGCCTCTGGGGTATAAGCATGCCGCGTCGCTTTGGTGGATTAAATCTGCCCATCACTGTGTTCTCAATGTTGTCAGAAATCGTCTCTGCGGCCGATTCAGGCTTTCAGAATATATGGAGCCTTCAAAGCTGTATTGATACCCTTTACGAGTTTGGCTCACCCGAACAACAGGCTAAATACATCCCCCGTATTTGCGCAGGTGAGACCATGTCAATGGATTTGACTGAGCCAGATGCGGGTTCTGACCTGCAGCGTGTGATGTTAAAGGCTACACAGGACGCCGACGGCACATGGCGATTAAATGGTGTAAAGCGTTTCATTACGAACGGCGATTCGGATATTCACCTCGTTCTTGCGCGCTCAGAAGCCGGTACACGCGACGGCCGCGGCCTGTCAATGTTTATCTATGACAAGCGCGACGGCGGAGTAGATGTACGTCATATCGAGAACAAATTGGGCATACACGGCTCGCCTACTTGCGAATTGACCTATAAAAATGCCAAGGCAGAACTTTGCGGAAGCCAGCGATTGGGTTTGATTAAGTACGTAATGAGCCTGATGAATGGTGCACGTTTGGGCATCGCTGCGCAAAGCGTCGGCCTCGAACAAGAGGCTTATGACCAGGCCCTTTCATATGCAAAGGACCGTGCCCAGTTCGGAAAGAAGATTATAGAATTCCCTGCAGTGTACGACATGCTGTCGCGCATGAAGGCAAAAATCGACGGCAGCCGTACGGTTTTATATCAAACTTCTCGCTACGTTGATATTTACAAGACCCTCGAAGACATCTCACGCGAGCGCAAACTTACGCCTGAAGAGCGTCAGGAACTGAAGAAATACAGTCGTCTTGCCGATGCGTTCACACCGCTTAGCAAGGGTATGGCTTCAGAGTTTGCGAACCAGAATGCCTACGATTGCGTCAGCGTTCACGGCGGTTCGGGCTTTATTATGGAGTACAAGGCACAGCGATTGATGCGCGATGCCCGCATTTTCTCCATCTATGAAGGTACTACACAGCTTCAGGTTGTGGCAGCTGTCCGTTACATTACCAACGGAACCTACCTCAATATCATGCAGGAAATGCTTGAAACCGAGGTGGCGAGTGACCTCAAAGAGCTCAAAAAGCGCGTGAATCGCTGTGTAGAACTCTATGCCGAAGCAATTGAAAAGCTGAAGAATGACGACGATCAGGACGAACATGACTTCCTTGCACGTCGCCTCTATGACATGACAGGATACATCGTTATGGCATTAATGTTGCTGGATGATGCTACCAATTGTCCTGAAGAATTTACGCAAAGTGCCCATGTTTTCGTGCGTATGGCTGAAGAAATATGTGTAGGTGCTCATGCCTATATCATGAATTTCAGTGCCGATGCCCTCGAAAACTTCAAGGCTTAATAACGTTATCTGCCTGTTCTGAAACAGTTTTTCCAAACCATTGGCGTAGAAAAGGCATATTTCAGACGGCTAAAATGAAGAGCCTCTCTCCTGGGCGGAGGGAGGCTTTCTTACATTTAATCATACATTTTATATGAAATCGCTTCGCGAAATATATCGTATTGGCAAGGGCCCATCGTCGTCACACACCATGGGTCCTCACAAAGCCTCGCAGATTTTTTTGCGTCTTCATCCTGAGGCCCGGTCGTTCAGGGTGACGCTTTACGGCAGTCTGGCTGCTACCGGACGTGGTCATATGACCGACATTGCCATACGCGAAGTGCTCGAAAAGCAAGCATCTGTCGAGATTGTATGGAAGCCTTCGGTCTTCTTACCGTTCCATCCCAACGGCATGACTTTCGAAACCTTTACCTCTGATACGCCTGATGGTGAGCCGTCGGCATCGTGGACGGTTTACTCTATTGGCGGCGGAGCACTCTCCGAAGGCGATAAACCTGCCGGCTATCTTACCGAAACAAAGGATATTTACGAGCTTACCCACTTGTGTGATATACAGAAATGGTGTGACGATACAGGCCGGGCCTATTGGGAATACGTTCAACAGACTGAAGATTCCTCACTTTGGGACTACCTTAGTACGGTGTGGGCGGCTATGCGTGAAAGTGTAGAGCGTGGCGTAAATCATGAGGGACGCCTGCCCGGACCGTTGAATTTACAGCGCAAAGCTCCCGTATATTATGTGAAAGCGCAGGGTTATAAGGCTACATTACAGACGCGTGCGCTGGTTTATGCCTACGCTTTGGCCGTGAGTGAAGAGAATGCTTCGGGCGGCATTATTGTTACAGCGCCCACCTGTGGCAGCTGCGGCGTGTTGCCTGCCGTGCTGTATCATCTGTGGAAAGGCCACGGTTTTTCCGAGCGTCGCATCCTGAACGCCCTGGCTACAGCGGGTTTAGTAGGCAACATTGTAAAGGAAAACGCCTCCATTTCAGGTGCCGATGTGGGCTGTCAAGGTGAGGTTGGCGTGGCTTGTGCCATGGCATCGGCTGCTATTTGCCAGCTTTTCGGTGGCAGTCCGTCCCAAATTGAGTATGCCGCAGAGATGGGATTGGAGCACCATCTTGGCATGACGTGCGACCCTGTATGTGGTTTAGTTCAAATTCCGTGCATTGAACGTAATGCCTTTGCCGCCACGCGTGCCCTCGATTCCAATTTGTATGCCTCTTTCTCTGACGGCAAGCACCGGGTAAGTTTCGACCGTGTGGTCGATGTTATGAAGCAGACAGGTCACGACTTGCCGTCGCTTTACAAGGAAACCGGCGAGGGAGGACTTGCCGCTTCGCCCGATTTTGTACACGAAACCGAACAGAAATAGTTATCGCCTTTCGTTATGATTGAAAATAAAAAATGTGGTTTCCGCGCTGTCATTCTTCAGGCAACCCTTTTGTTGTTGCCTGTGACGTCAGCCTTTTTTGCCGGTTCATGTCGCATGGCTCCAAAGGATAATCCCGGCGATACTGTCGCATCAGCCGAGTTTTATCCGCCTGATACTACACAAATTAACCGTCAACGCAGGGCCGACAGCACCGCCATGGCCCGACGTCCTGATAGTATCAACGTCTTTTATGTGGGTGAAGGATCTACCCGTCGCGAGCTGCAGTTGGTGAGTTATCCCAGTCGTCGTGATACCATTGTTCGCCGTAAGGGCCGCCGTATTCGTGTAGAGGGCAGGGCAGATGTGGGTAGCATCGTACGAATAAAGCTGTGGGCATCGCACCGTGGCGATACCGTGGTGAAGGAAGTTAAGGTTATTGCGGCTAAAAATATTACGCCTGCGCCTTAATAACTCTACGTTTGCGGCGTTTCTTTTGCCCGCCGTCAGGGTTCACTTTCTCCGTAGCGTCGAGCATGGTTTCCTGTTTATGGCGCATGTAAACGTGCACATCGAACGGTTCTTCGGCCATCAGGTCGAGCAGATTTTCCTTTTGCAGGTAAGCCATCCAAAGGTCTTTGTAACGCTCTTCCAGCAGTTCGGCCGTGCGTTGGTTCTGACTTTGCAATGTCTTTGTTTTCTCAAGCAGTTCGGGTATTTGCGCTTTCAGCTCGGCTGCAAAGTAGTCAGCACTCCGCCTTACGCGCAAAAGAAAGGCCTCCGAGTGCATGTCGGTTACTGACGTATGGCGTATTACCGTCAGCCATTTGTAGGCAACGTCAATCACTTTTGTCTTTATGTTCTGCAAAACAAGCTTATGAAACAGCGTCATGCGCGGGTACGACCGAAAGTGTTCCAGCAATACGCGGTTCAGCATTTGTTGTGCATTGTATATGTCAGTAAAGTTAAACATATCCAACAGTTGCGTGCGGTAGTATTCTTCCTTCAGGTCGGGCAGCTGTTCTATGCTCTCTTCGGCCGCCTGTTGCTGCCGCGAGATATAGTCAGAAACACGACTGTCATTGATAATTCCATCTTCGTTGATGGGCGATGCCAGCACAAGGCCTTCCAAACTCTTGCACCGGCTTAGTGCCACATAAACCTGACCCGGTGCAAACGAGCGTGATGCATCGATGATTGCATGCTCAAATGTAAGCCCCTGACTTTTGTGAATGGTAATGGCCCACGCCAGCCGGAGGGGATATTGACGGAACACACCCTGCACCTGCGTCTCGATAACCTTTGTCGAAGGGTTAATAACGTATCGTGTATTTTCCCATTCCTGCTGTTCAACCTTAATGTCTTCGTTGTCGCCCGAGCACCTGACGCTTATCCCATTTTTGCTGATTGACGTAATGTAGCCTATGCGGCCGTTATAGTATAAGTGCCTTCCCGAGGTGTCGTTCTTAATAAACATAACCTGGGCACCGGCCTTTAGGGTGAGCCGTTCTTCGGCAGGATAGTTCTGTGAAGGAAATTCTCCCTTCACCTCGGCATCAAAACCTATGCATCGTCCGGGCAGTTTTTGCAGCTCGTATTCGTTATATCTGTCGGCCATACGGTTGTGTGTGGTCAGCCTTATATACCCGTCTTCAGGACGAGGAACAAACGAATATTTACAACGGGTGTTTAAAAGGGCCAGCTCGTACGATTTCGGGTTCCCGTCACGAATATGATTTAGTATCGTGATAAACCTTTCATCCTGTTGCCTGTACACGCGTGTGAGCTGTATGGTAACATAGTTTATCTGCTGCAATGCTTTTGAACCGAAGAAGTAGGGCGTGCTATAATAATTGTGTAATACCTCAGCATCGCGGGGCGTTACAACGGGCGTGAGCTGCTGCAAGTCACCAATCATCAGTAGTTGCACGCCTCCAAAGGGTTGCGTAGCATCGCGATAGCGGCGCAAGACAAAGTCGATGGCATCGAGTAAATCGGCTCTTACCATCGAAATTTCGTCAATCACCACCATGTCTAACGACCGTATGATGCGGCGTTTCTCCTTGCTAAAGTCGTAGCGGTCGCGTATAGACGCTCCCGGAACATACGGTGTGATAGGCAGTTGAAAGAACGAATGTATGGTAACTCCACCGGCATTGATGGCCGCTACGCCTGTTGGGGCAACCACAATCATGCGTTTTGATGAACGTTCCCTAACGGTTTTGAGGAACGTTGTCTTGCCTGTTCCAGCCTTTCCCGTCAGGAAAATGCTTGTGCCTGTGTGCTCAACAAATTCCCATGCTGTTGCCAGCTCCTTGTTATGTTCCATGTTTTTGGTGTGTACGATGTGGGGCAGACGGGTGCATTGGGGTAGTAGCGTGTGCGGTCTGCCTTATGCAAAGATACTCTTTTTTTGTGGAAGTTTCTACCTTTACGATGGCTTTGCATATCCTTCGTGCTATAATCTATTTAGCTTATCGATGTTCTCTATTTGTGTTTACGCGATAAGGGTCATCGTTCGGCGCTCGTGATACATGTTGTTCGACGGCCGTCACACCCATCGTTTGACGACCGTCGTACGCGCTGCTGACGGCCGTCGAACAGTGAGCTTTACAGGCTAATGGATGATGGTTTATGTTGTAAGGAGATTGTGATATTAACGTTATGCCCTGAAAGATAGCCTGTTAAGATACCTCTATGTTGATAATCAACTTTATAGATTAATGGTTATATACAAAAAACGGCTGCCCGTCATGTGTGGGCAACCGTTGTATCGTGGTGTAATAAAAAGGGTTTAAACGTGTTATGCCATCATCGTTAACAGCTGTGTAGAATAAGCGTATCGTGATATGATAATATCGTTATGTTATAACTCATCTGTCGTATCGTGGTTGTATTCGTTGTCGTAGAATATATACAGATTGTATTTACTATAATTTTCTAAAATGGTAAACCATACAGATCTTTTAGATAATTCTTCATCTTTCGGTAGTTGGTAGTAGGCTGATTGATACTCTTTACTATTTACACTCATTTGATAAGATATATCCTCATTTTCAGGAATCTCATTTGACTCTAACGATATGTATTTGGCATTATTATTGAATTGCTGACAGAGATTATTGTATTTTGTCTTAATTTGTGCCTCATTACAAGGATTTTGATTAAAAATAGCAATTCTCCATACTTTGTTTTTATAAGTCTTAATAATAATATTGACCCTTCCTCCATTAAATTCTCCTGATAGCACATCATTTTTAACATCATACGTAAAGCCTTTATTTTTTAGCTTTTGTATCATGGAAGTTTTCGTACCATCAACGGGAATACCTAAGAATTTGGTCACATTGTGTTGGGCATGCAGAGCTATGGAGAGCATGAGCATGACAAAGAGCGATAACAATTTTTTCATACGTCTTATGTTTTTAGTATTGAATGATAAGCAAATTTGATAGTGAATACCTCAGCAATAGGTTTGTAGTCTTGACCTATATCTAAATAAAGGTACTCTGCAAATATAATATAGTTTTCGTGAAAATGCAAGTATGGTTAGTAAAAAACTGCTGAACATAATAGGCTTAGGAGAATAACAAAGTCGTTTATTCTTGCTTTTGGAAGACAGAGAGGCGTATTATGCTACACGCTTATTGGCTTCATGGCCTGCGTTTTAGTCTGAAAAACTTCGGCGGTAACACGGCGACCGCGTAGCGATCGCACCTTGGGCATAGCCTCAAACCAGCGGTCGGAGGTAGTAAACCAGGCGTAATGGCTTATTTGTGGTATCGTTCTTAATTGTTGATTAATGTCGCGTACAAACTTCGGATTGACGGAAGAGAGAAACCTTTTGCCGTCGTTCATTTCGAGAGCCAGCACAATATATTGGGCAATAACAGCGGCAGAGCCTGTGTATGCTTTTGTATAGTCGCGCGTTTTCGTCATGATTTGTATATCCCAGCCATCGCGGTTGAGGCGTTGCATCAGGCCGCGGAATACAACGCCGTGGGGCGAAGTATCTTTTACACCGCTCACGGCTATGCTTAAATGTATCATTTCGTGCAACAAAACGCTTTGGAACTGGTGTTCGGTTTGGTCGTAATAGTTGCTCAAAGAAATCGTAAAGTCGTATAGTTTGGTACGTCCCCAGCTCGTCTTTCGTTTGCACGACATGGTACCCAACTGCGTGCGCGACCGGCCTGCACGCAGTCGGGGCAGGGGCAACACGCCGTCGAAATACTGCGTGTTAAACCTCATGAAGTTGGTTTTCATCCATAACGTGTCAATCTGCATAGCCTGTTTACTAATATAATAAGGTGTAATTAGTTGTGGAGTGTGGCAACAATATATTCAGAGCGCGTGCCAATGCGGAATTTTCCACCCCATATTCCGAGGCCGCTGCTGACATAATATTGTGTGCGTCCTTTCTGCAAGGGCCCGAAAGCATCCTCATAAATGGCGTCGGTTATCCAGCTGACGGGCCACACTTGCCCGTAATGGGTATGTCCGCTAAGCTGAAAATCGATGCTCGCTTGCTCGGCTTCTTCGAGGTGATAGGGCTGATGATCGAGGAGAATAGTGTAGCGGTTCATATCCAATGACGCCGTAAGGCCCTTTACCGACTGGCGTCGAGGGTCGGTTCTGTCGTCACGACCTATTATGTTTATGCCTTTAATGTTGATGGCAGTATCGCATAACAGGTGTATACCTGCCTCCTTATAAAAGTTGAACGAGCCTTTTACGCCTGCGTAATATTCGTGGTTTCCAAGGCAGGCTACGACGGGAGCCTTCAGCCTGTGGAACGAAGCAGCCATATTCTGCTCCTGTAAAGGGCGTATCTTCCCGTCGATAATATCGCCCGCTATCAGAATAAGGTCAGGATTTTCGCGATTGATGAGGTCGACCCATCGGTTGAGTTCGTCAACCCTGTTGTGGTAACCGATGTGGAGATCAGAGGCCATTACAATTTTTAATGGGCGCTCAAGCTTTTTGGTTGTAGGCATATCGAGCGTTACACGCTGCTTATCCATATAATGGAAATAACCGTAGGTAAATACCGATATTAGAATAACGGCAACGGTAATAGTGCCTTTAAGGCTATGGTAAAGGAAACTGTGGGGAACTAAATGCGCCGCCCGGCCGAGGTCTAACAGCAGGTATAACATTACCATATAAAGCAAAATGAAGAGGCTCGACGTGCCAATTTCGTAGAAAGCAGTGGCTACGGGCATGGGCAGACGGTCGGTTTGGAAGAAGTTTGCATTGGTGAAGAACAGCAAAAAACAAAGTATCAGCAAACCAACTATAATGTATTTATAGGTATTGGGCAGTGGAAGAATGTTCCATGTTCGCCATGCTGAATAGGCAACACCGGTGAGCGGAAGCATGAAAAAGGCCAGAAACCAGAGCTTGTTCATAAATAATGCCAATTGAAAAATAAAAAAAAGAATATCTGCTAACCGTGTAACAGATATTCCTTTCTATCTCATAATAAATGTTTCTTTAATGTTTATCCTGTACCTTATCGTTGTTTCTTTAGTGGTTTTTATCTTAAAACCAATATGGATAAGGACATGGTTTTCATCTAACTTTATAGATTTGCCAGTTCAACAACCTTGTCAACGGCAGCTGAAATACCGTCCAGGTTCTTACCTCCAGCCTGTGCATAATGAGGCTGACCGCCGCCGCCGCCTTGCATTAGCTTTGCAGCCTCGCGGATAATCTTGCCTGCATTGAGGCCGCGCTCGCTTACCATGTCGTCGCTGAATATAACACTCAGCATGGGTTTGCTATGGGATGTTGAACCAATAGCGCAGACAAGTTTCTCAGGAATGGCCTGTCGGATTTTGAAAACAAGGTCTTTTGCCTGTGCCGCTTCGAGCGGAAGCACGGCCGTAACCACTTTTATGCCGTTAACTTCGCGTGCTCCGGCAACGAGCTTTTCTTTGGCACGTTCTACAACTTGCGCCTGGAATTTTTCAACTTCCTTCTTTAAAGCGCTGTTCTCGTTCATGAATTTTTCAATGGCTCCTTGCAGATCCTTGGCGTTGTTAAACAATGAACGTACATCGTTAAGCGTGTCTTGTACGGTATAAACAAGCTCTTCGGCCGCCTTTCCGGTAAGTGCTTCAATACGGCGTATGCCGGCAGCTACCGAACTTTCGCTAATAATTTTGAAGAAACCAATATGTCCTGTGCTCTTCACATGGATACCACCGCAGAACTCTGCCGACGGTCCGAAGCATACCACACGCACTTTGTCGCCATATTTTTCGCCGAAAAGTGCTACCGCTCCATACTTTTTGGCTTCCTCAACAGGAGTATCACGGTGCTCCTCAAGAGGCAAATCCTGGCGTATCATCTGGTTAACGATGCGCTCAACCTGACGTAGTTTTTCATCGGTAACCTTTTCAAAGCAGTTGAAATCAAAGCGAAGCACGTTTTCATCTACATACGATCCGCGCTGTTCGGTTTGCTCACCGAGCACCTGTTTCAGCGCATAGTCGAGAAGGTGAGTGGCTGTATGGTTGCAGGCTGAGCCCTCACGCTTGTCAGAATCAACCACAGCCCTGAAGGCTGCAGCAGGATTTTGTGGCAGCTTTTTGAGGATATGGATACTTTGATTGTTCTCACGTTTGGTATCAATAACCTCTAATGTTTCGGTGTCAGAGATTAAAAGGCCCTTGTCTCCCACTTGTCCGCCCATCTCTCCATAGAATGGAGTATAATCGAGAACAACCTCATAGAACGTTGATTTCTTTTGTGTTACCTTGCGATAACGCAAGATATGGCAGGGATATTCATCGTGATCGTAACCCACAAACACCTGTTCGCCGTCCTTAATCTTTACCCAGTCGCTGTTCTCTACGGCAGCAGCATTGCGGGCACGCGACTTTTGTTTCTCCATTTCAGCATTGAAAGCCTCTTCATCAACGGTAAAACCGTTCTCTCCGCAGATAAGTTCAGTGAGGTCAAGAGGGAAGCCGTAGGTATCGAAAAGGCGGAAAGCCTTGGCACCATCAAGTTGTTTGATACCGGCTTTCTTCATTGCTTCCATATCGTCGGCAAGCAGGTTGATACCATTTTGCAGTGTACGGAGGAAACTATCCTCCTCTTGTTTCATTACCTTGGCGATGAGTTCCTGCTGTGCTTTCAGTTCAGGGTATGCGTCTCCCATCTCATGAACCAGTACGGGTATGAGCTTAAACATAAACGCTCCTTTCTGATTTAGGAAAGTATAAGCATAGCGAACAGCACGGCGCAGGATGCGACGGATAACGTATCCCGCTTTTGCGTTGCCGGGTAACTGGCCATCAGCAATAGCAAAAGCGACGGCACGCAGATGGTCGGCCACCACACGGATGGCAATATCTACCTTTTGTTCGTCGTTGATACCTTCGCCATTGGGGCCTTCAGGGAACGTATGGTTGTAGGTTTTACCTGACAGACGTTCAATTTCACTGATGATAGGGGTGAAAATATCGGTATCATAGTTCGAGTTTTTACCTTGCATCAGGCGTACTAAACGCTCAAATCCCATACCCGTATCAATTACGTGCATCTTAAGAGGCTCCAGATTTCCATCAGCCTTGCGGTTGTATTGCATGAACACGATGTTCCAAATTTCGATAACTTGCGGATGGTCTTTATTGACTAATGTTTCGCCAGGTACTTTGCTTTTCTCTTCTTCTGAACGGAAATCGATATGTATTTCGGTACACGGACCGCAAGGCCCCGTGTCGCCCATTTCCCAAAAGTTGTCGTGTTTATTGCCGTTTACAATATGATTTTTAGGGAAATGTTTCTCCCAGTATGACGATGCTTCATCGTCACGAGAGAGTTTTTCAGAGGCATCGCCTTCGAAAACGGTAACGTAAAGGTCTTTAGGGTCGAGATGAAGCACGTCTACAAGATACTCGAAAGCATAGTCAATAGCACCCTCTTTAAAGTAATCGCCGAAGCTCCAGTTGCCTAACATCTCAAACATGGTGTGGTGGCTGAGGGCAGAATCGCGGCCTACTTCTTCCAAATCGTTGTGTTTTCCACTTACACGAAGGCACTTTTGTGAGTCGGTTCTGCGGCGTGGGTCGGGTTCTTTAGTGCCAAGAATAATATCTTTCCACTGGTTCATACCAGCATTTGTAAACATTAAAGTAGGGTCGTCCTTAACTACGATAGGGGCCGATGGTACGATAACGTGTCCTTTTGATTCAAAAAACTTCAGATAAGAATTACGTATCTCGTTAGCTGTCATCATTGTATTATAGTGTTTTTTTGATACTCATTGATAATCAGCTGCAAAGTTACTAAAAAGATTGCAGTCGGCAGATCCTATATATAATCTTTTTATTATCTTTGCATTGTAGAGAACGCGTGTTTACATGTCCTTTGCAAGGTAATGCCGGTGCATACTACAGCCCGTTCGAATAGCAAACATATATATGAGAAAAGTGTTATGGCTCTGAATACAAATAAAAATCCTAAATTATATTATTCAATTAAAGAGGTTGCCCAAGAGGTTGGTGTTAACGAAAGTACATTGCGTTATTGGGAAACCGAATTTCCTAATCTTAAGCCAAAAACCGTAGCAGCAACCAAGGTCCGACAATATACCGATAAGGATATAGAAGACATTAAGGTTATTTATAACCTAATTAAAGTTCGTGGATTCAAAATATCTGCAGCCCGGAAATATATGCACGAAAACAGAGGAAATGTTGATAAAAGTGCAGATATACTTGACCATTTAATCAGTGTCCGCGAACAATTACAAGACCTTAAAAAACATCTTGACGCGTTAGTATAGAATTAAAAATGGGTGTACAGGGATTTATAGAATTTGCTGTACCTCCTGCATATCATTAATTTCTTTCAGAAGCTTCATAATATTTCTTACTTCATCACGATCGTGAACCTTTAATTCTAATCGACCTTCAAATATGCCATCGTTAACAGAGAAGCTTACTTGATGGATATTTGTATTGAGCTTGTGTGATATTATTTCAGAAACGTCGTGAAGCATACCCTTGCGATCTATTCCGTGTACTTCAATAGTTGCATCGAAAAACAGCTGATGGTGCATGTCCCATTGGGCATCGAGGATGCGTGTTCCGAAGCTCGACTTTAGTTTGCTTGCAACAGGGCATGAGCGTTTATGGATAGTAACGTGCGAGTTACTGTCGATAAAGCCAAGAATATCATCGCCAGGGATTGGATGACAGCACGATGAAAAGAGGTACATCCCAATGGATTGCTCGGAGATTATACATGGTCGCTTTTTGTTAAAACCAGGCCCTACTGTAAGCAAATTGTCACTGACAGGCTGGGTATCTGCCAGTAATTCTTCTTTTTTCTTCTCACTTTTTCGCAGAAAGGGTACATAACGTCGCCAGCCCAAGCCTGATGAACTTTTCTTTTTCCCCGAGAGTTCTTCGACATCGTTTTCGCCAAGAATCACAGAATGGCTGCCAAGAGCCTGGAAAAAAGCCTCGTGTGATGTTGTATCATGGAACTTACACAACCGGTCAATAACCGATGAAGACAGCTCTATATCGTTTTTCGTTAACCAGTCGTTGAGCAAATCTTCTCCCTTCTTTTGTATTTGTCTTCCTTCACGTCGAAGTATTGCCTGTATCTTATTGCGTGCCTTTGCCGTAGTGACGAAGTTAATCCATGACGACTGTACGTGCTGCGAGTTGGATGTTAACACTTCAACCTGATCACCGCTTTGCAGTTTATGACTTAAGGGTACGAGCTTGTGATTGACTTTTGCGCCTATACAGTGGCTGCCGAGAAAGGTGTGAATTTGAAAGGCAAAGTCGAGAACTGTACATCCTGCCGGCATTGTCTTTACCTCTCCCTTGGGTGTAAAGACAAAGATCTCAGAAGCAAACAGATTCAATTTAATCGAATCGAGAAAGTCCATTGCATCTGGTTGCGGGTCGTCTAAGATTTCTTTGATAGTGCCTAACCATTTATTCAGCTCGGTATCTTCCTCTGTTCTGTCACCTTCTTTATACTTCCAATGTGCAGCAAAGCCTTGTTCAGCTATTTCGTCCATACGGTCTGACCGTATCTGTACTTCAATCCATTGTCCTCTGCGCGACATCATGGTAGCATGCAAGGCCTGATAACCGTTTGCCTTGGGGTGGTTAACCCAGTCGCGTAAGCGGTCGGGATGGCTCTTATATATTTGGTTTAATGCAACGTATATTTGGAAACAATCGTTGATTTCATCTTTGCGCTGTTTCGGTGTAAAGACAATTCGAACAGCCAGAATGTCGTATATCTCTTCAAAGGTAACATGCTTATTCTGCATCTTGCACCATATACTGTAAGGACTTTTTACACGTGCCTTAATATGATACTGAAGTCCCATCTTGTCGAGAGCTTCACGAATGGGAGCTGTAAATTCCTCAAAGAGGCGGTCTCTCTCTTCTTTTGTGAAAGACAGTTTGTTGAGAATGCTGATGTATTCTTCCGGATGCTCAAAGCGAAAACTAAGATCTTCGAGTTCTGTCTTTATCTTGTTCAGTCCGAGACGATTGGCTAAAGGTGCGTAGATATAAAGCGTTTCACCAGCAATTTTATACTGTTTGTTTGCTGGTTGCGATGCCAATGTGCGCATATTATGCAAGCGGTCGCATATCTTTATGAGGATAACGCGGATGTCATCACTCATGGTAAGCAAAAGCTTTTTGAAATTTTCGGCCTGGGCTGAGGCATGATCACCAAAGATTCCACCACTTATTTTTGTTAATCCATCAACAATCTGCGCAATCTTTGTACCAAAGATATTTTCTATATCTTCGACGGTATAGTCGGTATCTTCAACCACATCGTGGAGCAAGGCTGCACAGATACTTGTAGACCCGAGCCCCATTTCCTGGCAAGCTATTTGGGCAACGGCAATAGGGTGTAGGATGTAAGGTTCACCCGAAAGTCGCCTTACTCCTTTATGAGCTTGACGGGCAAAGTTGAACGCCTTGGTGATAATGTCGACCTTTTTACGGTGAGTGGATGCCAAATAGGTTTCCAGAAGATGATTGAAGGCGTCAGTTATGAGCTTGTTATCAACCTCTTCGCGCTCTTTATTTATTAAGTCTTGCTCGTTCATAATACAATTGAAAAGGGAGTTGTAACTTGTCAGTCTGCTGATTTTATACAGGTTTCAGGGTCATATTATTTCACTCTGATCTTTTTTCCTACTACAATATTGCTGCCCTGAATACCGTTAAGCTGCCGTAATTGCTTTACCGAAGTGTGGTTTCGTTCGGCAATTTCGCTCAAAGTATCGCCATCTTTTACAGTTATATGTTTGGCAGTCTGCTTTTCTTTTTTCTTTTTACTGTTTTTCTTTGTGTTTTTAACAGCATTGTTTTTCTTCTTGCTGTTACCATTCTTGTTGTTGTCTTCCTTACCCGATCTCTTGTTTGGGCTCACAGTGTCGTAGCTTCTTACTACATTCTTTCGGTTGTTTGTAGTAAACTCCGTAGTATCATCTTTCTCTAATTCAGCAGTATTCTCTGATGAAAGATGATTGTTACCAAGAGCATTTTCATCGTTTTGACCGGCTGTTTTTTCCACCTGGTTTGCTTCGTTATTTACAGCTTTCGACTTATGATCATTTTTGGAAATACGGCTTACTTTATTATTCCTTACCATATACGACGCATTGTCGTCTATCTCTACGGAGTTTCTCTTGAATTTGTATTCCTTAGGATTATAGGCATAAATGGAGTCTTCCTTATCTATAAATATATTAACCAACTGTGCAGGTAGCCTGAGAGATGCAGGATTGGCATGTCCGTTGATAAGGTTTTGGCGATATTGTGGATTCAAATCTTTTAATTGCTCTATACTGATACCCAGTACGTGTGCAATTTGCTCGAAATGTATATCACGGTTTACCATCACCGTGTCAGTCTTTATGGGTAGTTCTGTATTAAGCGGGCAAATGTTATGTTCGCAGTAATAGTTCATAATGTAGTTGGCTGCAATGAAGGCAGGGACATACCCTCGCGTCTCTTTTGGAAGAAAAGAATATATTTTCCAGTAGTCCCTTTCACCATGACTGCGTCGGATAGCTTTGTTAATTTTGTCAGGGCCACAGTTGTATGCAGCAATAACAAGATTCCAATCTTTAAATATATTGTATAGATCTCTCAGATATTGAGCAGCTGCATACGACGATTTTACAATATCGTAACGCTCATCAACTAACGAGTTGATGGTAAGATTATAGCGCTTTGCTGTTGGAAGCATGAACTGCCAGAGCCCGGCAGCTCCCACATGAGAGCGTGCAAATGGATTTAAGGCCGACTCGATAACAGGCAGATATTTCAATTCTAATGGTAAGTTGTATGTGTCGAGAGCCTCTTCAAATATGGGCATATAAAAGTTTTGCGCCCCTAATATATAGGCTACTGAGTGGCGTAAATCACCAGTGTAGCGATCTATAAAAGCCTGAACGATACCGTTATAAGGCATTTCAATAATTGTCGGGAGCTTGGAAAGGCGGTCCTTGTATGTAATCGTATCATATACAGGGTTAATGTTTGGCAGATGACAATCGGTGTCGGGTTTAAGATACATCTTCGAATTGTAAAGCTGCATCAAGCTATCGAGGTCTGTTGTCATTGTCTCAGGAAGATCTATCTCTTCACTTTTCCCGGTATGATTGGTTATAGTAACAACCCTCTCATCATTTTGAGCACGTAGAGAATACATGCATGTTAAGATGATAAAAGCTAATAATAAAGTTCTTTTATATATCATTTTATAGAATAAAAACCTTGGAACAAAGTTATATGCTGTTTAAAAGTTGATAGAACACTGTAATCCTATGGCATTTCCTTTGAAAGGATTTTGTTCGGTAGGATTGTTAAAGACAGTGGGAGATATACGCATACTTAAATCAGAACTGATGTCGAACTCTGATAAAGACGCATCAACATAAGCGTCTATTACCGATAAAGCATAAATTCCTACCATTGCAAAGAAGCTCATGTCGCGCCATCTGCGATAACGATCCTTACGTTTCCTAAAAATCTCTTGCCAGCGTTGTGCATTAGCTTCATTTATGGTTGTGCCAAGATGTAAAAATTGATTATAGCTTTGTGTTTGAGGATCATTATCCATAATATCCAGGTAGGCCTGGCTATAATCGCGATACATCATGTTATTCCATCTCATAGCGTAGGCACATCCCACAAATCCTCCATAAATAATAGGAAGTTTCCAGTATTTGCGATTGTAGATTTGTCCAGCCCCTGGTAACACCAATGAAAGCCATAAGGCTCTTTTTGTTTCGGGCTTCCATGTTGCCCAGTTTCGCTTTTCCTTTCTTTTTGCTACTTTTTTTTGTGCCACAAGGGTACTGTCAGTAGCCTGTTTTTGTATGCTTTTTGAAAGCAGCCCACTGGTAGAATGAAGAGTATCACTTTTTATTTTGTCCGAAACAACCTGTTGTGACAGAGTCTTTGTATTCTGTGCATGTAGTTGAACGGGAACAAAAAACATGATAATAGTAACCGACAACGATAAGAGAATATAATCTAATGCTTTCACTTATTGTTTTTTCAGTTTGTCAAAAACGTTCATGATACGTTCTAAATCATCTTCGTTATTGAAAGGAATACTTATTTTTCCCTTACCTTTATTAGAACAGGTCAATTGAACTTTTGTATCTAAAAAAGATGAAAGACGGTCCTTCAGAACTATAAATTCTTCAGGAAGTTTTGTCTTGGCTTGTATTTTTTTCTTGCCAGTGTCTATGTCATCGCCATTCTTCAATTTCTGAACCACCTCTTCAACTTTGCGTACAGGCCACCCGTTTTTCAATATTTCTTTGAAAACCTTAAGTTGTAACGACGGACTGTCGAGTGCTAAAAGTGCACGAGCATGTCCCATATCAACCTCTTTTTTCTGCAGTGACATTTGTACTTGCGCAGGGAGTTTCAGCAAACGCAGATAGTTGG
>JABZLB010000013.1 GCA_015256945.1 Prevotellaceae bacterium | reverse complement strand
AATTAAAGTTTCTACATCAAACCGCAACAGCTGAACGGAGTGAACGAAGAGCCAGCAGGGTTGCAATAATTAAAGTTTCTACATCAAACCGCAACGTATACATCATATATTACTGTATATCAATAGGATAAACAAATAAACGGATGTAATAGAAGCAAAATGAAGTAGCTTTTATGTTGCAAATATATTAAAAAAACTCCAATTGTATAGGACTTTGACGCCTTTTTTCCTCTATTTTACCCCAAATATTGATGATATTTGAATATTGTTTGTCTGTTACTTGCAGGATGCTTACCATACCTTTTTCAGGAACAAGTGCTTTCACTCTTTTAATATGAACCTTTGCACTCTCAAGTGATCCACAGAACCTTGCGTAAATACTGAATTGGAACATCACAAATCCGTCCTTCTCTAAATTCTTTCGAAAGAGAGCAGAAAGATGCTTATCCTTCTTCGTTTGCGTAGGCAGGTCGAACATCACAAAGAGCCACATAATATGATAGGCGTTTAAACGATTGAAACTCATTGTAGCAATGGTAATGAAAGTATCTTATCATCTTTCTTTAAACACCGCACCAAAGAAGACGCTGTAAAAGTAAGACCTATTCCCAACGGCCTCGATGTTTTCTTGAAAAACACGTCTGTATATAACACACTGATTAGCTTAGCCTTAACATTTTTCGTAAATTCCAGACAGCCATTTAATACTAATTGATACACAGCCTCATCAACATATGGCCGATAAGGTTCCATTATATCGTCGGCCAATGGAAAGGCATTACTTCTGTTATGGTGATGAAGACCTATACCAATGAAAAGGCCTGATCCTGATACAGCACGTGCCGTAGCAGCTCTCAGTATGGTATATCCATAATTTAAAAGGGCATTGATTCCGTCCTGACTGCGATCTCTAACGAATTTTACTCCGAAAAGTTCCTGGAAATATATTCTGGCAGCAATGCCTTCCCGATTATCTGTATCACCCGATTTTACATTATTATAATAAGGTTTAAGCCTGTCTCCATTTTTACCCAGCTTATTTAGCAGCATCGCCTGATTTTTAATCTTCGATTCAATAATCTGTTTCCAAAGTCCTTTCTTTAATGGTTCCGATATTTCCATTTGAGTTTGCAATATCTCTCCCTGATAATGGTTAGTATCAAAACTTAGCAATGTAGAAGAAGGCATACCTTTAGAATTACAGATAATAACCATAACGTTATTGTCAGCAAGATAGTTTAACAACGGAATTGTTATCGAAACCATCTGATTGTCAATCATAACAATGCCAATATCCTCAATGGGAACAGTAAGTTTTTCATCGGGAGTTTCTTTCAAAACCACAACCAGCTGCCTGTCTTTTAATGACAGACCTGCTGGTGATGAAAAGACAAGGCTCCGCTTTAACATAACTTTGTTTTTATCTTTTTATTGGTTTTAATTCACCCAGAATATTTATATTAAAATCAACTCCTTCTATGAGACCTTGGAATTGAGTCTGCCTTAAGTTTATTTTAGGGCGATAAACTTCACCCATTTTAAATGCACCTTTCTGTATATCTAATTTGTCTCTTGCTTCTTGTGCATGCGTCAGAGTTACCATTCCATATGATTCGCTCAAACTAAGACCTGTTATATAATAAAGACGCTTAATGATATCTTTCATGTTATTAAAATCAATCTCTTCTGCATCATTCTGATATAATAGAACTGCCATTCCACGTTTAAGATAGTATTTAATCTTTGCACCATTCTTTGTTTGTGGTACAAGATATGGATACTCTTCTCTATCCATGCTTTTCTTATAAAAGTTTGCAGCTTCAATATTCTTTACTATTTCAAATCTTATTTTCTTATCTGCCCCTTTTTCATATATTGCCATCGCATAATTTCTATCATTAGCAACGTAAATATGGTCCTTATACTGATGGGAAGAGCTATCCCTACAAGATTTAACAGAAAATATTTTTAAAACTTTGGGTGCATAACACCTCACCTTTTTTATAAGTATTCCCTTCTCCTTATTCATATAAACGGGTTGGGATATGGCTTCCTTAAAGTTCTTTCCGCGTACAGCCTCCCGGACAATCTCCTTTACTGTATCATCAACAATATTATCAATATCCGATTCTTTTTCAAAAGAGGAAAGAGGTTTCCTTACAACATACCTTATTTTACCATCGCGTTCAATAGCACCGTAATAGGTATCGTTGTGTAAACTACCACGTGCACAGTCGCCCTTTGCCAGGAACTCGCCTCTATTTGTTTTCACATACTTACGGGCTTTCTTGGGCATATTGTCAGGCGTTTCATGCACAACTAACAAGGTTCTCTCCAAACTGAGAACATCTTCAGTAAATGTAGGCCATGGCTTTCTAAACTGAGGCTTCTTCCCTCTGCCGTCATCGTAAAGTGCTTCGTCACGATAAAATTTGGCCACCGCCTCATATTGCTGCTTTCCTATACATGCAATGGTGATGGCATCTATACAGTGATGGCAATGGTTGTCGCGCGACTTCTTTTCATATTCATTTTGTAACCCCCACATTCTACGAAATTCTGCCGTAGTAGTTCCCTTGACTGTAAACACCCTCGACTTGCTACGGTCATGCGGATCGTGGAATAACGACTTCAGATAAAGCCCTGCATACTTCGACACTAACCCAATACCAGCTCCCTGACGACGACTGAATCCATCGGGCACTTCAGTCATCGTAAAGCGTTCATATTTTCCTTTCCAATAGTCGCGCTCCATTTTAAGTTTATGCCTTTTTTGAATAACGGAATCCTTTATATCCTTTGCCATGCCAGAAAATGTACGACACTTATCCATTTGACTGGTAAGCGTTTCATAACGTTTCTTCCAGCCTTCAATCCTCGTAAGAATTTCTTCATGGTTAGCCAACTGTGCAGGCAGCTGAGTTTTCTTCACATTTCGGTTAAAATTGCTGTCACAAAGTGTAAGATTTTCCATCGTACTGTCACCACCTGCACTTCGCGGAATAGTATGCTCTATGTCGTATTTGGGATTATCTCCCAAGAAGTCTGCTATACCGATTTCGGCACCAGTATACAAACATTTGTGGCTCTGCTCCTCCCAAAGCTCAAATTTTTTAATGTCCGTTTCGGTAGGTTCAATGTTGTTTCCCGTCTCGCGGAAGTACAGGTCCTTAATGGAATCAGCATCCGTCTTATGCTTCTTATCCTGTGCCCGCTGGTAATCGGCAATGGCCTTACGCATGTTTGCATCGTTCAAACCACGGGCATATTCTACATGTACCTCTGTATTCTGGTCGATTATCTTCTCTTTCAACAACTGGTTTACAACCTTTCTTACTTCATGAAGCGACCTCATAGCCATCGGATTACGTATGGCATTGGTTCGCGGTGAACCAAGTTGGTGAATGCCTCCTTGTTGTTTTGCGTCCTGATAGGTTTCTATCATTGACGGATGATAAAGCTTATCGGCTGCTCCAGGCTTCAGATTGTAGTTATTTAACAAGAAGTCTTTAATACAGAAATCTTTGGTAGTCTGGTCTTCAGATTGGAGATAGGTGAGTACATGATTTAATATAAAGCTCCGTTTGTCAGCATCATTCCATACCTCCTCGCCCACTATCGCAGGTATATTGGCCAGCATCACGGCATGCGAATAGATATAGCCCTGACGGAGGAAAGGCAGAATCTTGTGTATAGCCTTAAGGCTAAGCGAGGCGAAACCGTGTGAAAGATTTATGGCTGCGAACCTTTTGCTCTGGTCGTCATCGAGTTGAAGATTTACCTGCGCCCAACATTTCAGCTTGTCTTTCGATTCAAAGGTAGACAGAACGTTCCATACATCGTCTACCATTTGCGCTACCGTCTTTTGTCCTTTACGCGTATTGTTAAGCCTGTAAGTTTCTGCAATAGCCTCCTTCCAGTTGTCACCGAAAAGCCTTTTAAGTTGCCCCGTCGTAGAACAAGCTGCTACCCCTTGCGTCATACGGTAGTTAAACTTATACGGTTTGTCCCCTTCGTCCTTATAATACTTATATTTTCCTTTTCCTGCCAGCGCCTTTGCTATGTCTTCAAAGTCAAAATTGGGCTTACTTGTACGATAGAATAAAGAAACTATCTTTTCCTTTTCCTCCTCATTCAGGGGTCTTAATTCGAGGTCGTATGGCGTTTGAATCTTAATGCTGTTCAGCAGACAAAGCATACGAAACTCCTCAAAATCGGGATGCGAATCGGCACAACGGGGACATCTCGGTTCAAAAGTGCACTTGCCAACCCCTTGTCGTTGCGACTTCAACGGACGCTGAAAGTAAAGTGCTTTCTCCAATTCCCTAACCATCTCAGGCGATAATTGTTGCATCTCACAAATGGCCTGGAATTCCTTTTTATAGTGTTCCTCCCGATCGGTATAGCGTGTACGGATACGTTCATGGTTGTCAGGGTCTGAATAAATTTGATAAAAGTAGTCGCCAAGATACTCACAACCAGCCAACTCCATTTCATGAGAAAGATTGGAAATGCCTGTATGCACCTTGCCATTATCGTTTTCAGGAGTACTGTCAAGGCGGTTACTAAGAAAACCTCTGCGCTGTGCCAGGTGATAAAGTGCCCGTCCAAGCATGAACCTTTCGTCCTGACGGTCAAGGTTAAATTTAGTATGCAGACTTAAATGGCGATAGTAATAGGGATTCTTATCTTCATTATCGTTTGTACGCTGCCATAGCATGAAGTCGTCAGTTTTGGGATAAACCTTTCGCACATGCCAGTTATGCAGCTGTTCTTCGCTCAGATAAGGACATAACCCATGCTTAACCAAAACCTTCAAAACTTCGATTTTACGCAACCTGCGCCTGAAATACTGCTTCCGTAAAGAGCGATGCCCAGTTCGTTCTGAAGCCTTTGACGACTCTATTCCCTTCTCAATTTTAACGCCTTCCTGAAATATCAGGTCGCCATATTTTACGAGTTCGTAATTACTATACTCATCACAGTCAACTACTGCCCAACCTAAGCTGTTGGTGCCAGTATCAAGTCCTAAAATTCGTTTTTTCATCGTTTAGTAGTAATTTTTGCGTAAAAATAATAAAAATATTTTTGTCATCAAAATAATTTGTATATATTTGCAACGTAAGAAATCTACATCTTACCGCAATAAGGCTATATGCCGAAGGTCGAAAGACCTGTTGGGGGTGTGTTGGAGTTAAGCTCTGTCACATCCCTTTATTTATTTAATGCCTTTTCAATTCCACCATATTGTTATGTTTTTTATAGCCATATATTAACACCATTTCAACATGGTGGTCGTTGTTCGGCGGCCGTCAGCAACGCGTACGGCGATCGTCGAACAATGTGTATGACGGCCGTCAGCAGCGTTGCTGACGGCCGTCGAATGATGAGTAATACATCCATCAAGTTACACCGTACAATAATAACTATCTTATCAATACGGTGTAACTATCCCGCAATCAAACCATTATGCAGGATATAAAACAAAAGGAACTGCAGCCGTTAACAAAGGCAAACCAAATACAACGCAGCCTGGTAAACAAGGCTACGCCCTATTTATGAACATAAAAACAAAACAGAAACTATTCAGAAACTTCTACCTGTTCCTGCTCTCCTATCGTAAGATGGAGGAGATCGTAATATGACCCATTATAAATATTAAAGTCGACATTGCCTTTAATACCCGGCAGCACTCCCCGATCTGTATGTTGCCAGAATTTCCATTTGCCCTTATACTCTACCTTATCAACATAGTAATGGGCTATCCAATAAGGATAATCGTCGAAGACCGGCGCACTAAGGTATTTCTGTTTAAACTTATAATAGGTATAGATAATAGGCTTAACATGATACTTGTCTTCAACAATGTGAAGCCAGGTCAATACATTTGTTTGAAAATCAGCGATACTAAGGTCGGAAGGTGCATGCTCAATATCAAGGACAGGAGGCAGGTCTCCATTTTCGAGATGAACCTTTTTCAAAAAGAAGTAGGCCTGTTCCCTTGCCGAAGACTTATTGCTCCAGAAATGGTATGCACCACGAATAAAGCCATATTCGCGTATCTGCGAGAAGTTATCATTAAAGTTTGCATCAACCTTTGAAGCACCTTCGGTAGCCTTAACTATAATAAACCGTACGGGACTACCGTCAATCGTGGCATTGGCATGGAGGCGATCCCAATCTATTTTGCCCTGAAAATGTGAAATATCAATACCATGTATCTCATAACCTTCAGGATAACTGGGAGGCCCGTAAAGCGCACGCCACCGAAAACCAGTAGGGCCTACAAAGAAGAAATAGAAAGCCCAAATATAAATTATAATGACAGCCAGTGCACCTAACAGCCATACTTTCTTCCCCTTTCTTGAAAAAAACGGAATAGCCGGCAGAATAGTCCGTTGACGACGCGAACCATATCTTCTTCGTTTTGAAGAAGACGACCGGTGAGAATATGATGGCCGTTTGCTACTCATTGGCAAGCATTATAACAAATAATGAGGCTTAAAAACGAACAAAAAGGGATAGCATACTCGTAAAGACCATGCTATCCCTCCTGTCAAAATACAATATTTTATATCAGTTACTTTTTGGAAGCATTCTCAAGAGCAAGGGTCATTGTCTCCCGATCACAAATTTCCGAAGGACCCCAATACTGAATTGGACCCGGATAAATGTAGCAAGTCTCATTAGCCCATTGCTCACGGTGGGCAGCAAACTCCTTAAATGGTGCTCCTTCAAGCTCAACAAGGGCCTTACGGATAACAGGCTTCATTTCGCCGTTACGACGTTCCATATTCATCATCATGGTGATTGGCACACCTCCTGCACGCCATTCGTCAGTGGGAGCAGATAAGTTTTTAACTATCGACATGTAACCCGTCTTGCCATTTGCAATAAGATTGGCAGCACTTGTACCCAGCGCATAGCAATAGTCGGCATCAAAATTTGACGGTGCTGCGCAGCGTCCTTCATATCCAAAGAAATGATGTTGTGCTGCAAAATGACCAGCAAACTTGCCATTTTCTTTCCATTCATTGAGCTTTGCAGCTACCATATCCGAAATAAGTTTTTCGGTTTCTATCAACGATACCTGTACATTTCCGTGAGGATCGCGGTCAAGCGACAACTGTCGTGCAACACCTTCGGGAAGTGTTGAGAACGTGTCGGCATTTTCTTTGCTGAGATGAGCCAAGATATACTTGCGCTGATTCTCCTCGTCTAGGTCCTTATAATCGGCACCATGAGCAGCAAGAAGGTCATTGAGTTCGTCAATAAGACGGCCAATTGCCGGAATAAACTCAATTAAACCCTCAGGTATCAGAACCACGCCAAAGTTGTTACCGTCCTCAGCTCGTTTAGCAACAGCCCTGGCAATCTGCTCTACAATCTGATTCAGCGTCATGTCTTTCTTCTCAATCTCCTCTGAAATCAGACATATATTTGGCTGTGTTTGCAATGCACATTCCAAAGCAATATGAGAAGCTGAGCGCCCCATAAGTTTTATAAAGTGCCAGTATTTGCGTGCTGAATTGGCGTCACGCTCGATATTTCCAATAACTTCTGAATAAACCTTTGTTGCCGTATCAAAGCCAAAGGATGTCTCAATCTGATCGTTTTTCAGGTCACCGTCAATTGTCTTTGGGCAGCCAATTACCTGCACTCCATATTGTTTTGCTGCATAATATTCAGCCAATACACATGCGTTGGTATTTGAATCGTCACCACCAATAATAATAATAGCCTTAATATTTAACTGACGAATTATCTGAAGTCCTTTCTCAAACTGATCTTCTTTTTCAAGTTTGGTACGTCCGGAACCTATTAAATCGAAGCCGCCTGTGTTGCGATAATCATCTATTACTTCTTTTGTAAGCTCCATATAGTTGTGATCAACCAGACCGCCAGGCCCCATAAGGAAACCATAAACCTTGTTATTTGCGTTCATTTTCTTAACTGCATCGAAAATGCCGCTGATGACATTGTGTCCACCTGGCGCTTGTCCGCCCGAAAGAATAACGCCTACATTAATCTCATTCTTTGCCTCTTCAGTACCTGGAACAAATTCTATTAGAGGCATTCCATAAGTGTTAGGGAATAGCTTTTTGATTTCTTCCTGATCGCCTACGCTTTGTGTTGGTTCACCTTCCTTAACCTTTATTGCACCCTGAAGGCCCTTGGGAAGCTTAGGTTGATACAGCGCACGAGCTTGCTGCAAAAGACTTTTTTTCATGTTTCTTGTTGTTTCTGTTTAGTTCTATATATATTTTCGTGCAAAAGTACGCGATTTAGGCGAAATGAAGAAACGAAAAACAAAGAAAAGCCATTTTTAAAACATTTTTTGCCACCTCCGTTTTACAATTCCTTTTTTTTATTTATCTTTGAAGCTGTAACAGTGTTTTCTAACTAAAAGATATTTTTATATGGCAAAGAAAAGAGACTTAAAGCGTGCAATAAATTATGTATGTAATGACTTGTTTGCAGAAACTGTTGCTGCCTCATTATATGGATCCAACAAAAATAAGGATGCAGTTGACCAGACCCTTGCCTCAATTATCGTATTACGTGACGACTATATTAAACGTATTTCTCATCCTGAGCCAGGCATGAGTCCACAGAAATATTATAGCGAAATTATTAAAGAATTCAACACACAAGTATTAGAAATTATAGAACAAATAAAAACATTAGGGTAAGCATTTAAGTCATGGTTAGACAATTTTGTAATTGGCTCCTGTTCAGAAAATTGGGATGGAAGCTGAATGTGACTGTTGAACACCCCGATAAATTTGTCATAGCTTTAGCACCTCACACAAGTAATTGGGATTTTATACTGGGGCAGCTTTATATGCGTTCGCAAGGTATGAAAATAAACTTTTTAATGAAAAAAGAATGGTTCTTCTGGCCATTAGGTTCCCTTTTTAGTCGTATGGGTGGTATCCCTGTAAACAGATCTAAGCATACCAGCATGACAGATGCGATGGCACATGAGGCAGAAGCTCGCAACTCATTTAAGATATGTATCACGCCTGAGGGAACACGCTCGCCCAATGCAAAATGGAAAAAGGGATTCTATTACATTGCATTGAAAGCAAAAATACCAATTCTTCTTTACGGTTTAGATTACGAACGAAAGCTCATTCAGTGTACGAAGAGTTTTATTCCCACAGGGAATATTGACTCAGAAATGAAGGAAATTAAGACCTATTTTAAAGATTTCAAGGGGAAAAATCCCGAAAATTTTACAGTTGGTAAGTGATAGCAAATGAACAAAATACTTATTTGGTTTCTTTCTTTTATTGTTATATCCCTTCATACATATGCACAGACGTCTAATATACAATCTCTAATTGAAAGAGATGTGAAGGCCTACTTCTCTAATTCTTCACATAACGATATAGCATCAACACCACATTTCTCGTACTTAAAGAAAGTAACAACAGATAAAAACAGGCAAAAAATTACAATCACCATAGATGGGAGCTTTGCACAACAAGAAATTAACGACAATATAATAAATAAAATTTATAAGCGAACCCAAAAGGGGTTACCTGATTATTTCAAGGATTTTGAACTTAAAATTATATGTAATGGTTTACCCATAGAATATTACATACCAGGATACATAAAACGAAATAATGAAGGTAACGCCTTATGGGGGAAAATAAATTATGAAGGGCGCCCGTGGGTTACAAATGTATCCAGACCGGTAAATTACACACACGGTCTGGAAGGACGACATATTGCCGTATGGGCTTCGCACGGAAGATACTATAATAACAACAAAAACGAGTGGGCCTGGCAAAGGCCTGCTTTGTTCGGAACAACAGAAGACCTGTTCACACAAACCATAGTAGTACCCTTTCTTATTCCCATGCTCGAGAAGGCTGGCGCCAATATTTTTACACCACGTGAGCGAGATTGGCAAGAAATAGAATATATTGTTGACCCTGATGGTGGACTTAATACTTTACCTAACAGCTATCAAGAGCATTATGAATCATTGCCATGGCAGAATACAATACAGCCGGGCTTCGCTGCACATGCAGGTAATTATGTTGACAATGAAAACCCATTTCAATCAGGATTAGCCCGTCAAATAAAGACGACAAAAAAAACAAGCAAAGCTTTTATAAAATGGCAACCTTACTTTAATAAGTTTGGTAAATATGCAGTATACGTCAGCTACCAAACATTATCAAATAGTATAGACGACGCTCATTATACAGTATTTCATCAAGGACAGGCTACTGAATTTTATGTAAATCAAAAAATGGGCGGTGGCACATGGGTTTATTTAGGTACCTTTACTTTTGATGCAGGAAGTAGTACAGACAATTGTGTAATGCTCACTAACCAAAGCCATAAGAAAGGAATGGTTACAGCAGACGCTGTAAGATTTGGTGGAGGTATGGGGAATATTGAACGAGGAGGACAGCTCAGTGGTTATCCCCGTGCAATAGAAGGTTCACGTTATTATGCTCAATGGGCAGGAGCGCCTTATAATGTTTACAGCAGGCAATATGGTACAGACGATTATGCAGATGACATTAACGCGCGTTCTAGAATGACTAACTGGCTGGCGGGAGGTTCTGTATATGTTCCTGACAGGGAGGGAAAAGGTGTTCCTCTTGAACTTTCTCTTGCGGTTCATAGTGATGCAGGATACGCAAAGGATGCCAAAAGCCTGATAGGATCATTGGCTATTTGTACAACAGATTTCAATGATGGACGTTTAGCATCCGGGATAACACGTCAAAGCTCAAAATTTTTTGCCGATATGCTCCTTAATGGAGTCACAAGAGACATCACTTACAAATATAAAAATTGGGCGAAAAGATATTTATGGGATAGAAACTATTCGGAGACAAGAGTGCCCGAAATACCTTCTGCCATCCTCGAAACCTTGTCACATCAGAACTTCCCAGACATGATTTTAGGACAAGATCCCAACTTTCGTTTTACATTAGCACGCTCTATTTACAAGACAATTGTTCGATATGTTAATGACATGCACGGCAATCCCACAATCATTTCACCGCTTGCTCCTACAAATATTTCTGTGCAATTAAATAAAAATAAAGCCATAATCTCCTGGAACAAACAAATTGATGGACAAGAGCCAACGGCTGAACCATCTTATTATATTCTCTATACTTCTATTGGAAATGTAGGCTTTGACAATGGAGTAAAAATTAAAGGCACATCAACAACAATTGATCTACAACCAGGTTTACAATATAACTTTAAAGTTTCTGCTGCAAATAAGGGTGGAGAAAGTTTTCCAACAGAAACTATTTCGGCCTTTTATAACCCTATCGCAACACAAACAATTCTTGTTGTTAATGGCTTCCACAGGTTATCAGCTCCTGCTATAATAGATAACAATACTCAACAAGGTTTCGACCTTAATGCGGATATGGGTGTTAGCTATGGACCAACTGCAGGTTGGAACGGACAACAAATCAACTTCGATAAAAACAAAATAGGTATAGAAGGGGCCAATGGATTAGGATATAGCGGGAATGAATTAGCAGGAAAAATCATCGCAGGCAATGACTTCAATTATATTAAAAGCCATACATCAGCAATAATATCCGAAAAACAATATAATGTTGTCAGCTGTTCTTCAGAAGCTATTGAGAACGGGAAAATTAAATTAGAGAATTATTCTGCGGTAGATCTTATTCTTGGATTAGAGAAGTATTCACCTTATACTGTTAAATATTATAAGACTTTCACTTCTGCTATGCAAGAAAAAATATCTTCATATTTATTTAATAAAGGGAAAATATTGGTAAGCGGTGCTTATATCGGGTCAGATATGTTAGGCAGCCAGGACTCAGCCTGGCTTGCTAAAACATTTCACGTTTCTTATTCTAAGCAAATAAAAACAGATTCTATTGCAGGAATAAACGGGTTAGGAATAAATTTCGACTTTTACAGACATCTTAATCCTGATCACTATGCAGCAATGCACACAGATGTTTTAACTCCCACTGATAATGCTTTCTGCGCAATGGTATACAGCAATGGAACTTCTGCAGCTGTTGCAAACAGTTCGTCAGATAGCAAAACTTTCGTCATGGGATTTCCTTTCGAATGTATCAACGATAATAGCATACGTAATCGTATTATGCAAGGTATTCTGAACTATCTATTAAAATAAAATCATTTTAAATACTTAAATTTTATCTACAATGAAAATACAAACTAATCATTCTGGTACAAGAAATATCGAAATAACAGAGCAGCATCTTAAAACATTAGACAAGTATGCGCTTCTCCGAAACCTTGTAGATAGCAACGGCATTATTGATGAAACTGTGCTCGATAAGCTAAAACTGAATATACGTTCTTTACTTGAATCAGAAGAAGGAAAAGACAAAGCGTTACTCGATCTTTGTCTTGACGTGATTTATAATAACAATATGAAGGCATTCGGACTTCATCAACTTCTGCTTCTTTATATCGATTGGAAGAAGCAACAACAGAATGCAGAGGACGATAATATAGAAGAGGAATAACATAAAAATGCAGCAATACCAACTGACTGATTTCCTTCCGACTACGAAAAAAGAATGTAATCTCCGTGGCTGGGAGCAATTAGATGTTATCCTTTTTTCCGGTGACGCCTATGTTGATCATCCAGCTTTCGGATCCGCCGTCATTGGGCGTTTCTTAGAATCGCATGGATACCGCGTTGCAATTGTGCCGCAACCCGACTGGCATGGTGATTATCGCGATTTCAAAAAATTAGGTAAACCGCGGCTTTTCTTCGCAGTATCGCCTGGCAATATGGACAGCATGGTAAACCGTTATACCGCTAACAGGCGCATGAGACATGACGATGCTTACAGTCCTGACTCGCGTCACGACATGCGTCCTGACTATCCTTCTGTTGTATACACAAAGATTTTAAAAGAGATTTATCCTGATGTACCCGTAGCTTTGGGTGGAATTGAAGCCTCTCTACGACGTCTTACCCATTACGATTATTGGCAAAACAAACTCATGAAGCCTGTTTTGTGTGATAGTGGAGCCGATATTTTGCTCTATGGTATGGGCGAAAAAAACACGCTGTTATTATGTCAGGAGCTTGGGAAAGGACGAAAAATCGAAGAAATCAACGATATTCCTCAAACTGTATTTCTTAGGCGAAAAGACAGGATACCAGGAGGAATAAAAGACGATGATATTGTATTACATTCGTTTGAAGAATGTGTACGTAACAAGAAAGCACATGCAGAGAACTTCAAACACATCGAAGAGGAATCAAATAGAATACATGCTCAACGTATCATTCAACCCGTAGGGAATCTATTTGCCGTTCAAAATCCGATGTTTCCACCTTTGAAAACAGAAGAATTGGACGCAGCATACGACTTACCATACACCAGACTCCCACATCCTAAATATAAGGGAAAGACCATTCCTGCATATGAAATGATCAAATTCTCAATCAATATGCACCGTGGATGCTTTGGTGGATGTGCCTTCTGTACAATCTCTGCTCATCAGGGAAAGTTTGTTGTTTGCCGTTCAAAAGAGAGTATTTTACGCGAGGCGAAGCAAATAACACAAATGCCCGACTTCAAAGGGTATATTTCAGATTTGGGTGGACCTTCTGCCAATATGTACGGAATGCACGGTCGCAACATCAATGCCTGCGAGCATTGTAAGCGTCCGTCATGTATTAATCCTGCAATTTGTCCCAACCTTATTACCGATCATGCCAAACTGTTAGATATTTATCATGCCGTCGATGCTTTACCAGGAGTTAAGAAAAGCTTCATAGGAAGCGGAGTTCGCTATGACCTTATCTTGCACAAAAGCAAAGATGAACAGTCAAATGCCAATGCTGTCACATACGCTCGTGAGCTTATTTCCAAACATGTTAGCGGGCGATTAAAAGTAGCTCCTGAAAATACATCTGACAGAGTATTGAAGTTTATGAGAAAACCTTCTTTCAAACTTTTCTACGATTTCAAAAGTCTATTTGACAAGATCAATAAGGAAGAAGAACTAAAACAACAAATCATACCTTATTTTATCAGTAGTCATCCTGGCTGTGAAGAGGAAGATATGGCAGAGCTTGCTGTTTTAACTAAAAAACTTGATTTCCATCTTGAACAGGTACAAGACTTTACCCCTACCCCAATGACTGTTAGTACGACTGCTTTTTATACAGGTTATGACCCTTATTCATTAGAGCCTGTATTCTGTGCTAAAACGCCTAAGGAGAAGCTTGCCCAGCGTATGTTCTTCTTTTGGTACAAGCCTGAAGAGCGAAAAAACATAGAACGGGAACTCAAACACATTGGGCGAACTGATCTTATAGCAAAACTTTATGACGGCGTCCCGTTCCGCGGACACATTCATTATGATGCAAAAGCGGTTGGAAGTTCGCCAGATGTAGGACAGAATAAAAGGGTACGTAAATCATATAATCCCAATTTTCAATCCACCGCATCCCGTCATCAGAGAAAAAAGAAAAGATAAATGGTAGCCGATTCCCTTTCTATGTAATATACTCATAGTAACAAGAAAGGGCATATCCATATATTTTAATATGAGAATTATTGAGCAAAAACTTGTGGGTAAGCATACACAAGAAACATGTGAAGATGGAATTGTTGTCACAGATAACTTCATTGCAGTCATTGACGGCAGCACAAGCAAAACCAAAATCCAGTTAAATTCTGGCATGAAAAACGGACGATACTGCATGATGCTTATTGCAAATTATATTCAACATGCACGTCCTGACATTACCCTTTCAGAATTTTGCGAGGAGGTTACCCATGAAATTTTTCGTCATTATCCCAATGATGCTTCTGTCCAGGCTACACACCCTGAAACACGTCTGTGCGCCAGCATCGTTATATACAGTAAGACAAACAACGAAATATGGATGATTGGCGATTGCCAGTGTATGGTAGACGGGGTGCTGTATGAAAACCCCAAGCCCTATGAAGCAGAATTATCAGATAAGCGTGCTTCCATTTTTCCAACCCTGTTAGCCCGGTATCAGGATATGGTTGAGGAACATACGATCTGTCATGATTATGCCAGAGAAGCCATTATCAGCCAACTTCTCAAAAGTATGCAAAACGAAAATAAGACATACGCTGTTGTTGATGGCTTTCCTATCTTCATGCAGGGGATAAAAATCATAAAGCTAAGCGGCCATGAACACGACATTGTTTTGGCATCAGACGGCTATCCTTTTCTTCGTTCAACATTAGAAAAGAGCGAAAAAAAACTTGCACTTCAATTACAAAACGATCCTTTTAACATCCAGTCGTTCAAAGCAACTAAAGGCCTTATGAAAGGTAATGTTTCGTATGATGACCGTGCTTACATTCGCTTTACAACAGCCGAGCCGCGAAGATATTTCGTTCATATAAGCTTTGATGGCACAAATTATCATGGCTGGCAGATACAACCCAACGGCATGTCTGTTCAGGAGAGGTTACAACAATGCTTATCTACCATTCTCCGCCAGCCCATAGAAGTTACTGGTGCCGGGCGAACCGATACGGGCGTACATGCTAAAACTATGGTTTGCCATATTGATTTTATCGGAAAACTTGACTGTAATCAAACCTGTTTCCGACTTAATCGTATACTGCCTGCTGATATTTGTTGTAACCATATTGAAGAAGTTAACAGCGATTTACATGCCCGTTTCTCTGCAAATTCACGCACATACCGTTATTTTATCCACACTCGAAAGATACCTTTCAGTAGGTATTATTCGGTCGAAATGACGTATCCGCTTAATTTCAACGCAATGAATGAAGCAGCTGCATATCTATTAGAAGTGACCGATTTTAAGGCTTTCTGTAAGGCTGGGGCAGATAATAAAACTACGTTATGCCATATTACAAAAGCACAATGGATAAAACAAGATGAAGACTGTTGGTATTTTGAGATTACATCAAACCGATTTCTTCGTAATATGGTGAGAGCAATTGTAGGTACTCTTATCAATGTAGGGCGAGGACAACTTAGTTTTGATGATTTCAAAAACATCGTAAACTACGGCTCTCGTTCTGATTCGGGCGAATCAATGCCTGCACACGGTCTTTTCCTTTGGGATATAACATACTAAATTACTGTTGTTTGCAATTCTTAAAATTGACAGGATAATCTGCCCTTTACCCAACTAACAGTTGCACCTTTCAATAATTTTATAATACACTCCCGTCATTCTGTTACTATCATGTGGTTAACATTAGCTTTCTTATCGGCTGCATTACTTGGATTTTACGATTCGTTTAAGAAAAAGGCATTGCAGCAAAATGCAGTTATTCCCGTCCTTTTTTTGAATACAGTATTTTGTTCTCTTATTTTTCTTCCTTTCATTTTCCTGTCGTCTGAAACCAATATCCTCGACGGTTCACTGTTTTATGTAGCATCAGGCGGGTGGGAAATGCACCGCTATATTCTCCTAAAGAGCGTTATTGTACTTTCAAGTTGGTTTTTCGGTTACATGGGAATGAAGCATCTTCCTCTGACAATCGTAGGCCCTATCAATGCTACTCGTCCTGTACTCGTTTTGCTTGGAGCTATGGTTGTATATGGCGAACGGCTAAATTTATATCAGTGGGCAGGTGTTTTGTTGGCTATAAGTTCTTTTTTTTTATTAAGCAGGTCAGGAAAAAAAGAGGGTATCGACTTCCGACATAACCGCTGGATATGGGCTATTGTCATTGCAGCCTTACTTGGTGCAGCAAGTGGTTTATACGACAAATACCTTATGGCAAGCCCTGATAATGGCGGTGTTGGGCTCAATCGCATGGCTGTTCAGTCATGGTATAACATCTATCAAATGGGCTGGATGCTCATTATGCTGCTGGTATTATGGTGGCCACGCCGACAACAGTCTCCCTTTCGCTGGGACTGGTACATCCTTAATATTAGTATTTTCTTAAGTCTTGCCGACTTCGTTTACTTTTACGCACTCAGTCAAACTGGCGCAATGATTTCAGTGATGTCCATGATTCGTCGGGGGAGTGTTATTGTAAGCTTCCTTTTTGGTGTCATTATCTTTCACGAGCATAACCTGAAGGCTAAGGCCGTTGACCTGCTATTAGTTCTCATTGGTATGATATTCCTGTATCTGGGCAGTCATTAATCTGTATTTGATATACCACACTCTTAATTCAAAACTGTTTTCAAGAAAGTACACAATAAGTAAAAACGTGTTTGGCTGATTAAGTCATAATTGCTAATTTTGCACCTCAAATTGTAACACAAATTCAACATAATGACTGAAACAACGTCGGCAAATGCCCTCTTCGGTGAAATAATCTCCATAGGGGTAGCCTTTTCATGGACTCTCGCAGCGCTGTCAAGTGAAATCGGCAGCAAGCATTTGGGCGTAATTGTTATGAATGTTTGGCGAATGTCTCTGGCGCTAATCTTTTCCATCTTACTTTGTTTTCTGCTCCTCGGCTCTCCATATCCCATTTACGCAAGCACGCAAACCTGGGGCTGGCTGCTGCTAAGCGGTATAGTTGGTTACTTTTTTGGCGACTGGTGCCTGTTTAATAGTTATCTCACTATCGGCTCACGCTACGGACAATTATTTATGACTCTTGCTCCAATGTTTACGGCATTTGCAGCCTGGGCCACCCTAGGGCAGACACTTTCATGGAAAGCAATACTTGCCATGACAATTACATTAACCGGTATTGCCATCAGTATTTTAGGGCGTGGTGAAGGTAAAAGTATTTTCAATATACAGCTTCCTGCCAAAGGAATCTTGTATGGAATAGGTGCCGGTATGGGGCAAGGATTCGGCTATGTACTCAGCAAGATAGGCATGGATCATTATATTGCCGACGTACCTGCTACTATTCTGCCGTCGGTAATTGTCCATTTGCCATTTGCCAGCAACCTTATTCGTTGTGTGGCAGGATTGATATGTTTCTCCTTTTGGCTTATCATGCGTGGCGAGTTACCACAATTACGGCGTAGTATTCACGATTATCGCGGACTACTTGCCATGCTCGTCGCCGTTTTCTCAGGCCCAGTTATAGGTGTAGGGTTTTCGTTAATGGCCGCCAATTATGTTGAGGCGGGCATAGCTTCTACCATTATGGCCATGACACCTATTATTATATTGCTACCTTCACGTTGGCTTTTTCACCAGCCTGTTACGCTGAAAGGTATCATCGGGGCTGTTGTATCGGTTATCGGTGTAAGCCTTTTCTTCCTGCTCTGACAAGCTGTTCGGCGACGGTTACTCCCCTGCTCTATCCCATAAAAAAGCCTGCCTCATCTTTTATTATGAAGATAAGGCAGGCTTTCCATTCTGTATGTGCTTTACTTTAATTCGCTTCCTTCGTAGAATTTCAGCATATTTATATTAAGAATTGCAAGATACTTCGCCTGCAATTCAGCTTGCTGAGCTTTCAGCAAAGCATCTTTTCCATTCATCAGTTCAATGACATTCTTCAAGTTCTGGCGGAATTGTTCGTTCAAAAGATCATAGCTTGTTTCAGCACTGGCCGTACTAACCTTTGCACTTTTAAACTGTGCCTGGTTATTTGTAGCCTGAAGCCAATAGTTCTCAATGGCTGAATACAGTGCCGTTTGCCTGTCTTCAAGCTCCAGCTCATAATTTTGTCGTGAGAGAATAGCTTTGTTTACAGCTGTCTTCGTTTGCCTTTGGTCAAGCAAAGGAATACTTAATGACACACCGGCACCACCCACAAGGTTATTCTTTAACTGTGTTCCCCACGCCGTATTACCCATAGACGTAGTATTGGTTCCAACACTTCCAGATATACTTACCGTAGGCATCTTTCCGGCGCGGGCCAGTTTTGCCTGCATATCGCTGTACTTAATGCCCAGCATGGCATTCTTAATTTCAGGACGATTACTCAGCGCTGCTTCATATACTTCGGTAACCTGCGGAATAGTTTGTAACGCCATGGCATCGGTTGTTTCGGGTACAACTACATCAAAAGCCTCCTGATCGGTTATCTGTAACAGCTGTTTCAGCTGACGTTTATAGTCGCTTAATGCGCTCTCGGCCTGCACAACGGCATACTCGTCTTGTGCCCTCTGGGCCGTAAGCTGGGCTAAATCGGCCTTGCTCATGTTGCCAACCTTCACAAATTCCTGCCCTCTCGCTTCGTTTTTCTTAGATGTTTCAAGCGTGATACGGTTTACTTGTACAGCCTCTTGTGAATAAAGAATCTGCACAAACAGCTGTGCAATCTGCTCTTTCAGGCTGTTAGCCGATACTGCGCTGTCAAGAGACGAACGTTCTTCAGCCATTTTATTCAACTTAATCTGGTTGTAATTGCGGTTACCGTTCCATACCGTCCAGTTAGCATTAATACCATACGAACCGTTATAATAAACCTTATCAACCTGCGTTTGTACCCTGTTGCCGGCTATTGTATACGAGCCACTCTGAGGCCATGGGTTGTAAGATACATTCTGCGACACCATACCCGACAACGAAGGAAACAATGCAGCATGGCTCTCTTTGACGTCTTCCATGGCACTTAACCTTTGCAGGCGTATTTTCTGCAACGATATATTATGCTGAAGGGCATAGGTTATACAATCCTGTAACGTCCATTGGCGGGCAAAAGAAGCCAATGGAAGCACTGCCAAGCCAATGGCAAAGACTCGCATCAAACTTGTTTTCTTCATCTATTACGATTTTGTTTATTTACTGATAAGACGGTATTATCGCCCTCTTCGTAGGCACAGAGTCTATACGATTAACAAAAGTTATGGAATACTTGTCTTTTATAAAGTTTGCATTTGAAACGTCAAACCACAAAAACTTAACCCTTAAAGTCTTGTAACCGTGCAATATATTTTCCTAAAATATCAAATTCAATATTTACCTCATCACCCTTTTTCATATCACAAAAGTTTGTATGTTCACGAGTATAAGGTATGATAGCTACCGTAAAGCCATTATCAGTAGGATTACATACGGTCAACGATATGCCGTTTACAGTTACTGAACCCTTGTCAACGGTAAAATAACCACGACGTGCCATAGCCTTTTCGGCCTTATAAGTAAAGGTAAAATAGGTGCTGCCATCAGCATCCTTAACATCAGTGCATGTTGCAGTTTGGTCTACATGCCCTTGTACAATATGACCGTCAAGCCTGCCGTTCATCAGCATTGAACGTTCAACATTAACACGATCGCCCACTTTCAGCAGTCGTAAATTGCTGCGATCGAGCGTTTCTTTCATCGCAGTTACGGTATAAGTATCGTCTTTCATACTTACTACCGTGAGGCAAACACCATTATGTGCAACGCTTTGGTCAATCTTTAACTCGCCTGCAAACTCACACTTAAGCGTAAAATCAATATTTTCCTGATACTTATTGATGGCAACAACTACGGCCATTCCTTCAACAATACCACTAAACATAATCAAAGATTTATATATTATCAAATAAAAAGGAGAACCAAGTATTGTTAGAATTAATCTGCCAACTTCACTCAATTCCCCTTATATGCAAAAAGGGGGACATTACGATGATGTGATGAAAACTCCGGTAATTAACGTTGTGAGCGCTCTCCGCCTCTGTAATCCACCGGCTTTTAAGCTATATTACAGAGCAATAATGTGGCCCGCCATAAGCAAGAGAAGCTTTCTCTGTTTTCATAATAATTTGATGAGTATCCCGATCGAATCGAAACATCCCCCAGAATATGTATCTCTTTTTCTGCTGCAAATATACAATTTTACTATTTAATTACCAAGAAAAGCCATGCTTTTTAGGCACAATAAACATAGGTTTAAATACGTTGACATGGTATGATACGCCCTAAAAATGGTGTAAAATAAAATGAAAATAAAACATCGTCTTGCAGGCTTCCTTCTTATGATGTTCGTCATGCCAATAAGAATTGATGCCCAATTACAGGTTATCGAGAATAGGCAATACGCATTTCCGCACACCATTCCGGCTGGAAATTACAGTGGAATAACATGGTTAGGCGGCGACTTATATGCGGTAGTGAGTGACAAATCAGAGGAAGACGGCTTTTTTGTATTTGAAATTAAGCTCGACATGCAGACGGGAGAGATTCGCTCTGCGCGCAACATAGGGTTCCGTTCATCGGGTTATGCCAACAGGGATGACGAAGGAATTGCCTGCAATAACAATACCAACACGATATGGATTAGCGGTGAAGCCGATAATTTAATCAGGGAATATAACCCCGATGGCAGCCGGACGGGCCGCACAGTACCACAAACTGACATATACAAACGCCTGCCGGGTAACTTAGGTCTCGAAGCATTAAGCTATAACGCACACAACAAGGAGCTGTGGACATGCAACGAAAGCGATACCGTTTACATACAGTCGTATAACGAATTGTTACAACCTGTTCACACGTTCAGGTATCATATGGATGTTCCTGAAGCCAATAAAGCAAAAGCCTTATTCTATGCACACGGCATAGGAACATTGTGCGCGTTAGACGATGGTACCGTTTTGTTGCTCGAACGTGAGTTTTTTGTACCTCACAAAAAGATAGGTTCGTTCGTCAATTGCAAGCTTTTCCATTATATTCCCGGCAAGCATGAAAAGAACTTACTTGCCCGATGGAAAACCAAGCTCAATTTAACCAGCAGAAATTTAGCCAACTATGAGGGTATGTGCTTAGGGCCAACGCTGAACGATGGTTCAAGAGTTATTCTTCTTGTAGCCGATTCTCAGAATCAGTATGCGGGGGTATTGAAGGACTGGATAAAGAGTTTGAAGCTGACTCACGGTCGTTTTTAAATACAGGTTTAAGTCTTTCGTATTCGTCAAAACTACCTCGTCGGGCCAGCAATAGCGTAATAAACACCATTCCTGTTGACGCAACTGTTAACACAATCATAAACAAAAACTGACAAACCGCTGCCGTAACAGCGTCAGTTCCTCCTATTATCATGCCAAACATAAGCACAGGAGCCGATAACATGACAATATGCGAAACCTGCTTTAACGACGATACGAGCGATGCCTGCAGACTTCGACGCAACAAATAATCGATGGCTTCGCGATGGGAACTGCCGTTACCAAGCAGATAATAATATAATTGTGAATGGTTCTTCAGTCCCATATAATAAACCTCAAGCGACCTTGCGTTTGCCCGAATCATGCCAAATGCAACAAAACCCATGACGGGAAGGAACAGCTGTGGCGCAAAAGGATTCTTTTGTCCCAGTACAAAAAACAGCACATAAAAACCAATAACCAAAGTAGACAACAGCATGCCTCCTGCCACAGGAACCAATAATTTTACCGGTTTTAAACCTGCTTTCCGTATAACCAATGCCGACGAAACCAGCACGATAATCAGTAATGCTGATATATCAAAGCCAATACTGTCAAGCTTTACCGCAGCAAAAATCAGCAAACCCATGCCTGCAACAACAAGCATCATACGGCAAACCGATACCAAAAAGCGATTTATCATGCCCAGTTTAAACCTGTAAATAACGTAAATGGGTATGGCAAGCAACAAGATTCCTGAAAGTATTCCCCAAACTGTAACAGACATAGCCTAAATATTGATGATTTTATGATACTGCATTTGATTCGTCTCACACGTATAAATAACTTCTGAACCCATAGCCGTTAAATTTGACATCCACTGCGATACCACAGTAGTCTGTGGTAAATGGTCAAGCAAAATAATTTTCTTTTTCAGCAAAGGCAAAACAGCCAGCATTGCAAGCTGTATGGTTTCTTTATCTAAACCTCTTATACTTTTGTTTATCAGTGCTTTATCAATCCCTGCCAATTCCATGTTATTTTGGATGAAAACTTCGTCATAAGGCCCGGAAGCATTTACCTTTAATTGTAAAATACGGGCATAAAGCTCACGTAGTGTCATATCATCACAAGGTACCTGCTGCGGAACATAGGCCATCATTCGCCTGAAATATTCACCTGAACCTGACGACACAAGTTCACCGTCAATGGTAATAAAGCCCTTATTGATAGGCACTAAACCCATGATAGCCATAAGCAAAGCCGTTTTACCACTACCCTTTTGTCCCTGAAGACATACACATTCACCTTCATGAACAACCAGCGAAAAAGGATAAGACGATGAACCATCGGCAAGTTTTATGCTTACATTCTTAAACTCTATCATGTTTTATACCTGTTTCTTACGACAAAGATACAACAATTTCAGTCACATACTGCTTTTTTATCCTGTTTTTCATATACCGGCCCCATAATTTCGTAATTTTATTGAAAGTACCGGATAACTGAAGGGAGAGACCATTAAATACGGGGCATGCAATACGAATAAGGCAATAATAAACCAAGGAAAACAATGTAAAACCTACCTGCCAGGCCTTATATGTTAACTGGAAAACACCATAACAGCCACTGTATGGCGGCCGTCAGCAACGCTGTTGACGGCCGTCAAACCCATCGTACGGCGACCGTCGTACGCGTTGCTGACGGCCGCCGTACAATGACCATCCAAGAAGAATGTCTGATACAAAATGGTTTAAAGAGTTGTATGTTACAGGCTTATCTGCCAGCCAAAAGAAAGGAAATACAGAGCATCTGCTGTTTTAAGAAGTAAAACAAAAGGAACATGTTTTTTAGTTTCCCCAACAGATATATCAAGTTTATTATATAATTTTGCATTTATGCTAATTGTTAATATAAAGTTTTTGCTATGAATGACCAGCATACATCATACGTTCTTCCTGCCGAATGGGCCACACAAAGTGGCATACAACTTACATGGCCCCACGAAAATACCGACTGGGCACCTTACCTCGACGCCATTACAGATACCTTTATACAGCTTGCACGCGAAATAGCCAGGCAAGAAAAATTAATTATTGCAGCCCGTAACCCTGAAGAGGTAGAGCGTATTTTACGACAGCATATTCCTGAAGACCACATTAAGAACATCAGAATTTTCGAATGTTATAACAACGATACATGGGCTCGCGACCACGCACCACTGACGCTTATGCCCTCAGATACAAAGACATATAATGCCGGCGAACCTATGTTGCTCGACTTTAAGTTTAACGGCTGGGGCGAAAAGTTCGAATGGCAACATGACAATTGTATCACCAGAAGCCTGTTCGAACAACAAGCCTTCAATGGCAACATAAAGAGTTATAAACAGTTTGTTCTCGAAGGTGGCTCGATAGAAAGTGACGGCAAGGGAACTATTATGACAACAAGCTTCTGTTTACTTGCACCCAACAGAAACCAACCTATGAACCAGAATGATATAGAGCATAGACTGATTAATTACTTTAATGCCCGGCGTGTAGTGTGGTTGCATCACGGAAAGCTTGTTGGCGATGATACTGATGGCCATATTGACACTATCGTAAGACTGTGTCCGAACGACACTATTGTTTATCAGGGATGCGATGATAAGGAGGATGAACAATTTACCGACTTTAAATTATTAGAAGATGAGCTAAGGAAACTATCCACTTTAAACGGTGAAAGCTATAAGTTGCTGAAACTACCGATGCCCGATGCCATCTTTGACGACGGCCAGCGATTGCCTGCAACCTACGCCAACTTTGTTATATTAAACCGCTCGGTTATCGTACCGGCATACCAACAAAAGAACAAAGATACCGAGGCTGCACGCATTATCAAACAAGCCTTTCCCGATAAAGAAGTAGTTTGCATAGATGCAACAACCGTAGTAAGGCAGCATGGATCGCTACATTGCCTTACCATGCAGTATCCTTGCGGTGTAATAAAATAACAGAATATTACGAACGCTATACAATAATACAGAATATGGAAATAAGAATAGGGATATTACAGCAACATAATGTTGCCGATTCGGAAGAAAATATACGACGTATTGCTGAGGGCATTAAAAAACTGGCACACCGCGGTGCACAGCTTATCGTGCTGCAGGAGCTGCACAATTCGCTATACTTTTGCCAGGTAGAGGATGTAAACAATTTTGATATGGCCGAACCAATACCAGGCCCCTCTACACGCCTGTACGGCGAACTGGCAAAGCAATATGGCGTGGTTATTGTAACCTCTTTGTTTGAAAAGCGTGCCCCTGGCCTTTATCACAATACGGCAGTAGTATTGGAAAAGGATGGAACTATTGCCGGTATGTACCGGAAAATGCACATTCCTGACGACCCTGCATATTACGAAAAGTTTTATTTTACGCCAGGCGACTTAGGCTTTCACCCCATCGACACATCAGTTGGACGATTGGGAGTGCTGGTATGCTGGGACCAATGGTATCCCGAAGCTGCCCGTTTGATGGCACTTCAAGGCGCACAAATATTAATATATCCGACGGCAATAGGCTACGAATCGAGCGATTCGGCAGAAGAACAAGCCCGCCAGCGCGAAGCATGGACAACAGTTCAGCGAGGGCATGCCGTAGCCAACGGGCTGCCTGTTGTAGCTGTTAACCGCGTAGGATGGGAAGAAGACCCGAGCCATCAAACCGCAGGCATACAGTTTTGGGGTTCAAGTTTCATCGCCGGTCCGCAAGGAGAGCTATGCTATCAAGCTTCAGAGAAGGACGAAGAATGCCAGATAATAGATATTGATATGGCACACAGTGAACAGGTCAGGCGCTGGTGGCCTTTCCTTCGTGACCGTAGAATAGATGAGTATACGGACATTCTGAAACGCTATATCGACTGACGGGCTGCATATTAACGATAATATGCTACTAAAATAACATTAAATAAAAATCATCATTTAATATATATCGATTTTAATTTGTAACTTTGCGGACAATTGTAAATTACAGAATAACAGATAAAATATGAGTAAGCAAACTGAAAAAATCAAAGAGCTTGTAGCCAAACGTGAGCAGGCTTATCTCGGCGGTGGGCAGAAAGCTATTGACAAACAGCACGCACGTGGAAAATATACAGCCCGTGAACGTATTGACATGCTGGTTGACAAGGGAAGCTTTGAAGAATATGACATGTTTAAACTACATCGCTGCCATAACTTCGGCATGGAAAAGAAACAGTATCCTGGCGATGGCGTTGTAGCAGGCTCAGCCACTATTGACGGCAGGTTGGTATACGTATATGCACAGGACTTTACCGTAAACGGCGGTTCGCTGTCGGAGACCATGGCACAGAAAATATGCAAAGTCATGGATATGGCCATGCAAAACGGCGCACCTGTAATATGTATGAACGACTCGGGCGGGGCACGAATACAGGAAGGTATTTCTGCACTTGCCGGATATGGAGAGATATTTGAGCGCAACATTTTGGCGTCAGGAGTGATTCCTCAAATCAGTGCCATTATGGGCCCGTGCGCAGGTGGTGCTGTATATTCGCCGGCATTGACCGACTTTATTCTCATGACTGAGGGTACAAGCTATATGTTCCTTACAGGCCCTAAGGTTGTAAAGACCGTGACTGGAGAGGATATTGACGCCGAACATCTGGGCGGAGCATCGGTACATTCTTCCAAAAGCGGCGTGACTAGCTTCACTGCAAAGACTGAGGAAGAGGCTATGGAGATGATGAAAAAGCTCTTAAGCTACATTCCTTCAAACAATACAGAAGAGGCTCCACGCACAGAATGTAACGACCCTATTGACCGTAAGTCTGACCTGTTGAATGAGATTCTTCCCGACGATCCAAACAAGGCATACGACATGTACAAGGTAATTACCGCAATTACCGACAATAATGAGTTCTTCGAAGTACAGCCAAAGTTTGCCAAAAACATCATTACCGGCTTTGCACGCTTCAACGGACAGAGCGTGGGTATTGTAGCAAACCAGCCTGCTGCCTACGCTGGTGTGCTTGATGTAAACGCAAGCCGTAAGGGAGCAAGGTTTGTACGGTTCTGCGATGCTTTCAATATTCCTATCGTTAGCCTTGTGGATGTTCCCGGCTTCCTGCCTGGAACAGGACAGGAATACAATGCCGTTATCCTGCATGGTGCACAATTATTATATGCTTATGGCGAAGCAACGGTGCCCAAAATTACCATCAATCTGCGTAAGAGCTACGGTGGAAGCCATATCGTGATGGGATGTAAGCAGCTGCGTGCTGACCTTAATTTTGCATGGCCAACGGCTGAAATAGCGGTAATGGGAGCGTCAGGAGCAGTAGCTGTGCTTTGTGCAAGAGAAGCAAAAGCCGTAAAAGAAGAAGGCGGAGACGTACAAACATTCCTCGCTGAGAAAGAAGAGGAGTATACAAATACCTTTGCTAATCCATATCAGGCAGCACAATTCGGATACATCGACGATGTAATTGAACCACGAAATACACGCTTCCGCATTTGCAGAGGCCTGGCACAACTGGCACATAAACGTCAGGTGCTACCGGCAAAGAAGCATGGTTGCATGCCCATGTAAAAGTAAAGAGATAGTAAATATCGGCAAAAAGTAAATCATTAATTACAAAAATCAATCGTGATGGATAAGAACATTTATGCAGCTATTGCCATGGCTCTCTACGAGTTTCAGGGTAATAACGTACACGATAAAGAGCCGGGAGTAATAACTATCAGGCCAAAGCAAACACTTTGGGATGCAAAAATACTCTCATTCACAGCTAAACCGTAAAAGAAAATGAAAGAATTTAAATATACAATCAATGGTAAGGAGTATCAGGTTGAGATTGAAAGTGTCAACGAAGATACAAATATTGCCAGCCTTAAAGTAAATGGAGAGGCTTACGAGGTAGGCATGGAGAAGACTGCCGAAGATGAAAAGAAAAAGGTAGTATTGGGCAAACCGGCACAGGAAGAAGCTGATAAAGAAGCAGCTCCCGTTACAAACGTAAATACGGCAAATGCTGTAAAAGCTCCATTACCCGGCACAATTACAGGTATCAGCGTTAAGGTGGGCGAAGAAGTTCAGGCCGGCGATACTGTTGTTGTTTTGGAAGCTATGAAGATGGCCAACAATATCGAAGCTGAGAAAAGTGGTAAGGTGACCGCCATTTGCGTTAAAGTGGGCCAAAGTGTCATGGAAGATGATGCCCTGGTTGTGATTGAATAACCATATGATATAACCTTAAGGTTATTATAATTAATTGCCTTACCATTCATGATAAGGCAATTAATCAACAAACGTGAAAACGTCTGGTTTTGTATAAAAACATGCAAAATCAGACGTTTATTCATTATTTTTACGTAACTTTGCACCATATAAATTAAATTAGGATTGAATTGTAATGGCTGGAAAAAAAGTATTATTCATCAACCAGGAGATTATACCCTATGTCCCTGAAACTGAATTGTCTCGGATGGGACGTGATCTTCCACAGCAGATACAAGAGAACGGGTTCGAGATTCGTACTTTTATGCCGAAATGGGGAAACATAAATGAAAGAAGAGGACAATTGCACGAGGTAATCCGTCTTTCAGGAATGAATCTTGTTATTGATGAAACAGACCATCCTTTGATTATTAAAGTTGCCAGCATTCCTGTTTCAAGACTACAAGTTTACTTTATAGATAACGAGGATTATTTTATACGTCGCCAGGCGATGACTGAAGATGAGAACGGCGATGAATATCCTGATAATGGTGAACGTGCGATATTCTTTGCACGCGGTGTGCTCGAAACGGTAAAGAAATTACGATGGACCCCTGACATTGTTCAATGCCAGGGATGGATGTCTGCTGTGGTTCCTTTGTACATCAAAACGGCATATCATGACGACCCTTCTTTTGCAAACACGAAAGTAATAACATCTCTTTTCCATAACCAATTTAAGTCATCGCTTGGCGGTAACTTCAAACGTTGTGTGGAATTTGGCAATGCAAAGGCAGACTTGTTAAAACCATACGCCGAAAATTTCAATTTTATTGAACTGGGAAAAATGGCTATCGATTATAGTGATGCTGTTATTGAGGCAGGAGAAAATGTCAATAAGGATCTTTTAGAATATGCTATAAATAGTAACCGCCCGTTGATGAGGTATCCTAAAGAGGCTGATTATGCCGCAGCATATAAAGATTTTTATAATGAAATTTTAGCTGCCGAGTAACTTTGTCAGGCTTAAATTATTTCCCCTTACCCACACAAACGTTACATTAAAGTTCTATTATAATGAATTTTAAGTTATTTACAGGATTTATTTTTACATGCTGCATGGTCGTATCGTGCAACGATACTACTGATAGTATAGGTTCTTCTCTTTCAAATATTACAGATGGAGTTAAAATAGAATCTGCTTCTTTTGATGTGTCAAGCCAATCTATAATTGCCGACTCTGTGCTTTCACGGAACAACGTTGGTTACCTTGGGAAGGTTTTAGATCCCGAGACAGGCTCGTACGTTACAGGAGATTTTATGACTCAATTCTACTCTCTGGAGAACTATAAATTTCCTGAAAGAGACAGTATAGCAACATACGATGCAAGCGGTAACCTTGTAAAGGGCATAATTAAAGCCGATTCTTGTGAGATAAGACTTTTTTATTCAAAACACTATGGCGACAGTACGAAGACCATGAAATTAACTGCTTATGAACTAAGCAGGCCTATGAATGAGGATCAAAATTATTATAGTAACTTCAATCCATTGAAAGAAGGCTACGTTCGTACAAATGGAATCCATAAAGATAAGGTTTATACTTTAACCGATTTTAGTATTCCAAAGAGTCAGCGTGATACATCAACGTATACTCCTTATATAACAGTTAAACTAAATGAGCCCTATACAGACAATCAAGGAAGGGCATATACCAATTATGGTACTTACATCATGAGTAAGTATTATGATAACCCTGCTAATTTCAAAAACGCTTATACATTTAAGAAAAATGTAGTACCAGGCTTCCTTTTTAAGCACAAAAGTGGCGTTGGTAATATGGCATATATTGAAATTTCCCAGCTTAATGTATACTTTAAATACTGTGGAAAAATTGCTTATAAGACGCATATCGGCGGTAATGAAGTAACACAGTATAGAGATACAGTTTATCATGGAGTAACAGTATTTTGGGGAACAGAAGAAGTTCTGCAGTCAACGACAATCACTAATGACAGTAGAGCTCTCGCAAATCTAGCATCAGATGCAAGCTGCACTTACCTTAAGACTCCCTCAGGTATCTTTACAGAGCTGACTCTTCCTGTTGAAGAGATCATGAATGGGCATGAAAAAGATACTATATCTGTGGCTAAATTGTCAATTCCACGCATTAATAATACGCACATTAACGGCGTATCGTTCCCTACTCCAGAACACGTTCTGATGATTCCGAGGGACTCTCTTTACTCGTTCTTCGAAAATAACGAGATGTATAATAACAAAAACTCATTTGTAGCTACATGGGCATACGGTTCAAGTGCTTCCCCTTATGGCAACACTTACGACTTTAATAATATCTCTGGTATGATTAGTACCATGTACCATATTGACAGTAACCGCCGATCAGCAAATTGGAATAAAGTTGTATTAGTTCCCGTTTCACTGGCAACTACATCAACATCAAATCAGAATATGCAGTATGGTGGTTATCCATACTCGTATTATCCAACAGCTTCCACTTCTACATCAGTTACAAGTATAGCCAATGATATGTCCTTATCCAGCACAAAATTGGTTAAAGGAACATCGCACAACAGCCCTATTAAAGTTGATGTTATTTACAGTAAATTCAAATAATGGCTGATAATTTCCTTGAGCGGCACAGACTCGAGTACGAGGAACGTAAAGAGGCATGGCTAAAAAACAAGAAGCATATGCCCAAAATAAAACGTCGCCTTGTACGTCCAGAGAATGAAAGTCTGTAAATATGCCAGCCCAATAAAAGCTATAATTAAAAAAGATAAGAGTGCATTTGTATCTTTATCTTCACTTTTAGAAATCGCCAGAAGCCCATACAGGCTTCTGGCTTGTCGTTTATTCAAATAGCGTTTCTGCATCTTTCCATTCTAAGATGCACGTCAAACCTGTACCAACAGTTGCCTATTCAAATATCGTTTCTTCTACTTTCAGTCTTAGTTATTGTTAATGGGGGCCTTACAATACCATTTCACAATCTACTACGATGTATCTTTTCTATTGGGTTTTCCATCATACTCAATGATGAAACAGGGCTAGATCATAGAACATACGAAACCATTATCTCGTCAGTATAGCCTCGTTTCTTACGCTTCATATACATGCAAGTCGTTACATAACCGACCTTCACACCAATACCCACACGGATATACGCCCTACAAAGGCTATCTTCACATACTCCCGTAACTACGTTTTTGAATGTTGCCATAATCATCTGGTAGTAATCAATATGTTTATATCACACTGTAAAGCTTCTGCCCTATTATCCTATTATCCATGGTATAAGCTTTGGAAAATTTTATCATCTAAAAGTAAATATGATGTACATACAAACGTAAATAAGGCTCTTTACGAAATTAGGCCGTAACCCTTGTTTTACCAAAGCGTTACAGCCTAATTACCTGTAAATCAGTAATATATAATTATTCCTCAACTCTGGCCTGTGCCGCAGCTAGTCGAGCAATCGGCACTCTATAAGGAGAGCAACTGACATAGTCAAGACCGATACGATGACAGAACTTAACTGATGACGGTTCGCCACCGTGTTCGCCGCAAATTCCACATTTTAAATTCGGGTTTGTCAAGTGTCCACGCTTTACGCCTATTTCAACAAGCTGACCAACTCCTGTTTGATCGAGAACCTGGAATGGGTCTACTTCCAGAATCTTATTGTCGAGATAGGTGGGCAAGAAACGTGAAACGTCGTCACGACTATATCCATATGTCATCTGTGTCAGGTCGTTTGTACCGAAGCTAAAATAGTCAGCATACTTAGCAATTTCATCAGCAGTAAGTGCAGCACGTGGTATTTCGATCATTGTACCCAACTTAAATTCAACCTCAATACCTTCCTCTTTAAACAGCTCGGCCGCAGCAGCCTTTATTACATTCTGCTGTTGTTCCAACTCTTTATAAGTGCCAACCAGCGGAACCATTATCTCAGGTCTTGGGTTTAAGCCTTCACGCTTCAGCCTAATAGCGGCACCAAGAATAGCCTTTGTTTGCATTGTTGTTATCTCGGGGTACGTTATGCCAAGGCGACAACCACGTAATCCAAGCATCGGATTGATTTCCTTCAGACTCTCTACACGGTGTTTGATGAAATCAAGACTCTTGCCCATCTCCTTGGCCATGGCCTCCTGTCCTGCCAAATCCTTTGGAACGAACTCATGCAAAGGCGGGTCAAGCAAACGAATATTGACGGGCATGCCGTCCATGCACTTCAGAATTCCATAGAAATCTTCCTTTTGAAGCGGGAGCAATTTAGCCAGAGCGATCTCACGTTCTTCTCTTGTGTCAGCAAGAATCATTTCGCGCATAGCCTTAATTTTGTCCTTATCGAAGAACATGTGCTCCGTACGGCACAGACCGATACCCACAGCACCGAACTTCTTCGCCACCTCGGCATCGTGCGGTGTGTCAGCATTGGTGCGTACAACCATACGTGTATACTTGTTGCAAAGGCTCATAAGCTCAGCAAAATTACCTGAAACCTCTGCGGGTTTTGTCTTTACTTCGCCCTGATATACTTCGCCGGTAGAGCCATTTATCGACAGATAGTCGCCTTCATGCAACACTACACCATCTATCTCTACCGTACGAGCCTTATAATCAATCATAATAGCACCGGCACCTGATACACAGCATTTACCCATTCCGCGGGCTACAACGGCAGCATGTGACGTCATACCACCGCGGGCTGTAAGTATGCCTTCTGCTGCCGACATGCCGGCAAGGTCTTCGGGCGACGTCTCTATGCGCACCATTACAACCTTATGTCCCTCGTCGCTCCATTTGGCAGCGTCGTCAGCAAAGAACACAATCTGTCCGCAAGCTGCGCCCGGAGATGCAGGAAGACCACGCGTAAGAACATGTGCCTGCTTCAAAGCCTCCTTGTCAAATACAGGGTGAAGCAGCTCGTCGAGCTTGTTAGGCTCACAACGTTTAATAGCCGTTTTTTCATCGATCATGCCTTCATGCAGCAGGTCCATGGCTATTTTAACCATAGCCGTGCCAGTACGCTTTCCGTTACGAGTTTGTAAGAACCACAGCTTACCCTCCTGAACCGTAAACTCCATGTCCTGCATATCATGATAATGCTTCTCCAATTTATCCTGAAGCTCATTGAGCTGGGCAAATATTTCAGGCATTGCCTCTTCCATAGATGGGAATTTTGTAGCACGTATTTCTTCTGAAATACATTGCTGTTTTGCCCATCTCAAAGAACCCTCCCTGGTGATTTGCAGTGGCGTACGAATGCCGGCCACAACATCTTCGCCCTGTGCATTGACAAGATATTCGCCGTTAAATATGTTCTCGCCCGTTGCAGCGTCACGTGAAAAACATACACCTGTTGCCGACGTATTGCCCATATTGCCGAACACCATGGCCATAACCGTTACGGCTGTACCCCACTCCTGCGGGATTCCTTCCATCTTACGATACAGGATTGCGCGTTCATTCATCCAGCTGTCAAACACTGCACAGATAGCACCCCAGAGCTGATCGACCGGATTTTCCGGGAAATCGGCACCGGTTTGCTCCTTAATTGCCGTTTTGAAAAGCTTAACCAGCTGTTTCAGTTCGTCAACGCTCATCTCGTTGTCCAGAACTATTCCACGCTGTGCCTTTACCTTTTCTATAATAGCTTCAAACGGATCAATATCTTCCTTATTTACGGGTTTCATACCCAATACAACGTCACCGTACATCTGTACAAAACGACGATAGCTGTCATATGCAAAGCGTTCGTTACCCGTTTTCTTAACAAGGCCTTCAACAACCTTGTCATTGAGCCCCAGGTTAAGGATGGTATCCATCATACCCGGCATCGAAGCGCGGGCACCTGAGCGTACACTAAGCAGGAGCGGATTGGCGGCATCGCCAAACTTTAAGCCAATAAGGCTCTCTATATGTCGAATACTGTTCTCAACCTCACTGCGCAGCAAGGCTACAACATCATCCTTTCCTTTTTCAAAATATTCGTTGCAAACGTCGGTTGTTATCGTAAAACCGGGAGGTACTGGAACACCAATAAGGTTCATCTCTGCGAGATTAGCCCCCTTGCCGCCAAGAAGATTTCTCATGTCGGCACGTCCTTCTGCCTTACCATTGCCGAAGGTATAAACTCTTTTTCCGCTCATAAATATAATAATAGATCATTTAAAATGCATTCTTGTCACGTTTGCGTTTTGTAAACTTGACATTGCAAAGGTAATATATAACTTTGAATAATCAAAAGAAAAAATAGAAAATGCTATGTACAAATTGCAATTTAATTCACTTGAAATAAAAACCTTGAAAACACTTCTTTCTTGTTTATGCCAAACTTATTGACAACAGTAATATCCGTCCATTATTGCAATATGATACAGCACTATATGCTGACAACCAAAAATAATTACCATCTGGCTCTCTGCCTGCCACCGGCCCCATTCATACATTACCCTGCATATCTCCCTGGTTTTAAACCTTTTTATACACACATGCGTCAATAACATTTCCCTGTTTACAGCCTTTTGTTCATTATTCGGCGGCCGTCAGCAGCGCATACGGCGACCGTCGAACAATGGGTGTGACGGCCGTCAACAGCATTGCTGACGGCCGCCGAACAATGAGGATAACGCATTAATGCCGTCACGATAATTACATAAACACCGCAAACAATGGCCATAATGATGTTTGATATTCCGCGTAATTGCGTTACCTTTGCACACAAAACATTACGAATGAGCAGAAAAAGGAAAGCCAACCCCATTCTTGAGGGCATAACGATAGAGGCCGTAGCGGCCGAAGGAAAAAGCCTGTTCCACCACGACGAACGTGTTGTGTTCGTTCCGTTTTGCGTACCGGGCGATGTTGTAGACGTTGAAATTGTAAGAAAAAAACATCGCTATGCCGAAGGTCGTGTCATACGCTTTATCGAGAAAAGCAAAGTAAGGGAAGAACCGTTCTGTAAACACTTCGGCATTTGCGGCGGCTGCAAATGGCAGAATTTGCCCTATGCCGAACAGTTGAAAGCCAAACAGCAGCAGGTATTCGACCAGTTATCGCGTATAGGTAAGGTAAGTTTACCCGACTTTTTGCCTATTCTTGGTTCGGTAAAAACAAAAGAATATCGTAACAAATTAGAGTTTGGATGCTGTAACCGCAGATGGTTTACCCATGAAGAACTGCAAGACAAGTCGCTCGACCTCACCGCAGACCATTCGGCCATAGGCTTTCATATTACAGGCGCTTTTGACAAAATATACCCCATTGAGCAGTGTTATCTGATGGATAACCTGCATAACGAAATTCGAAATTATACAGAACAGTGTGCCAAAGACATCGGAATGAGCTTCTATGATGTTAAGGCACAGCATGGCGTACTGCGCAATTTGATGTTTCGCAACTCAAATACAGGTGAATGGATGCTGCTTATTCAGTTCCATTTTGAACAACCTGAAGATGAGGAAAAGGCTTTAGAGCTTATGCAGCGTATCAGCAATAAGTTCCACCAGATAAGCTCATTAATGTATGTTGACAACCAGAAGGGCAACGATACCATTGGTGATTTGGAGCTGAAAACATTTAAGGGCACCAGCTTTATTTACGAAACCATGGAAAGTCTGCGTTTCAAAGTAGGCCCCAAAAGCTTTTACCAAACCAATACCGATCAGGCTTATCACCTCTATTCGGTGGCACGAGCCTTCAGCTTGTGCAATATTGACCATGCCGGAAAATTGCAGTTACCCGATGAAACAGCATTGCAAACAGCCGAACAGCTCAGCAGTTGCGAAAAACCGTTAATATACGATCTTTATACGGGTACGGGCACCATTGCCAACTTTATGGCTCGTTACGCAAGCCGTGTAATAGGTATTGAGTATGTGCCAGAGGCCATAGAAGACGCAAAGACAAACTCAAAGCTCAACGGAATTGACAATACAACGTTCTTCGCCGGCGACATGAAGGACATGCTTAACGACGATTTCATACGCCGTCACGGCACTCCTGCCATTCTCATTACTGACCCGCCACGTGCCGGTATGCACCCCGACGTTGTGAATGTTATACTGAATGCATCGCCCGAACGCATTGTATACGTTAGCTGTAACCCTGCAACACAGGCCCGCGACCTGGCTCTTCTTGATGCCGAATATGCCGTAATGGCCGTTCAGCCCGTTGATATGTTCCCCCATACACCCCATGTTGAAAATGTTGTTCTGCTGAAAAAGCGTGATAAAAACAATATTTGACAAAGAAAATAGCATCCGGAAGCCGTTATCTCACAGAAATTTTGTAATTTTGCAACCCGTTTCATCATAGTGGGATGAAACTGTATTCGTAAAAAGGATAAATAATCATCTAAGTAAGAAATTGTTAGAAAGGAATAACACTAATGCGACAACTTAAAATCACTAAAAGCATTACAAACCGTTCCAGCGAGGCTTTGGACAAATACTTGGTAGAGATTGGTCGTGTACCAATGATTACAGTAGATGAGGAAATTGAGCTTGCACAGGCCATCAGAAACGGGGGAAAGGAAGGTGAACGCGCCAAGGAGAAACTCGTTAAAGCCAATCTCCGATTTGTGGTTTCGGTTGCAAAGCAATACCAGCATCAGGGATTGGGACTGACAGACTTAATAGATGAAGGTAATATAGGGCTTGTAAAAGCTGCCGAAAAGTTTGATGAAACCCGCGGATTTAAATTTATTTCGTATGCCGTGTGGTGGATCAGGCAGAGTATTCTGCAAGCCATCGCCGAACAAAGCCGTATTGTTCGTCTGCCGTTAAACCAGGTAGGTGCTCTGTCTAAAATCAATTCTGAAATCTCAAAATTCGAGCAGGAGAACCAAAGACGCCCGTCGGTGCAGGAGCTTAGCAGTTTAACCAACATTGATGAAACCAAGATTGACCAGACCATTAAGGCCGACAATCACCACATGAGCATCGATGCGCCCTTCCAGGAAGATGATGATAACAGCATGGCTGACGTGTTAGCGTCGGGCGAAGACAGCAGAGCCGACAAGCAAGTTGACTATGAAAGTATGTCGAAAGAGCTGGACACTGTGCTTCGTAATGTATTAAAGGATCGTGAAATTACGATAGTAAGAGAGTGTTTTGGCATTGGTTGTCACGAGAAAGGACTGGAAGAAATAGGCGACCAGTTAGGGCTTACGAGAGAGCGTGTGCGCCAGATTCGTGAAAAGAGTATCGTAAAATTGCGCGAAAGCGGTTATGCCAAACTGCTGATTAAATATCTGGGATAATCTGGGATTACATTTGCAATTGTTTTCCTAATCATAGGAAACGATAAAAATAAAATACCTTGTCTCTCATCATGGAGGCAAGGTATTATTTTGTTTTACACCCAAAAGATGTCACCTTTATTTTATATTTGAACTGCGCAATGGTGCTGAAAGCGTAACTTTCCACTCGTTACCGTCGAAGGATAGCGGAATAATGTATTCGCCTCGTGAGCAGATACGTGGTGAATGTCCTATGCTGTCCATCAGCAAAAAGTTGCTTACAGTTACCTTTACGCGGGCCGAAGAACCTCCGTCATCATAGGCAATGTCACCAATTTCAAACGTAGCCCCTTCCTTCATAGCCCGTAAACTGTCAACATCAGTTTGGTTAACTTGTGACGAAATATACGATAACCACTTGCAGGAAGCATGGGTAACATACCTCGTGGCTTCAAAATACCGCCAGTTAAAGTAGGCCGAAGAGAAACCATTAACCACCTCTTTCATCTGTTTTTCGCTGCCTTTATGGCATGATGTCACAACAATACCGAACATTACAGGCAAAAATACAACACAGAGAAAACTGTTGACGCGCAGAAACTTCATCATATTTTAATCCTCTTTCTTGCAAAGTTAAACATTTTTGCACTTATACAGGGTTCGTATATAAATTGTTTTGTCTAACTTTGTAGAAAAGAAAACAAGTATGCTTCATTTCGTTTCATTTGGAAGTGGCAGCAGCGGCAACTGTAGTCTGCTCTTTACAGAGACTGAAAATATTCTTATCGACTCAGGAGTTGGTGTTCGTGTGCTTAAAAGACATTTCAAGAATTATGGAATGAATCTGCAAGATGTGCAGAATATTTTAATCACACATGACCATGCAGACCATGTAAGATCAGTGGGTAATCTGAGCAAAGACTACAACATTCCTGTTTATATGACAGAGAAAGTACTATCTGGAATTGGACAGAATTGGAGTGTTCGCACAAAAATCCCCATCGAAAACACACGGATAATAGATAAAGGAGTGCCCTTTTATATTGGCTCTTTCAAGATTACGCCTTTCGGTGTTCCACACGATAGCAGCGATAATGTAGGCTATTGCATTGAACAAGGAAACATCACTTTCGTGCTGATGACAGACATTGGACACCTTACTGATGAGATGAAAGAGTACATAGGCCTGGCCAATTACCTTGTTATTGAGGCTGATTATGAACGCGAAATGCTCGACAATGGACCTTATCCCCAGCATCTTAAAAACCGAATTCTAAGTCCGTTAGGGCATCAGAGCAATACCGAATGCGGAGAAGCCATAGCACAATACGCCTCTCCGCGGCTGAAACATGCATGGTTATGTCACCTAAGTGATGAGAATAACCATCCCGATTTAGCCGAAATGACGGTTAAACAAATACTACAAAGTCATGGGATTCTTGTCGGAAATGATAGTAAAGCCGACTTTAAGTTAGATGTTTTAAAGCGTAAAATACCTTCAGGAATATTTGATTTAACGCTTTAAAACGGCATACCCACTGCAAAATGGAAGGTAAAATCGCGTGAGAGATTAGGGTGAACAACAGGAAAATGCCTCCTGCTGTCATCATAAGCCGGGTTAATTGCCTTCATGCCCATATCGAACCTGAGGATAAAATAGCCAAAGTTCAAACGCAAACCCAAGCCATAGGCCACAGCTATTTGTTTATAAAATTCGTTCAACTTAAACTGCCCTCCGGGCTGGTTAGCATAGTTTCGGAGCGTCCAAATGTTGCCGGCGTCTATAAATGCTGCCGCATTCAGCTTCCAAAACAAGAATGTCCGATACTCAGCATTGAGGTCGAGCTTCATGTCTCCCGTCTGATTGATGAAATCGATACGCCCGTCAGTACCTCTGAATTTACCGGGACCAAGTCGCCTTACGCCCCATCCCCTGACACTGTTAGCTCCTCCTGAGAAGTACCTTTTTTCGAAAGGCAGCACCTTACTGTTCCCATAGGGCCAGGCAATACCAAAGTCTCCATGAAGCACAAGCGTGTTATGGCGATCAAATTGAAATATATGGGTATAATCAAAATCAAATTTTACATACTGCGCATAGGCAATATTAAATAAGGTATATTGCCCGCTGCTGTTTTTTCTAAACTTTACAGCAGCAGCGATACCGTTCAAAATATTGCCCGACGTTTCAATATTTGCCCTGAAAGCATCTACTGCATCGTTATAGGTTAGGCCGAAACCCAGTTTCATAATAAACAAATCTTCGTAATTATAACGGAGAATTGCATTACGGTTACTGACGCTGTCTAAATAATCATGCTTAAAAGTCTCACTTATCCAAGGCATATAAACATAATTCAAATCAAGCAAATCTAACCGGTAACTCGTATGATGTTTCGGCTCTGCCCACCGGTATCGCCATGCCGTTGAGAAAACACGACGGTGGAATTCCGGTCTGTTTTGCAGATCCCACGACAAGGACAGTTCTGACGAAGCGTTGCTTTTCCGTCTAAACGATTTCGATAAAAAAGGTGCAATAAAGCGTGGAAACTGCAACTTGCTTTCAACACTATACTCCTCAAAGTCCTTATCCTTATAGCCTTCCAATCCTGTAATAGCCTCGAAGGCGCCTCTAAGTTCAATACTAAACAGCTCCGATCCATGAAAAAGATTTCTATTTTCATAGGTCAATGAGGCAGCAGCTCCCAGGTCGCCCGCCGTATTCGTTCCTTCCGGCTGAAACGAAATGGTTGAAGGTTTGTTTGTACTTAGCTGAATATCACAGTCTAACAGTGTTGAATCAGGAGCTTCACGAAAGCTGATATTGGTGTATTTTACGGCCTGCATTTTCGCAAAGTTACTGTAAGTACGCTGTAATTGCGACGAGTTGAAATAGCTTCCACTTCTAATAGCCGTACTTCTTTCCAACACACTACGTCGTAGCTTAATGCGTCCGCCGGCGTTAGCATCGTCTACATAGTTAATACTTCGAACCGTATAACGCGGATGAAGCGTAACTGGTGCATTGTCATTTGCCTTATATTTCAACAAGTGCATCACAACATTAACTCCTTTGTCGTTGTAGGTAGAATCGGCAGAGTATTGAATAAAGTCTTTATGGAAGCGATAATAACCCGAATCTAACAACACATTGGTAATGCGCTTGCGTTGTTCATCAAGCTGTGAGACCGTTAACTTATCTCCTTCTTTCAGCACCTCGACAACGTTATCCTTCGGTTTTGTAACCGTTCGGGAATAGTTATATAATACATTTCGTATTACCGAATCCTGAATATCATACTTAATGCTTTTAATAAAACTGGGCTCTCCAGGCAACAACGTATAAACTACGGCTATCTTCTTTCCCTTCTTCTTCGTATCTAATTGAACATCGGCATGTAAGTATCCCTGATTGTGTAAAGCCTGACGCAGATTAATAATAGACAGCCGGGCCTGTAAACTATCAAATATAACAGGCTTCTCTCCTATTCTGCGTAACGTTCTGTTTATCCATTTCGTACTGTCTAAACCCGATAAAGCATAGGTGTTCATAGGAATTTTAAACAACGAAAACCATTTGGAATTTGCTTTCTGACGAATATAAGGCTCAAGTGTTGATACGTCAATGGCCTTATCTTCCGACTTTATCTTTACGCTTTCTAAGAGATATTGCGAATCGGGTACGAACTTAGTACTGTTACAACTAAACAGAATACAAACAAAAGATGTAAGAAAAAGAATATATTTAATTTTCAAATTACCTAACCTTTTTGTCGGGCAAAGATAATGCTTTTTGCCCACAGATTAAACAGATTAACACAGAATTTTCGCGTTTATCGAAGTTTAATATATATCTTTGCAATATGATTAGTAAGGCAAAACTAAAATACGTTCATTCGCTTATGCAAAAGAAGCACCGCCTCCAGGAGCATGTTTTTGTTGCAGAAGGACCTAAAACAGTGAACGATATTATGCAAGGTATGCAGCCTCGCATGATTATTGCCACCTCAGAATGGCTTACAGCCAATTGCAGTAAACTTAATTCGGCAACCGAAATCATCGAAGTGAGCGACGAAGAACTTGCAAAAGCGTCGTTCGTTCAGCACCCACAGATGGTACTTGCAGTATTTCCTTTGCCCGAGAAAGAAGATGAAACGCTCTTATATAACAATGTTACCCAAATAATAGAACATCAGCTTTGTCTTGCCCTCGACGGCATACAAGACCCGGGTAATTTAGGAACCATCATCCGAATAGCCGACTGGTTCGGCATAAAACATATATTTTGTTCGCACGAAACAGCCGATGCATACAGCCCAAAAGTAATACAAGCTACCATGGGAAGCATTAATCGTGTGAAAATTCATTATGTAAACCTGGTTAAACTACTGAATCATCTGCCCGAAAAATATCCTGTATATGGTACTTTGCTCGATGGAATGGACATTTATCAACAGCCATTAACCAGGAAGGGACTAATTATTATGGGCAACGAGGGAAACGGTATCTCACAAGAAATACGGCCGAAAATAACCCACAGACTGTTGATACCCAACTTTTCACAAGACAAAAATACGGCCGAAAGTCTTAATGTTGCCATCGCTACGGCGGTTACTTGCGCCGAGTTCCGCCGCCAGTCGTCAGATATTAACCATCAGGTTTAAATTGTAAATTAAGCGAATCAATACTTTGTTTATTGAAAATATGGAATCAGATCTTTATAAAATCAGAGGGTTGGTAAGCTGTATGGAAGCTGCCTTTGCGCTTTTCATCTCAAATATTGCAACCATCTTAAAACGAACATGGCTACCCGCTTTACTCTTCTCCATTGCCAGTTCAATATTCGGTTACTTTATATTTTCTTCGGGAATCGACCTTCTTCTTTCCCCATCTCTACCATACGCTGCCATAAAAACAGCAGTTATCGTTATTACTTATCTGTGTTCTTTTGCTGCCTTGATATGGCATTCTGGTACCATATTATCGCTCATTACAAAACAAAATATAAAATATTGTATATGGCGTGAAGCAAAAATAAAGCTTACACTATTTGTAACAAGCGTTTTGGTTACCCTTATTCTTGGTGTCATTTTCATTGTTCTGCAACTCCATTCGCCTGCTAATCACGGTATAACCCCTGCCGAACAAGATGCGGTTACAAGCTGGTTCAACACGGCAGTATTAGCTGTTTCAGCATGCTTCATGCTGTTTGTTGTCATTTTCATTCCGCTACTCTACTCTGCCTTTAAATATCTTATCGACGACAAACAAACTTTATCAAAAACCTTTATGAGCCAATATATTGCAGGATGGAAACACTGGCATCTCCTTTTTATGCTTGCATTATTAACCGGTATCATCGAAATGGTTATAATGGCAGTATGCTATCTGCCCGTCATTATACTGATGTTGTCATTATTTTTCGACAAAACGGGTGTATTTATAGGCGATGCTGATACGTTGCCATCACTGTTCCCTGCAATTTTCATCGGTACAAACATCTTTGTTCAATTTATTATTGTATATGTGGTTACATGGGCAAGTTTCGTGTTTTATTATGCCGCCGGCAGCATAGAAGCTCGCATAGAGCAGAAAAATACGATGGCAAAATATAACCCGACTACCGTGTAATATAAAGCAGTACAAAACAACTAAGTAGAAAAATAAATACAAAGGCCTCTCACTTATACGGTTAAGAGATCAATAAATATGATATTTTACTTCTCGGGTACAGGCAATACGGCATGGGCTGCCGAAACAACCGCTCTGGCACTCAACGACAAACTTGTCTTCATTCCCGACTATCTTGACAACAACTTCCTGATTAAGCCGGCTCCGCATGAGGCTGTCGGTTTCTGCTTTCCCGTGCACGGATGGCGACCACCCGTTGTTGTACGCCAGTTTATACAGCGTCTTGTAGTTGAAACCCCACCCGAATATGTGTACGCTATCTGCACGGCGGGCGACACAATTGGCGAAACTTTTGCCTATTTAAGACAAGACTTACAGCAGGTTAACCTGCATTTAGATGCTGCTTTCACACTTATTATGCCCGAGTCGTATGTAGGATTACCTTTCATGGACGTCGACAAGATAGAGAAGGAACGGTCCAAAAAGCAACAGGCCATATACGAATTGAACCAATATATTGGCGTTATCGAAAAACGACAAAACAACACAGCCAGCCTCCATAAAGGCCGGTGGCCCCTGGTTAACTCTCATCTGATAGGAAGTTTCTTTGCAAAATATCTCATCACCGACAAGCCATTCCATGTTAACCACACCCGCTGTGTGAAATGTGGCATTTGTAAAGACGTATGTCCCACACATGATATAAACGGCGGATTGGGCTATGAGCCGGCATGGAAACATAACAACAGCTGCACAGTATGTTTCAGCTGCTACCATCATTGTCCGCACCATGCCATAGAATATGGCCGGCAAACACAGAAGAAAGGACAATATTTTTATAAGAAACACAAGTTATAAATTAATATTTTACGATATGAAACGACAATTTTTTATAGCTTTTTTACTTAGCCTTACGCTGTCATCGTGGGGACAAGGCAAGGTAACAAACGTTTTTGGACAAAAGGTTGACCCGCCCGTATGGGGCACACCCGAGGCCGATGACATTGTGCCACGGCACCATGTACACGATGAACAGCCTGCCTATATGAGGGTAAGAGGTATAGGTACGCGTACGCCCCAATATCTTACACACAATGGTACACCCCACATTCTGACTATTCTGGTCAACTATAAAGATTCGGCCATCAGCGTACAAAATCCAAAAGCCACCTTCAATCAGTTCTTTAACCACGAAGGTGCACTCGAAGACTTTGGTAATGGTAACTATCGAAACTACGGAAGTGTGCGCAAATACTTCAGCGATGTAAGCAACGGCATCTTTAAACCCATATTTGATGTGTACGGCCCCGTTACGTTACCGCAGAACATGACTTATTATGGAGGCTCAAACGAAAATAATACATTCGATGAAAATCCGGCACAACTGGTTCGCGATGCTCTGGCACTGGTGGAAGACAGCATTAATGATGTCAGCGTATTTGACGGCAATCATGACGGAAATATTGATTGTGTTTATATCATTTATGCAGGTCCAGGCCAGAACTTTGGCGGCGGAGGCAACACCGTCTGGGCAAAAACCCATTACACATCAGGTACTTTTAAGGGTCTGAACATTGGCTGGTACAGCATGGCCGGCGAGCTTACACCGAAGCTTGTAAGCAATAGCAACAAAAGGTGGATGATTACAGGTGTGGGTACTACCTGCCATGAGCTGTCGCATACTATGGGTCTTCCTGACAACTATCCTACAACATCGTCGGCCTATGTCAACGATCAGGAGATGGAATACTGGGATTTAATGGATGGCGGCGAATACATTTATAACGGCTATTGTCCTGCACCCTACACAGCATGGGAGAAGAATTTGTTTGGCTGGGATATGAATATCCAGGAACTTACCTCCGATAACACCTACAACTTAAATCGTACTACGGGTGAGTCGCGGTCGGCATTAAAAATAACGAACCCTGAAGAAGAAAACGAATACTTCCTGTTAGAGAATATACAGCACATTGGATGGGGACAGAAAATGCCCGCTACCGGCTTGCTGGTATATCATGTAAACGAAAAGAATGTAAGCGCAATTCATATCGATACCCATCTTAACAACGTAGCCGGACAGCCTGGTATGGCTGTGGTTCCGGCTGACGGAGCTCTTCTTTCGAGCTATATTGTAGCAAACAGGCCCAATTACCTGGCCAGCCTAAAAGGCGATTTGTTTGCCGGTCCCAACAATATTACCGTACTTAATGATACACTTAAGCTGCCAAACTTTTTCTGGTTCAACGGTACTAATCCTTTAATTGCAGCCGGTTCATCCTTTCATAAGGTTAACAAAGCTCTCAAAAACATTACAAACAGCGGTGGTAACATATCGTTCGACTTTATCAACGACTTTACCACAGGCATACACACCATCAGGAAGCAGGATACACCTGTAAATGAGGTATATTCAATTGATAGCCGATATATGGGCAAGAGCCTGCACAACTTACCTGCCGGCGTTTATATTTATAATAAAAAGAAAGTTGTTATTAAATAACAATATGGTTGTCTTCTGGCCCAAAAGGCAGCGGATATACATCACAGGCAAACGAGGATACTCATGAACGGGTATCCTCGTTTGCATTTTACACAACCACAGATAACAAGCTGATGGTAATGCCATTAGCACACTACGCTTCAGGGTTAACATCGCTCTGCCAGTATACTTACGCCTTTTTGTTTGTCGTTCGGCGTCCGTCAACAGCGCGTACGACGAACGTCATACACATTGTTCGGCGGCCGCCAGCAACACTGCTGACGGCCGCCGAACAATGAACCTTACACCAAAAAACCGGCAACAAAACATCATTTAAGCATCACAAATGCCACTTATAGTTCTTGCCTGCACGCTGTGGAGCCACAATGGTACCACCGCCCATCACTACCCCTCCTTTAGCCATACCGCGATATTGCATCCATCGGTCGCGAATACGACTTACGTATCCTACCGTCTCCTTGCCACGCATATAGCCGTGTTTCACCACAGGGTCGCGATAATAAGCCGCATCACTAAGCTTAAGTACATACTCGGCAACGTCGTCCCAGCGGTGAGGGTTACGCCCGTTCTTTCGTGCAAGCGCCATGGCATCCCTGATATGGAAGAAGCCTCCATTATAACTTGCAAGCTGAAAAAACACGCGTTCAGGCAGTGGTACATCGGTATAGTGGCCGCCTAACTCTTGCATGTAGCGGGCTGAAGCTGCAATATTCTGTTCGGGATTGAACATTTCCGAACGCGGCAAGCCCAAATGGTCGGCCGTTACAGGCATAATCTGCATCAAACCGCAAGCCCCGGCCCACGATTTCGCATTGGGATCGAAACACGATTCCTGATAGCATTGAGCAGCCATAAGCCGCCAGTCGAGACGTGCCAGCGGTGCATACATCTGGAAATAACGGTCATAACGTGATATTACGCCACCCGAACGATTCAGCATAGGCGAATAAACATGCCGCTGAATACTACGTGTTGAGAGCAGAAAATCTTCTTCCTTCTGCATACCCTTCACCATCTGCGGCTTAAACCATCGGTTTAGAGAATCGGCGAGTTCAGCATTATCGGCATTCACTGCCCACCCCGTCATGTTACGATTAGCCTTAACCTGCGTAAATAAAAGCCCTTTTACGGGTCTGGATAACTGCAAGGCAGCAATATCAGCTTCGCCGTTACGCAGCTTTCGTTCCAGCTCTAACGTGTCGCGACATACATCTACACGCAGCGACACTCCTATCTTTTGGGCAAACTTTTCGCACAGTAAATATTGCAAACCCATTCCCCGACCATGATAATCATAGTAAGTATCAGGTCCCGATAACGTAAGCATAATCAGCTCTCCGTTACTTATAATATCATCAAGACGGTAAGTTTTCTCCGACTGAACAGAATCACTATCCATGGATGTACCCCATGGAGTAAGCTGTTTCTTTTTCTGTCCGGAACACGAAATAAACAATATTGATGTCAGAAACAACAGAGAGGTAAGAAGTTTTGTTTTCATATCACAAATGCTATACAAAATTACGAACTTTATTGTATTTACATATTAAAATGGCTATTTTTGCAAGGAATAATACGAAAGTTACCATTTAAAGCTATGATGAAACCGTTACATGAGCTTGTTCGTACCAGTATATGGGAACTTGCCACAAATGATGAATCTTCAAAGGCAACGGCAAAGGGGGATGATAAAATTCTTCTCGATGCCGATGAAAATCCTTATAACTGGCCGTTAAACCGCTATCCTGATTCGCTTCAGCACGAACTCAAAACAGAACTTGCACGTATCAGGGATGTTATGCCGTCAAAAATATTTGTTGGTAACGGTATACATGAGGCGGCCGACTTATGTTTTCGTATCTTCTGCCAGCCACAGAAAGACAACGTTGTTGCCATAGAGCCAACTGATAGTGTATATAAAAAACTTGCCAATATAAACGATGTAGAGTATCGTTCCGTTGCTCTCGACGACAATTTTGAACTGCATGCGTGCAAGTTGCTGTCGGCATGCGACAAGAATACAAAAATAATATGGCTGTGTTCACCCAATAACCCCACGGGAAATAACCTTAATGGTGAACAAATGGAGGAGATATTAAGGGGCTTTGACGGTATAGTGGTTATAGACGAATCGTATAGTGATTTCTCAACCGAACCAGTTTTCCGTAACAGGATTGATGAATTTCCTAATATAATTGTGCTAAACACCATGAACAATTCGTGGGGATGCGCTGCACTAAATATTGGAACAGCTTATTCTTCACCCGATATTATCAAACTGTTTAACGCCGTAAAATACCCTTATAATATCAGTAAGCCCACACAAGAACAGGCCGTTGAGATACTCAGAGACGGCTCGGAGACTGATAAATTTGTAAGTATTATCTGCCAGGAACGTAGCCGTCTTTTGCTTGCTTTTGCAGAATTGCCCTACTGTGAGCGGGTATACACGTCGCAAGCCAACTTTATTCTTGTAAAAATGACGAATGCAAAAGCCGTTTACAACTACCTTATTGAAAAGGGTATTTGCGTAAGTAACCTGTCGGATGTTGCCTTATGCAACAATTGTTTAAGAATTACAATTGGAACAAAAAACGAGAACCTGCTGCTGCTTAGCGCGTTAAGACAATACTAAAATAACATTATCGACTTGTTCTGTCGCGGTTATGCAGAAGCTCAAAGTAGTAAAACCAGTAGGTTTTACCATAGTTTTGACGAAGCTGATACCTGCGCTCTGCCATGGTGTGCGATTTATGAATGATGTCCATATAGTCATCATAGTCGGCATCCATTACTGAACTACGATATAAAAACAACGGATGTTCATGCAGATGCCGATATAGAATCAGTGCCTCGCGATAATGCTTGGGTAATGAATCTGCAATATTATAGAACCGTTTTATATTTCGTGCAAAGCCGTCAATATTGCCATCAAGCAGATAAGCACACAGCAACCAGTCGTGAGCAGCCCTGGTAGCATAATGCCTTTCGTGTAACTTTAACAGATATTTCATTGGCGACATCTTCTGACGAAACACTACACCCAGATGCTTATAGAGCTTAGCCTCGGATGCCATCATCAGTTTTACCGTACGTCCGTTGGGTAACATGGCATCGGAACCACCTGTAAGGGGATATTCAAATAAACGCTCTCCCAACTGGTTTTGCTCAGAAAGGGCCCATATTCGCAACATTGTAAGACTGCTGTCAGTGGCTAAAGCATCAGCACCAACTTGGGTAGCGTGGCGGTAATTGTACGAAATCATATCGTTTTCAACTCTCATTCTATAATGAAAAACCTTGTCGTTGCAACCAATGCAACATACCATAAAGAAGAGAAGCTGAAGTTGAAGCAAATTAATCCAGACTGTCCGGGAAAATAATCCCACGCTATTTACAGTGGTTTCCACGGATTCAAAATGTCTCACTACCCATAAAACTCCGGCATAGCATGCCATTAGGAGGGGAAAAAGCCATAACCAATTTCCCAGATAACTTTCATGATCTATCTGCGGTGACACGTCGGTAAGGATGCCTAAAAGCAATAGCGACGGCACAAAAGTGAGGACATATGTACGTCTTCGCAATTGGGTATACGAAAAAATAGCCAGTTGAATAAGCCAGAGTGTAACAGTTATGATAACCGCTCCTATCGTACGGTTATAATGTGTAGTACCATTTGATATGACGTGCTGGGCAACAGCCAGTATGTCTGCCTGGTAAAAGTATAGGTATACAAATGTAAATGACAGGAAAAGAACGGTACACAACAAACGCATTTTCAATGTATCGTCCTTTTTAAAATTATTCATCGACTCTATCTTTATTTATTTTTCTCTTAAGATTAACGCTGACCGCGCTGGAATGTATAATTTTAACCATCCCTTCATTACCTTCTCATAAAGCGGGTCAAAGTTTGTAAAGTGCTTTACATTATCGTCTGCAAGTCCGTTTCCGCCAAAGTTCTTTGCATCCGTGTTCAGCATAACCTCATACTCTCCGGCCTTGACAAGGAATCCGTAATCGGCATACGAGCGTGTAGGTGAAAAGTTAAATACAAACAAAAGCGCCCCTCGTCTGAATGCAAGTATTTGGTCATCATCGTTATGCCACACCTCTTCGACAGGCGTTAAATTAAAGTGTTTCTCGCTCTCGACGGCCTTTATCATGGCTTTATCAAAGTCGGAGAGGAAATGATAATCCAATTCTTTATTGTCAACAAGGTTCCATTGACGACGCGCATACTTATGACTCCATCCGTTTCCCTCACGTGGAAAGTCAATCCATTCGGGGTGACCGAACTCATTTCCCATAAAATTGAGGTAGCCTCCATTGATAGAAGCAAGCGTAACAAGCCTTATCATCTTGTGCAATGCAATGCCACGGTGCACAAGATTCGTTTCATCTCCATGCTTGAAATGCCAATACATGTCAGCATCTATAAGCCTGAATATAATGGTTTTATCGCCTACAAGTGCCTGATCATGGCTTTCACAGTAGCTTATTGTCTTCTCATCGGCACGACGATTCTTTACTTCCCAGAAGATGCTGCTGGGCTTCCAGTCTTCATCTTTAAGCTCTTTTATTGTGCGAATCCAATAATCAGGGATGTTCATAGCGAGGCGATAGTCGAAGCCATAGCCCCCGTCTTTTACCTTTGCAGCCAGTCCGGGCATGCCGCTTACTTCCTCAGCAATGGTTATTGCCTTTGGTTTTACCTGATGAATCAGCTCATTTGCAAGCGTAAGATAGCAAATGGCGTTGTCGTCTTCATGCCCATTGAAATAGTCTTGATAGCCTGTAAAGGCCTCGCCGAGGCCATGACTGTAATACAACATCGATGTAACGCCATCGAAACGAAAGCCGTCAAAGTGAAACTCTTTGAGCCAATACTTACAGTTTGACAACAGAAAATGGATCACTTCATCCTTACCATAGTCGAAGCATAGGCTGTCCCAAGCTGGATGTTCATGCCTTTCGCCGGAATAAAAATATTGATTAGCGTCGCCCGCAAGGTTGCCAAGCCCTTCTATTTCATTCTTAACGGCATGAGAATGCACCAAGTCCATAATCACGGAAATGCCCATTTGATGAGCCGTATCCACAAGCGACTTCAGCTCTTCAGGTGTTCCAAACCTGCTGGATGGGGCGAAAAAGGAGCTGACATGATACCCAAAGCTTCCGTAATAAGGATGCTCCTGTATCGCCATTATTTGTATGGCGTTATAGCCTGCCGATGCAACGCGAGGAAGAATATTGTCTCTAAACTCGGCATATGTGCCAACCTTTTCGGCATCCTGCGCCATACCCACATGACATTCATATATAAGCAGGGGGTCTTTTTGCGGTGTGAAGGCTCTGCGTTTTCTACCGTTTTTGGCAGTAATATCACTATCCTTCCACTGGTATTCTTCTTTCGGAGCCCATACCTGAGCCGAAAAAATCTTTGTCATTTCGTCCTGAACAACACGCGTTGTCCATGCAGGAATACGTTCTCCACTGCCTCCTTCCCACTTTACATGCATTTTATACAGATTGCCATGCGATACTGATTGCGGCGGTAAACGCAATTCCCAATTGCCCGTTCCTTCAATACGATGACACCTGTATGCTTCACTTTCGGTCCAATTATTAAAGTCGCCTACCAGAAAAATATCGGTAGCATTGGGAGCCCACTCCCTAAATACCCACCCGTCACGGTTACGATGCAATCCGAAATATTCGTATCCGTTTGCAAAATCAGACAGTGTTATTTCGCCATTACGCGTTAATTGGTTCAGCTTCCATAAAGCATGGTCGTGCCTTCCCTGTATTGCGGCTTCGAAAGGCTGCAAATATTTATCACGTGCTACTATGCCAATGGGTTTCTTTTTCGTTATAGAGCGAGCCATAGACTTATAGATTTTATTTATCGTTAAATCGCCGGCCACTTTCATAATGGCCGGTACTGATTACCTGTCCGTTCCTATCTTTCTCTACAAACTTGCCGTCTCTTATGTCATTGACGTACATTCCTTCGAACCGTTTTCCGTCTTTCGACTCTTCTATACATTTGCCATTACGCATGCCATTGCGGTAAACGCCTTTGAAACGCGTTCCATTGGCATAATGAATAATAACTTCTCCGTCAATCTTTCCGTTGGAAAACAATCCTTCAAACACGTCACCGTTCTTCTTAATCAGCTTACCATGTCCGTTCTGAAGGTCGTTTTTCCATGCTCCTTCATACCTATCGCCGTTATGCCAGGCAAATGTTCCTTCACCGTTTTTGTCGCCTTCTACAAAGTGTCCTGTGTATCTGTCGCCATTAGCATACTTAAAAATGCCCTCACCTGTGCGCTCTCCCTGCTCGTAGTCGCCTTCATATTCATCGCCATTCTGGAAATGGTAAATACCTCTTCCCTGCTGAATGTCGTCGCGCCACTGACCTTTATACACATCACCATCAGCGTAAACATTTACACCATATCCGCTACGCTGGTTGTTTTTCCAGTCGCCATCATAGGTTGTTCCATCGCCCCAGTCAAAGAATCCTTTCCCTGCTTTCTTGTCATTTACCCACTGGCCATCATAGAAAGCACCATTAGAATAGGTATATTTCCCTTTACCCTGACGCATGTCCTTGAACCATTCGCCGTTATAAACGTCACCGTTAAAGTAGTACATAATGCCATGCCCCTGCTGAAAATCGCGAAACCACAGCCCCACATACTTGTTATTGTTATTAAAATAATATGTTCCTCTTCCGTGTTGCTGGTTTAAAAGCCATTGCCCTTCATACCTTTCGCCGTCGGCAAAGGTATAAACGCCATAGCCCTGACGCTTGCCTTTCGAAAAATCGCCTTCGTAAAGATTACCGTTTTCAAATACAACACTACCCTTTCCCTGCGGTTTTCCACCGACCATCTGCCCTTTATACGTACCCTTTACGCCCATCTCTTCAATAGTGCATGAGCCTAAAGATATTTTCTTTTGCCCCAGAGAGGTTAGAGGGATAAATAATAAAAAGAAAAAGATTATATTATTTTTCACTATAATTGCTGATGATTAGTTCTACTGCCAAAGTTAAGAATAAATTTTGAAAAGTGGCAAATGGCCCTGCCTTTTTAGAATAGAGCAAAAAGAATTTAACATTATTAAATAAGTAACTCCATTGTTTGTTTTGTACCTTTGCACCAATATGTTATATATTTAATTTATATTTCCAACATGAAATTCATAGCCATTATTCCGGCCCGATATGCTTCTACACGTTTCCCTGCCAAGCCACTGGCCATGCTTGACGGGAAAATGGTTATACAACGCGTATACGAACAGGTAACGAAAGTGCTGCCCGAGGCCTGGGTTGCCACCGACGACGAACGTATTTTCAATGCTGTTGAAGGCTTCGGCGGCAAAGCTGTTATGACAAAAACCAGCCATAAGAGCGGTACCGACCGTATAGAAGAGGCTGCCGAAAAGATTGCAACCGATGCCAACGTTATCATCAACATTCAGGGCGATGAGCCTTTTATTCAGCCTTCACAAATTGAAACCATATGCCGCCAGTTTGATAATCCTGCAACTCAGATTGCTACTTTGGGAAAGCCTTTTGCCTCAATGCAAGAGGTTCTTAACCCCAACTCCCCCAAAATAGTAATGGATGTAAACGGTTTCGCGATGTATTTCTCGCGCTCGGTCATCCCTTTTGTGCGCGGAAAACAGGAGCAGGAGTGGATCAAAAGCTTTCCATACGTCAAACATCTGGGAATATATGCCTATCGTCGGCAGGTTTTAAAAGAGATAACACAGCTGCCACAATCGCCCCTCGAAATTGCCGAAAGCCTCGAACAACTACGCTGGCTGCAGAACGGTTATCGCATAAGGGTTGGTATTACTGACGTTGAAACGGTGGGAATAGACACTCCCGACGACCTGAAACGGGCAGAAGAGTTCCTGAAAAATAGTGAAGAATAATGTTGTACAAATAAGGAAGGGGTAAGGATTTCATCCTTACCCTTCCTGCTTTTATCGCCTGGCCCACGCGAAGAACCCATCAACCTGTTTACAACAAACTATTATTGCCCAACCTTTCACGGCTTAAGGAAATACTCTTTATTGGTATTGATATTCAGCCAGCCTGCTTTTCCATCCTTTACAATGTGATAATAACTTTGCGTCTGCTGCTTAAGCTCGTCATATACAGGCTGTTTATGGCGTGGGAAAATACCCATTCGCCCTTGTTTATAGAAAAGTATGAGGCCGTCGTTACTGTGCACTATCGAATCGTTATCAACAGGCAGAACCAGCTCTCCTTCAATGCTTCGTAAAGGATAGGTAAGCAGCGGACGCTTATAACCATCATCATTCTTAACCGATTCATGTGGTCTCACCTGGTCATCCTGTTCATAATTATATTTAACAAGCCCGAATCTACCATTTCGCTGAATCTTCAGAAGCCCGGGACTAAGATACATTTTATCTATATAATAAGAGTTACCATCATAACTATATTCGCTTCTCCCATTCATAAAAGTAAGCGAATCGCCTGGCTTACAATCGGTTAACAGAAACGTTTCGTCCCGTTCCTCACGCACACCCGGACCTGATGTATATTTCTTTATTCTGTATTTATCACCTTTTCGCTCAATAGTATAAGTCCAATGCGGCACAGTTCCACACACGCCATACCAAATTTCCTCTGGCTTCGCTATTCTCTTCCCCTGCTCACCATAATATGCAGGTCCGCTGGTAGTTAAAGCTTCTATACACCCTGTGGTAAATCTGGTAAGTTCTTTTGCCTCAATTAGTTGCCCAATATTGAGCTTTTCCAGATATAAATTATAAACGCTTATCGAATCGTTACGCTTACAAATGATAAAACGTGAATCATAGGCTATCGAGTCGAACGTTTCTTTCAGAACGTTTCTATTAAATGTATTAATCAGCTTATACCTGCCATCGGCCGCCTTTTGCACACCATAAAAGCGTTTAATATCAAACATATAGAAATCGTCCATGCGCGTATCATCATACTCAGGCCCCGAGTTTGTCAGTATGGCTGGCTTCGCATCATTCGAAAACCTTACCAACTGGTCATCCTTTAATGTAGGAATCAAAGCATAATCGTAGCCTGCTCCGTCTAAAATAATGATGTTTTCGCTATCTTTAAAGGCAAGTTCTAAGGGCCTGTAATAGCGCGCATGTTGTACACGCCAGACCTCAACCGAATCGGGTAAAATCATTGACGAAGGGTAACGCATTCTATAATTTTTGCCCTTCCCATACTCAACTTCCTGCACCGAGGCTAAATCGTGGCTGAGAAACTTCAATATAATTGTTGTGCCCTGCCGCTCATGTTTCCACGTTCCGTGCTCTTTTACATCGAAAACCTTACCTGTATAGTTGTCAATATTTGCGGGACGCAGGTCGTCAACCTGTACAATCGTCTCCTTCTTATCCAATAAGGCTCCAAATGTTACCGTATCAACCTTGTCCATCATGTACCAGTCGATACTATCCATACGCGAACTTTCATCAACTTTTACACGCTGGTACATGATGCCTAATGTTCGTTTGGCATACAACCCATTGTCAATCTTCGTATACAAATTAAAATAAGTGTTTGAACCATGAAAGCCAATAGCATCGACATCAGGCAACACAAACTTTTGCTGTGCCTGCAAAAACTGGGTAAAGAAACAGGTAAAGAACAGCAGAATATAGCGTTTTCTAATATTTCTCATATCGCTTTCAAATGATAAAAAATGAACAATAAAGAATCGTAAAGCATATATGCTGACAAAGATAACATTTTCACACGATATAAGTATCGGTATAACAATAAATAAATTCAGAACTACGAAATATTATTTTTGCTCCGTTCCTCTCCTTCCATATCACTTTATATCCAAGGGTGGTAAACAAGCTTGCTGTTGTATGGTTGGGCACACAGCCTGTATTCTAAGGAACTAATCAATATTTGCATGCAAATTTTCTATTCACTTTAACAGGCTTACATACTCCATTTTACCCTTATAAACTTACCCGATTTTACCCCTGTCATACACTCTTTTCACTGTAATGTTCATTGTGTGACGGCCGTCAGCAGCACTGTTGACGGCCGTCACACCCATCGTTCGACGGTCGCCGTACACGTTGCTGACGGCCGTCGAACAACAAACTTTTCACCATAATCCCTCCACATTTACAAGCTAAAGAGCTGACAATAACGCTCATAGAAAACACAAATTTAGCTACAAACACAATTATTTTTGCATTTTCTTGCACGGTAAAAATATTCCTACTACCTTTGCAGCGAGTTAGTTACATATCATAGTTTATAGGATATAGGCATTCAGCAGACAAAAGAGAGGCATTGTGAAAAGCTCTTTTTCATATCATAAAGGTGTAGAGAAGACATTGCAGAAACAGCATCTTTTTCTTGCAAATTTGTCACAAAATTATTTGGTAAATCCAAATAATTTGTTACTCTCTCTCTCTCTCTCTCTCTCTCTCAAGCCAGACCTATAAACATCATCTAAAACATCTTTATATACGCGCGCGCGAAGCGTTGCACATTTCCTTTAGGCAAAGGGCCTCTCACAGGTTCCCTCTGCCCCGGTTTGTTTATACTTAGCACCCTTTGTTAAATACAAAATAAGGAGAATTATTAATTAATATATTACTATAAACAATGCAAAAAGAAAAGAATAAAAAGGAGTTGTATAAAACCCCTACATGTATTATGTTCTTTGTTAAAACAGAATGCCCTTTCTGTGAGACAAGCGTATCGCCAAAAATACCTGGTACAGTAGAAGAAAAGTGGAAAGATAATGAAAATGAAGACGGAGGAGAAATAGATTTATAGAACACAATGTCTTATAAACTTAATGATAGAAATAATATGAAAAGTTTATTTATGATAGCGAGCATTGTTGGAATAACAATGTTCACGGCATGTAACAGCAATGAAGATATTATTGAAACAGACCATAAAGTTGAAGTAGACGGTAACCAATTTACCTTTAAAACAGAAGACTTTAGCACTGATGAAAGTAGCACACGCACCTCAAATTCAATTGGTACGTCCTCAAAAACTGTAGATTTAGGGGACGGCATACAAGCTGAAGTAAATATTAAACAAGATTCACCAGTACCTCATACTCGCGCTACCCAAGCTATTAGTGACGGGCATTACACAATATATGCAGTAAATACTTCTACTGGAACAAGAGTAACAGGAGTAAATAGTAAGCTAAGTGGTACAGTAACTAATGGAAAATTTATTACTGACCCAGGTATGAAACTTCGACTTACACCAGGCAATTATACTTTTGTATGCTTTAACAATGCTGTAACCGATACAGGAAATGGCTTAACAGTTAATAATGGAAATGATGCTCTCATCGGAACATCCACAGAAACTATCAGTGGAAATGATTGGAAAGTAAATTTTATCATGAAACGACAAATGTCGCGTATCAGATTTAATATCGTATCATACACTAATGAAGGTACTGGTATTACAGGTACGTTGACTTCAGGGAATACCTATGATAACTCCATAACTTATGCTGTTGACGGCACTACTAAAACAACAACAACTAATGGAACTTTATCAATAGCACAAATAGTTCCATCGAGTGGTACAGTAGTAAACGATGCCGTTACACGCACTTATAACAATGCTACTGCATATAACTACATACTGCCAGGTATACCTCTAAATGATATTACTTTTACTTTTACAGGAGGAACAATATATAGTAAAGCTCTTACAGGGAAAAGTCTAACATTCTCCAACTCCTTAAAGACTCTCGAACGCACGGGATCGTACACAGTTAATATAAAGCTTTCTACTTTTCTTTTCTTATTTGATGATGGTACGGTAGGGGCAATCGGTGATAAAGGTTCACGCAAAGCCATAGCCTATGTTGTAAAGGATAAGACCGAATCAGAAGAGGGTACAGCAATGGCTATGGAATCACCTTTCACTGGAAGATTCAATAACACTTATCCAGCAGTCACAGCTTCGGAGAATAGTGCTCAATTTACAGAAGCTAATTGGCTAACCGACATAGATGGTTATAAGTATACCTGGGAATCTAATGGTAGTAAAGATGGTACAACCATAAAAGCTTTAAATCCCATTTATGACGCATTTAATAAGGTAAAGGATTATACTCCATCATTCGCGCCTGTTACAGGTATCAATGTAGGACATTGGTATATTCCTGCTATGGGGGAATTGTATTTAGCATTTAAACGGTTTAGAATTGCAGACATCAAACAAACAGGCTGGACTACAGATTACACCTATATCACACCTTATGCCACAGCTGCAGGTGGAAACAATCCACAAGGTTTTATACTATCAAGTACTGAAATAATTGGTTATAATGGAAAAATAAAGGAAACAGGAATATATACAAGTCCTAATATGCTTATTCCTTTTTGGCCTAAAAGTCAACCTGTAAATATTTGGCCTTTTGTTCACTATTAATAGATTCATCCTTAAAAAGAACAAATAATAATGAATGACAATATTTGATTAAATATTGTCATTCATTTGTAAGGGGGAGCAAATAGACTTATTTGCTAACAAGTAAAAGAGGATATGTTAGAGCATTAACATATCCTCTTTTTTATAAATTCTTTATATCCGTATTCCCTCAAGGGGAATACATTATAACTAAGGCTATCAATATAAAGAATCTGTTACTTGTTACAAAGTTACGACCTTTGCATTTCTCTCAAAAGTTCTTTCTGTCGCTCTGAAAGATGGTCAGGAAGCTTCACATTATATGTTATAATAAGGTCGCCCTTTGTACCGTTGCTCATGCTATAACCCTTGCCTCTTAAGCGTACTTTTGTTCCAGGTTGGGTGCCAGACTTTACCTTTAATTTCAATTTACTACCATCATTTAACTGAATAATAATGTCACCGCCAAGCAAAGCTGTATACACATCAATATCAACTTTGGCATTCATATCAGCAGAGCCTTGAGCTGGTTCCTGGTATCGGCGTGACCGACGACTGCCTCCCATATTCCCGAAAAGGTCCTGAAAGAAACTTGAAAAGCCTCCTCCCCCTTCGAAACCAGAGAAATCAAAATTATCAAAGGGAGCACTATCTGATGAGCTCCATTTGTAATCGCCCGCGCCTCCAGCACCTGTTCCTGCTACACCTGCTTCACGCCAGTGTTCTCCATACTGGTCATACTTACGACGTTTTTCAGGGTCACTAATCACATCATAAGCCTCACTCAAAGCCTGAAACTTAGCTTTAGCTTTCGGATCATCAGGATGAAGATCGGGATGAAACTGCTTAGCACGCTTTCTGTATGCAGCGCGAACCTCGTTTTGTGGTATATCTTTATTGACACCTAAAATCTTATAATAATCTATAAAAGCCATATTAAAATCCTCCTCTATATAATTTATATTTGCCTTTTATACAACAAACAGCATGCCATTACAACAGTAAACTGTTATTTTTATAAAAAAACCACAGTAATCTTTCGATTACTGTGGTTTACTTGTAAGTTAAGAAAAACCGACTTTATGCTTCTGCTGTTTCTGCATTTTCAGCAGGAGCTGCTTCTTCTGCAGCTTCAGCAGCCTTTGCTGCCTCAGCTTCAGCCTTAGCGGCTGCTTCGGCAGCTTTCTTGTCTGCTACCTTCTTTGCAATAGTTTCATTAACTTTTTTCTCTGCGTCTAAAGCTTTAGCAACAGCTTCCTGACGGGTTTTGTTTAACGCATCCTTTGTTGCAGTAAGTTTCTGTTCCTTAGAAGTTTTCCATGCTTCAAACTTCTGCTGGCAAGCAGCCTCGTCAAAAGCACCTTTCTTCACGCCACCGCGAAGATGCTTCATCATATAAACACCTTCACCTTTAAGGATGTTGCGGGCTGTGTCAGTAGGCTGAGCACCTGTCTCTACCCAGTAAAGTGCACGCTCAAAATTCAAATCTACGGTTGCAGGATTGGTGTTAGGGTTGTAAGTACCAATCTTTTCTGTAAACTTACCATCGCGTGGAGCTCTTACATCAGCAATCACAATGCTATAAAAAGCATACCCTTTGTGACCACCGCGCTGTAATCTAATCTTTGTTGCCATTTTGTTTAAATAACTTTTATAAAGGTTTGAATTTATGCCATCAACTCGTGATAGCGGATGCAAAATTACAATATTTATTTGAGACTATATCATTATACTGTAATTATATTGCAATAATGTGTCATAAAAAAAGGTCCTGAGACATGTTCAAGACCTCAATATTACTACAAAATAAGATATTTACATCATACCCTCCTCACGTAACCTTTGTTGCCATTTCCATGCACTGGCCAACACATCACTTAATGGAGTTTCAGCCTTCCAGCCCAATACTGAATTAGCCTTTGTACAATTACCCCATATTTTCTCAATATCTCCTTCACGACGAGGGCCATATTTCCAGTTCACCTTAACACCAGTTGCATGCTCAAACGTCTTAACAATTTCAAGAGTAGAGTTACCTTTGCCAGTACCTATGTTAAAATAGTCGAGTGCTGGTGATTTTTCGTCATCCAATACACGGCTCATTGCTGTGACGTGTGCCTTAGCGAGATCAACTACATAAATGTAATCACGAATACATGTTCCGTCAGGAGTATTATAATCATTACCAAAAATGGTAAGTTCCTTACGAATACCCATGGCTGTTTGTGTAACATAAGGGATAAGATTATTAGGTACTCCATTGGGCAATTCGCCTATTAATGCTGACGGATGTGCACCTATGGGATTGAAATAACGCAGTATTATACTCTTCAAAGGGGCGCCACTATGGATATAATCATAAATAATTTGTTCATTAATCTCTTTGGTATTACCATAAGGAGAGGTAGCTTTTTGATGTGGTGCTTCTTCTGTCACCGGTAGATTTTCAGGCAGAGGCTGACCATAAACTGTACAACTTGAAGAGAAAATAATTCCTTTTACACCATATTGTGGCATCAGTTCTAACAAGTTAATCAACGATACTACATTATTACGATAATATAGAAGAGGTTCTTTTACACTCTCGCCAACAGCCTTACTTGCTGCGAAATGAATGATTCCATCTATATCAGGATACTTTTCAAACACCGTTTGTGTTGCATCCTTATCCTTTAAATCAATCTGTTCAAAAGCAGGTAACACACCAGTTATTTTTTTGATGCCTTCTAAAACCTTAATATTAGAGTTTGACAAGTCGTCAACAATAACAACGTTATATCCGGCTTCTATTAGCTCAACTGCCGTATGTGATCCGATGAATCCCATACCCCCTGTAACAAGAATTGTATGTTTCATTTTTAGACAAAAATAGATTAATGATTACATATGTAGCAAAGTTAATGCTTTTTTCTTATATGTAACAAATGTTTTATAGCAAATAGAAGAAAAATAGGGAAAAGGTTGTCTTGCTCATTTTAATATCTTATTTTTGCAAAAGAAAGCTATTTGTATATATGGAAGCATCTAATCTGTCAACACAACAAATTGAGCGGTTCTTTAATAAGATTGCCCAAAAGTACCCCATACAAGAGGAAGTTACGGTTTTGACTGACATTCATGTTCGTGTTAGTCAGGATAGTGGCGAACTGAGAGCATACGATGATGACGGGAAAGAGATTACACGGTGCGTAATTGACGATTGGATTGATAATAAAGATGATGATTTTTACAATAATGTCACATCTACTATGCGACAGGTAACAGGACAAATGCACGGTACTCTCGACCAGCTTGGGATATTAAAACCTTATAGTTTTGTTCTCGAAGACGATGAAGAAGTGAACATCGCAGAACTGTATGTAGCCGATGATGATACTATTATTGCAGATAGTAACTTAATGGAGGGACTTGATGACGACTTAGAAAAGTTCCTCGACAGCCTGATGAAGTAAGTTTATATCACAGTTAGTACTTTTAAAGAAAATACCATTTTATCTGGAAAAACATTGTGTCCCACAGCCTTACTTATATTTAAGGCTATGGGACACATCTTTTTATGATTGATATTGTCGATGTTAAAGCTTCAGCTTTTTCTTCTTTCCCTTGCTCTCATTTGACATTCGATCAAGGGCTGTCACAACATAAACCGACTTGGTTTTACCATCAATATATGGCAATTTACAGAAGTTATCGTATGTTACTGTAACGATCTTCGAAGGGTCATTCAAATTAATTTGTTCATCATTGTTAAAGCGATAAACAACATATTTAACAGCTACATCATTCCACGCCTTCCCTTTGGGAGCTGTCCAAAATAGCATTCTATCTCCATTTACTACCACATCCATTAATTTACGTGGCTTTTTAGGGGCCTTAGAATCAATAAATGGCATCAGGGGTTGCAAGGCAGGATTTTTCCAATACGACGTGCGGAGTACCTCTCCATAATTTCCTAAATTATCAACTACGACCTTAGAATACCATAAAACTGTGCCATTAACATGTTTTGCCTGCTGATGAAGTTTAAACTTTGCAGGCATTTGATTGATATTCGCATTGTTAACATCGGCAAATTTCACTGTACGGTCTACACTCTCTCCTATGAAAAGAGGACGATTGGAAGCAAATTTATCCCACCATTTGAAAAGTGTTTCATAATCAGCAGCCTTATTGCCTATCTCCCAATAAAGCTGAGGCACACAATAATCAATCCATCCATTATTCACCCACAACAATACATCGGCATACAAATCATCATAATTCTGTAACCCGTTCGTTGCAGACCCGTTCTTTGGGTCCGAGCGTTGATTACGATAAATACCGAAAGGTGAAACACCAAACTTCACCCATGGTTTACGTTTATGAACCGTTTCTCCAAGCTGCTTAATGAAAATATTAACATTATCACGTCTCCAGTCATTGATATTATTAAATCCTCGTGGGTCCGACTGGAAATAAGCTTTATCAGGAAGCTCCACACCTGCTGCAGGATAAGGATAGAAATAATCATCAATATGAATACCATCAATATCGTATCGGTTTACAATATCATCAGCAACACGGCAAATAAAATCACGATTCTCCTTTAACGCAGGATTCAAAATAAGTTGTCCGGCATAAGGAAAACAATTCTGAGGATATTTAGAAGCTATGTGTTTATCAGACAACTGTTTCGTCGATGCTGTCTTTGCACGATATGGATTCAACCAGGCATGAAGTTCCATTCCACGTTTATGACATTGTTCTACCATCCATGCCAGCGGATCCCAGTATGGATTAGGCGCTTCGCCCTGTCGACCTGTTAAGTAACGACTCCAGGGCTCCAATTCACTTTCATACAGAGCATCACATTCGGGCCGGACCTGAAAGATGATGGCATTTACACCATCTTGCTGCAAAACATCAAGCTGATGCAATAAATTCTTCTGCATTTCATCACGTGACATCCCCGAAAACTGTCCATTAACAGTCTGTATCCAGGCTCCTCTAAACTCTCTTTTCTGTGCATGACCACAAGCCAGCATCATTAAGAAAAAGTAAATAAACGCAAAGCGTCTCATAATTGTTCTTTATTGGTTAAGTTTATACTTGTAAAAGATTGATATTCCACAAAGATACTATAAAGATACGACAAAATAAAGTACGCCTTCATCTTTTTACAGATGAAGGCGTACTTTTAATAATTATACAACCAGAATAATGTATTTAAAAGTGGTATCCTATTGTAAGCAATGCCTGCGCACGCTTAAAAGTAACATTTGTGGCATCAACAACATTAAAGTTGGCTGCATAAGCCTGATAGTCTGTACCACCCGCAGGCAATTTATATTTCTTCTCATCTGGAAAATAACTCATAAAAGGATAAAACTCTCCTTTCGTTTGTGAATATTGAAGAGCTGCATCAAAGAAGAACTTCTTGTAATTATAGCCCAGGCCAAATGTAATTCTGTTCGTTGCTTTCCAGTTGGTATAATCCGTAGATGTTGCAAACATTGTTCCATATGATTCAATGCTACCATCACGATAAGCATCATTTTTAAACATCGGACTAACGTAATTATACCCCAGTCGAATTGAGAAATCTTTCACAGGCTTATATTCAGCTCCCAGTTTCAAAGTACTAACACCTTTCAGCATTTCCCTTGTATTCCTATTCATATTAAGGTCACGCGAGCTGCTATCGTAGTAATCGTTTTCGTTAACCCTGTTATCGATTCGGCTATAATCTGCATATTCGTAGGTCGCACCTAAAGCGAGGCTCTTTCCTATGGTATGTCCCAGGCTCACGCCAAACTTCCATGGCGTATAAATTTTATAATCATAGTTAGCAGATGCGGTCTGCCCCTTATCGTGATTCATTGATATATCATTATCGCCTCTCAGACTAAGGTCATAGAAGACAGGCGTACTCATATAAGCACCCACACGGAAAGGAGAGTCAGCTATTGGTCGGAATATGGCACCTAACTTAAAATCTACACCTACTCCTGTGATACGAATACTTTCCCATGATTCTGAAAAGGCATTCCTCTCAAGCGATTCTGTATAATAACTATTACTGTTATAATGAACATCATGCAGACCAACTGTTAACCCAAGAAATGCACGATCCTCAATATTTCCACTAATATTAAAATCATATTCTCCAATATAACCCTTCTGATATTGCCCAAAGAGATATTCTATACCATTAAGATAATCCATACCTATCTGCTTTTTGTTAGCATCATAAATAGGCGCCATTTCCTTTTCATAATTTGCATCTACGCCACTCCACGAATAATTAGATGCAGAAGAAAATCTCATTGCCGACAGTTTATTTTGAGATGCTGAAATAGGGAGCCCATTAACATACGATGGTATCGTCAAACTATTACCCGCAGTAAGTATTTGATTAAAGTTTCTACTTTTATGATAGTTGAATCCAAAATTCAGATATGAATTATTATCCGTACGCGTAACATAAACAATTCCTAACTGATCCAGGCTGGCATTGGTCTTATCTCCTTTTATGTTTGCACTTAAACTGCCATACTTTGGCGATGTTGTTGCACCACCCTGAGCAACGAAACCACCAGAAAAAGAAACCTGGCTATTTCTGAACAAGCCTATACCTGCTGGGTTACTACCTATCGTTGAAATATCAGCACCAAGAGCTTCCATGGCACCTCCCATACCTACATAGCGTGCAGTACCATTAAGCTCATTGCCAATTAACTTTGTATCCTGATATGTTTCCTGTGCAGCCATTGACAAAGCAAACATAGGTAAGGCTGCGGCAAGACAATATTTTATATTCTTCATAATTGATTCTTTATTTATAATATACAAGACATCTCTCTACAAGACAACGTATTTACTCTTACCTACGGCCATTACCAAAACTACCTCCGCCAGCAGGAGCTGAATGGCCGCCACCAAAACTACCTGACGACATGCCGCCAGAAGGCATTCCGCCGCCGAAACTTCCACCACCAAAACTTCCTGCAGAACGAGAAGGTGCATTAAATACCGAGTTATTTTGCATTGTAGAACTTGATGGATAAGTATCGCGGCTACCAAACGAACGGTTACTACGGCTACGAGATGTTGTTCCACCTGTATAACGACTATTGTTTGATACTATCCCACTTCCGTTAGAATAGTCTCTATTCGAGCCAGGACCTCCCCAGCTACGCCATCCTGTTGTACCACCCGATACACCTGCATAATAACGTCTCCCATAATAATATGGATCGCTCCAGCCGTAACCATAATACGGATAACCCCAGCCATACCAGCCTGAATAACCATAATACCATGGGTCATACCATCCTGTATATCCATAATACCACGGGGCATAGGCTCCATACCAGCTACCATATCCATAATACCATGGGTCGTACCAGGCATTATACCATGACCCCCAACGGTAGGCTCCATAGAACCAAGGATCATAAAAACCGTCCCAACGTGACATGCGACGGGTATAAGCATAGTCATCATCAAAGCTGGCACTGCCTGGATAAACATATGCTGTATCAATGTAAATTGAATCAGGGGAGACCCCTGACATCCTTTGGTAAGTAACAATATCATTACCAAGACTGTCTGTCCCTATCTTCTGATAATAACTTTTCAGACGCCCACGACGATTATATTCATCTACGCTCCGATTACTACCCCGATAATAGGTCGGAGAATTTTCCCTGGAGTTTTTGCTTACACTTTTAGCTGGCGTAAAATAAACGTCATCCTGCCCTAATGCTGAAAGAGGCATGACTCCAGCAAAAGCTAAGAATAAAAATAACTTTTTCATTTTGTCTTACTCCTTTATTAATTTTATATTGTTGTTCTTAATATATTATTATTCACGCTACAAATTTACTTCATATCATCATACAAAAGTAAGGAAAAACCCTAAAGACATATAGGTTTTTCCCTAATTTTTATACTTTTGCAACCAAACAGATTGAGATATGAAATATCAAGTAATTAATTTTAAGATAGAAACGCCTGCCGATTTATTACAAATAGCAAGAGACCTCATTGCTGATGCAGCAGGAGAGGCCGGTTGCGAATCGTTCGAAGATTATAAAGATGGTATTAAGGGCTATTTTGAACAAGGGCAACTGAATAAATCCATGCTTGACGATGCCATAGAAAACTTTCCCTTAACCAACACTAAAATAGCTTATACTATTGAAGAAGCTGAGTATAAAGACTGGAATAAAGCCTGGGAGGAAGCAGGATTTGATCCTATTCATGTTGATAATAAAGTTATCATCTACGATGCCAGGCAAACTATTCAAAACATTCCTGAGGGTATAATGCCTGTATTTATTCAGGCACGACAAGCCTTTGGTACTGGTACTCATCAAACTACGCAGATGATTATATCAACCTTACTTTCGCTCCAGCTACACGGCAAGCGTGTATTAGACTGCGGTTGTGGCACTGGCATACTTGGCATTGTGGCGTCAAAGTTAGGGGCTAACAACGTTATGGCATACGATATTGATGAATGGAGCGTTGAAAACACACGCCATAATGCACAGCTTAACAACACTGACAATATCAAAGTCTTACAAGGAGATGCCAGTATTGTAACTCATTTCAATGAAAAATTCGATGTTATTGTCGCCAATATTAATCGAAATATCTTACTCCACGACATGCCTATGTTCAAAAGGGTATTGGCTAATAACGGAATACTTATTCTAAGTGGCTTTTATGCTAACGATGTGCCCTTACTCGAACAAAAGGCCGCTCCACTCAACCTTACCCTTACAGAAGTAAAAGAGAAGGATGAGTGGAGGGCCTGTATATTTCATTTAAAGAATTAGAAACTACCTTTTATTTCTTTTGTGGATTATAGAGTTGAGGCATCCATACTTTGAAGAATGGCAATGATGCCGAGGCATTTCCAGCAGAAGCATAGTCGCATAGTTCAACATCAACCGGGCTGTCTCCTTCTTCTTTGTACGATTCGGGCATGAATTTTCCTTTGAAAACCATACCTATTTCAGGGTTATCAATGGCTACGGGTATCAGCTCCAACTTACCCTCCTTATTAAAACAAGGTGTAACTACTGCTTCAAGGTCAGGGCCTGCAAGACGCGAATCACGTGCTAATACTATGGGACCTCTGCAAATAGCAACATATTCTGGAATGCTTCCTATACGTGAAACACGAGGCTGCATATCAAATTTCAGAGAAACCACATCGCCGTCCTTCCACTTTCGGGTAATATTAAGGAACTCTCCACAGCGAACCCCTTTCACAATATCATTTTTTACACGAACATCCGTACTCGTACTCCATGCAGGAATACGGAACGAAAGCGTCATCTCTTCATCTCGCGGTATCTTCAGCGATGTTTGAATTTCACCCTGTTTCTCATAATTTCCCTCCTGAGTTAAAGTAACCTTCTGGCCTCGCGGTGATGTTATATGATATTCTCCAGGAATATAAAAGCATATAGTTGCACCACGCTTATTCTGCATAACTGTAATATCAGGAATGGCAAATAGTCCACGGGGACCACTCGCTTCACAGCAATTCAACCCCATATTACATTGTTGAGAACCCGGAAGTCTCTGGCCAGAAAGCGGAGTATACTTAGCCCAGCTTGCTCCATTTTTGCGCATGGCACCCATGAGTGCATTGTAAAAAGTCTGCTCTATGGCGTCTGCATATTTACTATCTCCCGTAAGTAAAAGCAACTGCCGGCTCAATTTTATCCATGTTGCCGTAACACATGTTTCCTGATAGTGCTTAATAGGAGCATATTGAATGGCCTTTCCACCAAACCATGCTTCCATAGCCGATCCTGAACCAGTAACATTTATCTCCGTATCCATGATGCTCTGCCATGTGTTCTTTACCGCTGTAAGATATTGTGTATTACCTGTAAGCCGGTAAAGTTCGGCCAACCCTTCATAGC
>JABZLB010000012.1 GCA_015256945.1 Prevotellaceae bacterium | reverse complement strand
CCCATCCATACGCCCCAGCTGTTATCATCGCGGTTTAACGTTGCACCGTTCCAGGTTGAAGCCGAAGCAGGACAGTCCTGTACCATCACGGGGGTGAAGGCATACAGCTGTGCAAGATGCTGAAGTATTAGAGTTTCATCGTTCCATACCACCGCATCGGTATAGCGATCAGTGGGTGTCTGGTTCAACACATCCATGCACGAGTTGAACGATAACACGGACAATGCTGCAATAGCTAAACATATCTTCGTTTTCATGACGTAATATTTTTTAATAATCAATAATGGGACCATGGGGTTAGAAGGAAAGATTTACACCAAAACTAACCGTATATTGCTGTGGATAGCCTACGCCGGCATAATGGCCTTCGGACATTTCGGGGTCGACACCATATTTATTAAGGTTGCTCAGCGTGAAGAGATTGGTACCCGCTACGTACAGGCGAACGCGCTCTATACCTAAGTTTGCCAGAACCGATTTGGGCAAAGAATAGCCCAATGCCACGTTGCGGAGGCGAAGATAAGAGGTGTTATGGTTGCGGTAATCGGAATAAAGCCAGTTAACTGTGGCTGTACCGCCCGGACGAGGAGTGTATGCCCACGGGTCGTTATTGTCTTCACGCCACATGCTTTTATATTTCAACTCGGTTTCGCAACCATCTAAAACTACATAGGTTGTGTAGCCCCATGCACCCTGTAACAGGCCCTGAAGGTCGAAGTTCTTATACGACAGTTTGAAGTTGATGCCGTACATCCAGTGAGGACACGTGCTTTTTCCAATGACAGTCTGGTCACGCCAGTTGATGACACCGTCGCCATTGAGGTCCTTATATTTTGCATCGCCGGGACGAAGCTTGCTGTTATCATTGTTCAGGGCGTCGTATGTGCAATGCCAATTATTTATTTCTTCCTGCGAAGTAAACAGTCCGTCGAACACATAGCCGATACGACGGTCGGTATAATTGCCCTGCATGCGGTATAGACGCTCCTGATCGGGGTCGGTATAATTGGCCTCATCATACTTGGCCCACTTTGCCCTTGCATACGAAATATTGGCACTTACATCATACAGAAAACCGCTGACCTTGCCGGCTGTGCCCACACTGAACTCGAATCCGTCGGTATTTATGCTGTTCAAATTTTCGACAGGCAGGTTGGCTCCAAACGTAGAGGGAACAGAAGCAGAGCGTTGTCCCGGGATGCCTTTGCGGCGGCGGCGGAACATATCAAAGCTACCGTAGAGCTTTCGGCCCCACAATCCGTAGTCGATACCTAAGTTGGTGATGGCCATGCGTTCCCATGTCAGGCCGGGATTAGGCAGTCCGGTAGGCAAAAGACCAGAGGTAAGCGTGTTGCCAAAGGTATAGGAATTGTCGTACGAATAACCCGTAAGGAAGGCAAAATTGGCTACGCCATCGTCGCCCGAAGCACCATAACTCAGTCTGAGCTTGAGCAATTCAACAGCCTTCAGCGGTTTCATGAAAGGCTCGTTAGCCACATTCCATCCCACCGAAACGCTGGGAAAATAGCCCCACCTGCTGCCTTTTGCATAGCGTGAAGAGGCATCAGCACGGAGGATGCCTTCGAAAAGATAGCGGTCTTTGAAGTTATAGTTCAGACGTCCAATCCAGCTAATACGGCCCACGGCAGCCGAATTGGAAGAAACATACGACGTTGTGGGGTCGCCTGCAAAGAACTCATCGAGGACGTACGACTTGAAACCTTCGCGGCTTCCACTAAATCCCGAGTTGCGAAACAGGTCATATTCGTAAATGGCCTGGGCGCTAAGGGTATGGGCTTCGTTAAACGTTCGGTTGTAATTCAGCGACAACTGCATGTTGGTATGGTTGTTATCCGAATTGGACATGCCCATGTGCATGGGGTCTTGCGACTTACGAGAGAACGTGTATTCGCCAGTATCGGCGTTGTATGTGTAAAAAGACTGCTGCTTTTTAAACACTTTACTGCCGTCCTCGGTGTGAGAATAGGTAACCGATGCACGCGCATTGAGCCCTTGAACATACTTTGAATCGTACTTCAACACACCGTGGACAACGGTCATATTCTTCTTTAAGTTCTGATAACCACTTAGCTCTGTGTTCGTCCCAAAGATTGGGCTTCCGTAGGTAATACCTGCATAAGCCAGCTTGTTTTCGTCGGGAAGTGAGAGCGGATATTGCGGATCGGCCGCATAAATCATGTCACGCCAGAAGTTGTCGGGGGTTGCCATGCCGTCGCATGCCGCCGGATAAAGTCGTTGCTGCTTGTAATATTTCAGGTCGATTGATGCTGTAAGGCGTGGCGCAATCTCAGCATCAACATTGGTCATGATGTTTAAATGCTCGTAGCGTCCGCCGTGTTTCCGGAGTAGAGTTTCCTGTCGTCCGTAGCCGATATAGCTGTAATATTTCAGCTTATCCGTTCCGCCCGACACACTTACATTATGATTTTGCATGGGCGCATGGGAACGAACGCTGGCTCCAAACCAGTCGGTGTTAAGATAATGAGGGTCAGTTCCCTTCTTAAAAAGCTCAATTTCTTCGGCCGTATAGGGTGCTCCGGCAGGATTATTACCTCCGTAAATCCACACGTCGTTTAAATATTGTGCACGCTGTGCCGACGTTGCCGGCTTGATAATATGCGACGATCCCTGCCACGAAAAGCTGGCATTGGCATCAACGCGCATCTTTCCGGCAGCGCCTCGCTTGGTAGTAACAAGGATAACACCGTTGCCGGCGCGGGCACCATATATTGATGCGGCACCGTCTTTCAATATGGAAATGCTCTCAATTTGGCTGGGATCCAGAGCCGACAACGATGCTTCGACACCGTCAACTATAATTAAAGGTGCATTGAAATAGCGAATATACAGTTGCGAATCGTCTTGTCCGGGAATGCCTGACTCCTGTTTTGTAATCAACCCCGGGAGCTGACCGCCGAGCGCATTCGTCACATTGCCGATGGGAGCAACGGTTATTTTGTCGGTCTTGATTTGAGAAACCGAACCCGTTACCGTTCCTACTTTCTGCACACCGTAGCCTACGGCCACCACCTCGTTGAGCAAATTGTCGCTCTCTTTCAGCACCACACTGATATGACGGCCCGCTTTTACCTCGCTCGTTTCGTAGCCCACGTACGAAACTACCAGCGTTGACCTGGCGGGCGCCTGCAATGTAAAGTAGCCATCGACATCGGTAACGGCGCGGTTATTCGTTCCTTTCTGGGTAACAGTAGCCCCTATAATGGGATTGCCCTGCTCGTCGATTACGCGACCCTGCGACTGTTTGCCCTGCTGTTGAGGCAACTGCCGGTCAACTGCAACGGCAGTTCGAACGGCTTCTGAGACATCAATTCTGGTTCGACCAGCATATACATTGCTGTTCGTCATAACAGCCATGCAGGATATTATCATCAAACTCTTGACATTCATAGTATTTAAATTTTAGATTGTTACGCTGTAATAATGATATGATTTACCCGACGGAGCTGACTGTTTTTACCCGTTTCATGAGCCAGAACATATATACCCAAATAAGAACGAGAGCGAAAACCGCAGCTACCTGTGTTTTAAAACCATCGGTAAAAAGTCCCAATAAAGGTGGAAGAACACCGCCGCCTACCAGGCCTACAATAAGCAAAGCTGATACATCATTGGCCCTGCTGGGCATGTGTTTCATGGAAAGGGAGAAAATAATGGAGAACAAGTTGGCATAACCCAATCCGAAAACTACAATGCTTACATAGAACATGGCCATGTTTTTGCTGATAACCAACAGTATCAGCCCCACTAATGCCGTCCATATACTGATGGTATAGAAACGTACTTCGGCTATCTTCATCAGCAGAATACCGCCTACAAAGGCTCCCACCGTACGGGCAAAGAAGTAGACGCTGTTGCTTATCCCGGCATCCTGCAACGATAATCCGCAGCGTTCCATGATTAATTTGGGGAACGTCATGTTAATACTTACATCCACTCCCACCAATACTACGATGCCCAAAAAGAAAGCGAGGATATAGGGATCTTTCAGTAACGACAGGGTTTGAGCAAACGAAACCTCCTGCTTTTCGCCGGTTTCTCCGGGAACAGGCGTCAGCCAGAGCCATACAAAAGCCAGCAACGACGTTACGGCATAAAAAATAAAGATAAACTTCCAGCCGTAAATGGTGCCGGCTGCCCAGGCTACAATGATAGGGCCGAGGAAAGAACTTACGGCCTTTACAAATTGTCCAAGGGTAAGCGTTCCGGTTAATTGTTTTGGCGAAACTACGTTCGTTACCAGCGGATTCAGGGCTACCTGCAGAATGGTATTCCCTATACCTACCAGCGAAAAGGTAACAAGCATGGTGGCAAAACTATAATCAAGCAACGGCACTATCATGGCAAGCACCGTTACGCAGAAGCTTAAGGCAACCACTTTCTTGCGTCCTATACGGTTCATCAGCATGCTCGTGGGTATAGCGCACAGGAAAAACCATACGAAACATGACAACGAAATAAGGTTGGCTACGGAGTCAGTAAGGTCTGAAAAGTCTTGTTTTACGTAGTTATTAGCCATACCAATAATATCGACAAAGCCCATAACGAAGAATCCGAACATAATGGGCAGGATTCGCATCAACGAAAATGATGTATGTTTAACGTTTTCCATTTCTTCTGTTTTTTATGATTTCTCCACTTGTAATTCGGCTTCTATGAGTTGAATAAGGATGTGAATTACTTTAATATGTATCTCCTGGATGCGGTCGGAAAAGGCTGAACGGGGCGCGCAAACGGCTATATCGGCAGCTGCCGACAGCTTATTTTCGCCTTCAGAAGTAAGTGCAACCACTTTTATTTCTTTTTCATGGGCTGCCTTTACGGCCCGCAAAATATTTTCAGAATTACCACTTGTGCTGATGGCCAGCAAGGTATCGCCGGCCTTTCCCACGCCTTCGACGTAGCGACCGTATATGTCTTCGAACGAAAAATCGTTGCCCACACAGGTCATATAAGCCGCATCGTTAATGGCTATGGCAGGCAGAGGACGCCTGTTATGACGGTAACGACCCGTTAGTTCTTCGGCAAAGTGGGTGGCATCGCAAAGTGAGCCTCCGTTGCCACAGCTTATTATCTTGCCACCCTGCTTCAGTGTTTCGGCCATGATTCGGCCTGCTGTGGCTATGGCGGCGATGTTATTCTCGTTTGCCATAAACGATGTCAGCTCTTCATGAGCCTCCTGTAAACTTGCTTTAATGATATTTTCCATTACCCTATATCTTTTCATTTACATTCCTGCAACCGATAATGCGGCAAAGTCGCCTATCTGTTCGTCAAGCTCTGCCGTCCTTACTTCACAAACCTTACTTGCACAAGGCAGGGCCTCGCGGTCGATAACGCGCTGCATTCCTTCTCTTAACAGATGTTCGCAACGGGTAAATATGCTGCCAATAACAATTACTTCGGGGTTCAGCGTGTCTATAATAATCGATACTCCACGCCCTAAATATTCGGCAGCTATGTCGAAAGCATGCTTCGCTACCGCGTCACCGGCCGATGCCTGACGGGCTACAAGCTGCGTGGTTATTTTGTCAAGACCGTCCAATTCACACCATGACACCTTGTTTCCCTGCTGCCATTGCTCCTTCACAAGCGTGCAAGCTATCTGCGCTATGCCCCCGCCGCTTGTGAATCCCTCAAACGATCCGCGCTTGCCATAGCCCACAGGACCGAACTCTGCCAGCCTGATGTGACCTACTTCACCTGCATTATCGTTGGCCCCACTGTACAGTTTGCCGTCGATAACAATGCCTGCGCCCAAACCTGTACCCAATGTAAGGAACACCATATGACGCGAACCGCGACCTGCTCCAAACTTATATTCGGCCAGAGCACAGGCATTGGCATCGTTCTGAAGGTGCACAGGGATGTGCGTTAAGTCTTCTATAATCTTCACAATGGGTATATTATCCCACCCGATAAGGTTGGGAGGCGACATGATTATGCCTTTTGTGCTCGACAGCGGACCGCCACATGATATGCCGATTCCCCGGGTATTCTCAGGTGTTAACCCGTGTTTTTTAAGCATTGCAGCCACACTTTGGCAAATGTGGTCGATGGTTTCGTTCACGTTGGTTGTCGCAAAGCGATCTTTATCAACCACTGTAAGCTTGTCGTTTTCTCTACAACCGTAAGACACGGCGCACTTAGTGCCGCCAATATCTATACCTATCAGGTTTTCTTTCATATGCGTCAGTATTTTAATAAATTGTTATTTTTCACTTGTATTATTATATAGCCGGGTCTTCTCCATCCACTTACGGTAGCTGTTTAAGCGGTAAGGGGGCTTGCCATACAGATAATGATTGCCATACGTTCGGCCGTCCACCTTATATATAATAAGGTATACGCCCTGCCCCTGTGGGGCTGTAAGCTGCGTAACAGTGGCCTTACCGTTACGCGGAATGGTAAAATTGCCCTGGTAAACCTGGCGTCCGCTCTCTACGTCGGTAACGGTAACACTGCCTTTTGCTTCCCTGCGGGTATCGTTTACAGCCTTTAAAACCAATGAACCATCGGTGGCATCGTTCACAAACAGGCACACATCGCGCTCGGCTTCACGCAGGTAATAGTAGGCGCGCTTTTTGTTAAAGTAATAGTCAACAACAGCATCCGACAACAGTGGCCAGCCATCTCGCAGGTTCCACCAGATGATACCGCTCTTGTTTTCAAACTTCTGACCGCGCCACATCTCCAGAAAATACTTCATGGCTTCGGCCTGAACGCTTTGCGAAGCCATCACAAAGTCGTCCAATTTACGAGGTATATCGCCGAAAACGCTTTTAATCTGGTTCAGCATTAAGTTGTTACGGTCGTAGGTTTTACCCCATACGGCATAGCGTCTTACCGACTTGGTTACCCACTCGTCGTTCCATTCGAAGCCGCGTTTCCATGGGTAAACACTGTCCTTGCTGAACATTTTCTGCAGACTTTCCACCCCCGGGCATCCGTGATAACCTATTTCACTGCAGAAAACGGCAGTGGCATCGCGGTAGAACGAGTCTTTATAGTATCCGCGGGGGCCCCACAAATGGTTCTCGGGAAGCAGGTTATCGCCTCCGCCATGGCGGTAAACGTTCTCACTATAATAGGGTGAACTGGGCAGATAGGGGCGCGTAAAGTCGAACTCGTACAGCACCCTCGGTATTATCTCACGACTTATTCGGTCGCGATTGGGGTCGAAATGGAAATGGCGCAACGTCTGGTAGGCTATCATATCGTCCTCATTATTGCCCGACCACAGGGCCAGAGAGGCATGGTTGCGCAGCTTCAACACCACGCTTTGCACCTCTTCTTCAACAGCCTTCGCAAAGTCGTCGCGCTGCGGATAGAAGTTACAGCCCATGGCAAAATCCTGCCAAACCAGCACGCCAAGCTCGTCGCAGCGGTCAAAGAAGTGGGTATCCTCATACACATTTCCTCCCCAACACCGAATCATATTGATGTTAAGGTCGGCCACCATGTCCATCATCTTGTCTACATGCAGTGTGTCTCTGCTGTGCAGGGCGTCCAAAGGCACCCAGTTTGTACCGTGAATGAAGATGGGTTCACCGTTTACAATAAAGCGGAAACGACCGGGCTTCTCGGCCGTATTCATATCATTGAGGTCGAGTTTAACCGTACGAAGTCCTATCTTCTGGCTGTTATCGGCCAGCACGCGGCCCGTTTCATCAACCAGTTCGGCCCGTGCTTCATACAACGCTTGCCCGCCATAACCTCGCGGCCACCACAATTCGGCGTGGTCAAGGCTCCACATACAGCGGAAGGCTTGCGTTACAACGGGTTTCTCCAACGTATAAACCACCTTGCCATGACGGCTCAATGTAAGGCGCGCCGTGACGTGGTCGAACTTTTCCATGGGCATTGACAGCTGCACATCAGCAAACAATTGTACGTTGCGCGTAGCGGTATCTATCTCGCTTACATAATAGTGAACATCGCGAAAACAGACGGGATTGATGACGCGCAACTCTACGTTTCGCCATAAACCGGCACTTACAAGGCGGGGCATTATGTCCCAGCCGAACATGTGTGGTGCTTTGCGGGTATACGCTGATTCCTCTGAAGCAAAGCCGCCTATGCTGAAAGTGCCCAGCAAATGTTGCTGTGCCTCGAGCACTGGTGAGCGCAAAATAACCTGAAGCACGTTGTCGGCACCAGCCGGTTTCACAGCATCGGTCACGTCAAAGGCGTGTTCAATCATCATGTTTTCGGCCGAACCGATATGCTTTCCATTCAGCCACACGTCGGCTAAACAGTCAATTCCGCCAAACCACAGCTGCAAACGTTCGCCATCATTCAGCGCTGGCGTAGCGAAATGCCTGCTGTAACACCACTGGTTTCCTTCCCATTGGCGCAGGCTGTTTACGTTATTGCCCACCATGGGGTTGGCTATTAGCCCGGCCTTTTGCAGGTCGAGTTCTACATTTCCCGGTACGGTGGCATTGATGGTCTTGCTGTTTACGTGCAGCATGGCTTCGGGCGAGCGCACGACTTTCGCCGGTTGTTTCCAGAAAGACAGCTGCCACTGCCCGTTCAGCGTGTAGGAACGCTGCCCTGAGGCCATCATTGCGGTAATGACTGAAGCCCATAAAAGCCCGGCCAAAATAATCTTTATAAAACGCATGTCAGGTTTAATTCTTAGGTTTTTATTTGCCGGCGGCCAACTTTATACGATGGTGTCCGCCCGTAAGCTCTTGCTTTTTACCGTCTGTTATCAGTGTAGCCGATATGTTTGCAGGCAGTTCTACATCAAGAATAATGCTGTTGCCCTTGCGCTTCCACGCCGATTTGATTAGGCCTGCCGGCGAGTTATACTCGGCCTTTGCACCGTCAAGGCCCTTTACAAAACGGGGCTGAAGCAACACGTGTTTGAAGCCGGGACACTGTGTATCGTACATAATTCCGGCCAGATACTGATACATCCATGCCTGCACATCGCCGAGGAAAATGTGATTCAACGACGCGTCGCGGAACGCCGGCGACAATACCCACGTTTCGGGAAGCGTGGTAAGACCGCGCTTTATCCAGCTACCCCATGAGGGTGACTCGCTGCGTGATGCCAGACGATAAGCCTGATCGGCATGCCCGTAGTCGCACAATACGCGCAGAATAGTCTTACTTCCGAGCATGCCACAATCGAGGGCATCGCCATTTTCGGCAATCATCCTGCTCAGGTTGTCGGCTACACGCTGTGCCTGCTCGTCGGGAACAATTCCCAAATACAGTGCAACACCCTGTGCTGCCTGCGAGCCATTCGAGAAGACACCGCGCGCAGGGTCGAAATATTTCTGCATAATGAGCTTCTGCAAATACTCCGCTTTCTGTTCATAAGGCGTTGCATCCTTACCCAGAATACGGGCAAACCGGGCCATGGTTTTGTTGTCGAAGTAATAAAAACACGTCGTAGTGTAGTCGGTTGGCGTAATGGTTTTATAGGCTACCCAGTCGCCAATGCCGTATGTCACTGTTTTGTCGGCGTTCTCTCTGCGCTTTAAATAGTTGAGATATTTTTCACAAACGGGCCACATTTTTTCAATGGGGCGTGTGTCTCCATAATAGTCATACAGCTTCTGTGGCACGCCAAACATCACCGATGCCCACACAGGGCCTATCCAATCATCATATCCCCAGTCGGGCGAAGGCACGATACCTGATATACGTCCCGAGTCATTCTGATTGTCTGATATGTCATCAAGCCACTTCTCATAAAACTGAACGCCGTCAAAATTCATCAGTGCCACATCCATACTCATATGTGCATCGGCCGTCCAGCCGTTCTTTTCGCGTTGCGGACAGTCGGTAGGGATGCTCATTAAATTGGATAAATACGATGCGATGGTGGCGTCGGATATTTTGTTCAACAGCTCGTTCGAGCACTCAAAATGGCCGGTACGCTGCACACCGGTATGGAAAAACTCGGCCGTGAGGCTCTCTTTTGTCAGATGAATGGGGCGCGAACTGTGTACCTCGACATACTGGAAGCCGTGATAGCAGAACATAGGCTCGAGTTCTTGCCGGCTGCCATTAAGGATGTATGTGTCGGTCTGGAACTCCTTATCCGGCATAGGCGAGTAGTAACAAGCTATGTTTCGCATTTCCAAACGGCCGTCGCTGCGTTTCATTTCGCCATGCTGAAGCGTGAGCTTTGTGCCTGAAGGGCCCTGCACTTTCAGCTTGCAGAAGCCCGAAATATTCTGGGGAAAGGAATATACAAAAACGGTATCGCCCCACGATTGCATACTTGTGGCCTTAAAACGCCGGCTTATTTGTATGGCCGGCATTTTTTGAGCGGTCATCAACGGCGACGGAGCCGCTACCACCATAGCGCGTTGCCAGCTGCTGTCGTCGTAGGAAGGTTGCTCCCATCCTGTTTTTTCGAGGCGCGAATCGTATTTGTCTCCGGCGTAAATATTGTTGACAAGATAAGGTCCTGTCGACGTTTTCCACGTGTCGTCAGAGCAAATTTCCTGCACCTTGCCGTTGTCAAACTCAACACACAGCAGGCAGGTCATACGGGCACGGTTGCGCCATCGTGCCACGTCGAAGCTCCAGGTGGCTACCTTTCCTATCGCGTTGTAGAAACCGTTACCCAACACGGCCGTAATGACATTGGTGCCACCGTGCAGCATCGGCGTAACATCATACACGCTATACAGGTTGCGACGGTCGTAGTGGGTGTAACCGGGGTTCAGCAAATCGGCCGAAACGGCACGCCCGTTCAGCTTAAATGCGCCATAGGCGGCTGCGCTGTAATAGAACCTTGCGCGCTTGATACGATGGCCGTCGATGTTGAACACCTTGCGGAACATGGGCGCAGGCTCGAAGTCGCGGTGGCGTGAATCGGTAATCCATACGGCGTGCCAGTCGGCCTGATTCATCAGTGCGGTCTCGAAAGGCTCTATGGAAGATTCAATCTTTCGGCCGCGACCGTCCCACACCGTCACGCGCCAAAAGTAGCGTTTAAACGATTGCAGGCCGGCATCACGGCAAACGGCGCGCGAAATATCTGATGTAATTACGCCCGAATCCCACACCACAGACGTACCGTTACCGCTGGCAAGCTGCAGCGAATCGGTACCAACCACAACACGATATTTACTTTGTTGCAAGGGCTTTGCCGACTGGATATTCCACGTCAGGCGCGGCGAGGCTGCATCAATACACAGCGAACGCACGCCATATTCGCAGCGCATGCGCGTAATTTGCTGTGCCGAGGTGCTGCCTCCTGCCCACAGCATACCAGCCGTGACGAGCATTTTGCAACAGGTTTCAAACAGGTTTTTATGACTTTTATACATAGGACTTTAGATTTGACAGGTTGTAGGCTTACAGGTTTAGTAGATTGTGCACCGCAAACTAACTTCTTCAGGCGGGAAGACTTCGTCGGCATGGGTTTGCCGATACTCAATATTCTTCAATAAAATACGTACGGCTTCGCTCGCAATTTCTTCAACAGGCATGCGGGCTATCTGCATGGAAGGGGCGATACACTGGAAAGCAGGCATGCCGTGAATGCAGGCAAACTTGTAGCCCGACAGGCTGATATGACGCGCATGAAAATACTCAAAGGCGGCCAGACACAATATATGGGTGGTGAAAAAGAAGCCCTGAACATCGGGATTATACCTGAAAATGCGGTCTAAAACAGGAAAGATGCCTTCCTTATAATCGCTGAAATTCACCTCGCCGTAAAGGCTGGCATCCAGACTTATGCCCGATTCCAACAGGGCACTGCTGTATCCTTCGCGCCGCATATTCATGGTACGGAGGTGCGAATTGGTGGTAATGATGGCTATCTTACGGCAGCCGCGGGCTACCATATTGCGCACAAGCTGGTAGCTGCTGTCCTCGTTATTGACAATGACATAATTGGTTTTTATCTCGGAATAGTATCTGTCGAAGAGCACAAAGGGAAAGCGCTCGTCCATCAAACGGTCTATTTCTGAACGCGATATTTTCGTAGGAGCAAGCACAATACCGTCAACCTGCCGCGACTTAAACATCTGTATCAGGTGCTTTTCGCGTTCAGGGTTCGACTCGGAATTGCCTATCATCACGTAAAAACCGGCCTTTTCGGCAGCCTTTTCCAAATTACTTGCTATCTCTGAATAGAAAGAATCGGTAATATCAGGAATGATAAGGCCAATGGTACTCGTCAGGCCCGTGTTCAAACTACGGGCTATGAGGTTGGGCTGATAGTTCATCTTGCGGGCCATTTCGCGCACACGGGTCTGCATACCGGCGCTTATACCACGCTCATCACCCTTGCCACCGAGTACCCACGATACCGTAGTCTTCGATACCTGAAGGGCCTGGGCTATATCTTTCAGTGACGATTTCATATTATATTTCTGTGTTTTCAAAAGCTCTCCACGCAGCTGTTCACCCGCAAAAGGTGCTGCGGGTGAACAACTTTATTTTAATATATGTTCCACCAGCGCGTGAGATGGGCACTCGGTGTAACCACCGTTATCTTATAAAACTTCGATTGGGGCAGCTTGTTTTTGTCGATAGCGAATTTCCCTGCCGACGCTTTCACGCTCCCCATCAGCTGCCATTCGTCATGGCCACCGCTGGCAAAGTTGTTCGTTGGCGTTACATAAACTTCGGCCGTTTCGGAGGAATCGTGACAATCCCACGTCACCACAATCTGGTCATCATACTTGGTTGCAAACAGGTTGGTGATGCCCTGGCGTCCGTAGAACGACATGCCGTCCTGCTCAAAAGCCACTTCACGCGGAACCTCAAAGCCCATCCACTTGCATATTGTGGGGTTAATGTCAACCTGACTCAACGACCATTCATTAAAGTGGCCATTGACATGCTTGAGGTTTGTCGACATCCACACGGTGCGTTCACGTGAGGTTTGTCCGCCGTGCCCATAGCCATCGACGTAGCGTCCGTGGTCGGTTGTAACAATGACAAGCCACTCTTCGCCATACTTTTTTTCGCGGAATTTCACGGCATCCCACACTTTTCTGAGCAGGCTGTCGGTCTTCATCACATACTTATCCGAATAAGAGCCGCTGCCATAGCTGTGGAAAGCATCGTCGGTATACCAGAGATAGAGCCACGACAAGTCGGGCGACTCGGTACGAATGCTGTGTGCAGCATCGGCCGTTACCTGACAGTCGTAGTCGTAAACCTCCAGCATGTCTTTCTTCTTGGGAAAGCGTACCGAATCGAGATCGTAGCCATCGTAGGCATAATCAACCTTCAGGTTGCCGGCTTCAGGCTTGCCATCACCAAGAAGAATGGTGCGGTTATCGGTCCATCCCGAATAAATTGCCGTTGTAACGGGACGCTTCTGGTTCTTCGCAATGCGGAAAATATTCCAGTAATTATAGTTAATATGTATGTTTTCGTTGCCCTGAACATTATGCTTGTTCATCCATGTGCCGGTAAGAATATTGGTATATCCTATGGCCGATATGGTGGGCGTCTGCGAGTACATGCGGTATTCGCCGCCACAATAGGCGCGATGATAGTGGCCCGTACGGGCAATGTCCATGATGGTAGGCGGCTGAAGACGCTCGATACAGTCGGCCGGAATGCCGTCGATAATGACAAAAAGGGCCTTGCGCGTCTTGCCCATTCCCGACAAAGCCGACAATAACATCGCTGCAAGTACAATACTTTTTATAGGTTTCTTCATTTTGAGGTAGATATTTTACTTAAACGGTTAACCAGCGCAAATGTAAGATTTAAGGTTCAAATATTATGCACGTATTAAGAAATATTTACGTTAATTAAATGCGAATAACGTTTAATGCGTTTCCTGTTCCATCATGACGTCAGGGCCCATACAAGGCAGAACCATAATAATAACGGGCCATACGCGATAGCCCGACAGGCACAGGCTTTTATCTTAACCATGTTAAGCAGTACCAACTACATATATATATCGTAAGCTTTACAGGGTAAGCGAGTTGGCTTTACGGCACTATCGTTCTGCCTTTACGGCGTAATGGCTGTACGATTACGCCGTAAAGAGGGTACAAATATGGGGTTAAGCGGGTACGATTACGGCGTAAAGACAACACAATTACATCGTAAAGGGGATGCAATTACGATGTAAAGGTCATACCATTACGATGTAATGGCTACACCATTACGGCGTAAAGACAACACAAAAAGGCCCTGATCGGCAGGGACTTCAACATAGAAAACAAGTAAACTGGGTGTACACAATGACGAAAAATGTAATAAACTTTCTATTTTTACATTTCTAAAAACAACTTTACGGCTCGTATCGGAGCTGTTTTGCCTATATAAAAAAGGCACAATTACGCCGTAATGACACCTGTTTGTTCATATAAAAACCGGTCAAAACAAGCACAATTTTTATAACATGCTTATAATAAGGTGTTTATAATTTGCTCATTTTTGCGATATTTCCAGCCGTCATGCCATCTGTCTGCCTACAACGAAATTCTGGAGAAACAGCATAACAGTCTGTCATTGGTAACATTTATTATATGTTACGGCTATTTTTATTAATTAAGATTAAAATACAAACTTCTTTCTTTAAAAAAGTTGTTTACTATTGTTTTTTTCTTTAACATTGCAGCAAATCACCGTTTAACCGTTAAAGTAACCCTGTATGACAAGGGAAAAACAAACGGAACGGAACAGACGTAAAGCCACTGTTTATTACTAAAACCAAAATCCACGATGCGCAAGAGAAGCGTTTTTTACCTTACCTGCAATAGCCTGAACACCATCAAACACATTTAAGGGGCTGCAAAAAACACAGTTGGAGCAGTACCCGAAAAGAAAAAAGTGCGAACAAAAGCACAACTAACTAAAAACGTATAACACTAACTCTTAAAACAACAGTATGAAAAAACTATTTACCTTTGCAATGGCTGTCATGGCGTCTACAAGCCTGTGGGCCGTAAACGACGACATCGACAAGTATGTTGGCAACAATGCTAACTTCATGGGTGTGCTGTCACAGTCGCGCTGGTGCGACCATAACTCGGGCACTTCCGACCCCAAAGCCTATGGCGATTACTACCAATGGGGCAATATCCACACGCAGGGCACCTACAATGCAGCCTCTTACGGCAACATGTACACGGAGATAAACACCACCGATATTGCCGGATGGTATGCCAATCCACACTGCTGGGACGTAGCCATGTGCTATGGAGAGACCTGGCTTAAGTCGCCAACGAAGGCACAATGGGAGGAACTTATGGAAACGTGTACATGGACATGGTCGGACGATGACAACGCCTACTACGTACAAGGCCCCAGCGGTTCTACCATCATTCTGCCCGCAGCGGGCTACAAGGACGGACGCAACGCAAAGAAAGCAGGCACCGACGGCTACTACTGGACAACCACACGCAACGAGGCCAACACCAATGAGGCCTACTGTTTACACTTTACAAAGGATGTAAAAGAGATTATAACGATGGACCGTGCCCTTGGTTTGAGCGTACGTCCCGGCATACCCGGTTACATTTTTGACGAGGAAGCTACGGTGAGTCCGGTGCCATTGGGACAGTATAACGTTTTTGCAACGCTCAAAACAACAGCTGATGAAGACGAGTGGAGACCGTTATGTGTGCCGTTTGCCATCGCCAACGAGCCCGGACAATGCAATGTTGCCGACATCGTAAGCAAGATAGCCGTATTCAAAGGCATTGAGAATGGCGTTGCAAAATTTGAATCATTGGGAGCCGATGGCACCATAGCCTGCGGCACTCCATACCTTGTTCTGCCTGCCTCGGCATACAACAGTCCGATGGGAAACCGTCTGATTGACGGCGACGGATCGGTGAAAGCCGTTACCGAAGGCAACGCTACCTTCCAGGGTGCATATCATAAAACAACAGCTCCGGCAGGGGCATACGTGTTCAACGGCTACACATTCGAGAAGAGTAACGGCTCGCTTGAGGTACTCGCCAACACGGCATACATCACCACTACCGACGCAAGCCTGCCTCAAACACTGAAGTGCAGCGTCGACGGACAGCTGTTATCCGACCCCACCGGCATCGCCGTCATGAAGAAAGAAGGTGCTACCATCGATGTGTTTAACCTGCAAGGTGTTCGGGTTAAGGCCGGCGTAAAGGCCGAAAAGGCCCTCGAAGGTCTGCCCTCGGGCCTGTATATTGCAGGCGGCAGAAAGGTTATCAAATAATCTGCACGGGCTGAACCGGTTGCGGGAAGCCCCGTTTGAAACGCTGAAAAAAGCTTTTTCATCATTCAATAAACGCGACATGTATAAGGCAATATATGGTTTTCATTGCGTTTTAGCCCAATAACTGTCGTACAATACACCCCACAGCAAACAGCCCGTACGGTTGTATGCGTGGGGTGTTTTCAATTAAAAAACAATGCTATGAACATGAATAAGTGCCACATCCGGATGTTTTCGCTGATAAAGTACATCGGCGTCACGCTGCTTCTATGGGCCGGAATATCGGCAACGGCGGTGGCAGCCGACATGCAAATCACCATCTGGAAAAAACAGGGAGGGAGTATTTCCTACGCCCTTTCGGCAAAACCCAGGATAACTTACCATGAAACCGAACTGCTGTTAAGCACAAACGACGCTGCCGTTACCTATCCCCTGGCCGACGTTGACCGCATTACGTTCGAAGCTGTACCCGACAATATCGGCTCTGTCACACAGCAGGGACAGGGCCACAGCCTCATCACCGTCACGCCTGAAGGCATAAAAATTGAAGGCACAACACCCCAAGAACCCGTAAAACTGTACACCATCGACGGCCGGTTGCTGCATACGTTATGCACCGACAGCCGGGGAACGCTCTGCATCAGGCTCGGTTCGGCAGCAGAATACCAACTGAGCGGCAAGCCGATTATCGTGATAAAAGCCGCACAATCAACCCTGAAAATCACCCTGCCATGAAACATTTCCTCACCATGTTCATCATGCTCGCAGCTGCCATGGCCCTGCATGCACAAACCAAAATGATTATTCGCGACGTCAACGGCAACACAACCACCTACACTTTACAGCAAGGCGGAGTAATAGAATTTGACGAAGGGGGAATAGAAGCCGTCGATTTGGGTCTGCCTTCAGGCACACAATGGGGCTCGTGTAACGTGGGAGCGCTCCACCCCGAGGACGACGGCGCCTACTTTGCATGGGGCGAAAAGAGCGACAAAACCATGTATAGCCTGTCGCAATACACCCTCTACGACCAGGTACACGGCACTTATCCCTATGAAGAAACACTCGAAAACATCGCCGCTACCGCTTACGATGGGGCCGCATCGCAGCTGGGACAGCCCTGGAAAATACCTACAAAGGAACAGATAGACGAGCTTTTAAAGAAATGTTCGTGGGCCTGGAACGTCACCAACGGCGTGGCAGGATACACGGTTACCGGCCCTAACGGCAACAAAATATTTTTGCCTGCCGCCGGGAAACGCGTTGACAGCAATACCGAGAACAAGGGAACAACAGGATATTTCTGGGCTTCGGCCCTTGCCGACAGGAGCGATTTCGAAGCCTTTACTTTAGAAATCAGTACTGCAAAACGTGCTATCGACTACGAGAACAGGTTCTCAGGCCTGCCCATCCGTCCGGTAAAATAATCCGAAAAACGATTTTAAGAACACGGCTTTTTTCGAATATTCCATTCGCCATACCCTAAACATTCGTCCGAATTACGATGAAAAAACATATTCTTACCATTGCCATAGCTGCCTTTCTATGCTTAAACACGGCAGCCCAAACCCAATTAGTTATCCGTCCTGCCAGCGGCGGCATGAAAGCTATACCCATAAATTCCATTGCCCGCATTACGTTTGCCGACGACCGTTTGAGCGCCGTCGACCTGGCCTTGCCAAGCCATACACTGTGGGCAAGCTGCAATCTGGGAGCCGTTTACCCCGATGAAAGCGGCGATTTCTTTGCCTGGGGCGAAGCCTCAACGAAAACAAGCTTCACCCAGCAAAACTATAAACATTATATTGCAGGCCATTACGTGAGCCTCGGCACGAACATTTCGGCAGGTCGCAACGACGGGGCAACCGAGGCTTTAGGCAGCCAGTGGGCCTTGCCTACGGCGGCACAGCTGCAGGAACTCGTCGATAACTGCACGTGGACATGGAGCCGTTACAACGACACCCAAGGCTACACCGTTACGGGAACCAACGGCAACAGCATATTTCTGCCCGCAGCAGGCAACATGCTTAACGGCTCAACCCACGACAATACAGGCACATGCGGTTTCTACTGGTCGGCCAATTCTGCCACCACGGTTTCGAAGGCGCAGTTTCTCGGCTTTAAAAACGGTGAACGAAAACTGCAGGAAAACATGCGCGATTTGGGCTTTTGTATTCGCCCCGTGGCCCATCAGCCCCAAACAAAAGCCCTGTCTTTAAACGTGGAAAGCCCCACAGGAACGCCCCTTCAGGGCATAGGCGTCGAGTTTGACCCTCATTTTCTCACCGCCTGTATGGCTAAAAACGATGGTGCCAGGCCTGCCGACTGGGACAGTATTATTGTGCCAAGGGTGAAGAAAATGCGCCCGCACAACTTCCGGGTATGGGTGCTTTCACAGTGGTTTGAGCCGGTAAACGACAACAACGACCCCAATACCACCAACTGGGATGCGCTGAATTTCAACACCCCCGAAATGCAGGCACTGTACAAGGAACTTGATTTGGCCGAAGAAACAGGTGCTGAAGTGACGCTCGTTTTCTGGGGAGCGTCGGTCAATACCTGGATGGCGGGTGGACAAACAGGCAACTGGCTCTTCGTCCCTAAAGACTATAACGAGTGGGCTGAGAACTGTGCCATCCTTGCAAAACACTTAATCGACACGAAACATTACACGTGCGTGAAGATGCTTACCCCCATCAACGAACCCAATTTCTACCCCGGTCACTGGCAGAGGATGACGGCAGAGGGCTACGCTTCCGTCTGTCACAAGATAGCTGCACAGCTGCAACGCATGGGCATTGCTCATAAAATATCGCTCAATTTAAGTGACAATATCGACACCGACGTACAGTTTTTGAGAGAGGCCTGCACGCGGACGGCCGACGTTGCGGGCATATTCAACACCCATTGCTATAAGTTCGGCTACGAGAATACGAACGCAGAGATAGGTGCCTGGGAAAGAACCAACGTTGATTTAGCCCGTGCCGTGGGCAGAAAACACTTTGTAGGCGAGTTCGGAAGCAACCGAACCGTAGCGGCTGCACGCCAAACCGACATCGACTTTTACAGGCGGGGCATACTCATCGACCGCCTTGTGCTGAACTTCTTAAACAACGGAGCCAGCGGCTGCAGCTACTGGCAGCTCTTCGATTCCTGGTATAGTGCCTACGACAGCTACCCTTCTATGCAGCAGATTGGGATGTGGAGGTATGTAAAAAATGCTTATCGCAGCGAGCCTTACTACAATAAACTGAAGTACGATTACGAGCCGCGGCCGCAGTATTACGCTTACAGCATGCTCACCCGCCATGTGCGTCCCGGTGCCATGACATACCCCATTGCCACCAGTCAGGGCAATCTTACGGCCTCAGCATTTAAGAACACCGACGGCAAATGGGTGTACGTATTCGCCAATCCCGATGATACGTCGTATACCATCAGCCTGAATAACAGCTACCGCAGCACGTCGGGCACCTTCGATGCCTACCGTTACCTCGCTGCCGAACTGCCTTACGACGACGCGCTACTGCCCGTTGTGGGCCATGTGAACGGTGCAACCCATTTACAATATACAGTTCCTGCCACCAGCATTATTATGCTAAAGGAACGATAATAACGTTTTTTCCGGTGTGCACAAGCCCCCTGTTCGGTGTACTCAAGCCCCCTAAGTTAGGGGGCTGGGGGTCTGAACGCCCCTCCTCCAACCTCTAACTGCATCCTTACAAGGGCATATTCTGCGCACGAGAAAAACGTGCAGGGTATTGCCTATTACATACTTCAGGCAAAGATGTAATTACGCTTCCTTTACGTTTACGCTTTATTTAATTGGACATTACGATGGTTCAGACCCCCAACCCCCTAACTTAGGGGGCACGTGTACGATGTAATCGTCATCGTTCGGCGGCCGTCAGCAACGCATACCACGGCCGTCATACCATGCGTTCGGCGGCCGTCAACAACGCTGCTGACAGCTGCCGAACCTCAACGTTTCATCATAATACGAGAAACAACCAGATGGAAAGGAAGTTACAAACAGCAGCCATCAGGGATATTCTACGCCATAAAGGCAAAGCAGACAAAATAAAAATCCTCCTGAATATGTATAGAAAATATACACATTCAGGAGGATACTTTTTCATCATAAAATTGGGTACACCCGGGTTCAGGCCCCTGGTGCGTCCTCATTTAGAGGGCTAAGAAGATACCACTACATACTATTTTACCTCACCGTAAGGCGAATTGTCTGGAGGTCTTTGTCGCGCGAGGAGCTGCCTGTCATCACAGTGAAGGTGCCTGGCTCAACACCATACTTCATGCTGGCATCGTAATAGGCGAGCGACTGCGGCGTAATGAGGAACGAAACCGTTTTGGTTTCGCCTGCCTTCAGGGAAATACGCTCAAAGCCTTTCAGCTCTTTCACGGGGCGTGTAGCCGAGCTAACGTCGTCGCGTATGTAAAGCTGGGGCACCTCTTCGGCGTCAATGCTTCCTGTATTGGTCACGTCTACGCTTACCCTTACGCTGTCGGAGGGCGATATGACCGATGCCGAAAGGCGTGGTTTTGAATATTTAAACGTGGTATAACTGAGGCCAAAGCCAAACTCGTACAGCGGCGACGTCTTGCCCGTAGCATATGGAAAGCGGTAGGCACAATACTTATGGTTGTAGTAACAGCCAATCTGGCCTGCGCCTCTTGGTATGGTAACGGGCAGCTTTGCCGACGGCGACACCTTGCCATACAGTATTTCGCCTACGGCCTGTCCGCCATAAAGGCCCGGTTCCCACGCCTCAATGACAGCAGGGATATGGCTGGAAATCCATTCGACCGTGAGCGGACGGCCGTTCACCAACACCACAATTGTAGGTACACCCGTGGCTGCAACGGCCTCGACCAGCTGCTCCTGACGACCCGGCAACGTCAGTTCGTAACGGTCGCTATTCTCTCCACACGTCTTCTCTTTCCAATGATAGCGCATCGAATTTTCGCCAACGACAAGTATGGCAAGCTCTGCTTGTTTTGCCCTGCTGACGGCTTCGGCTATCTGCTGTTTTGTAAGTCCCTGCACATTGCGCCCAACGTCCTGATAATCGACGGCGGCATCGGGGTCGGCTGCCTTTATGCCTTCGAGGATAGTAGACACATTTTCCTCAGGCTGTTCGAAGCTCCAGTCGCCCAATATCGACTGATTGTCGGCGTTATGGCCCGTTACAAATATCTTCTTATAACGACCTTTCTGCAACGGCAACAGGCTGTTTTCGTTCTTTAACAGCACTATACTGCGGCGCGCCATGTCGAGAGCGGTTTGCCTGTGTTCAGGCGTGAACACCTTTTTGGGGATGGATTTCAGGTTGACAAAAGGATTTTCGAACAGGCCTAACCTGAATTTCATCTCTAAGATTTTGGCTACCCGTTCGTCAATGGTTTTCATATCTATGCGCCCTTCGTTCAGAGCCTTCAACACACTTTCGGCAAAACCCGGCCCGTGCATGTGCACATCGATGCCCGCTTCAAAGCCCATGAGGTAGGCTTCGTCCTTTGTAGGCACTACCTTATGGAAAGTATTCAGCCGCTCTACGTCCAGCCAGTCGCTTACAATAATGCCTTTAAAGCCCATCTCCTTGCGCAGAAGGTCGTTCAACAACCATTTATTTCCGTGACAAGGAATGCCGTTCAGGTCGTTGTGCGAAGGCATAAGGGTTTCGCATCCTGCATCAACGGCCTCGCGAAAAGGCGGTAGAAACACCTCGCGCAGCATGCGATCGGACATGTCTGCCGGCGATCCGTTGATGCCGTTTGTGGTTAAGCTTCCGCCAATAAAGTGTTTTACACAGGCCAATACTTTGTCGTTACCGTCTATTTTCGACGTCTGCAGTCCGCGAACAGTAGCTTTTCCCATAAGCCCTATGAGGTAAGGGTCTTCACCAAACGTTTCACCAACGCGCCCCCACCGCAAGTCACGCGCCACCTCTACGTTGGGCGCGAAGGCCCAGTGCATACCACAGGCACGCATCTCGACGGCCGTTTGTCGCGACATTTCTTCAACCATGGCTGGCGCAAAAGTGGCTGCCTGGCCAATGGGCGTAGGGTAAACGGTAGCCCCTTTGTACAGTCCGTTGCCGTGTAAAGCGTCAATAGCAATGAACAAAGGTATCTTAAGCCGGCTCTGCTGTGCCAGCGTCTGCAGGTAATTAGCCTCTTCGGCCGTTACCACATGGAGAAAAGAGCCTATAAGTCCCTTGCGCGTCATCTCGCGAATATCCTCAACCGTAACGCCGGGATAGAAGCCGGAGGCATCGCTTTTGGCCAGTTCCTGCGGCGTAAGCTGCTGTTTAGCCCCTACCATATGGCTTATACCTACATACTGACACATCTGTGCCACCTTCTCTTCAGGGGTCATTCGTGCCATCAAATCGCTTACACGACGCTCAACCGGCAGTCTGGAGTTGGTATAATCGGGACGTTTTTCGGCTGACAGATGAAGGGCAAAGCCCAGAGATAATATAAAAAGAATGAGTTTGTTCATAACATATTGTTGGTTTATCGCATAACATATTTCCTGCCTCCCTGAAGGTAAATATCACCACGGGCGGGCTTCTGGTGAACCTTTACGCCGCTCAGCGTGTAGATACCCGGGCAGGCATGTGCAGGGTTTTCGGCGTGGCAGGCTGTTGTTTTGCCTATTGACGTGCCGGCATTTTCGGGCGTTCCCAGAACCTGCATTTCCCAAAGGCTCGAGCCCCATGATGCAGAGGCACTCCTCAGCTGCTTGATTTTGATGTAGCGTGCCTTGACAGGCGAATCGAAAACATGCGGATCAGAGATATAATTACCTGCTGCCACACCGTCTGAAATGTAAGTACGGATATACTCGCCAAGCCTTTTGTCTTGTGAAACAGCGGGTATTGTGCCCCACACGGGGATGCCGTCGGCGCCCTTTTCGGTAGCCATGTATACCTCATACTGACGTGCATAGTTCTCCCAAAGCGGACAAATCATGCTCACGGCATACGTTTTCCCGAGGTCAATCCACCAGCTGCATGCGCCCGTATTGTTGCCGGCGCCCCACCTTGTGCTGTAAATGCCGTCGACAGCCTTGTCGGCACCATACGCTCCCGTGGTGTTTTCGTCGGCAAAAGCCTTCACATCGGCATTGTTTTTCAGCGATGCAATGTTGAGCCTTTCCCAGTCGACCTGAGCATTCAGCATGTAAGGGTCGGCTACTTTTGACTGTCCGGGAGCTACGAAACCAAAGCCACCCTGGAAGTTCCACAGGCAATGGCCAACGCCATACTCACGGCAAACCTGCGCCACATCTTCGATCCAGCGGAGCCTGCTTTGCACAGGCGTGCGGTTATAGCACCCGAATTCGCCACACCATACCTCCAGACCCAGAGCCTGCGCGCGCGTAACGGCCTGACCTATCAGGGCTTTTATCTTAGCCTTGTCGAAGGTACGGCCTTCGTTATCAATCGCCTTCTGCGATGCTTCGCCTAACGTCTGGAAGTCGGTATCGCTTATCGTCAGGCCCGGATATTGCACGGGGGCCGTGATATGAGCCAGCAAACTCTGCCACGAGGCCTGATAATGGGTGAGCAGATGCGGGTTATAGAAATGGAAAGTAAGGATAATATTCTTGTCGTTGGCGGGAACTTCGATGAGCGGAACTTGTGTAACGTTGTTCCAAAGATTGCTGCCAATGACCACCTTACGGTCGGGTTCTTCCATTCGAATGGCCGCAAGGGCTTTGGCTGCCAGCTGATTCCAGTCGACCGCCGTGGGTGCAGTGGGTTCGTTTAACAGCTCATAGGCAAGCAGGTTATTGGGATATTGCTTCAGCTCGCCCTGTATTTGTCGCCATAATTCAACAAAATGCTGTTGTGCATTGTTGTCGTTCCACAGCGTCTTACTGATGGAAGTGCGGTACCCGCTGTGGCTTGTGCTGAAGGCAATATCGTCAATCCACAGTTCGGCAGGGTCGTTATCGGGCCTGATTGTAATGCGGCTTATCCGCTTTCCCTCCAGTTTATGGTAGGGCGATACATCGGCCTCTATCCACTGGTTGGGCGTTTTTACGTCGTAACCCTGATAGGCAACGGTACCGTCTTCGGCCTCGAACTTGAACGTTATATACCCCGTTTTGTTCTTCCGAACCCTGAAACGCATATACTTAAAGGTTTTAACGCCGGGGGTTATCATCACCTCCCTGCGCTCTGCACCTTTCCAGTTGCTGGCCTCGGTTTGCGTAATGTGGAGCACTTTCTGGCTTTTGTTGATACCTGAAGCATCAGGATTGTCGGCTATTTCGACCTGAATACCGCTGCTGCTGTTCGGTTTCCATTTGCCTGGCTGGCCGTCTTCAAAATCGTCGACAAAGCTTTTCATGCTTCCGCTTGAGGTATTGTCGTTAAGAATATGCAAGTCGACAATAACCTTTAAATTGTATTTTCTTGCCCATTCAACAGCCGTGTGCAGCTTTGTAAAGCTTTCTGCATTCTTGCTGCCGTCGGCATTGAACATCCTGCTTTCGTCAACGGGAATACGGATATGGTCGTATTTCAGGTTGGAGAGCATCTGAACGTCGCTCTCTTTAAACGAAATGTTTGCCTTTTGCGACAGCCAGTCGCCGATGTTCACGCCCTGCTTCAGACCGAAGACTTCTGTGGTCTGAGCCTTTCCGCCCTGCGGGCAGCAGCACATCAGCATGGCAAGCACAAAGCCTGCCATGCTTTTTATACCACAGAACAAATTATAAAATTTATTCATGATGATTTAATCTGTATCGAAAAATTCAGGAAGTGGGCGCCACTACTACAATGTAGGCCTCGCGGGTAGTCTCATATTTCGGTGTCTTGACAACCAGTTTCAGATGAAAGCGGCCTTGTGCCGTGGGCACATAAGTGTATCCTACGCCCTTGTGTACCTCAACACCGTCGAGATACCACGTGCCTTCGCAATACTGAGAAGGCGTATATTGCACGTTAATTACAAGGGGCTTGTCGAGCGGTGTGCTAAATTCGCCCAGGCTTCCATTGGCCTTTTTTTCAGGCCACTGGCCGAAAATGCGCGGGTATGTGTCTTCTGTCAGCTCGGGAGTATTGATGTCATCGCCGCCACAGCTTGTGAAAAGGCCGCACGATAACGCCAGACCAAGCCATATAGAAAATAAGTATTTCATGATCGTTATTTTGTTATGGGTTATACATATTATTATATAAGGTGCTTTCTTTTATCAGACAAGAGCATTTAGTCTGCCAGAAAAGAAGATTAAGTCTGCCAGAAAGGAAGATTCAATCCATCAGACAAGGGCATTCATTTTGTCGGATAAAGCGATTAAACACGATGCCTTTTACTTGTCCCACCATACAGGTTTGTTCCAGTCGTCGGTGCCACCCAGACGGCTTATAGCCTCATCGTAGCTGGCTTTATTGTACGAACTCTCAAAAACAGGGTAGCAAAGACGCAGCGGTATGGTTTGCGAATCGATACACTTGGCACCGTAATCGGGCGACGGTTTCAGCACGGGATAGTCGCTTCTGCGCCAGTTGGCATAGCCCTCCCATGGGTTATTGAAGTGTAATATCCACAGCTGGGTATTTATTTTCTTCAACTGGTCGTCGAGGTTTCCGGTTACATTGTTGGCAGCGATGTATGTATTGATGTCGCTGTTGCTGAATGCAGGCGCGCCGTAATTCTCCAGGAAGTGGAATGCTGCCGTCACACCCTCCTTATAAAACTTGGCTACGGGGTCACTGCTTATTTCGGTTCCCCAGCGTGCTACCGCCTCAGCCTCGAGGAGTTTTGTCTCGGCATAGGTCATGATAACGCCGGGAGAGGTGAGCTTCAGGAAAATATTGTTCATCTGAGGACGACATTCACGTGCCAGATATTTTTTGCAAAGGTTGCTCCAATAGCCGCTCGGCCACTTGTCGTAATAGAAATATCCGGGGTCGACAGGCTGGAATTTAGCCTTCGGTGTAGCAAGCATCTCGTCGGTAATATCGCGTCGGCCGAACGGGTTGTTGGGCGAACTCTCGTCGTAATTGCGGCAATACACAAACAAACGAGGGTCGTTTGTGCTCTTCAAACAATTGAAAAAAGTTGAACAAATATACATCGACGGCGTGGCTTTACGTCCTATCATCAGCTGCGAAAGGCCGTTACGGCGGTACTCATCGTTCGTCCAGTCGAAGCTGTCATACACATATCGCACCAAAGCTTCGTCCTGAGCCGACGACATTACGCCGCCATTGTTCTGCAATGCCTTTTTAACCTCTTCCTTTGCCAGCTCCGGAGCCGCCTTAACCATGCGCATGGCATAGCGCAGATGCAGCGAATTGGCCAGCTTTTTCCACTTGGCAACATCGCCGTTAAAGATAATATCGCCCGTAACCTTGCCCGTAGAGGTAGCGTCTAATGAGTCGTTTGCCATCTGCAATTCGCTCATAAAGTCTTTGTAAATGTCCTCCTGGCGGTCGAATTTAGGCAATACATTGCCGTCGATATAACCGCGACCGGCTTCAAAATAGGGCACATCGCCGTATAAATCGGTCAGTATTCCCATGACGTATACCTTGAAAACGCGTGCCATATAGTGCAGATTGCGCTGCTTTTCATCCTTTGTACGCTCAACAACATCAACCAGATTCTTTACCGTCATGGGGTACATCTGCTCGTAAACATAACCCATATACTGGTTGTCCTTGAGGTATTTTCCTCCATAATTGGTCACACCCCAGTCGCCCATTAAGTATTGTGAGAAGGGCATGGCATACTTAAGGGCTGTCTCCTGCCATATCCAGTAGCCCCAAATCTCGGCTTCACACTGTGAGAACTGGAAATTAGGATCGACGTCTGACGATTTGGAGGGATTCGTATTCAATGCTTCAAACGCACTGTCGCTGCACGAATTAAGCATCAGTGCCAGCATGCACAAAATATAAACAGGGAATTTTAATAATGATTTCATGGCATTTAGAATTTAAGATTTACGTTTAATCCGAAGCTGCGTCTTGAAGGAAGCGAGCCGAATTCCAATCCCATTCCCGTACTGTTATTATAGTTTGAGTCGGGGTCGATGTTGGGAACGTTCTTGTATAAATTAAATAAGTTGCGAGCTACAAACGATACCGAAAGGGCGTTTACAACCTTACCCAGCAGCCTGCGCGGGAAAGCGTACGACAGTGTAAGCTCACGAAGTTTCACGTATGTGTTGTCGTAGATAAACGGGCGCGCCGTCTGCGTGGTTACATACGTCCAGTATTCCTGCGGACTTACAAAAATATCATTGGGCTTAAACGTGCCGTCGGGCTGTTCAATCACGCCTTTTGCCACATATCCACCGGTAGGATGCCAGTCCTTTGACGTCACACCGGCTGCCAATCGCTTCTCTTCCGACTCATACCATGCGTCACGACCTTCGAGCGTTTCTTTGTGTTTTCCCGTACTATACGCCGAGCGGGCCGACATAGAATAGAGGTCAGCTCCCACCTTTACGTCGAAAATGGCTCCCATTGAGAAGTTTTTGTATCTTACATTTGTGGTTAATCCACCTGTCCAGTCCCAGGTAGCGTTGCCCAATACTTTCAAATCGTGGGTCATTTTAGGCAGTCCGGTCTTGCCGTCGATGATAATATCTCCGTTATCGTTGCGCAAAAAGTCCTTGCCCATAATACATCCATAGTTCTCGCCTACCTTGGCAACCACCTTCACGCCCAGCCATCTGGCCGAAGCTAACTCAAATTCATCCACTCCGTTTGCAAGCTCTTTCACCTTGTTTGAGTTCTTGGCGAAGTTCACATTCAGGTCCCAGCTAAAGTCTTTCATTTCGATGGGGCGAGTGTTTAACACCACTTCTATACCGCGATTTTCAATGTCTCCGGCATTGATAAGCTGGTAACGGTATCCCGAAGCATACGATGTGTTCATGCGAAGAATCTGATCTTTACTGTTCTGGTTATAGTAAGTAAAGTCTAATCCCAGCCTGTTCTTCAGAAATTTCAGCTCAAATCCCAGCTCAATAGAGTTTGTCATCGTAGGCTTAAGATTCTTGTTTGGTATCACGTCACTGGAAATAGCAGCCATGGGATATTGGCCAAAGCTGTTGAGAGCCATCTCATAAGTGGGCCTCAGCATATAAGGACTGGTGTCGTTTCCCACCTTTGCCCACGAAGCACGCACCTTGCCATAGGGCAGGATATTTTTGTCAACATGCAGCAATTCTGAAAACAACAAGCTGCCTGATACCGACGGATACCAGTAAACATTGTTGTTAACGGGCAGCGTTGACGAGCAGTCGCCGCGCAAAGTCATGTCCAGAAAAGCGAAATTATCGTAAGCAAAGTTCATGCTTCCATACACCGAGTTAATCTGCCGGCGGTATATTTCTTCCCTGATTGTTTTCTCCGTGAAGCTCTGTAACGTCTTAGCGTCGCGCATAATCATGTTTTGAGCCGTCACAACCTGGGTTTTATTGTCGGTTTTATACAGGCTTCCGCCAAGTGTTGCACCGTAGTCCCACTTCTTAAATTTACCTTTATAAATAGCCAGTAATTCAGCCGTGTACATGCGGTTCTTGTAGTCTTTTGTCGAAAGCATACCGCGTTCGCGACCCGGCGACGTAGGATAGGCAAACTCTTCAAATGTAAAATAATTGATGTCGGTGCCGGCCGTTGCCTGCAAGGTAAGCTGTTTCAGCGGTCGGTAACGTATGACAGCCGAACCCTTGTAATTGTCTTTCCACGACCTGTTCGTCATTTTGTGCAGCACCCAGTAGGGGTTTATATTATACACATCGCCGTCGTTCCAGTTATAATATTCGCCATTTTCGTCCTCATAATGCTCTTTTAGCCATGCCTGATCGAAAGTAGTCGACAGCGTCATGAGGTTTTTCGCGATGTTTGCACGATGGTCGGCCACCGCCGGACGGTTCTTAACGCCCTCGTGCGTGTACGTAACCTTGAAGTCTAAATCCAGGAATTTTGTAATCGTTGTGTTGGTACGCAGGTTCAATGTGTTGCGCGCCATGTGCGTTTTCGGTATTAAATCCTTGTCGCGCATGTCGGTATAGGTAATACGAACGCCTGTTTTCCCTGCCTTTTTATTCACAATAAGCGAGTTGGTTGTGTTGACGCCCGTACGGAAAAAGCCGTCAATATTGTCCTTGATAATTACATAAGGGCGTGCCACTCCGTCGAAATAGGTCATCATCAGGCCCGGATCGATTCTCGGTCCCCAGTTTCTGTTCGATGAGAAACGGTCGTCAGTGAGCGATATTTTGCCGTCAGCCCCCTGCCCGAACTCATATTGAACGTCGTCCCATTTGGTGAGTTGTTTCTCAATTGTGGTCGTACTGTTCAGCTCTACTGAGAAGTCTTTCTTTGCGTCGGCTTTCTTAGTGGTAATCAAAATAACGCCATGCGATGCGCGGCTACCGTATAATGCCGATGCGGCAGGGCCTTTAAGTACCGATATGTTTTCAATATCGTCGGGATTAATACTCGATATTCCGTCGCCCAAATCGTAGCCACCCCACTGGTCAGAGCTGTCAAAATTGGTGTTGTCCATGGGCACACCGTCTATCACATACAGCGGCTGGTTGTTGCCTGTAAGCTCAGTACTGCCGCGAAGAATGACGCGCGTCGATCCCGATGGCCCCGTAGCGGTCTGGCTTACAGTAAGTCCTGCCACCTTCCCTGCGAGCGAATTGATGACGTTTGGTTCCTTAGCCTTCTGCAGTTCCTTGCCGCTAACCTCTCCCAGAGAGTAGCCAAGGGCCTTGCGGTCGCGCTTAATGCCGAGGGCAGTAACCACTACTTCGCCCAGCCTTTTGGTGTCTTCTTTCAGCGTAATGGTCATTTCGCCTTTCTGTGTATCGGCTTTTACCTCCTGCGTTACAAAGCCAATATAGCTTACCACAAGCGTTGCCGAAGGGGCAACATTCAATGAAAACTTACCCTCCATGTTGGTAACGGTTCCCTCTTTCGCGTTTTTCACCATCACGCTGGCCCCTATAATGGGGTCGTTACTGGTGTCAACAACACGGCCTTTCAGCAGCCGGGCCGCTGTTTGCGCGTGCGCGCTACCTCCTGTTACAGTAAAGAAGGCCAATAGCATAAGGAAATAATAGATTTGTTTCTTCATACGTTTTGTTTATATTTAAATTGTTTTCAGTATCGTATTTAGGTTTACTCTCTTCTGAATTTTCAACAAAATTAAGACTTAACAGTCCTTGCAAACATTGGTTTTTTGTCGGAAAACCTTTAATTTCTGTCGTAAACATACATAAAATATTCCTTATATATATAATATCTGTTAAGAAAATAATGTACTTTTGCATCAACCACCTGAAAACAATATGAAACATCGTTTCCTGCTTGCCCTGCTTTTCATTGGCATTTCATGCAGGGTTCTGCCTGCCATAAAAGGTGAAATGTTTCACTGTCAGCCCATATCTGCCCGACGCGGACTTAGCAGTGACCGTGTGTTTTCGCTGTGCAAAGACAACCTTGGCCGCCTGTGGGCAGCTACAAAATCGGGCGTCGACTGTTACGACGGCACCCGTTTGCACAACTATCGCTTGTTTAACAGCGAGGTAGTTGAAGACGAAATGGGGCATAAGATAAGGCTTTGCAAGGATATAAGCCGTGGCATTACAGCCTACACCAATACGGGAAAGGTGTTTGTTTTCGATGTTTTTGCCAACCGTTTCAAGCTTCAGCTCGACCTCGGTATTGCACTGCGCCGTCCCGTTTACCTTTATGCACTTACCCTGCACGGCCGTCAGGCCTTTGCCTGCACGTCGGAGGGAGTGTACGAAATTGATGCCATGTGGCACGACGTACGCCTGATTTATCGCGGCAAGGCATCAGATATTGTCGTAAAATATGCTTATATCTATGTAGCTACCGATTCAGGAATATGCCGGATTTCAAGAACAAAGTATCCCGAAATTCGTTATATTTTTAAAGGCACGAGCATACAAACGCTCTTCGTCGACAACCTTACGGGCCTGCTCTGGGCGGGTACACGGCATGGGGGCGTGCTGTTATACAACCTTCGTCAGGACCGTATGGTTGCCTCTCCTCAGCATGCTCCCATCTCTGATAAAACCTATCGTTGCATCATTCCCTACGATAACGCCACGCTATTGCTCGGCATCGACGGCGAAGGTGTGTTTGCTGCATCGCGCAACGGCAGCGCCATGTGGAAACTGTTATCCACTAACGGCCCGGTAAGCGCACGCTTAAAGTCGAACGATGTGTACGATTTGGTAACCGACGGCAACGGAAACATATGGGTAGGCACCTATACTGAGGGCATCATGATATGCAACTTGCTGAAATCAAATTACCGTATCGACCAGCACGAATCGGGTAATGCGCAGACCATTATTAACAATCATGTCAACGCCGTGCTCGTCGACCGCCGTCAAAACCTCTGGTATGCCACCGACGACGGCCTCAGCATCTGCTCGCCCGGCGGCGTATGGCGCCACCTTTACAGGGGTAAGGTTTTCCTCACGCTGTGCCAGGGCACGGGCGATAACGTCTGGACGGGCAGCTATGGAGAGGGGTTATGGCAGCTCGACACATCGGGACGCATTGTGAAAAAGCTCACTACGACCAACTCTCCGCTCACTACAAACCATATCTATTCGATATACATCGACCGCCAGAACAACCTCTGGACGGGAGGATTAAAGGGTACTCTCATGTGCATTACGCCGCAAGGGAGCTGCCGTAGCTTTGCAATCGACTATATTCACCACATTACCGGCATCGGAAACAACCGCCTGGCCATTGCCACGGCCAACGGATTTTATACCGTCAACAGCGACGGCACGGGGCTTCACAAGCATTTCGACTATCCCAAACGCTACGGAATAAAGAGCAACAGCTACATCAACTTTATCGCTACACAGGATAAAGACCACCTGTGGCTGGCCACAGACGGCGGCGGGCTGGTGCTTTTTAACCCGGCAACAGGCCGTGCAAAGGTGTATACCACGGCCAGCGGGCTGCCCTCAAACTATGTATACAGTGTGGCCACTGACCGTAAAGGCCGCGTGTGGACAAGCACCGACCACGGCCTTGCCTACATGCAGCAGTCGCGACATGGAGGTACTGTATTCTCGTCGCTGAGCACACTGAACGAACAAGTAGCCAATTACAAACCCGCTGCATTTTATAAAGCGGCCGGCGGAAGGTTCTTCTTTGGCAGCGACAATGGTGTGGTATCGTTCAATCCGCTGGCTTTTGGCAATTATCATTATACGGCACCCCTCCACATTTCAGGTTTCAGTGTGTCGCATCCGTCGGGTAAAGACTACCGCCTGCGCGACATTTCCATCAACAAAATGCTGCTTACAAACAGGGATATACACTTAAAACACGACGAAAATACGTTTACCATCTCGTTCTCTTCCATCTCTTTCCAGTATCAGAATGATATAATTTATACCTACCTGATGGAAGATTTCGACCACGCCTGGGCCGTACCCTCACGGGCAAACAGCGCCCGTTATACCAACCTGCCGCCGGGAAACTATACCTTCCACGTGCGCAGCATAAGCCGTAACACGGGTAAGCTTATCGGCGAAACAACACTTTCCATACACATTTCACGCCCATGGTGGAACAGTATATGGGCCTGGGCCGCTTACCTGCTGCTGGCATCGCTGGCCTTTTACAGCGCGTGGCGCAACTATACAGCGCGTCTCGAACGCCGCAATTTCAGGAACAAGCTGCAGTTTTTCGTCAATACCGCCCACGATATACGTACGCCTGTAACGCTTATTATCAACCCCTTGCGCGACCTTAACCGCAGCAACACGCTGCCCCAGCCCGACAAGCGTTTGCTGGAACTGGCGTTAAGTAGTGCACAAAAGCTCCATCAGTTTACCACCGACCTGCTGAATTTCCAGAAAATGGACATGCAGACGTACAGCGACGGCACCGGCACCGACAGCCCCTGCAACCTGAACATCGTTCTCAAAGAGCTTACAACGGCCTGCGCCTGCCTGCTTAACGAAAAGGCCCTGCACCTGCGCCTCGTCCTCCCAAGGGAACAATGCCTGGTATGGATAAACCGTAAACAAACCGATCACGTACTGTATAACATCGTATCGAACGCGGTAAAATACAACCGTTATGGTGGAAAAATCATCATTAAGCTTATCAAAGGCCGCCACAATACGGTTATTGCCGTACGCGATACGGGCATCGGCATTCCGCCCGAATCGCAGAAAAAGCTGTTCACACTGTTCTATCGTGCCGCCAATGCCGTCGACAGCAACCACAGCGGCAACGGTATAGGGCTGGCCTTTGCGCGCAACATCATGCGCAACAACGGCGGCGACATCACCTTTCAAAGTCGGCAAGGCAAGGGCACCACGTTCTATGTAACATTTGCAAATAAACGGCAACACTGCTGGTGGCTGCCGCTAAGGCTGCATCGTAAAGGGCTGGTGGCACCAGAAAACAGCAGTGCCGACACCACCCCTGCGCCTCAGCCTCCCGTCAACTGTTGCAATACGCTGCCGTCACAGGCCTCTGCCCTGCCGCAGACAGAGGCAAAACGACTGATGATTGTTGAAGATAACGACGACCTTCGCTATTATCTTCGTCACATCTTTGAGGCCTGCTATCATGTGGTTGACGTTGCCGACGGCCGTCAGGCTCTCAGTTATTTAGAACACCAGATGGTTGATTTTATCATCAGCGACGTCATGATGCCGGGCATACAAGGTGATATGCTGTGCCGCAAAATCAAACAATCGGTAGCCACGTCGCACATACCCGTCATTCTGTTAACGGCCAAGGCGGGGCGCGAAAGCATGATAAAGGGCTTCGATTGCGGGGCCGACGACTATATTCCCAAGCCTTTCGATACCGAAATTCTGCTGGCAAAGGTACACAACATGATGAGCAGCAGGGAGCAGCTGCGCAACAATATCATGGCGAAATACCAGTTGAAAGGGCATAACGACAATGCGGTTGCTGAAGCCGGCCATACCGGAAGTAGCGCCATACTGAACGATATTGACCGCCAATTCCTGAACCATTGCATGACATTTATCAGCGACAACATGGAAAAAGCCGATTTCAACGTCAACATGCTATGTCGCGAAATAGCCATGAGCAGAACCATACTGTACGAAAAACTAAAGGCACTGACCGGCCAGTCGCCCGGCGAACTCATCACCATTGTACGCATGAAAGCGGCGGCCCGCCTGCTTCTCGAGGGGCATCAGGTACAGGAAGTGGCCATCAAAACGGGCTTCACCGATGCGGCTTACTTCAGCACGGCCTTCAAAAAATACTACGGTGTGTCGCCAAGCAGGTATAAAAAGTCTTCTGACGTGCCCCCTGTTCGGTGTGCTCAAGCCCCCTAAGTTAGGGGGCTGGGGGTCTGAACGCCCCTCCTCTAACCTCTAACTGCATCCTTACAAGGGCATATTCTGCGCACGAGAAAAGCGTGCAGGATATTGCCTGTTACATACTTCAGGCAAAGATGTAATTACGCTCCCTTTACGTTTACGCTTTATTTAATTGGACATTACGACGGTTCAGTCCCCCAATCCCCTAACTTAGGGGGCACGTACACGATGTAATCGTCATCGTTCGGCGGCCGTCAGCAACGCATACCACGACCGTCATACCATGCGTTCGGCGGCCGTCAACCGTGCTGCTGACGGCCGCCACACACTCAACATACTCATGAAAACACGGGGGGAATACACTGGAAAGGGGACAGCACAATCATGTAAAAGCGTGAGAACAAGGCTGTTAATCACAACGCCTGCCATACTAAGGCTTACAGGCAAGCCCCCTCCGCGAAGATGAAAAACCGGCGAGGCCGACAGGATACAAAGCGTTAAGGAAAACAAATTTCTAACCATACGATAACATATTTTGTTGTAACTTTGCCGTGTTTTTTATTTCAGTGAAACACGCGAAGCTGCAGAGGGGTACAGGCTACCGGACGACAAAAAACAGAATTGTTGCGTTCTCCAAGGCTGATATTTATACTTTACGCTTCCTGTTTTTCCTGTTTCATACCGCATAAAATATACAACACATGGATAACAACAACAGCAACCTGAAGTTAACGGGCAAGATTCTGGCAACGGGCATTATGTCGTTTTGCGGCGTGGTAAGCGAAACGGCCATGAATGTAACCTTTCCTACGCTCATGAACGAGCTTGTTCTCTCGCTTGGCTGTGCATGGCAAATGTTTGCCCTTTCGCCCAACAGAAAGAGGCAGACCGATATTTCCGGCCAGTCGTAAACAACGTATCGCCGGCCGATAACACCGCTGTATATTAACCAGAAAGGGGCCGGACAGCATGGATGGCTGCACGATGGCGTTTTCCGGATTACATCAAAAGAGGGGCTTTGCCAAACCATCAGGTCAGGCAAAGCCCCTTCACATGTTTGAAAACGGATGCAGGCTATTTTACAATTACCTTTCGGCCGCTGACAATATAGATGCCCGGGGCCAGACCCGACGGCATACGGCCGCCGGCGGTACGACCTACAAGCCGTCCGCTGAAATCGTAAACCGCTGCCGATTTCGATGCCGCCTCGCCGTCAACCCGTCGTACAGACGTTGCAGGATCGGCAGCAAGCACCACGTCGCAGGTCACAGGAGCATCGGCAATAGCATGCTGGCTGTGGGCGGTAAGGTAGCCGGGAGCCGATATTTCGGCCGTATAGGTGCGCCCGGTCTGGATGACAGTAATGTCAAAATGGCCGTCAGCACCGGTAGTTCCCGTATACATCACGTCGTCAGAAGCCAGTGTTACCACAGCCCCTGCAACGGCATGGCCGTCGGCAGCCGTCACCGTTCCGCTGAACTTCTGTCCTCTTTCGGCCTCGAAATAAGCCACAGGCATGGTGCGCTGATACCATGTTTTAGCAGCTTCTAACGATATATCGCTCTGCGCAAGGTAAACAGCCTTGTCGAATCGTGAGTCGGAGACGTAATGAACATCCATGGAACTCGACCCGTCGGCGCTTGAATAGATGACCGTCATGCGCAGATTGCGTCCGTCATATTTGAATTTCCGGTCGAGCACAAAATCGAGTACGACATCGGCATTTGAGGCCGAACCCTTACCGTGTACAACGCGAAGGGTGCCGTCGTACACCTTAGTCATGTGCAAAACAGAATCAACTTTCAGTGCGCTTACGCTGTATTCGCCGTTGTCAGCAAACGGTGCGTCATCGGTATTTTGCAGATAAACCTTTACGCGGGCATCGTAATCGGTGCCGCCGGTTGAGGTATAGCCCTTGAAATACAACCGCGTAATATCAGAGCCGGCAGGCATACCTATTATATTTTTGGGGTATATGACAACCGCTTTGCTGTTGGCATACAGCAGCGATGCAGGCGCACGACCCGTGCTCGAAAGCGTAAGGCTGTCGCCAGCCTGCCATGTTCCGCGTGCCTTTTCGGGCTGGATGGCCAGCGAAACAGTATCGGATGTGTTCACCACATCATCGTTAACGTTGAACACAATGCACGCAGGGGCTGTGAGCGCAGCATGCGGAGTATAGCGGAATGTGAAGTCGGCCTCACCGCCTGCCGCCACCGTCTGACTCTCAGCCCTGGCTACTGCCTCGCCGTTTACATAAAGACGGGCTGTATATGCCGACGCACTGAGCGCCGAATGCTCTACATTTCGTACATGGGCCGTAGCGGTATATGGCGTGTTTACTGTTGCCGTGGCAGGCAGTGTGCAACGGCTGATATAGAAACCGCGGGCAGCGTTGAGCGAGAAGTTCAGCGTACTGTCGGCCGAAAGCCTTACATTTTCGACCTCAAAAGGCATGTAGCCGCCTGCCGATACCGACAGCGTATAGGCGTTATCGAGCTTGTATACCGTAAGCGAATAACGGCCGTCGGCTCCCGTCGTAGCCGTATAAACCACGTCGTTGCAGGTCAGCTTTACCGGAATACCGGCCAGAGCGCGATGGGTTTGCCTTGACGTAACAACGCCCGACAATACAGCAGGGTTGCGCTCTATCGTCAGATAAACCACAGGAGCATCGGCTGATGACGGCTTGTCGGCATCGGTAAAGGCACCCGTTGCATACTTATCGCGCATGATGGCAGAGCATAACTGGCCCGTGGCTTCTTTGGTAAAGTTGAGCGCTGCGCCCTCACCCACCAGTTCGTTATCGAAGAACAGGTGCAGGCTGGTACCGTCGTACACGAAGGGAGAGGCCATGTTGATTTTCATAATTTCGGCCGTAGCAGTAGTCTTTTCAAAGTTATAGGGGCCGTTGTAAATGGTTGTCCAGCCGGTATGGTTGCTGAACGCATAGGGAAAACTGAACTTCTTTGCCGCGCTGCAGCCTATCATGGCGTGTACTTTCTGTACGGCAGTTCTGGCTACCGTACCCTGAAAGGCCACCGCCTTAATACGTGTTCCTGCACCGAAAGGCAGTGCTTCGGGCGCAAGTGCTATCTCGGTCTGGCTCAATGCGCGCGTACCGTATACGGGAGCATAGGTGGTTCCGCTCCACATTGAGGTTGAAGGCTTGCCAATCTGCACCACACGCTCGCCCGTTTCAGCGGCTACGGTGGTAGCAACGGTATCGGTAGAGAGGGTAAAGCCCGCGCCCGAGAGCTGAACATAAGCCCTGTAAGAACCTGCGGCATGAGGCGTATAATGGAACGAGAACGATGCCGAGCCTCCGGCAGGCAGACTTACTGCGGCGGCCGAATCAACCGCAACGCCATCAACAAAAAGCTGTGCACGATAGCTCCCTTCGGCCTCATCTACGCCCAGATTCTGCACGGTGACGGCATAATCAGCCCTGCTGTTTACTGCACCTGCGGCAGGAAGTACGGCCGACGACAGGTAAAGGTCGTGCCCCAAAGGCTCAGCATGCAGGCCGGCTATATCGTCGAGGTATACATGATCGCCCTCAAAGGCCACATACCAGCGGCCTGCAGGCAGGGTAACCGTGTAGGGAATACTCTGGTAATACGCCCCCGAGCGTCCGGCACGAGCCTTGCTGAGGCGGTGGGTTTCGTCGGCAGCCGTGGCACTGAACGTATCGAGGAGCGTCCATTTGTGACGGTTGGCCGATATGTAAACCTTTAAATTTCCTTCAAATTCCGTACCCGTGGCCGAACTGGCACTGGCCACACTAAACTGTAATTTGTCGCCGGCGCCGGCCCTTAGCTTCGGCGTAACCAGCATAGAAGGCGCATCAGGAGCCTTCAACGCATACTTATTGCCGACTATTAACGCGTACTGGGGGTAATAATTGGTGTCCCATCCTCCGGCAATAAAAGAAGAAGGAATGCGGTTATCTTCAAAATTGGCCGTCCAAATATCCCCGCTAAACGATGAGCCTGTGAGGTTAAGGACGCAGGTTGTGTCGCCCGAGAGCTTTAGTTCGCCCCTGCGAGGCCCGACGGGTGTAGCGGTACGCGTAAGCGTTACTTCGGTCGAGGCATGGGCAGCAAGCGTGAAAGGCGGCATGACACTGGCCGTATAGCCGGCAGGCAACGCCAAAGAGGTGAAATGAAGCGGGCGTCCACCGGCGTTCGATACGGTGAGCACAAAGGAGGCTGCCGATGCCGACGACCCGAAATTAATCCAGCTGCCGTTCTCAATGGCATAGCGGCCGTCTTTCATTTCCAATATGCCACGGGCTGGAGTAAGCACTACGGGCTGGGGCTTGTAAACATTGCCGCTGGCCGTTTCAACAATACTGAACGACGTACTGCGCGTGCCAAGCTGTGCGATATTAACCTGACGGGTTACCAGAATGGTATCAGAAGAAGCCCCCACGGCGATGTCGTGCACGATGGGGAACGATGCAAGGGTGTCGGTTCCGGCCAGCAACTTCAAGCTGTATTCGCCACCATTGACCTTTATCTTGCCGTTGTTTTTCAGTACAACCTTCCATGCAAGCGTATAGTTGCCGTTGTCGTCGACATCGTGATACTCCGCCATGGCCGGCCTGCCACTTATAATAAGGTTGGGCTTAAAGGTTATTTCGGCCTGGTCGGCTGTAAAATTGTCGATGTAAGCCTGGTCTATTCGTATGCCGATACGCTCGCCGTTGAGCGACGGTATGACAAGCTGCGTCCACTCATTTCTTTTGGCCGACCTGGCCACAAGGATTTTGGCGCCCCTGATTAACTTGCCGCCCGCCTCCTTAATTTTATAGAACGACACCGAGCCTGAGGCAGAAGACAGGCGCGCATACAACGAAGCCGTACCCGTAATACGCGGTGTAACAAGCAGGTCATAGAAGTCGACGTAGTCGTCTTCATACCTGTTGTACCGGTTTTGAGCGTTCACATAGAGCGCCCCTGCGCCGTCGTAGGTAGTTTTTGTTTCAAACGAGTAGGTAGGATAAGTAAGTTTTCCGTAACCGTTCATATCCTTACCGTCGGGCATGTGCGCCCATCCGTCGGGAGCTGCAGCAGGGTCGGTATACTCCCTTGCGCCGTTAAGAGCACCGAAAGCAGTATCAAAGTTGCAGGTATAATGACTGATTACTTCGGCGCTGATGTTTCCAAGGCTCAGGAAAAAGCCCAGCAAGACGAGATAAAATTTGTTCATAAGCACGTTAGTTTAATAAATATAATAATGTATTAACACTTTTCTGCCAACAGTAAGCCGGTAAAAAAACAAGTACATGACAAAAATAATAACGCATTTTGACTTGTTTCTTGCAAAAATAACAAAACATACATATACAAGCAAACAAATTGATGATTTAATGCTTAAAAATGTAACAAATCGAAAATTTTAAGCTAAAGAAATTGCGTATTAAGTTTTTTTATCATACCTTTGCAACCAGATTATAGAGTTTGTAACCCCAGAAATGTGCTTCACAATGATAAAAAGGCTTCTTTTTTATATTGTTTTTGCATTTGGTATGCTGCCGTCAGAGGCAGCCTTGCCATATAGTGGGCACACGGTTTATACAAACGAAGTCAATACAGAAGAAGCCTTTAATACCCTCACGATTATCAACAGCAACGGCGATGACAACACATGGCGGTACGATTTGAACAGCCATTCGGCCATCTGCTACGGTATATCGTCGCACAATAATGACGACTGGCTCCTGACTCCGGCCTTTCAGGTTGAAGCCGGAAAGGTGTATGAGGTAACGTTTACAGCCCGTGCCGGAGGTGCTTCACAAAGCGAAAGCATGGCCATTGCCTTTGGACAGGGCACAAATCCTGCTGCTTTCAGCATGCTCGACAGGAATCTTCTGCTCGACTTTCGCGGCATTACACCCCAGTATTATTTCACGGCAAAGGAAACAGGAGCATACAGGGCCGGCTTCCATAACACGGCAGCACCCGGCAGCAACGCTGTGCTCGTAAGCCAGATAAAGGTTACAGAGGTTACCACACAGGCAGCACCGCGACCCGTTTCGTTCCTTACGACCGCACAAACAGGGGCCGGTTTGCGACAGACGGTGCTCACCTTTACTACACCAACACACAATATTGACGGCAGCATACTGACGGCTTTGACAAAGCTTGAGGTTTACCGTAACTTTGAATTGATTCATACCCTTGCCAGCCCGGCAACAGGAACACGAATAACCTGGACCGACAGGACACCCGCACAAGGCAATAACCTCTACACCCTCATTGCATACAGCGACAGGGGAATGGGCGAGCCTGTAAGCACAACAGCCTTTTCGGGCGAAGACAAGCCGGGGAAAGTGACAAACGTTCGCATAGGCAACGACGGTACACATGATATAATAAGGTGGCAGAAACCTGCGAAAGGTGCCAGCTATGGCTATTTTGACGCAGCCAACTGCCGGTATAAAATATACAGGGTTGAGAACTACAAGTATCAGCTTGTGGCTACAACCGAAAAGAACGATACGGCTGTTGTGCTCGACAATATGGGCGGGCCGCAGCGCCTTATAACCTATGCCGTAACGGCTGTAAACGACGGAGGCGAGAGCGACCCGACGGTATCGGACGAGGTTTTAACAGGCGACCCCTATAAATTGCCCGTCAGAATAAACTTTGAGGAGGCGATAAACTGGGTAAATAACGGCTGGACCGACAGTAAAAACCACTACTGGTGGCGAAAGGAAACGGGCGGAGTGGTACGTTACAGCACCAATAAGGTAATATGGTTTAAATTGGGAGGGAAGGACGGTGCCGACTTCAACTCGGGGAAATTAGACCTTACACATGCCGTAAAACCGACGCTTACCTATACCGTTGCCCCTGAAAAGAATACACAAATAGAGGTAAATGCCATACTGCCTGACCTTACAGTGAAACGCCTTGACGTGCATGGCGAATCGACAAAAAAACAGTATACGGTAAGTCTGGCTTCCCTGAAAGGGCTGAACAACGTCATCATACAGTTTCATGGCAGCTCAACAGCTGCCGACGTATGGGCCGGATTATACAATGTGAACATTGACGATCCTACGGAAAACAATCTGGCAACAGCCCTGCATACGCCTGCCAGGATGTTCGGTGCACAGCCTGCAGAAGTAACGGCTGTGGTTACAAACTACGGCACAAAGCCTGCAACGGGCTATACCGTACGCCTGTATGCCAACGACAAGATGGTGGCCGAAAGGGATGTTAACGAAACACTGGCTGCAAACGAAAGCCGTAAAACGGTTCTGACGTTTACACCAACGGTGAACGAAGACAGCCTGAAGCTGTATGCCGTAGCCGACTACGCTCCCGAGCAAAGCCCGGAAGACAATACTACCGCAACCGTAACGGTGCCCGTAATACAGACTCAGGTTACGCCCGTAACTACGCTGTCGGCCCACCATAACGGCACTGTGAACCAGCTTGCATGGAACAAAGTGGCCGACGACAAGACGACAGTTACCGACGATATGGAAAGCTATCCCGCATTTTCACTGCCCGGCGACGGTCACTATCTGGAATATGAATACCACATTGGCCCCTGGTACAACTACGATGCCGACAAGGAATACTCGCTCGATATTTCGGGATACCATTTCAACTTCGAGGAAGAGGCCTTTGCTTTCATTACATTTAATGCCGACTCGGTGAAGGCCGACGAAGCCGGAACCGCCGCTGCCAGCACACTTGATGTGTTTAAAGCACACAGCGGCAAACAGTTTTTGGCAGCATTTACCATGAATCAGGATATGGCAATGGGCAACAAGGTAAGCGACTGGCTTATATCACCGGCTCTCTCGGGCGATGCACAGCACATATCGTTCTGGTATAAAACCCTGAACAAAACAAACGGAACACCAAGCTTTGAGGTTGCCTATTCAACTACCGACTCGCTGTATACCAGCTTCACACACACGGTAACAGATACCGTTATCAGCATGAAGACGGCCGAATGGCAGAAGATGACCGTAAGCCTGCCGGCAGGAGCGCGCTACTTTGCCATACATCATACAACACCTCTTAACATTAACCAGGTGCTCATGATTGACGATATTACATACGAACAAGGAAACGGAACTGTTACAGGATACAAAGTATACCGCGACGGCAACTACGTAACAACCGTTACATCACCTTCGTACACCGACACCCATGGCGGCGAACATACTTACAATGTAACCGTAGTAACGGGGAAAGGTGAATCGAAATTCTCAAATACAGCCTCTGTAAGTACGGGCATCAGCAGCATGGAAAGCAAGGCTGAAGAACTGCATGACGCTACTTACAACATGGCAGGTCAGCAAGTTAACAACAGTTACAAAGGAATTATTATCAGAAAGGGCAGGAAAATTATCAGAAAATAAGCATTACAAATTTTTCCCGTCCGCCATATAGCGTGCGGTCGGGGCGTTGTCGTCGTTGCATACGATGGCTTACTTAGTTAGGATAACTATAATACAATATAATAATCTGAACGAATCATTTATGAAAAGAAAATTATCCCTTATCTTGGGATGCCTCTTCCTGTTCGTAGGAATGGCAGTGGCCCAAAATAAGATTACGGGTACCGTAGTTTCGCAGGCAGACGGTCTTCCCATCATCGGAGCGTCTGTCCAGATACAAGGAACAAAGACAGGCGTGGTGACAAACACAGACGGTAACTTCACCCTCGATGTACCGGCAGGCAAGAAACTGGTCATCAGCTACATTGGAATGGTTACCCAAACCGTCAGTGCCAAGCAGGGAATGAAGGTTTCTCTGGCCGACGATAACAACACAATTGGCGAGGTTGTCGTCACAGGTATGTCGTCGCAGGACAAGCGAACCTTCTCGGGTGCTACGACAAAGATTAATGCTGCCGACGCCAAGATTGACGGTATGGCCGACATCAGCCGCTCATTGGAAGGCCGCTCGGCCGGTGTGAGCGTGCAAAACGTGTCGGGAACATTCGGTACGGCACCGAAGATTCGCGTGCGCGGTGCTACCTCTATCTTCGGTAGCAGCAAGCCTCTGTGGGTAGTTGACGGTGTGATTCAGGAAGACGTGGTTGACGTTGACGCCGACAAGCTGTCGTCGGGAGACGCCAATACCCTTATCTCATCAGCCATAGCAGGTTTGAACGCCGACGATATTGAGAGCTTTCAGATTCTGAAAGACGGTTCGGCAACATCTATTTACGGTGCACGTGCCATGGCCGGTGTGATTGTTGTAACCACTAAAAAGGGTAAGGCAGGGCAGTCGCACCTTACCTATACGGGCGAATATACCATGCGTCTGAAGCCCAGTTACAGCAACTTCAACATCATGAACTCGCAGGACCAGATGGGAGTTTATCAGGAACTGCAGCAGAAAGGCTGGCTGAACTATGCTGAAACGGCAAACGCCATGAACAGCGGTGTGTACGGAAAGATGTATAATTTGATCAGCTCTTACAATGTATCAAGCGGCCAGTTCGGTCTGCCCAACACACTGGAAGCCCGCACTGCCTACCTGCGTGCAGCAGAATACCGCAACACCAACTGGTTTGACAAGTTGTTCTCAAATGCTATTATGCACAACCATTCGGTGAGCATGAGCGGCGGTACTGACAAATCAGACTACTATGCATCGTTAAGTGCCATGTTCGATCCGGGCTGGACCAAGGCCAGCAAGGTGCAGCGCTATACGGCAAACGTAAATACTACTTACAACATTAACCGCCACTTCAGCGTAAACCTCATTGCAAACGCATCGTACCGCAAGCAGAAAGCGCCCGGAACCATGAGCAGCGAGGTTGACCCTGTAATGGGAACCGTTAAGCGTGACTTCGATATTAACCCCTACTCGTACGCGTTAAATACTTCACGTACGCTCGATGCTGACGAATATTACACACGTAACTATGCTCCGTTTAACATTTTCCAGGAGCTCGACAACAACTATATCGACCTCAATGTAAACGACCTTCGTGTACAGGGACGCATTGACTACCGCCCGCTGAACAACAACAAGCTGAAACTTTCGCTGTTGTTGGCAACAAAAACAAACTCGTCATCGCAGGAACATAACATCAAGGACGACTCGAACCAGGCGCAGGCTTACCGCGCAATGGGCACGACAGCCATCCGCGATGTCAATCCGTTCCTTTACAAAAACGACCCTGACAACATTTACGCGCTGCCTGTATCGATTCTGCCCTATGGTGGTATCTATGAGCGTACAGACAACCGTATGTTCGGCTGGGACTCACGATTCACCATCGCCTACAACGATGTGTTCAACAGAGACCACATTGTAAACTTCCTCGCCGGTATGGAAACCAACTCGTATGACCGCAAAACCACATGGTTCCGCGGATGGGGTTTGCAATACAGCAAGGGCGAAGTGCCATTGTATGCCTACAAGGTGTTCAAGAAAGGAGCCGAGCAAGGCACGCAATATTTCACGATGAACAACACCCATACGCGCCAGGAAGCCTTCTTTGGTACGGCTACTTATTCGTACAAAGGCCGCTACTCGCTCACCGGTACTCTGCGTTACGAAGGCTCAAACTATCTGGGACATGCCAACTCGGCACGCTGGATGCCTACGTGGAACGTTTCAGGCGTATGGAATGCACATGAGGAAAGCTGGTGGGACAAGACGTTTAAGGATGTATGGACAAACGCAACCCTGCGTCTGAGCTACTCATTAACGGGTGACCGTCCGGCCATAACCAACGCACTTCCTATCTTCACGAGCAAAAACCCATGGCGTCCTCTGTCTTCTCTTCAGGAGGCGGGTATCGACATGGAGCTTGGTAACGCGGCACTTACCTATGAGAAGAAGCACGAGTTTAACGTGGGTGCCGACCTCGGATTCGTCAAAAACCGCATTGATCTGTCGGCCGATTTCTACTGGCGTAACAACTACGACCTCGTAGGATATGCCAACACCGTACTTTACGGAGGATATGAACTTGCCAACGTTGCATCGATGAAGTCGAACGGTTACGAGCTGGCCCTGACAACAAAAAATATTGTTCGCAAGGACTTCAGCTGGACAACGAACTTCATTTACTCGCATACGCACAACGAAATTACCGACCTTTACAGTCCGGCCAAGATGATTTCGCTGCTCGACGGTAGCGGTTATCCACTGAAAGGCTATCCTGTACGTTCCATCTTCTCAATACCATTCAGAGGGCTGAACAACGAAGGTCTGCCTACATTCCTCGACCAGGACGGAAACGTTACCACAACAGGTATCTACTTCCAGACCCGTGACCCTGAGAAATTAAAGTTTTTAAAGTATGAAGGACCGGCAGATCCTACGACGACTGGCTCCTTTGGCAACATCTTTAAATACAAGAATTGGTCGTTGAACGTGTTTGTAACCTATTCGTTCGGCAACGTAATCCGCCTGGATGACGTCTTTAGCAACGAGTATGATGACCTTACTTCAATGACGAAAGAGTTCCGCAACCGCTGGATGCACGCCGGTGACGAGAAGAAAACAGATATTCCTGTCATCTCCTCGAAGCGGCAGAACAAGAACGATACCAACCTGGAGTATGCCTACAACGCATATAACCACTCTACGGCACGCGTTGCAAAGGGCGACTTTATCCGCATGAAAGAAATTACGTTAGGCTATCAGTTCCCCAGAACGCTTATACAATCGTGGGGTCTTAACGATGTAAGCCTCAAGCTGCAGGCCACAAACCTCTTCCTGTTATATGCTGACAAGAAGCTCAATGGCCAGGATCCTGAGTTCTTTAACACAGGTGGTGTAGCAGTTCCTTCACCCAAACAGTTCACCCTTACGCTGAGATTAGGTTTATAAAACAAGACTACAATATTATGAAATCGAAGAAAATATTATATAGCGCTGTTGTAGCAGTTGCCTCGGTTCTGACCTTTTCGTCGTGCAACGATTTCCTCGACACGATGCCGGACAACCGTACTACAATGGACTCTGGAGACAAAATTGCTGACCTGTTAACCAATGCCTATCCCACTGGTAACGATATTCTGGTCAACGAATTAATGTCTGACAATACCGATTACTATGGTGCTACCAACCCTAACGGCAACCGTTTCGGCGACGAAGTTTACTTTTGGCAGGACGTTATGGAAACATCCAACGACGGTCCTGAGTATTTTTGGCTGGAGCAATACCAGTCGATTGCCGCGGCTAACGAAGCTCTTGTAGACATTGACAAGCTGGAAGCAACCCATATCAGCAGCGAAACACGTACAAAGCTCGAAGGACTCCGCGCCGAAGCACTGCTGCTTCGTGCATACGGCCACTTTAAATTAGTGACCGAGTTCTCAAAGATGTATAACCCTGCTACGGCCGACAAGGACCTGGGTATACCGGTTTCAAAACAGGTTGAAACACTTACCAGCAAACATACCCGTGGTACCGTTGCCGAGGTTTACAAGGCCATCGACGAGGATATTCAGGCTGCGCTGCCGCTTGTAAACGATAATTACCGGGTTCCCAAATACCATTTCAACCGCAAGGCCGCCTATGCCTTTGCTGCCCGCTTCTATCTTTATTACCAGAAATGGGACAAAGTGGTAGAATGTGCCAACCAGGTACTCGGCAGTAACCCCACTGCAGTTCTGCGCGACTGGCAGGTTATGGGCAATCTTGCTCGTGGATTTGAAGCATATAATCAGCATTATATCAGTGCCGATTTAAGCTGCAACCTGATGCTTACCACAAAACAGTCGGAAGTAGGAGTACTTTTTGGCCCTTACATATACTTTAAAAGGTACAGCCACGGCCGCTATCTCGGCAACATGGAAGACCTCAATGCACAAAACGTATGGGGCTCAGCCAGCTACTATGTAAAGCCTTTCACCGGTGCAGGCAACAATTACGACATCTGCCAGGTGTGGAAATTGCCCTACATGTTCGAGTATACCGATCCTGTTCTGCAGACGGGTCGTGCACACACGGTTAACGTAGACTTCTCTACCGACGAAACATTGCTTTGCCGTGCCGAGGCTTATACCATTCTCAAACAGTATGACAAGGCTTGCGCCGACCTCAATACATGGATGCACAATATTGTACAAACCAGCACGACACTGACGCCACAGCTCATCAAGAACTTCTACAACAGTGTAGACTATTCATACGATGACGCTGCAAAAATGGCCTCAACGGTTAAGAAGCACCTCAATCCTACGTTCACAATTGATGCTGAAGGCAGTCAGCAGGAAACCATGTTGCAGTGTGTTCTCGGCTTCCGCCGTATCGAAACCATACACCAGGGCTTGCGCTGGGACGACGTAAACCGTTACCGTATCGTCATTCCACGTCGTACAATCGGTGCTAACGGCACACCTCTGAAGGTTACCGACTGGCTCAAAACCGACGATCCACGCCGTGCAGTACAGATTCCTTACTCAATCCGTCAGGCAGGACTCGAGGCCAATCCAAGAAATTAATAATACCGATTATTCAAAAAAGATATTTCAAGATGAAAAAGAATCTTTTATACATACTCCTGTTTGTGGGTGCAGGTATGACACTTTCGTCTTGCTCTGAGGACAAACTGAGTGAGGAAAGTGTGATAAAACCCGAGGTCACCAGCCAGACACCATTCGACAAATGGCTTCAGGTTAACTATGTTCAGCCTTACAATATTGATTTCATGTGGCGCTACGACGACAAGGAAACCGACATGAACTATTACAATATACCTTCCGATTATAAGTCGGCCATTAAGCTGGCCCACATCGTTAAGTATACTTGTATCGAGGCTTACGACCGTGTAGCGGGTATCAACTTTACACGCCAATATTTCCCTAAGATGCTTTACGCAACGGGTGAATTTGAGTATAACAACAACAATACCATTATCCTGGGTACTGCTGAGGGTGGAAAAAAGATTTATCTGGCAGGTACTAACAACATCGATAAGTTCTTAGGCTCGCTCGATGACTTAAATACCTACTATCTGAAAACCATCCATCACGAGTTCATGCACATTTTGAACCAGACGAAACCTTACGATAAGGCTTACGATCAGATAACAGGAACAACCTACCTTTCTGACGACTGGAGCGGTAAGAGTGGCGCCACCGATTTCCTGAAACGTGGTTATATCAGTGCCTACTCGCAGAAAGAGGGACGCGAAGACATCGCCGAAATGTTCTCTACATACGTTACTAATCCGCAGAGCTGGTGGGATCAGAAAATGACTGAAGCCGGAACGGAAGGTGCTGCACTTATTCAAAAGAAGCTGGATATTGTGCGTACTTACATGAAAACAGAGTGGAACATTGATCTGGATGAGCTTAGAGCAGAGGTGCTGCGCCGCGAAAACAACGTAATCAACGGCAGCGTAAGTCTTACTGACCTCAGTATAAACTAATAAATTGCAACGGAATATGAAATTAAATAAGATTTTAACTTTCGGACTTTTCCTCCTTCCTGCCTTTGCCTTGCAATCGTGTCTGAAGGACCAGGAGGACTCTTTCGACGGGTCTGCTTCTGCACGTGTTGAGAAATACCTCAGCGAAGCGCAGAAGACTCTTCAAAGTTCACAGTATGGTTGGGTACTCGAGAACTTCCCTGATGCCAACCAAAAGTATGGCGGTTACACCTACACGCTGAAGTTCCAGGGCGATACGGTAATTACCCACAGTGAGCAGGACGGCAGCAATGGTGTTGTTTCGCTCTACTCTATGAAAAATGTTGACGGCCCTGTATTGTCATTCGATACCTACAATAAGCAGCTGCACGACTTTGCTACGCCTAACAGCAACAGCAATGTAGGCAAGGGAGGCGACTTCGAATTTGTGATTGATTCGATAGGTAACGACCTTATCAAGGTTCATGGCAACCGTAATCAAAACACCATGTACCTGCGCAAGCTTACCGAACCCGCTGCAAATTATATTGCAAAGGTTGAACAAACAGCAGCCCAGTTCGGTCTGCTCGCAGCAACTGGTACACTTGCAGGTCAGAACGTACAGCTGCAATTCGACCGCGACAACCGTCAGGTTCTTATCAGTGACGGCACCAACGAGGTTCAGACAAGCTACTGCGTTACAGCCGATGGCATCCGTTTCTTCGAGCCTGTAACCTTAGGCGGCAATACCGTTTCTGAACTGACATACAGCGACAACAACCTTTCCCTTACCGGAAATAACAGTCAGCTGACCGGCATTTACGACCCGTCTATCATCACCCGTGCCATTGGCAGCATCGGTTCTGACGATAACGCCTTTTCGCGTACGCTGAACAACCTGCCCCATCTCGACCAGTTCAACATCACAACATCGGCAAGCTGGCTTACCGCTACGGCGTCAGGCTCGAGCCTTCAGCTGTCAGCAACCGCCAACACTACGGGCGACGCACGTTCGGCTAAAGTCACCATTACAAGTAAAATGTCGGCAAATATAAAGTCGTCATTTAGCGTATCGCAGATGACCATGAACGATATTATCGGCCATTACAAGTTTGTTTATGTCAACAGCGATAACCAGAGAGTAAACGCTACTGCCGAAATTGTACTGAACGGAAGTGCGCTTAATCTCATTGTGAAGACACAACTTCTCGGTGGAAACATGACACTCACCTTCCCTGTCGAATTTGATCAGGCTTCGGGATCGCTGGCAATACAGGCAGGTATGCCTATTTACAACCAGCAGTTAACGCTCCATACCTCGTCAGGACAGGCTGTTCAGGGATATGTCATCAGCGCATTCGAATTTGGTGACGGCTATCTGTCATACCGCAATACGGTTTACGGACTCATGCCTTTCGGCCACGACGACACCAATGGTACCTATGCACAGATGGGCAATATGAAGTTCCCGCAGAATATCGGCGACTATGCTGTTGAAGGATTAGTTATCTATTTCGCAAAAGTTCAGAACCCGACGTCGCAAGACGAAACCATTGGAATGATTGACGAATGGAAGAACTGCACCCTCATTAAGACTACCGCTGCCAGCCCTGCCAAAGTCAACTTCCTGATGCCAGTGGCTGCAAAGCCGGCAAAAAGTGCGTCAAATCTTAAAAGTTTAAAAGGTTACTTTACTAAATAATAAAGCATAACGCTATGAAAAAAATAATCAGCGTGCTGGCTTTAGCTATCTCTGCCTTTGCCATCGTTGCCTGCAGCGACGATGACAATGTAGGCAGCCAGTACGAAAAAAAGTCAGACCTCGTCATCACGGCATCCAACTTAAACTTCTCGGCCAAAGCCGATACCGGTAGTGTAACCTTTACATCACCAACAGCTGCTACGGTTCGTCTCAACTCTTCGTGGGCAACGGCTACCGTTGAAGGCAACCAGGTAAAGGTTACCGTGCAGGCAAACAACAATGTTGAGGGCCGCGCCACACAGCTTACCATCCTTAATGGTACCGACTCGGTAAACGTAACCATCCAGCAGCTCGGTATGAACTACGAGTATAACGGCAAGCATTTCTTCATCTATAACGACTCGGCGCGTACCGTTTCCTATCCTGTCGTTGACGAAGGAGCCAATGTTCAGCTCTCGTCAAGCGAAAGCTGGGCTGTTCCTACACTCAGCAACGGTAAGGTTAATGTAGCTGTTGCCGAAAACAACGACGGCCACATCCGTCAGGCTGAGCTTTATATTGAAGCCGGACCGTACAAGGATACCATACAGGTTATCCAGGGTGAGCTGAAAGATATTGTTGGAAAAGACTTCCGTTTTACAGGTTACGATCTCGCACTGTACACAAGTTCTACACGCAATATCAAGGAATTGTATTCTGAGATACAGACAAAAATTGTTACCGATGCACAAGGAAATCCATTCCTCGAGTTCACCGATACCGACAAAGGCTGGTTGCTTCCTATCGACTTTAATCCGGAAACACTTTCCTTCGACATCAATGCCGGTGAGCTGATGGGCAGATATTACAATCGTTATTTCATCTATTCATCAGTCATCGATTACAGCTATTACAAACAGTTCCAGCAGAATAACCTGCTCCCATACTTCTCAGTACCTGGCGTTGGCCTCTCTATGACAGCTGTTCTGGGTTATAACGCTCAGGTAGGAACAGTGGCACAGTTCTTCGACAACGACCGAAACGATGAACTGATCAAACAGCTTACCGATGACAAAACGGCTACCTATAAGGCAAATGTCTTTGCCGTTACGGTATTTGACAAGAAGTGGGACCTTCAGAATCACGTGAAACCGAACCGCACCGGCGACCTGATGATGTACCTCCAGCCTATTATGATTGAAGGCGTTGTAGGCTCAAGTGCCAAGCGTGCCCTCCCTGCACCTGTTAAAAAACAAAACATCAGCTCTTACCTGCTTCGCAATCCCGAATTTAAATCTCCCGCTGCGAAGCCCCGGTTATAATATGAAGTTTTAATATAAAATTAATATGGCCTGAATGTTTCAGGCCATATTTTGTTCTTTACCCAATCTATACTATTATATCTTTTACTTACTTAATTATTATTATTATGACAAAACTTCTACGCTTAATCCTTTCTTTTGTTGCATTATTTATTACCATAGTAAGTAAAGCCGACAACATTGCTAACTACATTCAAAAGTTTGACATTGCCTTTTCTACCACTGAACACGATTTTTTAATAGGTTCAGGATGGGGCCATTTGGTTGATGATTATGCCGACGGCTATGTGCGCTACACCTATCATACCGATAGAGGTGTTGACAATTCAGGCTGTCTTGAAGTTGGAAGCCAAAAAATGACCGATTGGGATTCGGGGCAAGACCATCTCGTTTACGACCTTTTAGTAACTCCTCCTGTCACAGGCAAGGTTACTATTATGGTAAAAAAGGCCAACTCTTGGTCAGATGGTGCAGGAGTTAAATTCTTTAAAGTCACCGAATCAGGCGGTAAATTCGTACGCGGTGAAGAAATAACCCCTACCGTTTACGACGTCAACACCACCGAGTTCCGTAAAGTTGAGCTTCCTTCTCTACCAGCTGGCACACGCGTAGGTATCAGAGGCTACTACACTTATTTGGATAACCTTACCGCCGAAGCTGCCGATTTCACACTGCGTAATGGACTCAGCATCATGTCAGTAAAATGGAATGGCGGAAAATTTATCGACTGTGACGCCGACGGAAACTACAAGCTTTCATACCTCGTTAACCTCAAGAACACGGGCGATTATACACTAAATGCTTCCACTTCTGGTTACAACCTCACGTTAAAACGTAACGTTCTTAACACGGTTATAGCTACACAAGCTATCACCCGTGAGCTAAACCCAGGCGACACCTGTAATATAACCTTCACCGCTACGCTGAACAAGCAACAGTATGAGCGTTTTGACGGCTATCTTCAAGAGGGTGTTACTGCCAATTCTACGGCCCTACCCCTTGTTGTTCCTACCCCTTACGCACCAGCTTTCAAGCTTACGGGTGCTTACGGCGATGTAGCATTGCACACAGGAAACCGCATTGAGTATGGCACATCACGTGGTAAGGTTACCGTCAACTTTATGGTGAAGAACCGCGGTGCTCTACCACAGACCCTCACTGAAATTAGTACTACTCCGGGCTTTACGTCTTCCGTACAAGCTCCTATCACCATTACAGCCCACGATAGTGTGCCTATTTCTATCTCGATGACACCTGATGTTACAGGGCAGAAGTATGGTCACATCACTATCAAAGGCGATAACAACGTCAACTTAAAACTCAATCTGAACGGCTACAGCGTCGCTCCCGACGAGTATTTTGTTGATGTTGAGAACGACAGCATTCCTGAAGGTTTCTGTGCGCCCGACGCATGGCACACCACAAACTTCCCACAGCTTATTTACAGCATTAACAATAAAAACAGCTTCTATTGCTATGATACGCACGGCCCATCAAAGCTTATCACTCCGCTTATGGAGGTAAAAGCTGGTGAGAAGCTATCGTTCGAGGTGTCAAAAGAGGATAATCGTTCGTATATTAACCTCTATATCTCGGCCGATCGCCACCATTGGACACGTATTGACTCTATTGGAGCCACTGCGATGAGCGACTCTGCGCTCCGTCAAAGTTGGACAGGCTCCTACTATGCCTTTAAGAAAATTGTTGTCGATAAGGTGCCAGCAGGTCGTTGGTACATTGCCTTCGAGGGCGGACACTGTTATCTCGACAATATTCTGGGCTTCAAAGCAATTGTACCAGAGGTTGATGCCTTTATTACTAACCTTAATATTCCAACTACCGGACAGGTAAACACGTCTTATGCTTCATCAGCAACGCTCAAGAACCCACTGTACAAAGCGCTACAGGCTGGCTACAATATGGCTCTTTATTTCAACAACGAGAAAGTAGCCGAAGCCGCATCTCCTGAAATACGTGTTTTAGGTTCGCAAGAGGTTAAGCTCAATTTCACACCGCACAAAGCAGGTACTTACAAGGCCTATTACAAGTTTGAGAAAGACGGTATCGTCATCACCTCCGATACAGTAACCGTTACTATTGCTCCCGAAACAACCGAAAGCGAAGTTGTTACTGGTGTAAGCGAATGGCGTTGGCAGGGTGTTCCGTTAAACTTATACCGCTTCCGAAGCCAGTCGGAGTTTGTTTACTTGGCTAAAGACTTGAAGCTTAATCCGGGTACACAGATTACACGTCTCAGCTTCGACGGCACCAGCATGGCCGATTTCTCGCCTACTGTAACTGTGTGGTTGCAAAATACTGACGATTCTCTTTTCAAAGAACCTTATGCTTATACGCCATCTGAACAAATGTCGAAGGTGTATGAGTTCTATGCCGACGTGAAAAAGGTTACGGATTCTGATCCAAATCCACCTCACGTTTTAGAGCTACAGCTGGCTAAACCTTTCGTATATACAGGCGGAAACCTGCGTGTAAAGATGATGCACAGCTGCGATATGGGTGTTATGGTTGCCTTTGACGGTATTGGCGCTATGACACTTCCCAAGCGTAGTATCGCTTGCGCCAACGACAGCGACCTTACAAACGCAGTTATCAGCGTAAGCAGCTTACCAATCATGCACATTGGTTTCACGGCTACTACTCGTATGTTGAAAGGTCGCGTTACAAACGCCGTTACAGGGCAGGCAATCCCAAATGCTACTATCACCGTGAAGAGTGGCAATGTGCTTTACACGGGTACCACTATGAGCGACGGTTCGTATGCCGTTCCGGTTATTAAGGAAAACCTCACCTATCAGGTTGAAGTAACCCGCGAAGGCTTCTTCCCTTATCGAACCGATGGTGTGTCGTTTACCGCTGCTACTGTTGAAAAGGACGTTCGTCTTAAAACAGCCAACGGTTTCTTCATCGAACAAATGAATGCACCTACCACCGCTGAGGTAAATAAACCTTATACTGTAACCGTCAAGGCTACAAACTATTTGAATCACGCGCTCACCGCAACCGATTATAAGGCACAGCTGCATTTCGGTGCAACTACTGTAAAAGAAACTACAACTGTTAACGTTGATAGCAAGGGACAGGCAGCTTATACCTTCACACTTTACCCTCACGAGACTGGCCAGCAGAAGGCTTTCGTGGTGCTGAAACTTAACAATGGCAACCAAACGGTTTCTGATACCATCAACGTTACCGTTGCCGAAGAGCAAACAGCACAGCTTGTACAGGTTGGCGACAGCACGAACATACAGGGCAATGCTCCTGTAACCATGAACTACAAACGTAGTCAAACCGAAACGCTTTACTCTGCTTCAAAGCTTAATCTCACCAGCGGAACCCTTATTAAAGCCATAAGTTGGCGAGGGTATATCATGACTTACAGCCCCAAAAACTACAATGCGCGCGTAAAGGTATGGATTACAAATGCCGATGAACAAAGCTACGGAGGTGCTTTCCACGAAGCTGACACAACACAAATGACGCGTGTCTTTGACGGAACGGTGACCTATAAGGGTACTGGCATCGACAAGAACAGCACAACTTTACTTGAAGCTCAGTTCGCTCAGCCGTTCAAATACGAAGGCAAGAGCATCAAGGTGGTTGTTATTTCAGAGGCTGATGATTGGATGACAGCTAACTTTGTGTCTGACAAATCGCTCACCGACAACTGTTATTATCGTGCAACCGATAATGGCAAACTGTCAGAACAGAACTGGTATAAGGCAAGCTCTTACAACCCATCTGTACCTGTAGCATGGCTCGTTACTGACCCATCATGCACCGTAAGCGGTAAAATTCTTAATACCACAGGCAATGCAGTAGTAGGCGCTACCGTTACGCTTACCAGCGATAACGTTGTCTACGCTGGAACAACACAGGCCGACGGCTCGTTCGCTATTACCGTTCGCCAACCCCTACTCACCTATACCGCTACCGTCAAAGCCAACGGCTATACCGATGCTACGGCAGCAGTGACCATTGGCGACGAACTCAACGTTACCCTTTCACCTGCTACGGCTAACGGCATCAGCACAGCCGAAGCCAACACCAAGGCACGTATCGAATACTTCGACCTCAACGGCCAACGTGTCAACACACCAAGCGCAGGTATTTACATTGTGCGCGAGGTCAACGGAAAGACTCGAAAAGTTATCGTGAAATAAACCTACTGCTGGAATAACGACATCATAAAATCCCCACCTCAACGTATAAAACCGTTGAGGTGGGGATTGTTTTTGTGATGTTTTTCTGTCGTTTTCCAACCCACCGCAGCAGCGGCAGGCCGCCGCAGCAGGTAACAGGGACAACTGGTTACTCGCCTAAAAATTCGGCTTTCATGGTTAGTTTGAATACGTTTACCGTAAGGCGGTAGCGGCCAGGGCGGCTCAACTGCCACTTGTTATCGGCACCCCCCTGCTGCAACTGTGTTGTTTCCAGCACATCGGCATGGGGTTTAAAGGGATGTAATTGCTTGGGACCCCACTTCAGCTGCCCTTCTATCTTAAAGGCATCAGGCTCTTTAAACTCCGTGTGAGGGCGCAATTCACCTGTCCAGGTCCACACACAAGGATCGTCAGCGCTTTGTATAAAGGGTTGCATGTGTTTGTTGTCCCAACCTTTTTCGGTTGTACCGCCCCCAATAAACAGCTCTCCCCACGGGCGGAATATCTCGCCACGAACCTCACTCTTCTGTGTATCAACAAACACACGGTACAGGTCTTCGGTGAAATATACCTGCCAGGCCGCACCCGGCTTGTCCGCCAACAGTTTGTATTTTATTCCATTACAAACCAGCGAAGCATCAGTATCGGCCGGCGTAAGCCATTTTGTGGTCTTGCCTTTTTGTAATGATGTCGTGATGCGTGCCTCGCCGGCAACCAGCTTTCCTGCATACATAAAGCTGCCATCGGGCCTGCTTTCCAATTTCTGCACACCGCCGGGAACTGCCGTTCCTGTTATCCAACACTCCTTTATATTCTGTGCTTCTGCAACCACGGCTGCCATCAGGGCTACTGCAATTGCCATTATTCTGAAACGTTTCATATCTTGTCTTTGTGTTTTGTTCATTTCTTCCTGATAAACAAACGGTATATTTACTTCTTCACCACAAGGCTATACTTTGTATCGGGCGATGCACCGGCTATCACAACCGTAAGTTTTCGCGCAGCCTCATCATAATGCCATGCTTCCGTATTGAGCATTTTGCCGTCGAGCTCTACGGCCGAAGGTTTGCCCATAGCAAGAAATTCTACCTGATAATGGCGTACCGACGGCATACCCTTAAACTGCCCTTTACGTGCATTTATGATTAGTTCAACGCCTTTCGGCAACTGTTTCTGCTCAATAAGAGTACGTGTAAACTCGCCCTGCTGGTAAGTATTGTCGTTGCCTGCATCCTCATAGTACGACAGTTTCCCGCCGTCTCCCGGAACAACCTCAAGGATAAGCGTGTCGGGGCGCGTCTCAAGGTTCATCACATGTGAGAAGCATGGAATGATGGCACCGGCCTTATAGAAATACGGAATTTCCTCCATGCCGTAATTATCACTGAACGTTGTGCCACCCTCCTGCAGCTTACCCCGCTGAACATTATACCATGTTCCCTTCGGAAGCCATACCTTACGTGTCGTGCTTATCCCGTCCTTTGAACGCTCTACAACCGGAGCTACCAGAATATCATTACCAAACATATACTCGTCTTCGGTGCTGTAAGCCTTGCTTTCTTCAGGCTGGTCGTAATAAAGCGGACGGCAAATGCTCACACCCGTGTCGTAAGCCTCGCGCGCTGCATTATAAATGTAGGGCATCAGACGATAGCGAAGGTTCACCGTTTTGAGCAAAGAGCTGAAGTTTGGGTATTTCCAGATGCGGCGTTCTATACCTTCACGGTTCGTAGCATGGGTGCGAAAGATGGGCGTAAACACGCCATACTGCATCCAGCGCAGATACAGTTCCGGGTCGTTATCGTCGAATTGTATGTGTCCGCCAAGGTCATGTCCCCAGTAACCAAAGCATACATTCGATGCCGTAGCGGTAAAATAAGGCTGGAAGGCCAGCGTACCGAATGTAGAATAAGCATCGCCTGAGAAGCCGATAGGATAACGATGGCTTCCCAATCCGCCCCAGCGGTGGAAGATTACAGGACGTCTATCCGTGCGGTTCAGGCGCATATCGTTATAGAAAACATGGTTGCACCAGAAAGTTTCACTAAGTCCTGGCACACGCGGATTGATGAGATTCTGCTGCCAGTCGAGCCACCAGAAGTCTACCCCCTGTGCTTCACGATGGCGCAGAATGTCCTTAAACATCACCTTATAAAACGCTCTGTCTTCCAATTTCCAGGGTATATTGGTTGTCGTATCGGGCAAATGCAGGTCACGAACCATATCACCAAAATATTCCTGATCGCTGTTAACGCCATCGGCTGGGTGCAGATTCAGCCCTACTTTCAAATGGCGCTGGTGCATAAAATCGATGAGTTTCTCCGGCTCTGGAATAATCGTCTTGTCCCATGTCCAGCCGGTCCATCCCTTCGTATGCCAGTCCATGTCGAATATCATCACGTCAAGCGGAATATTGTTCTGCTGGATTTCGGTAGCAATATCCATAAAATCCTGCTGTGTATAGCGCTGATATTTGCTGTACCAGTAGCCCAATATATAAAGCGGTGGCATGGGCATGCGTCCGCCTATGCGCGCATAGTCGGCCAGTGCCTTTTTATATTGGTGTCCGTAACCCATGAAATACCAGTCAACGGCTTGCTTGTCCACAGGCTCTGCCCACCAGTCAATACCATCGGCCTGGTGCTTATGGTCAAGGGCAAACGTCGTACTGCCGTCGCCCCGACGGGCAAGCGGACTTTCATCTATGATGCTCCAGCCGGCCCTCGACAGCAGTCCTTTTTCGAGCTGCCCGCGCTTATTGTCGCCCATCGAACCGTCGAGGGTTCGCGTCGTGCCTTTAAGGTTCATGGCATCGTCCTTACCCGGATACCATATTATGTCACGACCGTTCAGCTTCATTTTAATATTCAGCACCTCCGGGTTCTTGTCTGCGGCATTGATCACACCGCCTACCTTGTATCGCAGCGTCAGCGCGCCGGTTTTAATTTCAAGCATACCACCCCTTGTTACGTGCGTAAAGGCCGGCACGGGCAGCCTGCGGTTTACCACACCAAAGGTTGCACGGTCTTCAAAACGGCCGTCATAGCTATACTGTATACGAATCATCTCAGGGGTAAGCACGGTAAAACGTGCGTTACCGGCGGTAATAACGGCCTGCGCACTGGCCACAGGGTCATAGGTGTCGGCCTTTGCTGCATGGGTTATTCCTACGGCAAAAGCAAACAAGGCAAATAGTTTTTTCATATCAGGATTAATTTTTAGTATGTTTCTCGCGATGTGCTGTCCGCACGTACATAAAGGGGTTGCGAACAAATCATGCTAACAAAATTAGTAAAAAAAACAACACACACAAAATGATTACGGCATAATCACCCGCCAGCCCCTGCTTTTACCTGCCGCAAACCCGGGTTTTCTTCTCCGGGTTTATATGGTAAATGTACGCTCCCGCCAGCCCTGTGCCCTGCTTTCTCCGCTGTTACATACATCCGTCTGCATGCTCCCGGCCCTGCCCTTTCCGTTGTCTGTACTTGCCGTTATTCTGCCCTTTTTTACACTTTTGGGCATCTGCCAACAAGCTGGTAACAGGAAGGCTGCAACGCTGCCACAATATTTGTGTAACCATCAAGTTTTAATGTTTTTGCATATTTTATGTGTATGCTGCATACGTGTTTTGATTTTTTTTTTACATTTGCCGCGAATTTGAATAAAAAAGGGTTGTATTAGGGTGTTTTTATAGCTGAAGAGGGGGCATTTTTTCAACAATTTTGTCACGCTCTCATATCGTAAAAGGTAATCCTGAAATATTGAATAAAAATAAACATAAGAGTTGTTTTATACATATATTACAATACATTCAAGTACCCGTAAAGAAGAAAATTAAGTTACACTTTTTCGTAAACATCCAGACTGCGTATGGTGTTGATAACGACAAATAAATGCAATCATTACGGCTTCATGACCGGCAACAGGAAAGAACACGGGGTTATGGCAAACGGCAAACCTCATGATGCAAGAGACCAGAACATATAATCAAGCACAAATTATACAAAACGTGATATACAACATGTATATCACACAAAAACAAAGTAATGATGAAAAAAAAGAGATTTAAGGCATACGTCGTGCCTGTGTGTGAAATGCTTCTCTCTGAAACAGAGAGTTTGTTGAATAGTGCAAGCGGTAACGCGGGTACTATCATTCCGGGTATTACGGGTGGTGATGCCAAGAAGAAAGTTGAGTGGGATGACGAAGAGGAAGACGATGACGAAGCTTTGAAAGACAACAGCTTTGGTTCGTACAAAATTTACAAGAGAGACAATGATTAAAAAGAACGCAAAAACATCAAAACTCATGATGAACAAATTAACCATTAAACACCTGATGCCGTTTGCTGCATGTGCATGTGCAGCACTGGTAATGACAGCTTGTTCAAGCAATGATGCAGCTCAACAGGAGGCTGACGGGCTTGTAAAGCAGAATGCAAAGGCAAGTTTTACGGGTACACAAGCCAACTATGTTACGCGCGCTGCGACGCGAACAACAGCTACCTACACGCTGGGTGGCACAGCAAATGTAGCATGGGCCACTGCCGATAAAGTTTTTGTGAAGGACGATGCAGGCACATATCGTCAGAGCGCAGCAGCTGCTTTTCCTAACCCTGCAAGCAAGGTGCGTGCTACTTTCTATCTGAATTCGGGCAGCTTTACGCAGGCCAGCCATGAGGTTCACTACACGGGCGAAAACGGAACCAGTGCTAACGCGGTAACCATTGCTACGGCACAGTCGCAGGCTACGGCCAATAACTTCAGTCATCTTGGCGTGTCAGGCGATTGCGGTACAGCAACAGCCGCAAAGGGAAACGGCGGCTACACTTTTACGCTTAACCACAAGGCCAGCTACCTTTGCTTTGTTCCACGTTGCATGAACACCGAACTCGGCCCGAATATCTATCTTACTAAGATAACCGTTAAGGCCGATAGGCCCATTGCAGGTGTATACGATTTCAGCGACGGTACGCTCATAGGCAAGACGCCTACAAGCGGTGCTTCGAACACCATTACGCTGACAACAGGAAACTTTTCGCTCAATACCACAACATCAGACATCACAAAGAACGGTGCCTATATGGTTATTGCCCCCGGCACATACAACTTTACCATTACTTATACCATTAAGGATCCTACAACCTCTGTTGAAGGAGATGTTGTAAAAACCGTATCATCGTTCAACTGTACAGAGGGTACAATGAACAATATTACGGCGTGGATTGACAAGGATATCCTCAAATACAATAGCGAATACTATACATGGGACGCACCCGTTGGCTACCATTATTGGAAGGGATATGAGCAGTATCAGCCCAAAGTTAATGCACAAACCAATACAACTTACAACCCTGAGAACAAACCTGATTTGCGTTGGCCGCATGTTCTGATGATGCCGAATGCAGCCACCAATTCTTGTAAGAACTGTCCTAATATCAACGAAATGACCTGGTATGTGAAGTATGGCGAACCGCATTGGGACGAAACGACACTATGGACTACTATGGGACACCTTTATAATAAAGGCTTATGGCTGAAGAAATCAACAAAGATTCCGGGATTCAGATCGGACATAGCTACAAACGGTATTGATTTAAGAACAACCGTTTTTAATAACGGTTATGATAATACTACCATCAATCATAAACCCGCTTCAACAGCCGATTACTTCTATTTGCCATGTACTGGCCGATACTATAAAGGCGAATTGCTATTAGGTGAGCATGGTTTGTACTGGTGTTCAAGCGCTGGTATGAGTGGATTTAATGGAACAGGCGATTACGGTACAGGAAGTTTATACTTCTATAAAAACTATGTTTGCATGCACTACGACTGGTATTTCCGTGGACAAAAGCTATGGACACTCGACAACGTTCCTACAGAACCATAATGCTGATGTGCGATAAATACGAATAGAGCAGATGATAAATACAACGACAAAAAGATGATTTGATCAATTGATGTCGGGGTAAAGAAAAGAAGTTAGGGAAGCCACGTGGCTTCCCTAATTGTTTTATCTATCAACGAAAAAAGGGAAGCGGTGAGGCTTCCCTTTTATTTTTTACCCTTCTCTGTACCGTTTATCAGAGGAGATTATGCGCTGGCAGGGTGATGTCTTAACTCCTTTTAACTCCTTAACTCCCTGTAACTCCTCAAAAAGACTTGTCTTTTTAACCCTGCTTTCTACCGTCTTTCAGAGGAGATCATGCGCCGGCAGAGTAATGTCTTAACTCCTTTTACCTCCTTAACTCCCTTTAACTCCTTAAAAAGACTTGTCTTTTTATCGTTACTCTTTGTAGAGGAGGTAAGGCTTGCGCGCTTGTTTGAATTGGCGAACATCGGCTTGCCAGCGACGGCTGATGTCGGCAGCTGAAGCGCCTTGCTCAATCATGGTGCGCACATAAGGCACACCAATAAGCTTCTCGAAGAAAGAAGTGAAGAACTTATCGCCCACACCGAGGTTGCGATAGGCCTCAATAAGGTAGGTGAGGTCGAGCTTACGACGCCATATTTCTTTATCGCTCAGGTTTGAAAGGTCGCGTCCGAAGCAGCGCTTTCCAAGCTGCGGAGGGTTCTTTGCGCCTGGCATGCTCTGCGGTGTGAAGCTGTATGTGTAGCCCTTCATGTCAGGGTGACCGAACTGTTTGAACGGTTTTGTAGTGCCACGACCTAAGCTTACGTCGGTGGCTTCGAAGTAGCAGAGCGAGGGATAGAGATAAATAGACTTCATATCGGGCAAGTTGGGCGACGGTGCTACGGGCAAATGGTAACGCGTGCGGTGGGTATAGCCACGACAAGTAATGACTATTAAGTTGCACACTTTGCCACTGTCGAGCCATCGTTCGCCGTTAGCCATCTGTGCAAGCTCGCCCAATGTCATGCCGTGAACAACGGGAATGGGCAGCCCTCCCACGCCCGACTTGTACCGCATATCCAGCAACGGACCGTCAACATAGAAGCCGTTGGGATTGGGACGGTCCAGAATGACCATTAGCTTATGGTGTATAGCACACTGGTTCATGAGGTGAACCATGGTAATATAATAGGTATAGTAACGCAGTCCTACGTCCTGAATATCGGTCACTACAACGTCAATACCTGCCATTGTGGCCGAATCGGGCACACCTCCCTTGCTTCCATACAGCGAAACTATGGGCACACCCGTTTGTTCGTCCACGCTACTGGCTACGTGTTCGCCTGCATCGGCCTTGCCACGGAAACCGTGTTCGGGCGAGAAAATGGTTACTACGTTCACGCCATGACGCAGCAGCAGGTCGAGCGTCATGAGGTGCGAGCCATCGGGCTGCACAATAATTCCTGTTTGGTTTGAGAACAGGGCCACGCGCTTGCCTTCGAGCAGCGGAAGATAATCTTCGGGTTGGGCAGCGCCTACTACCACTTTTGGTGCAGCGTACAGGCCTACTGTGGCCATGAAAAGAAGAAGAGAGAGGAGGTAACGCATAGGTATTTAATCATTGATGGCGCTTGCGGAATAAGAAGATTCTGAAGCGCCTAATGGTTGATAAAACAGTGAAATTAACGGCTCGACTTGCGCAGCAGCATTAAACCAATAAAGGTAAACGCGGCGTTAAAGATGAGAAGCTCGTAGCTAAACTTATATCCGTTGAACCATTGCTCAGAGTTTGTTTGCAGAATATAGCAGAGCACGGGAGCGGCAATGGCAGCCAGCGGCACGAAGCGGTCGCGTACTTTCCATTTCATGATGATGCCGAAGGTGAACAATCCCAAAATTGGGCCGTAAGTATAGCTTGCTAATATGTACACGGCATCGATGACACTCGAATTGTTTAGCAACCCAAACACGTATATTACAACGGCCATAAGCACGGCCATACCCACGTGAACGCGCTTGCGAATAGAAGCTATTTTATTGTCGTCGTGCCCTTTCTTGTCGGCGCCAAGAATGTCAATGGTGAACGATGTGGTAAGGGCGGTGAGGGCCGAACCCGCTGCCGAGTAAGCCGAAGCAAATAAACCTACGATAAATAACACGCCAACCACAGCAGGTAGATAGTGACTTGTAGCTACGGCAGGGAACAATTTGTCGCCTGTTTCAGCAATTCCCGCGCTGCCTGCAAAGGCATAGAGCTGCACGCCGAGCATGAGGAAGAGGAAGATAACCACCGTTTGCGCAATGATACTTGATATCATATTCTTCTGCGATTCGCGCGAATTGCGACAGCTTAAATTGCGTTGCATCATGTCCTGATCGAGGCCCGTGGTAGCAATTAGCGTAAATATTCCGGCAAGGAACTGCTTGAAGAAGTAGCGTTTATCGTTGACGTCGTCGAAGAAGAAGATGCGACTCATATCGCTGTCAGAGATGTTTTGCACCATCTGTCCGAGTGACAGGTTCATCTCTTTCGAAATAAAGAAGATTGAAAGTATCACAGAAAGGATAAGGCATACGGTTTTCAGCACATCGGTCCACACAATACTCTTCACACCTCCGCGGAAGGTATAGAGCCACACCATGGCCACAGCCAGAATAACATTAAGCAGGAAGGGCAGGCCGAGAGGGTCGAAAACCAGCAGCTGCAGGGTTAAACAAACGAGGAATAAGCGCACGGCCGCACCAAGCATCTTCGATATAAAGAAGAACCATGCGCCTGTTTTATACGAACGTAGGCCAAAGCGGTCTTCGAGATACTGATACACCGATACGAGGTTCATGCGGTAGAACAGTGGCACTAAGATAAAGGCGATGATAAGTTGGCCCACAAAAAAGCCCAACACCATTTGCATATACGAGAAGCCTTTTTCCTGTACCATGCCGGGAACCGACACAAATGTCACGCCCGATATGGGCGCGCCAATGGTGGCTATGGCCACGATGTACCAGGGCGACTTGCGATTTCCGACGAAGAAACCTGCGTTGTCGGCCTTACGGCCCGAAATATACGAAACAAGAAACAGCAGCACAAAATAGGCTGTAATAGTGGCAATGATAATTGCTGGGGTCATAAATTCTTCAGTATAGGTTTGTACGGGCAAAGTTATTGTTTTTTATTGAAACTGCATGCACAATGCCCAAAATATGCCCCTTAAGGCCTGTATTTTCAGGATATAAGGGGGTTGAGGAGGGGAAGAGATCCAAAAAGGAAGCAACTTTCTGTAAATTAATAAAAAAAATAGGCAAAACAGACCTATTCTAAATTTTATGGCTATATTTGCATATGAATAGGAAGAAAAAGGAAAAATTAGGCGATTTAGCCTTAGATATAGCTAAATATATCATAACTGCTGTATTAATTGCAACGTGGTTTAACCGAACTGAACAATGGCAGTGGTATGATTTTATAATACCTATCATCGTTGTTATTTCGATAGTATGGATAGGATTATATTTGACAGACAATAACGACAAAAGAAAGAAAGGACAATAATATGGCAGCAAATATCATGTTAATAGCAGTTCTTGCTATGTTTATAGCATGGGTTATTTATTTTCGCATTGAAGATAAAAAGGAAGAACAGAAGTAACATTAAAAATAATCATGCAAGGGAATGCTACAACAAAGCATTCCCTTTTGTTTTTATAATAACTTGGCAAAAACACGTTTATGAGCTAAACGTAAAACCATTGTGGGTAAATGGCGCGCATACGTGTGTAACTTATTTATATACAGATAGTTGCGAAATGCAGAAAAGCTACATGATTTAGTTTATATTCGCAACCCGTTTACATCGTAAAGGGTCGGCCTTTACGTCGTAAAGGGAACGCGATTGTGCCGTAAAGGCAAAAACACTACAAAACAGAGGTTCCGTTAACGTTATTTATATACAAAAAGTATACATAATTTATCAGAAATGAATACCTTTGCAACCATATTTTTTCACAGCACACAAATGTGGCTGATATGAAACCACAGGAAACAGGGAGTTATTAGAAATCGACTTATTATCATCATTTCAATTAATGAATAAGAAAACATACACTACACCTGTATGCCGCTGCATACGGGTAAACCTTTCGGCACCGCTGACAACAAGCGTCCTGCCGACAGGCACGCAGGCGGGCAATAACAGCGATGCTACGAAAGAAGACTGGAACGAAGAAAACAAAAATACGGGCAGCATAGGCGTTGGAGGCGACGAGTTCAGCGGCAACAACTGGTAGCATGCGGCCGGCATGACGCTGCCCGTACACCATGAAACAACACCGAAAAGCACAAAGCAACATGAAATATACATCACCCGGACATATCAAGCACACCCTTACGGCCATGCTTCTGCTGCTGGCAGGCATGACGGCTACGGTATCATGCAGCAGCAATAACGACGACGACGCCCCGTCACAGGGCAGCAACAGCAACCAGGGCATTACCTTCAGCATAGCCCCTGAGCCATGGGAGGCAGAACAAAACACGGGGTTTGCTGCCACAAAGGCATCGGCAGCAGGCACACGGCAGGGCGCAGAGCCGGTAGTTGTAAACCTTACACCCGATGTATCGGCCTGCATAAGCATTGTGCCCGACAGCAGCAACAACCGGCACAGAAAGGCCGACACGCGCGCCGCCACACGCAAACCGTTAGAGGCGGGCGTGTATACCATTGTTGCCTATCAGGGCACTGATGCCGCCCCTGTGAAGAAAGCCGAGCTGAAAGCCGTATGGAACGGCACCACTTTTACCGTTGACAACGAGCAGGCAAAGATGCGGCTCGACCCCGGTACTTACACATTTATATGCTTTAACGACCAGATTGAGGAGAAGAACGGCAGGCTGACACTGGCCGCCTACGACCGCGACAAGGTGCTTACAGACAACGACGACTACGCCAGCTACATGAACACCCTCGCACCCCACTACGACAACGCACTCGCAGGACGGGCTACGGCTACCGTAACCAACCACACCATCAGGGTACATTTTGTGCTGAGCCATCCGTGGGCACGCGTAAAATTTTCGGTAACGGGGATATATTTAAAGAGCAATGCCGTCGACACCGACTATCGTTCGGGAGGCACACCGCAGAAAATATCGTACAACGCCCAGCTGGACGGCACGGTAACCATGACACCCCAACAGGGCGGAGGGGCCGCAGCCACAGTGCCAACACTGAGCGCACACGAGCTTAACCCGCTTACGCTAACACCGGTAAGCTATACCGAAAACGACGTAAACCTCACGTCGGGAGCCGAAAAACTGAACAACAAACGCGTGCTGAAGCTCGACAATTTTGTGGAATATCCGGCATCGAACTTAATCAACTGGATGAACGGATACATGAATAAGTTTCAGGAATACCAGAGCGGCTACCTCTATTTCGCTGCAGGAACGCGTCTGAAACAGTACGAATGGAGCAACGGCCCCGTCAGTCTGTACCGGCAGCCCAGCTCATACGACAAGCTCTATGAGGCCGTACGCAATGCACTTCCCGAAACACTTAAGGCCAACAGCAGCTATAAGGTAATGATTCATGTATCGTACAACTTCCGCTATCTCTTCAACGACGGTACCATTGGTACGCTTGCCGAGAACAACAACTGGGCGCAGAAGGTGCCCGTAGCCATCGTAACGAGCATGAAAACGCGTACGGCCATGTCGCTCTATCCGACGGGAGGACGCGAACCTTTCTTCACCACCGACCCGTCAGGACACTTTAACCGCCGCTACTTTACAGAAGCAACGGCTCAGGAAATGGAGAATTACCTGAGCGGTTATCGTACCACATACGACCCCGCCTACACCGCCGGCGGCACTACTGCACACGCATACAACACCAACCTGACGGCCTTTTACAAGGCCGCCCATTATCAGCATTCCAAGGTAACGGCGGCGTGGATGCTGCACCCGTCAAGCGATGTAAACGACAGTATAGGCAAGTGGTATCTGCCCTCGGTGAGCGAATGGCTGAACGTTTACCGCGTCATCGGACACGGTACAGGATACAATATAGCAACGAAACAACAAACAGGACCGGTGTTCAACAATTGGGTTGAATGGCGAGGCACGCTGCTCGACATCGGCTTCAGGCAGGCAGGAAGCCAGCTTCCGCCAGCATGGAACTACCAATGGAGCTGTAACGAAATTGAGCGTACACAGCCCAATAAAGACCGTGCTGTCTTAGTAGGATGGCATGGTAACAGCGATTTTATCTTCTGGAGGGACAATTACAACCAGGGTGTCATCATACCGTTCATCCATTTCTGACCAAACCGTGCCGAAACATCAACCCCAATAACACGGAACAGTATCATGCCGCCTATCGATTGCTAAAAAAACGGCCCCTGCTCATGGCAGAGGCCGTTTTTGTTGTACATAGGAAAAGGCAGGGGTTACTTCACGACGACCTTCCTGCTGGAAAAGCCACACTAATTTGACCCACCCTGGCAAGTATTTTAGACCCAG
>JABZLB010000060.1 GCA_015256945.1 Prevotellaceae bacterium | reverse complement strand
TTTCCAACCCGTTCAGAAACCTTTTCCTGAGTCATTCCCGTATTTTCCAAAAGATGCTCGTAGGCAAGTGCTATTTCAACGGGGTTCAAATCCTCGCGCTGAATATTTTCGACGAGAGCCATTTCCATGACATTCTCATCGTTTATAGTTCTAATATATGCAGGTATTGTTTTTAGTCCTGCTATTTTAGAGGCTCGCCAGCGGCGTTCACCCGCAATAATTTGGAATCTGTTATCGCTGATCTGCCGGAGCGTAATAGGCTGGATAATCCCTATTTCGTGAATGCTGTTAGCCAGTTCTTGTAATGCCTCCTCGTTGAAGAGACTTCGGGGTTGATCCGCATTTGGCTCAATCTGCTCAATGGGAATTTCGTTGATAGTTGACGATCCTTGTGTACGAACAGCCTCTGTTGAGATTAGTGCATCAAGGCCACGGCCTAACGCATTGTATTTTTTATGTACTGCCACAGTTAATACTTAAGTTTAAAAATTAAACTTATTGATGTCTGATTATGATTATTTGTTTTTTTCAATAATTTCACGAGCCAGAGCCAAATGGTTTTTAGCTCCTGTTGAATCAGCATCGTAAAGAATTACAGGTAAGCCATGACTTGGACTTTCGGAAAGCTTAACGTTACGTTGAATAACTGTTTTGAAAACCAGTTCTTGGAAATGACGTTTTACCTCATCATAAATTTGATTGGCTAATCGTAGGCGGCTATCATACATTGTAAGCAAGAATCCTTCAATTTCTAATTTAGGATTAAGTTTGCTTTTTATAATCTTAATTGTATTTAGAAGCTTGCTGATACCTTCGAGAGCAAAGTATTCACATTGTACTGGAATAATAACAGAGTCGGCAGCTGTTAATGAGTTTACTGTGATGAGACCGAGTGATGGTGAACAGTCAATCAAAATATAATCGTATTCATTACGCAAGGGATCCAGGATGTTTTTTATAACTTTCTCCCTATTCTCCAGATTGAGCATTTCTATTTCAGCTCCTACCAAATCAATGTGGCTCGGAATAATGTCGAGTCCATCAATGTCAGTAGTATAAATTGCATCGCGTACATCTGCATGATCGATAATACACTCATATAGTGAACAGTCAACTTCACTAATGTTTACACCAAGACCGCTTGAGGCATTGGCTTGTGGGTCAGCATCAACAACAAGTACAGTTTTCTCCAATGTTGCCAATGACGCCGCTAAGTTGATAGTTGTTGTGGTTTTTCCCACGCCACCTTTTTGATTAGCTAAAGCGATGATTTTTCCCATTTTCTGCATTTTTGCGCTGCAAAAATCCCGCTGAGGATGCAGCATAGTTTGTTGCAAAGATACATATTTTGTTGGATAAAGTAGATAATTAAAGCTTTTTTCGTACTTTTGCATGGCATTTAAATATATAGGATAATGATGAATAAGCGTCCCTTTATATTGATAGCCAATGACGATGGCTATCATTCACATGGTATTCGACAGCTGGTTGATTTTGTGAGTGAGATGGCAGATGTTCTTGTCGTGGCTCCAGAGGGCGCACGTTCTGGTTATTCCTGTGCCTTTTCTGCTACTGATTCTCTTCGTCTAAAGCCTCGTCATAATATGGGAAATATAGAGGTTTGGTCATGCAGTGGTACACCAGTCGACTGTATAAAGATAGCGCTCAGTCAGCTTTGTTGCGATCGTCGACCTGATCTTATATTGAGTGGAATCAATCATGGTGACAATTCTTCGGTGAATAATCATTATAGTGGTACTATGGGTGCAGCCTTAGAGGGTTGTATGAAGTATATTCCTTCGGTTGCATTCTCTTCTTGTTATTATGACGAAGAAGCAAATTTAGAACCGCTTAGGCCTTATGTGCAACAAATTGTACGTAAAGTTCTGTCAGAGGGTCTTCCCAAAGGCATATGTTTAAATGTGAATTTCCCCGCTCGTCAGCATTTTGAAGGGGTAAAAGTTTGCCGCATGACGTTCGGAAGTTGGGTCGAAGAGATAGATAAGTGTCGCCATCCCAGAGGTTATGATTATTATTGGGTGGTTGGCCATTATCATAACGATGAGCCGGGAATTGAGGGTACCGACCAGTATGCGCTCGACAATGGCTATGTGGCGATAACGCCTACAAAAGTTGATGTGACGGCTTACGACTTTATGAAGCAGTTGCAAAACTGGAAGCTTTGATAGTGATGGTGAGGGCTGGTTTTGTCCACAGCTTTTTACTTTACAAATTGACAAGAACAAATATTTCTTTGTTTCCTAATTCCCGAGCTTATGAAATACTATCTTATTGTAGGTGAAGCCAGTGGTGACTTACATGCCAGTCGTTTGATGAAAAGCTTGAAAAAGCAGGACAAGAATGCAGAATTTCGCTTCTTTGGCGGCGACTTAATGGCAGCCGTAGGTGGAACATGTGTAAAGCATTATAAGGATATGGCTTACATGGGATTCGTGCCAGTACTGTTGCATTTGCGAACAATTTTCAACAATATGGCCCTTTGCAAGCGCGATATTGTAGCGTGGCAACCTGATGTTGTTATCCTTGTCGATTACCCGGGCTTTAATTTAAAGATAGCCAAATTCTTGCACAAAACTACTCAAATTAAAGTTTTCTATTATATTTCACCCAAGATTTGGGCATGGAAAGAATGGCGAATCAAAGCCATTCGCCGCGATGTTGACGAGCTTTTCTCCATTCTTCCTTTTGAACTTCCTTTTTTTGAGTTAAAGCATCATTACCCTATCCACTATGTGGGTAATCCTACGGTAGAAGAAGTTGCCGAATTTAAGTCGAGTTATCACGAAAGCAGGGAGGATTTTTGTAAACGTAATGGTTTAAATCCAGCAAAGCCTATTATTGCTCTGCTTGCTGGAAGTCGCGAGCAAGAAATAAGGGATAACTTGCCTACAATGACATCAGCTGTTCACTCTTTTACCGATTATCAACCTGTATTAGCCTGTGCACCTGCTGTTGATGACGAATTTTATACTCGATTTTTAGCTTGGGGTTATCAGTGTTGTGGCCTTC
>JABZLB010000059.1 GCA_015256945.1 Prevotellaceae bacterium | reverse complement strand
TTCTATTTTCCTTTGCAAAGTTAGCAAGGTTGATAGAACAAAAAGTACCTCTTCATTATTTCAAAAAATACAAAAGAGCCCGCTATTTTATTTAAATTTTATTACAGCATTAGTTATTGTACTTCTAATAAATGTTGTATCTTTGCAAGACAAGCTACAATGATAAAAGGTAGCGTCCTGAAGACCTTTGACGAGACCTTCGACGGTGACACTCAATACGATAGGTTTACACCAAGGCTACACGGGACATGAGATGCTCAGCGAGTTCGACATCATCAATATGAACGGTCGCTTGTACGACCCTGTACTTGGCCGGTTCTTCAGCCCGGACAACTATGTTCAGATGCCGGACAACAGTCAGAACTTCAATCGTTACAGCTACTGTCTGAACAACCCGCTGAAATATACAGATCCGAGTGGGGAGTTAGCATGGTTTGTTCCCTTTATAGCTGGTGCTATTATAGGAGCCTATGCAGGAGCTTCTATACAATCAGGAACTGCTGCTTTTTGGAACTGGAAGCCAAATGCCTGGAAAGGTGCCATTGTTGGCGGAATTATTGGTGCAACAATTGGCTATGGTGTATCTTCTGCATTGGCATCTTCTGGTGGAGTAACCGGTCTTACTACAACTACAGTCACAGGAGAAGAAGTTGTATCTAAGTCTGCAGGTATAACCAGCTCTATTTTGAATAGTGGGACCATAAATATTGCATATAATACTACTCTCGGAGGTAATTGGGATAGTGCGTGGAAAGCTGGGATTGCAGGACTCGCTACAGGTGCTTGGTCTATCACAGGAGGATTTGGAATGGTAAAAGGCTTCGGTGCGACATCTCGTTTAGGGAAATTAGCTGGAAAACTTGGTTATCAGATGATCGGTACCGTAAGCCAATCGGTCGGATTTAACTGGGCAGCAGGTAAAGGCTTGTTTTCAAAAGTAACATTAGGAGTCGGACCATTAAACTTGACTTTAGGTAAAGGGCAAAGGTTATTGCAATGGGAAAATAACTTGGGTAATATTGCATTCAATTCTTTTGGGTTGATAAATACAGCTTTTGGAGGAAGAATTTCTTTTGATGCCGAAAATCTGACTTTAAAATATACAGGCGGGCTAATGGATGTTTTCCAACCCTATCTAGAGTATTCTGCTGGATTTAGTCCCCATACAGTTACTGGAAATAGTGGATTATCTGTAGTGTTACCCCATGAATTACATCATCTTTGGCAGTCACGTGCATTGAATGATTTGTTTTTAGTGAATTATGGAATTCAAGGCTTGAACGCATTACTATTAAAAGGAAACTTTGTAGATGAAAGGAATTATTATGAAGATTTTGTCAATTATTATCCATGGTGGGATACACATCCAGTGTGGCAATAAATTAAAATATTATTATTTTTTACTGCCAATTATTTTGTTATACTCTTGCGATATTGGGTATATGCAAACATTTGAAGGTTATAATAGTGCGATCGTGAAGTTACATAATAGTGAAAGTACGACTCGTGTTAGTTGTATGTATTTTCAAGGTTGCTATTATTTAAATTACGGTATTATGAAAGGAGAGTGTACTGTGAATTATGACTCTCTTAAATTGCAGACAAATGATGATAACTTATTAATATATAAAAAGTTGCCCGACAAAGGTATTCATACGTATAAAATACTTAAGGAAGGGGTTCTCTCTATTCGCTTAGGATTTATTCGTAGAGACAAGTCCATTGGCGTTGCAGATCCCTTGGTGTTGTCTATCCTGCCATCAGACTTCATTACGTATAATGGTCAACGAATAACCAATGACACTTTGCGCGTGGCATTGAAAATCAGGCTTAAAAGCTTATAGATGACTATCATGAAACAAGCAATATTATCTTGCCTTCACGGACAATTTAGGCAGTATCCTATTCGTTATGGATGAGGGACTCTTCCTATGAGCCCGTAGGGAACTGCTGTTTGTCGCTCTCATCACCTATGGTATTCTCGTGCATTAAATGATTTGTTTTTAGCGAATTATGGCCTTCAAGGATTATATGCTTTGATTTTAAAAGGTAATTTTGTAGCAAATAAAAACTATTATGAAGATTTTGTCGATAGTTACAGTTGGTGGCCGACACATTAAATGGCTTGGGCTGTACATGATTTTTATGTTATCTGTCCAATCTTGCGATATGGGATTCATACTTCCGTTAAACAACAACAAGTTTAGTTATGACATTTCTTTATCGGAGGACAGTATGTTAAGGTTAGCAGTATGTACTTCAATGGCTGGCATTACCTTTTCTTTGATTTAAAAGGAGAATATGTAATGAATCCCGATTCCTTAAAATTGGAATTTTGCGATAAGAACATAATAGTAGGGAAATTATTACCCTGTTCTGAAACAAATACATATAAAAAAAATAATACACATGTAAAGAATCGTTTAATTACAGTACAATTACACTATGAACGTAAAGATAAAGAACAAGGGCTCGATGAGTCTTTAGTCTTATTTGTTTTACCATCAAACTTCATTATGAGAAATGACAAAAGAGTACTCACAGATTCGTTGAGAATAGTATTGAGGAGACCGAAGAGAAAATAGCTGTGGTAATTAACCGTTTTAATACCTTTAGTTCTTCTAACGAAGGGTATTTAATAAACATTCTTGAAGACTATAAATTCACACTGGCAGCTAGTCTGTCAATCAGATAAGGCTGTCGGTGTGTTTTCACGCTAATTGGACTATACTTCAATTGGGTATCACATGGATTCCAGCTTAATGCTAAGGGACTTGGCTACTTCTCCACTGGTGCAGTAGCCGGAGCTATCGGTGCAGGATTAGCATCGGAAGTAAACGTTGCTATGACAGGAGGTAACTTCTGGATTATAACTGCCGGATTGGCCAAAGGAATATCTTCTACAGGATTTCTTGCTGGCGTGACCGCAGATGTAAGTAGCAGGATTCGCAGGAGGTTTTATACCTGGTGTCGGCAATTCATTGGTAGGAGGTTCCAGTTTTGGAAAAGGGTTTCTTGCAGCTTAAGAACTTTGGAAGGCGGTATTGCTGGAGGCCTAATTGGTGGACTTGATGCTCTACGCTTTATAGTCAGGGTAATTCTAAAAGTGACAATTACGCTGCTGAGCATT
>JABZLB010000044.1 GCA_015256945.1 Prevotellaceae bacterium | reverse complement strand
ACGAAAGGCGAAAATATTTACACGTATAAGTATCACCAGTTATTCGACTGTTACACCTATAATTACGCTGAAAAGAAACGTTTTGTTTTTGGGAAAGAGAAAGAAAAACCACGTAAAAGCCGTGGTATAGTGGGCATACCGCGTGTGCTGAACATGTATGAGGAGTTCCCATTCTGGTACACTTTGTTTACCGAAGCAGGCTTTGAGGTGAAACTTAGCAGCGAATCAGACTTTCATCGATACGAGCAAGCTCTTGGCTCGGTGATGAGCGACAATATCTGTTTCCCTGCAAAGCTCGTACACTCGCATGTGCAAGAGCTCGACAATATATTATCGTCGATTGACAACGACGTTCCCAAGTTTATATTTATGCCCTATGTTGTGTTTGAGCCTATGGACGACAAGCGCAACAACAACAGCTATAACTGCCCTGTGGTATCGGCTTATTCAGATGTTATCAGGAGCGCAATGAAACTCAATAACGACGTTGTTTCGCCCGTTATCAACTTTAAAGACGAGAAACTGCTGCAAAAAGAGGTATGCAGTTTCCTCAATAAATATGGCGTAAAACGTAAGGAAGCCCGCGCAGCTTTTGCTGAAGCACAGGACGCTCAGCACAGTTATGTGACCGATATACAGCAGAAAGCTGAACAAATTCTGATCCAGAGCAGACGTGAAGGCAGGCTAACCATACTGCTTGCAGGACGTCCTTACCATACCGATCCGCTGATACAGCACAAACTTTCAGAAATGATTGCCGCGCTTGGAGTTAATGTTATATCCGACGATATTGTAAGAGGCAATACGAAAATAGAGGCCGGAGATACCTGCCTTGTGCGACAATGGGCCTACATGAACCGCCTTATTAAGGCCGGACAATGGTGTGCAGAGCAGCCCTTTGACGTGCATTACGTGCAGATGACTTCTTTTGGCTGCGGCCCTGACAGCTTTATTCAGGACGAGATTCGTACCATTATGAAGAACCATGGCAAGCCTTACACGTTGCTAAAAATAGATGATGTAAGCAACATCGGGAGCCTGAAGCTGAGGGTTCGCTCGCTGATTGAATCGCTGAGTGAGCAGAAACAGAATGACCATACGCCGAAAGGACAGAAACAAGAGCATATTAAAGTGGGGGGAGAAGACGAAAAAGAGACGTACAAGCTGCCGCCCGTGCAACGCCATATCCTTGCACCTTACTTTACAGAATACCTTACACCCATCGTCCCGCCACTGTGCAGGCTATTCGGCTGGGACGTAGAGGTGATGCCACAGAGCGATGCAGAGAGTGCCGAACTGGGACTAAAGTTTGCTAATAACGAAGTATGTTACCCGGCAACACTGATAGTAGGCGACTTTGTAAAAGCGTTAAAGTCGGGCCGATACGACACCAGGAACGTGTCGTTAGTAATGAGTCAGACCGGCGGACAATGCAGAGCCACCAACTATACAGCCCTGATCAGGCGGGCAATAGACGCCAACGGGTTCAGCAATGTACCACTAATTACAATAGGTGTTTCCACACAGATGGGCGAAGACTATGGCAACGACAACAACCTTGACGTGCCATGGGTAAAGATGGCACCCGTAATTGCCACATCTTTATTATATGGTGATGTTATCTCAAAAATGTATCATGGGGCCGTTTCGCGCCTAAAAGCAGAGGCACAGCAACCGCAAGGAAGGTTCAATAACAAGGCAGAGCAGCTCCGGGAGCACTATTTGACAGTAGTGGCAGAGCCTATTTTGAGAAACAAGCCATCAGAAATTATGGACCTCATCAGCGAAGCTGCAGAAGCTTTCGATGCCATAGTTGACGACAAAGAAATACCGGCAGTGGGCATTGTAGGCGAAATTTTCCTGAAATTCAATCCGTTTGCCCATCAGTTTCTTGCACAACGTATCATAGAAAAGGGCTTTGAGGTAGTACCTCCGCTATTGTCACCTTTCTTCTTACAAGAGTTTGTGAATGCCATTGCACAAAAGCAAATGGGGTTGAAAAGCTCAAAAGTACCCGACTTTGTGCTGAAAAGCATCTACCAACTAATATGGAGAAGGCAGAAGAAAATGAACGCACTGGCATCACGATTTCGATATTATCGGCCGTTCACTAATATATTTAAGGAGGCCGAAGAGGCAGGAAACGTGGTGTCGTTTGCCGCACAATTCGGTGAGGGATGGCTGTTGCCGAGCGAAATTATCGGCATGGTGAAACAGGGAGTAAACAACGTTGCAAGTCTTCAGCCGTTTGGATGTATTGCCAACCACATCGTTTCGAAAGGCATAGAAAAGAAGCTGAAAAAGATGTTTCCACAGCTGAACCTCGTCTCTCTCGACTTTGACTCTGGAGTTTCATCCGTAAATGTTACGAACCGTCTGCTGTTGTTCCTCGACAGTATTGCCGTATAGCATTCCAACGGTAAGCACCCAACAGGTTTCTTCCCATCATAATGCACAAGGCTACATTATATTGTGAGAAACAAAAAATAATGCTATTGCTTCGATATTATCACGCTTTTTAGTAACTTTGCCTAAAATTTTACTGACACATAAAGATGATCGCACAGAGAATGTCTCTCGCGCTTACTGAGACCATTGACCGTCTTGCAGATCCCCAATCGCTGCAAGGCCTTTTTCATCAACACCAGGATGGCAACCCATTGCCTTCAGGCAAGCGCCTTGAAGAGATTATAAACCTGTCACGTTCTATCCTTTTCCCAGGCTATTTCGGAAAATCACAAGTCAACATTGAAACCATAAAATATCAAATTGGCGTTAATGTTGAAAAACTATATCACCTGTTATCTGAACAGATTCTTGCAGGATTGTGCTACTCATGCGACAACGGCGAGAATATTCGATGTAGCAAATGCAAGGCCGAAGCAGAGAAAAGAGCTTCTATACTCATCGAAAAACTCCCTGAACTGCGCAGGATTCTTGGCACCGATGTGACGGCAGCCTTCAATGGTGACCCCGCAGCCAAGAGCACTGCTGAGATTATTTCGTGCTACCCTGTTATTAAAACGCTCACAAATTACCGCATTGCTCACGAGCTTTTTAAAATGGAAGTGCCGCTCATTCCGCGTATGTTAACGGAGATGGCGCACTCGGAGACAGGCATAGATATACATCCAGGTGCAACGATTGGGGAATATTTTACCATTGATCACGGCACGGGCGTTGTGATTGGAGAGACTTGTGTCATTGGCAATAACGTGAAATTGTATCAGGGTGTAACCCTTGGGGCAAAAAGTTTCCCTCTGGATGACGAGGGAAATCCTATTAAAGGTATACCACGTCACCCCATTATTGAGAATAATGTAGTGATATATGCCAACGCTACTGTGCTGGGGCGTATTACCATTGGCGACCATTGTATTGTAGGTGCAAACACATGGGTGCTGCAGGATATGAAGCCGGGAGAAGCCGTTTACAGAACCATGCACGACTAATTACGTTTTTCTTAGACAATAAAATCATTTAACCATATTATAAATAACAATGGAATTTGAACTCATCGCCAAAACTTTTATGGGATTAGAACCCGTTTTGGCACAGGAGCTTACCCAATTAGGGGCAAACAATGTACAAATAGGGCGTCGCATGGTATCGTTTACAGGCGACAAGGCTATGATGTATCGTGCAAACTTTCAGCTGCATACAGCAATACGAATACTTAAGCCCATCAAGCACTTTAAAGCGCATTCAGCCGAAGAAGTTTACGATGAGATTCATAAAATAGACTGGGAACAATACATCGAAAAAGGGAAAACGTTCGCTGTTGACTCCGTTGTTTATTCGGAAGAATTTCGTAATTCACGATTCGTTACATACAAAGTGAAGGACGCTATTGTAGACCAATTCAGGGAGAAAACGGGAGAAAGACCGAACATTTCTGTCAGCAATCCTGATATACGACTTCATATTCACATCGCCGATGAGCAGGCAACGCTCTGTCTCGACGCTTCAGGCGAGAGCCTTCACCGACGTGGTTACCGGCAGGAAAGCGTGGAAGCCCCCCTCAATGAGGTATTGGCAGCCGGTATCATTATGATGACAGGATGGAAAGGTGATTGCGATTTCATTGACCCTATGTGTGGTTCAGGCACCATCGCTATTGAAGCAGCACTCATCGCCCGCAACATATCGCCTGGCGTTTTTCGCAAGGAATTCGCTTTCGAAAAGTGGCCAGACTTCGACCAAAAGCTTTTTGACGAGATATATAATGACGATAGTCAGGAGCGCGAATTTACGCATCATATCTACGGTTACGATGTAGACATGAAGGCAGTAAACACTGCTCGTCTCAACGTAAAAGCAGCAGGACTGTCAAAAGACATCACCATTGAACAGCAGGACTTTAAGGATTTCACAAAGCCTGCATCGAAAAGCCTCATCGTTATGAACCCACCCTACGGAGAACGCATATCTACTTCCAACCTACTTGGCACATATCGTATGATAGGTGAAAGGCTAAAGCACGAGTTTGAAGGCAACGAAGCATGGATCTTATCATATAAGGAGGAGTGCTTTGATCAGGTGGGTTTAAAGCCAAGTATTAAGATACCGCTCTACAATGGCAGCTTGGAGTGTGAGCTTCGCAAATATACTCTCTTTGAAGGAAAGATGAAATCGTTTCGCTCTGAAGGCGGCATCGTGAAGACTGATGACGAGAAACGCGAGATGGCACAAAAGCATCGGTTTAAGAAAAACCGCGAATTTAAGGAGCGATTAGAAGGCGAAGAGGCCAACGAAGAGGGCGATATTCGTTCGTTTAAGTTCCATTCGTTCGAATCAAAACTCTATGGTTCACGAGACCGTGAAGCATACAAGGGTCGTGACAACCGCAAAAACCGTGACGAGTCATGGGATAATGGTGATACAAAGCCACGGAGAAGCTTTAAAAAACACGACGATTTTAAAGGACGCGACAGCTACAAAGGCCGTCCCGGTAAAGGCTTCAAAGGTGGAAACGGCCGAAGAAACGCACAGAAATTTGGCAAGAACAGTCGATTCGATGATGAAGATTAAGCTCTCAACGATGGTCATAACAGCCATCGTTTTTCTCACAAGTCAGCAGTTTATGCAACAGGCAAGTGCACAAAATTTGAAACATTTTACCCTCGAAGACCTCAATTTCGGAGGTAAAAACTATCATAACATGATTCCCCAAAACAGGTGGACGGCCTGGTGGGGCGACAATCTGGTGCACCTTGATGTGGATAAATGCAGTATTATTGACAAGTTAACGGGTAAGGAGAAAACCCTTCTTACCGTTGAACAATTTAATAAATGGGCAGGAAATACACAGGAAGCCCGACTGCTTACGCTTGCCGATGCCTCTTTTCCATATCCTGACAAGCCTGTTATTATGGTTGAATATGCCCATCTTCGCCAGCTTTTCAACTTCAAAACACATAAGATTGTATGGACGCAATCGACGCAAGGGTTCTCTCATTCCGATTGGAATGCCACGTCGAAAGCTACGGCATACGTCAATCCTGACGATTATCAGCTACACGTAATTGATGCTAATGGCAACGACCATCAGGTGTCAACCGATGCTTCGCGCAACATACTTTACGGACAAAGTGTACATCAAAACGAGTTCGGATACACGAAAGGTACCTTCTTTAGCCCCGACGGGACGATGCTTGCATTTACCAGAATGGACCAAAGTATGGTGCCAGACTATCCTCTTGTTGACATACCCGAACCTGAATATGAGCCTGAAAGCGGCACGCGTATGGCCAAACCGGCCCCCTTTAAGTATCCTATGGCGGGCGAACCCATGCACAAAGTAACCATCGGCGTGTATAATTTGCTCACCAATAAAACCGTATATCTGAAAGCAGGAGACCCTATCGACCGCTATTTTACGAACGTAGCGTGGAGTCCTGATTCAAAAATTGTTTATCTTTTTGAGTTGAATCGTGCCCAGAATAATTGCAAACTGGTAAGCTATAACGCTGAAACGGGCGACCGCTTAGCCGAGCTTTATCACGAAACCGACGCGAAATATGTCGAACCCCAGCACCCTATCCTCTTCCTACCATGGGATAATAGCAAGTTTATTCTGCAAAGTCAGCGCGACGGTTACAACCATTTATACCTGTTTAATAAGGACGGACAGCTCCTCAAACAGCTTACAAAAGGCCCGTGGGTTGTCGAAAACGTTGTAGGATTCAACCCTGACAACCACTCCATTATTATCCTTTCCAACGAGTGTAACCCCATACAGCGCAATATTTTCTCGGTAAATGTCGATTCAGGCAAGCGCACACGTATCGATGAAAAAGGCATAGGCTGGCATACTGCACAGCTTAGCCCGTCAGGAAAATTTGTCGTAGACAGCTATTCTGCACCTGATATTCCACGCAATATAGCTGTTGTAAATACTGAAAATGCGAAGACAACGCGTTACTTTACCGCCGAAAACCCATGGAAAGACTATGCTGTTCCCGAGTATAAATGCGGTACTATTAAGGCGGCTGATGGGCAGACTGACCTTTATTACAGGATGGTATTACCTCTTCATTTCGACCCAAACAAAAAGTATCCGGCCATTGTTTACGTGTACGGTGGCCCGCACGCGCACAACGTTGACGCCCGTTGGCACTGGGGAAGTCGCTCATGGGAGACTTACATGGCGCAAAACGGATACCTGCTTTTCATCGTCGATAATCGTGGAAGCGAGAATAGAGGGCGTGATTTTGAACAGGTTACCTTCCACCATCTGGGCGATGTGGAAATGCAAGACCAGATGAAAGGTGTCGACTTCCTGAAGAGTCTGCCCTACGTTGATGCTGATAAATTAGGTGTTCACGGATGGAGTTTTGGTGGTTTTATGACTATCAACCTCATGACTACTTACCCCGACGTGTTTAAAGTAGGTGTTGCAGGCGGACCGGTTATTGACTGGAAGTGGTACGAAATCATGTATGGCGAGCGGTATATGGGCCGTCCACAGGATAACCATGCGGGCTACTTGTCTTCAAGTTTAATACCCAAAGCCAAGAACTTAAAGGGTCGTTTAGAGATTATTATTGGCTTAAACGATCCTGTTGTGCTCCCGCAGCATACCTTTTCGTTCTTAAAACAGTGTATCAATGATGGCATACAGCCCGACCTTTTCGTTTATCCGGGCGAACCTCATAATATGCGAGGGCATCAGTCAACGCACTTACACGAACGTATTTCGCGCTATTTCTTCGACTATCTCAAATAAAAACCTACCATCATGAGAATTTTATTGTTAGGCTCCGGCGGCCGCGAGCATGCTCTTGCCTGGAAAATTGCACAAAGCAAAAAGTGTGAAAAGCTGTTCATTGCTCCTGGAAATGCCGGCACATCACAGCTTGGAACCAATGTAAATATTGGCGTAAACGATTTCGATGCGCTCAAAAACTTCACCGTTGAAAACCATATCGACATGGTTGTCGTAGGGCCTGAAGACCCACTTGTAAACGGTATTTACGACGAATTTAAGCGCGACCCCCGCACTTCTGCCACACCCGTCATTGGCCCTTCAGCCCAAGGAGCTGTACTCGAAGGAAGCAAAGACTTTGCCAAGGCGTTCATGAAGCGCCACAATATACCCACAGCCGCTTATGCTACATTTGACGGAACCACTATCAATGCAGGCCTAAGGTTTCTCGAAACGCTCGGAGCTCCTTACGTTTTAAAGGCTGACGGTCTGGCCGCAGGCAAAGGAGTACTTATACTTCCTACCCTCGACGAGGCAAAAAAAGAGCTGAAAGAAATGCTCGGCGGTATGTTTGGCAACGCTTCTGCCAAAGTAGTTATCGAAGAATTCCTTAGCGGAATAGAATGCTCGGTGTTTGTACTGACCGACGGTAAGCACTATCAGATACTGCCCGAAGCCAAGGATTACAAGCGCATTGGCGAACACGATACGGGTCTTAACACCGGCGGCATGGGCAGTGTATCGCCTGTTCCCTTTGCCAATAAGGAATGGATGCAGAAGGTTGAAGACCGTATTATACGTCCAACTGTAAACGGACTGGCTGAAGAAAGCATTGATTACAAGGGCTTTATTTTCTTCGGGCTTATTAATGTTAAGGGTGAACCCTACGTCATTGAGTATAACTGCCGCATGGGCGACCCTGAAACCGAAACCGTCATGTTGCGTTTAAAGACCGACATTGTTGACCTTTTCGAAGGCGTTGCAAACGGTAATATTGACCAATGCAAGGTTGAATTTGACGACCGTTCGGCCGTTTGTGTCATGCTTGTAAGTGGCGGCTATCCGCAAGCCTATAAAAAAGGCTACCCCATTACAGGCCTCGACCAGATTGACGGCAGCATTGTGTTCCACGCAGGAACGACTCTTCACGACGGCAATGTGGTGACAAGCGGCGGCCGTGTCATCGCCGTATCATCATACGGACGCAACAAGGCCGAAGCCCTGCAAAAAAGTTTTACCGAAGCACAGAAAATAAACTTCACGGATAAATACTTTCGTCGCGACATCGGACAAGACTTATAATATGCTTTTTACATAACCATCTGCCAGCCGACAGATGGTTATGTCTACTGTTTCAGGATGAACAAATCATGACAAAACGTTTACAAAACAAGATAGCCGAATCGAGATGGGCCTTGCCTGTCATCACGATTTACAGCCTTATAGCCTGTTTATCGGGTGGCATTGTGAAGGAAGGGCTGTGGCTACAAACGGGTATGCTTGCTACATCAGCCTATATGATGGTTGAGCTTAACAATGCAAACTCGCTCATTCGCATTTACAGCCGCATGGTTTCGTGCTCGTTTCTTGTCATGACCGTGATGTCGCTGTTTCTTTTTAAGGCCCTGACCACAGGTGTTGTACAGCTTTGTATCATCGTGATGATGCAGCTGTTGTTCAAAACTTATCAGGAACAGAGTGCTACCGGACGTGTTTTTTATGCCTTTATTGCACTGGGAATATGCAGCCTCTACTTTGTTCAGATTTTGTATTTTGTACCTGTAATATGGGTTATGATGGCGGTATATCTCATGGATTTCAGTCCGAAAACATGGGCTGCATCGCTTATTGGCATCATCGTTCCCTACTGGTTTGCAGCTGCTTATTATGCCTACACAGGTACAATACAAAATTTAGGGTCACACTTTCTTGAACTTTTACAGTTTGAAAAGCCTTTCTGCTTTGCCTCTCTCGATAGTCATCACCTTGTCACACTGGTTTTTGTTACACTGCTTGCCCTCACAGGGGCTGTGCATTTTTTGCTTTACAGCTATCAGGACCGCATAAAAACGCGTTTGTTTTACGAAATTTTCATTACTCTTGATGCGTGTTGTCTGATATTCATTATGCTGCAACCACAACACTTCGACTATCTATTAAGTCTGATGATTATTTTTACAGCACCGCTCATCGGCCATTTTATCTCACTGACCCACTCACGGCTTTCCAACATCTTTTTTATAGTCGTTACCCTTATTTCCCTGTTTATCACTGCGTATAACTTATGGCTGCCCTCTACGATATTTTAATTAACTATGGCTATCTGGGCATGTTTCTGGTAGGATTTCTGGCCGGAAGCTTTATCCCCTTCAGCAGCGAAACGGTAATGACAGCCTTGCTTGCCGCAGGCCTTAACCCGGCAGGTCTTGTAGCTTACGGTTCGGCGGGCAACATTGCAGGCGGTATGTTTAACTACTGGATAGGCTCATTGGGACGTCTCGACTGGATAGAACGCTACCTTCATGTTAAGCAGGCCGACATCAACCGGGCACAACGGTTCATGGCAGGGCACGGTGCCTGGATGGGATTCTTTGCTTTTTTACCTATTATAGGCTCGGCCATCACCATTGCCCTGGGCCTGATGCGCAGCAATATCTTTATTTCTCTTCTCAGCATCAGCATCGGAAAGATATTGCGTTACATCGTATTGATTTACAGTGTAAGCCTGTTTCTATAACGCTTTATGGCGCAAGACCTGTGGCTTTACGCGCATACGTTCATTGTTCGACGGCCGTCAGCAACACGTACGGCGGCCGCCAAACAACGGGTGTGACGGCCGTCAGCTGCATTGCCGGCGGCCGCCGAACGACAACCTATACCCTGTAAACCCTTAACCATTACGATATATACCATACGGCAAAACATAATAATGCCTGTGTCGTCAGGCCGTAAAGCACTATACCCACGGCGCTGTTCCCTGTTACTGCCACGGCTACGGTTTCACGCATGGCGCCACAAGACCTTATAAAACCTTACGCCAGAATAATTCCTTAATTTTATTAAAACCTCATGCAAAAGGTGGCACTATACAGGCTTTTTATTACCTTTGCACTGATTTATTGCAATAACACAATTATAAATACTGATAAATGAAACAGTACAGATTAGTGGACAATGTGCTGGGATGGGTGACGTTTATCATCGCTGCCTACACTTATTGCTCCACAATTGAACCTACAGCCTCGTTCTGGGACTGCCCTGAGTTTATTGATACAGGTTATAAGCTTCAAATAGGTCACCCTCCAGGGGCACCGTTCTTTATGCTTACGGCTAACCTTTTCAGCCATTTTGTAAGTGATCCCAGTCAGGTTGCCCGTATGGTAAACACGATGAGCGCTCTGCTTTCGGCTACCACCATCCTGTTTCTGTTCTGGACTATCACACACCTTACACGCAAACTCGTTCTGAACAACTGGAGCGAGCTAACCACCTCAAAGCTTATTGCCATAGAGGCCAGCGGCTTAGTGGGCGCGCTTATCTACACATGGTCTGACACATTCTGGTTTTCTGCCGTCGAGGGTGAGGTGTACGCCTACTCCTCTGCTTTCACAGCCATTGTGTTTTGGCTTATATTAAAGTGGGAGGATCACGCCGATGAGCCTCACTCTGACCGATGGTTAGTGCTGATATTTTACATGACGGGGTTGAGCATTGGCGTGCATTTGCTGAACCTGTTGTGCCTGCCGGCCATCGTGTTGGTTTACTGCTACCGCCGTTTTCCCAACGTCGAGGCCAAAGGTTCGCTGGTGGCACTGATGATTTCGTTTGCCTTAGTGGCAGCCGTTCTCTACGGCGTCGTACCGGGAATTGTAACTGTTGGCGGATGGTTTGAGCTGCTGTTTGTCAACGTTCTGGGTCTTCCTTTCAACACAGGGCTTGTTATTTACATTGCCCTTCTTGTGGCAGCCGTGCTGTGGGCCATCTATGAGAGCTATGTTGACCGCAATAAAAAGCGTGAAAATATATCGTTCCTCATCGCCTTTGGCCTCATCGGCATACCGTTCTATGGCTATGGATGGAGTGCGGTTATTATCGGAATCATCGTTCTGGGCATTGTCGGCTTCTTGCTGAACTATAAGAAAACTGTCAACAAACGGCCCGAATACCTGGTTTCGGCCCGCCTGAAGAATACGGCTCTGCTGTGTATGCTGATGCTGATGATAGGCTATTCGAGCTACGCGCTCATCGTAATTCGCTCGGTTGCCAACCCTCCAATGGATCAGAATTCACCGGAAGACATCTTCACGCTCGGTTCTTACCTGAGCCGTGACCAGTATGGAGACCGGCCCTTGCTGTATGGGCAGGCCTACACTTCGCAGGTAGCACTGAAGACAGATGGCAATATATGCAAGCCCGAAATGTCGGAAGGTGCGCCTATTTACAGCCGAAAGGAAAAGAAAACAAAGGATGAGAAAGACTCTTACTTTGTTGTTTCGCACAAGAATAAGTACAAATATGCCCAGAATATGCTGTTCCCTCGCATGTACGATCAGGCGCACACACAGGACTATGAGTCGTGGATGGGCGGCGTTGAGGGCACAGAGGTTCCCTATGACCGATGTGGAGAGCAGATGACGGTGAAGATGCCGTCGCAGATTGACAACATAAAGTTCTTCCTTTCCTACCAGTGTAACTTTATGTACTGGCGTTATTTCATGTGGAATTTCGCTGGAAGGCAGAACGATATACAGGGTAATGGCGAGCTGGAACACGGCAACTGGATAACAGGTATTAAGCCTCTTGACGATGCAAGGCTGGGCAATCAGGACATGCTTCCTGACGAATTGAAGACCAACAAAGGTCATAATGTGTTCTACTGTATGCCGTTGTTGCTGGGTCTCATCGGACTGTTTTGGCAGGCTTTTCGCGGTAAACGCGGCATCAGACAGTTCTGGGTGGTGGCCTTTCTCTTCTTTATGACGGGACTTGCCATAGTTATTTATCTGAACCAGACGCCCGTACAGCCGCGCGAACGCGACTATGCCTACGCAGGTTCGTTCTATGCTTACGCCATCTGGTGCGGCATAGGCGTGGCAGCTGTCATCGATTTGCTCAACAAATACCTGAAGCTTCACGGAACGTTGGTAAGTAGTATTGCTGCGCTGTTATGCTTGTTAGTGCCCGTCCAGATGGTGAGCCAGACGTGGGATGACCACGACAGGTCAGGACGATACACATGTAGAGACTTCGGCCAAAACTACTTAATGACACTGCAAGACGCTGGCGCGCCTATCCTGTTTACCAATGGAGACAACGACACTTTCCCGTTATGGTATAACCAGGACGTTGAGGGCGTACGCACCGATGCACGTGTTTGCAACCTCAGCTATTTGCAAACCGACTGGTATATCGACCAGATGAAGCGCCCTGCATACAATTCTCCGGCCGTGCCTATATCATGGCCGCGCCTCGATTACTGCTCGGGAACCAACGAATATGTGGAGGTTAAGCCCTCGCTAAAGCAACAGATTATCGACTTCTACAAGCAAAATCCTGCAGCGGCACGTGCACAGTTTGGCGACAATCCGTTTGAAGTGAAGAACATTATGAAGTATTGGGTTCGCTCAAAGAATCCGGATTTACAGGTTATTCCTACGGATACGCTCTACGTAACCATTGACAAGGCTGCTGTAAAACGCAGTGGAATGATGATGGCCAGCGACACAATACCCGACCGTATGGTTATTTCGCTTGCGGGAAAGAATGCTCTTTACAAGGGCGATCTGATGATGTTGGAGATGATTTCGCAGTGTAACTGGACGCGTCCGGTATACGTTGCGCTGACCGTTGGCCAGGAAAACTATATGAATCTCGGCGACAACTTCATACAAGAAGGTCTGGCAAACCGCATTACTCCGTTCACAACAAACGCGCATGGCGCTAAAAACTTCGATACTGAAAAGACGTATCGTAACATGATGACGCGCTACAAGTATGGCGGTTTAAGCCGTCCGGGCTTGTATTTAGACGAGACTGTGATGCGCATGTGCTACACACACCGCAGACTTTTCGGCCAGCTCGCCCTGCAACTCATTGGCGAAGGCAAGAAGGATAAAGCCTTGAAGGTGCTGCAAAAGGCTAATAAGGAGATCCCCACATATAATGTTCCGATGAACTATATGAGCGGAGGTACCGACATAGCCAAGGCTTACGCTCTGCTTGGACAGAAAAAAGAGGCTCTCAAATGCCTCAATGCTGTATGGAACGATGCTGCACAGTATGAGCGTTACTATCAGTCGCTCACAGGTATTCGCTTTATTCAGGCACAACGCGATTGTATGGTCCAGATGTCAATACTTGACCAGGTTCATACCATTACGTCACTGGTTGACCGTAAACTCGCTGCCAGGCAGAAGGCACAACTCGATAATTTCTACCGCACTTACATTGGAATGGGCGGACGAATAGAGCAACCGTAAAGCTGAATATATCACAGCTCTTTCGAGCTGACAGTGTAGCCGTACCAGATTAACAAAGTAATCTAAGGCGGCTGACATCATACTTCAAAGGCGTCTGCCGAAGACAAGAATCCCCATAAGGGAATGATGTCTGCGACAGACGCCTTTTATCCAACACACGCTACAACATGTTTATCGAACAACCAGCCAAGTTTCTGCGATGGATTTACCCGCACGCCCTGTGGCGTATGGACAAGAACGACCACTCGGTATATCTTACCTTCGACGACGGACCGATACCCGAGTCGACCCCTTTCATCCTTGAGACGCTGCGTCAATTCAATGCAAAGGCTACCTTTTTTATGGTAGGTGAAAACGTTTTGCGCTATCACGACCTGTATAATCAGATAGTTGAAGAGGGCCATCAGGTGGGAAACCACACCTTTAACCACATAGGCTCGTTCAAACACTGGACATTAACCTACGGCATGAATACTGAGATGGCCAACGATTTAATCAAATCACACCTCTTCCGACCGCCTCATGGCTGGATGCGTCACTCGGTATACTGGTGGCTTCGCCGCAGATACACCATTGTTATGTGGGACCTTGTAACGCGCGATTACTCAAAATGGATGACAGCCGACGATGTGGTGCGCAACGTAAAACGATATACACGCAACGGGGCTATTATCACTTTCCACGATTCGCTCAAAAGCATTGACAAGCTGAAAAAGGCTCTTCCCGAATCGCTGCAATGGTTAAAGGATCAGGGCTACGCTTTCAAAACGTTCGAATAATGGTTTCTTCCATCTGCAAGAGCTGTATAACGCATGAATTACAAAGCAGTGGACTTGCGTAAATAATATCATCTTTTATATTCCGTTCATGTCTTCATCTTCTCTCTCTGCGCTTATAAAGGCCGAAGCGTACAGGCTCGGCTTCTCGGCTTGTGGCATAGCACGTGCCACCCGTGTGGCGCCAGCAGTTGAAGAAAACCTGCGTTCGTGGCTCGAAAAAGGCATGAATGCCGATATGAAATGGATGGAAAACTATCTCGATAAACGTATCGACCCGCGACTTCTCATGCCTGGTTTACGGTCGATTGTTTGCGTAGCCATGAACTATGCGCCTGCCAGGCAATTGCCTGAAGGCCAGCCACAAATTGCCGCTTACGCCTTAGGACAAGACTATCACGACGTTATGAAGCAACGGCTCCGACAGCTTGCTGCGTTCGCTATTGAAAAAAAAGAACAAGACAGCACTTTGTCTGAAGATAATTCGGCACAAGATGTCAGGACAAACACAATGGAATCGCCTGCTCATCATACTGTAAACGCACAACAAAATACGTTGCAACCTGAAGAAAAACAAGAACCTTTCCGCGTATTTGTTGACAGCGGACCCGTGCTTGAACGTTATTGGGCCGTACAGGCAGGCCTGGGATGGATTGGCAAAAACCGCCAATTGATAATTCCCCATGCGGGTAGCATGTTCTTCTTAGGAGAATTATTCCTGCCTTTCCAGCTCGATTACGACACGCCAATAGCCAGTAAATGCGGTTCGTGCAGCAGGTGTATCAATGCGTGTCCCACCCATGCCCTGTCCGAAAATCGCTCAAACGGCGCACCCGAACAACAGCCGTTCAACGCCGAACGCTGCCTTTCGTACCAAACCATAGAGAATCGGGGCGACATAAGTGCAGAGGCAAAGCGCGCCATGGGCAACGTTATCTACGGATGCGACCGATGTCAGCAGGCATGCCCATGGAACAAATTTGCAACCCCTACCGATATTACTGAATTACAACCCCGCGAAGAACTTTTACAAATGACACGTGAGAAATGGAACCATCTTACCATCGAACAATACCGCGTATTATTTAAAGGCTCGGCGGTAAAGCGCGCTAAATACGATGGCTTAATGAGAAATATTGCGGCATTAGGTGCCAATGACCCCGAATAATGCAAAAAAACGTTACATCGTATATAGGTTTTTAATTCTTTTTTGTTACCTTTACGTCCGATTTTTAAACCGAATCCTAATTAAATAAAAACAAATATGGCAAATACAAATCAAAAAGGTCGCGCTATCGCGATTATGGCAATGATATTCCTTTTTGGAATGATTGCCTTTGTTACTAACCTTGCAGCGCCTATCGGTGTCATCTGGAAGAACCGCCCTGAATTTGAGGGAAGCAACACCTTAGGCATGATGGGTAACATGATGAACTTCCTTGCTTACCTGTTTATGGGCATTCCTTCAGGAAAGCTTTTGACAAAAGTGGGCTATAAAAAAACCGCGCTCATTGCTATTGCATTTGGTTTTTTCGGTGTGTTTATTCAATTCCTTTCAGGCCAGTTACTCACCGATACTATTATATTTAACCTCCCGGGCAACTTCTTTATTTACCTCTTAGGTGCCTTTGTTGCCGGTATATCGGTTTGCATGCTCAACACTGTGGTTAACCCTATGCTTAACTTACTCGGCGGTGGCGGTAATAAAGGTAACCAGCTATGCCTTATCGGTGGCTCGCTCAACTCGCTGATGGGAACCATTACCCCAATGCTTGTGGGTGCTCTCATCGGTACAGTAACAAAAGATACTGCCATCACAAACGTAGACAAGGTGCTTTTCCTTGCCATGGGCATATTTGCTTTGACCTTCGTTATATTGAGTTTTATCCCAATTGCCGACCCTGACAATGGTGCTTCCAAAAATTCTGTTTACGAGCACAGCCCGTTCAACTTCCGCCATTTCAAGCTTGGTGCCTTTGCCATATTCCTGTATGTAGGTGTGGAAGTGGGCATTCCGGGAACACTGAACTTCTATCTTTCGGATATTACCAATAAGGGAGCGGGCCTCTTTACGCTTAATCCTACGGTAGCAGCTGCCATTATTGGTGGCTTTACAGCTGGTACTTACTGGTTCCTGATGCTGGTAGGCCGTTTTGTATCAAGCTTTATTGCATCGAAAGTATCGAGTCGTCAGATGATGGTTACCGTTACAAGTGTGGCACTTCTGCTCATCATTCTTGCCATGTTCCTGCCCAAAACCATTACCAGTCCGTTCCCAGTATTCACAGGTTCGAGCTTTACCATGGTAACATTACCGCTTAGTGCCATCCTGCTTGTGTTCTGCGGACTGTGCACTTCAGTCATGTGGAGCAGCATTTTCAACCTTTCAACCGAAGGCCTTGGCAAATATACCGAACAGGCCAGCGGCATTTTCATGGCAATGGTAGTAGGTGGAGGCGTGCTCCCTCTGATTCAAAACTATGTTGCTGACAAGTTTAGCTACATGGTTTCATATTATATTCCATTATTCGCTGTGGCTTACATGTTCTGCTATGCCGTATTCCTCTCGAAGAATGTAAATAAAGATATTCCGGTTTAATTAGTTGTAATATAACAGATTAATATTGTGAAGCATATTGCTTCACAACGAAAAACAAACAGGCAGCCATTCTCTATATTTGAGGATGGCTGCCTTCTCTATACTCTTTTTTTACATGAAAAATTATACTTTAAAGCATACTGAGAAGGAGATTACATAGCACAGCCCAAACCAAAAACACATACATAATTTACCATTGAAACAGGCACGTTTTGAGATTACGGCACTTTTGTGTTGTCTTTACGCCGTAATTGTGTTCCCTTTACGATGTAATCGCATCGTCTTTACGATGTAATTAACTCGCCTTTACGATGTAATCGGGTTGTCATTACATCGTAATCGTTTTGTCTTTACACCGTAAAGGGAAACCGTTTACAGCATCATTAATATACTGAAATACAAGATTTTACACTCAACATAATTACAATTACGGCACTATCGCGTTATTATTGCAGCGTAAGATAATTATAAAAAATATATCTGTCTGAAAATAAGGAAGTTACCTTATTGAT